>CACYWN010000001.1 GCA_902778105.1 uncultured Bacteroidia bacterium
GAACAAGTACACCTTCGTCTGGAAGAAGGCGACCAAGACGCACCAGGAGAAGTTGGACAAGAAAGTGAAGTCCGTGTTGTCCGAGGCCGAGCGGCAGCTAAACATGGAGATGGGAGAGGAAAAGGAAGGGGTGATGACCTCGGAGGAGATGGCCGAACGCACGGAACGGATCCTGGGAAAGATGGAAGAGGCCGGAATCGGCGACAAGGCGCTCCGCAAGGCCGTCAGGACGGTGAAGGAGGAGTCCGTCCCGAAGATGAAGGAGTACGAGGAGAAGCTGGAGATCCTGGGGGACCGGAACAGCTACAGCAAGACGGACCATGACGCCTCATTCATGCGCATGAAGGAGGATGCGATGAACAATGGGCAGACGAAGCCGGGGTACAATGTCCAGATATCCACGGAGAACCAGTTCATCACGCACTTCTCGATGTCCTGGCGGCCGAACGACTGGGGCGTGTTCATCCCTCATCTGGACATGTTCGAGAGGCGGTTCGGCAGGCAAAGCCGGGAGGTGGTCGCCGACGCCGGTTACGGGAACGAGGAGAACTACGAATACATGGACGGGAACGGCATCGAGGGGTACGTCAAGTACCCGATGTTCCATACGGAGCTGAAGCGGGGGTATGCCCGGGACCCCTTCATTCCCGAACACCTGTACTACAACGAGGAGGACGACTACTTCGTCTGCCCGATGGGGCAGCATATGGAATGTATCGGGGAGACACACAGGACGTCGGAGCTTGGATATATAAGCACGGCCAAGAAATACAAGGCACAAAACTGCGAGCAGTGTCCGCTCCGGGGGATGTGCTTCAAGAGGAAAGGGAATCGGGTCATAGAAGTGAACGTCAAAAGCCGCCTGTACAGGAACCAGGCCCGAGAGCGCCTTACGTGTGAGCGGGGACTATACCACCGGAGCATGCGCCCGATAGAGCCGGAGGCCGTCTTCGGCCAACTCAAATACGACTGCGGCTTCAAACGCTTCCATTACAAGGGGAAACGGCTCGTTGAAGCCGAGTTTGCCACGCTGGCAATCGCACATAACATCCGGAAAATGATCGCGAGGACGGATGCCGGGGGGCGATGAGAAGGAGGAAAATCTCGCTTTGATCAGAAGCCGCTCGAAAAAGCGACACGGCCGACAAGGAAAAAAGGAAGGTGGCCAATAATCACTTATTAGTCACCTTCCTTATCATTTTATTTTAATCTTGAACAATTATACTTATATTTGCATTTGTCAAGCAATTGACAGACATATAGCGAAAGTGTTTTCGCGTTGTCCTGAATCGAAATCTGGAAAATTTAGTGAGAAGGACGACGATGAGACATTCCGCTCGACATTGATATTGTTGCAAGTCGTGTTCTACGACCGACATCATATCGTCGAGTGTGGTGTATCGGTCGTATTCATTTCTCACAGGTCCTTCCAGAACCTCGATTCGATGAGTGCGAAACGGCTCCACACTTTTGTTGTGTTAGCTTCCTCATTTGGAGCCGGAGGAAAGATACTAAAACTCGATGGCTCTTATTGATGTTGTCAAATGGGAAGTCAGCCAAAAAGAATTCTGTCACAAGTTCCCGTCCAATGACCTGCGAATCGGAACTCAATTGGTAGTTTATACTGCCCAGACTGCGTTCTTTGTCAAAGGCGGCAAAGTGCTGGATTCCTTTGAAGCAGGAACTTACACGCTCAAATCCGAAAATCTCCCGCTCCTCAACAAAATCATCAATCTTCCATTTGGTGGCGATTCCCCATTCCAAGCCGAGGTCTGGTTCGTCAATCAGATAACCAAGTTGGATATGAAGTGGGGAACTCCAACCCCCATCAATCTGGAAGACCCGAAGTATTCCATCATTGTTCCGGTCCGGGGATTTGGTCAATATGGCATTAAGATTACAGACCCAAGGCTATTCCTCGAGACTCTTATTGGCAATATGCCGTCTTTCACAGCGGAGGATATTGACAGCTATTTCAAAGGGAAACTCATATCCCGGCTCAGTCAGACACTCTCCCGGAAGATAACGCAGGATGGAATTTCCATTCTGGACATCAATAGTTACCTTGTAGATATCTCCGAATACTGCAATGAGGAAATCAACAAGTCTTTTGCAAAATATGGCATCTCGCTGGTGGATTTTGCCATCATGTCCATCAATGTGCCGCAGGATGACCCGAGTTTCATTAAGCTGAAAGAAGCCAAAGCGACGGTCGCCCAGATGAAGATTCAAGGTAAAGACGTCTATCAGATGCAGCGCAGTTTTGATGTCCTTGAAAAAGCGGCCGCAAATGAAGGAGCCGGAGCAGCCCAAATGATGGGGGTTGGTGTCGGCATGGGCTTCGGCGGAATGATGGGTGGAATGGCACAGCAGACAATGAACACGAATCCTGCTCCCGCAGCAACACCGCCGCCTATGCCACAAGAGCCGACCTGGTTCGTCTATGTCAATGGGCAGCAGATAGGAGGACAGACCTCTGCTAACCTTGCTGCGATGAAAGCCCAAGGGCAAATCAATGAAAACACGCTCGTCTGGAAGCCCGGGATGGCAAACTGGCAGACCATTGCCTCCACCCCGGAACTTGCTGGTCTGATAAACCCGACACCTCCTCCGATGCCCCCCACTCCGCCTCAAATGTAATTCGATATGAAGAATCTCACTTTAACGGTCGGCGGCATAGCGCTCGCCCTCAACCTCCTATTTGGAGTACTATTGTCTGGTTATAGCTGGTTCAACGTCGGCTTTACCAGTATTGTTATTATTCTCTCGACCCTACTAATTTACCTATTGAAGGCTCTCCCAATGAAGGACGGGTATGTCATAGGACTCTCGTTCTTTTTCCTCCTGCTCGGCGTTGTGGAATTCATCCTCGGTCTTGATTCTCGCCCGACAGTCTCCGATAACGGCTTGGTCATCGCTGCAATTCTAATGATTGCCTTTGAGGCGATACTCTTAATCATTTGTAGTTCAATTTCTAAGAGAGTAAAATGAGATGCGCAGTGAAGATATTACAACGACCGTAATAACTTGGCTTGAGGCTGGTTTTTGTTATGGCGCAAAATGGGAAAAACGCTATTTTGATAAGAAAAATGATGAAGTTGAGGTAGTAGCTCATGTCAATATCAATGTCTGTGGAAGGCTACTTAGAGTTTCCCTATGTCAAGAAGCATTTAACACCGATAGCGAGATAAAGGAGACAGTTGTGCGGATGGATAGAATCCTTCAAGGGATTGAGGGAGATTATCAGAAGACACTTGAATAGCATGGAATATATTATTAAAGTCCAGCGTAAGGATAAATCAGTTATCACTATTCGCGAGGATTATCAAGGTATAATAGAATGTGCTCAAAACTATATCGCAGACGGATATTCCATTTCTGAATGCTATCAGAAAAATGGGATTAAGGCTTTAAAACAGTCTCTTATACCGCCTAAAGTACAGTCTGCAATAGTTTTTCCTCAAGCAGAAAGTAATAATGCAGATTTATTGGCGTTGGTCAAAAATAGCACTGATGCAATCGATATTACGAATCAATTATTATTAAATATCAATAGTATGGAAAATCAAGTACAAACAATCGTATGTCCTAATTGTGGGGCGAGTGCAACAAATCACCACAACTGCGAGTATTGTGGAAGTTATCTTATCCAAAGGGCTGCAGAAGGGAAAGATGTTACAATGTATGTGCAAGATGCAAAGAAATATAATAATAAAGGACTTGCATCTGCAATAAAACTGTATTCTAATCTTTTACAAGAGCATCCAACTGAAAAGAGTCTTCAGTTCATAGCTGAAGGCAAGGTTACGCTTATTCCAGACAATTTTCAGTCAAAGATTGAAGATAATCAGCCTAATACCGGTTTTTCAATATACCTAAACAGTTTGGGGCTTGAATACAATGGAATGCTGGGCAAATTCAAGAACTCGTCTTTGGTTCAAGCTTTTAGTATATCTAGTGGAACAGGCTGGGACGGCAATGGGCAAGCTACGAAGGTCACAGAATACAAACTTGATTTCGGATATGATTATGAAGGCGCATCAAAGGTTGTCCTCCAACTTTTGGAATTGTTTGGAGTGAGTGTTGAAGAATCAACTTTCGTGATATCAGATGGCGGTTCAGACTTAGAAGACGAAATTGACATGTTGGGATTAAGTGCGTCAGATGTGGAGTCTTTAGGATTGAATAGCAGTGACCAGGACCTTTCAAGCGACTGTTTGGTTTTCAATTCAAGTGGTGTAATCATCGAGGATTACGTTTCATTTAACCAATCTGGATGGCAAGGAATAGAGGAACGACGCAAGAGAAGAAAAGAAAAGTTTGATACTGCATTTAAGACGATGAATCAGCCTCAAAAGAAAGGATGCGCTGGTATGCTAGCTTTTCTTTTAGCTGCAGGCGCTGGGGTTTCCTATGGGCTGTTTGAACTTGTCAAGAACGTTTTTGCGTAGAGTCCTTCCTAGTACTTGAAATGAGTATTCCCTTCCGGATAATGCATTTCGCATTCCGGAAGGGATTATCTTCACTGATTCCGTAGTTCCGGAGATAGGCGTACCCGACCCCGAGGGCATCCTTGCCCCAGTGGTCACAGAGGGCTTTCAGGTTCCCGTAGTAGTAATGCTGGCCGTCGATTTCCAGATGTACGACCATCCGTTCTTGTTTTCCATTTACATTCGCCATCGTTCTGCTATGTTGTTATAGGTACAAAGGTACGGATTACGGTTGAGGATTGCAAATGTTAAAAATAATCCGCCAAAAGCTTGCATATATTAAATAATAGCTGTATATTAGCTGTAGATAAAGGAAACAGATATGAACACGATGCTTGCAACGACAGACACGATGACCCTGACCCGGATGGCGGTCATCGGCAACAGAACCAACTCGGCACTGATGGCAGGAGCCAAAGCGATGCTGGTGGTGAATGTGAAGAACCAAATGCGCAACGGCGTAGCCCACTTCGTCTATATGAAGAAATCCGGGGAACTCCGGGAGGCATTCGGCACGACCTCGAAGGCACTGGTGGAGCGATACATCAACGGTAACGGTATCAGCCGGGAGCATTACGCCACCACCGCCTATTTTGATGTCGAAAAGGCGGCGTGGAGGTCGTTTAGGTGGGAGAACATCGTAGCGGTTTTGTAGTTATGGAACAGGTAGCAATTCTGGCAAGGGTCTCGACTCGGGGGCAGGACTACGAAAGGCAGGTGGTGGAACTCACGGACTACTGCCAGCGGATGAACTGGGAGGTCGTGAAGGTATTCGCCAACAAGGTCAGCGGAGCCACGAGAAACACCGACAGAGAGGAAATCTCCGGGCTGGTGGAGTATGTCAAGGAACATCGCCTGAACCGGGTCGTATGCCTCGAAATCAGCCGCCTCGGGAGAAACACCCTCGAAGCCCTCAAGGTCATTAACTACCTCAACGAGAATGGCGTGAGCTTGCATATAAAGAACTACAACCTCAACACCCTCAACCCCGACGGCAAGGTCAATCCGGTCGCATCGCTCATCTGCACAATCTTACTCGAGATAGCCAGTATGGAGCGACTGACCATCAAGGAGCGGATGGAGTCGGGCCGGAACCAGTACATCGCTAAATGCCGGGAACAGGGCATCAAGATGGGAAGACCCTCAACCTACCGGAAGAGCGATGAAAGCTACAAGGACCAGTACCAGAAGGAAATCGGCTTGCTCCGGAAGGGCATCTCGCTGCGTAATGTCAAAGCGATAACCGGAACCAGCCTCGGGACACTCCAACGGCTCAAGCGGTTCCTGTAGCCCGCCTTCATAAATCGAAATCTTTTCTGTATATTTGCGAAAGACGGTTCAGCCCCTCCCATCGGCATTCAACTCCTGCCATTCAGTCGTGGTATCGAGGTCGTAAAAGGCAATAACCTTATCTCCATTTCTTGCGGAGACAGAGGATGAAATCTCAAAGCAAATGTACTTCAAGAGAGATTTAACCAATGCAAGAAGAAATCAGTTCATCAAGGTCGGGATTACGGACGAAGGCGATATGCTCCGTATCCTCAACTACTTCGACATGATAGCGGAAATCGGCTACCAGTCATTCAAGAATAAGCAGTCAAATACGGTCGGCAGATGATTAAGAAGAAGAAAAAGAGCAGGGCGGAAGGCATCATCGAAAAGCGTAATGCCTCAACGGACAAGGTAGCCGTCATCTGGTCGAGAGTATCATCAGCAGACCAATTCAAGCACAACAACTCCATCCAGACACAGATAGATGCCTGTATGGAGTACTGTGAGCGTAACGGAATCCGTGTCAAGAAAAGTGACTACGGTGCGACCAACGAAAGTGCAAAGGTCGCTGGGGAGAAGTTCTTGGCAATGGTCACCGAAGTCCAGCGTGACCCGGAAGTGAATACCATCGTGTGCTATGATTATGACCGATTCTCCCGTAATGCAAGCGAAGGCATTATGTGGAAGACGAAACTGAAAAGCGAAGGAATTACGCTCATAGCCATCAACCAGCCAATCTCGCAGGACAATTTTTTTGCAGAGTCCATCGAGAATATGATGATAGTCGTAGCCAGTATGGATAATGCGGCAAGGAAGCACAAATGTACCGAGGGTATGAAAGCGTGCATCCAACGGGGCGAATGGTATAGCAGACCTCCACTCGGCTATGATTCGAGAAAGGAAGGGAAGAAACACATCATCACGGTCAATGAGAAAGGGAAGATTCTGCGGAAGGCATTCGAGTGGAAGGCGAACGAGAATCTGTCCAACGAAGAAATCGTCCGCCGCCTCAACGCCCGGGGACTCAAGATGTATAAGCAGCGATTAAGCGAAATCCTCCGTAATCCGTTCTACTGTGGCTACATCGAGCATAGGTATCTCGGGGAAGGGAAACGGATTAAGGGAGTACAGGAGCCGTTGATAAGCGAGGAAATGTTCAACAAGGTGCAGGAGAATCTGGAAGGGAACCACGACCACTATGAGCATCGGGACATTACTCCGGAGTTTCCCCTGAAGAAAACGATGCTATGCCCGATAGATGGAAGCACATACACCGGGTATATGGTCCGCAAGAAGAACGGGCAGACCTTCCCGTACTACAAGGCAAACACGAAGGGCTACCACTCCAATGTGTCCGCAAGCACCGTACATCTGGCATATTCCAATCTCCTCAACGAGTATCGCATCCCCGAGGAGCTGCACGGAATAATGACGGAAGTGATTACGGATAAGTTCTACGAGAAGGATGGCAGCGACAAGAAGGAGATGGAAGAAATCGAGAAGCAGATAAGCGTGCTTGACAAGAAGATAAGGAGCGTCCGGATGAAATATGCACTCGAGGAAATCGACGAGCCGACGTGCCGGGATGCGGTGGAGGAACTCGAGGCAAGGAAAGCAGAACTGACCCGGGAAGCGGCTGGACTAAACGAAGAATTATCTAACCTTGCCGAATATGTCAGCACTACGGTCTCAATGTCCTCACAATTAGGAACTTGGTGGAGCCAAAACGACTTCGATACCTGCCAGAGCATCCAGAAACTGGTGCATCCCCGGGGGATTTACTGGGACAACGAAAAGAAGTGTTATCTAACCGTTGAGGAGAACGAAGTACTCAATCTGTTTCGCTCTGTATCAGTCGATTACGAAGCCGATAAAATAAAAAATCAGGACAAATCTTGCGACTTGTCCTGTTTAGTAGCGGAGGCAGGACTCGAACCTACGACCTCCGGGTTATGAGCCCGACGAGCTACCGACTGCTCTACTCCGCGATGTGGATTGCAAAGGTAAGGACTTTTTTCGGAAATCCAAAATTTTTCTGCGGAAAAGAGATTCTTTCGCTTCGCTCAGAATGACAAAAAATCTTGCTCAAAATGACAAAAACGCTCGTTTAAAATGACAAAAACTCCAGAATTTTGTCCATTTCAGTGGTCTGGAAGGCCTGCTGGTCGCCGGTTTCGAGGTTCTTGAGGTTCACGGTGCCGGCTTCGATCTCGGAGGAGCCGTTGATGGAGATGAAGGGGATGGCCTTCTTGGCGGCGTAGTCGAACTGCTTCTTGAGTTTGCCGGCGTCGGGATAGACCTCGACGGAGATGCCGGCGTCGCGGAGGGTCTTCGCGAGGGGGAGGACATACCGGAGTTCTGCCGGGCCCATGACCGCGAACAGGAGCCGCGTGCTGCTGGAGAGGGTTGCCGGGAACTTGTCCAGGCCCTTGAGGACGTCGTAGATGCGGTCGGCACCGAAGGAGATGCCCACGCCGGAGACGTCCGGAAGGCCGAAGATGCCGGTGAGGTTGTCGTAACGGCCTCCGCCACAGATGCTTCCGATAGGGAAGTCCAGGGCCTTCACCTCAAAGATGGCGCCGGTGTAGTAGTTGAGGCCGCGGGCGAGGGAAAGGTCGATCTCCACGGGTTGCGAGACGCCGACCGCATCGATGAGGCCGAACAGTTCATCCAGTTCGTCCAAGCCCTTGAGGCCGGTTTCAGAGATCAGGCCGGAAGCCGAGCCGCCGCTAAACAGCCCCCGCATGGTGGCCAGTTTTTCCGCCGTGGTCCCGGAGAGCAGCAGGACAGGGCGCAGCACGGCGATGGCCTCGGCCGTAAGGCCATTTTCCATCATCTCCTCCTCCACCTTCTCCAGGCCGATCTTGTCCAGCTTGTCGATGGCGACGGTGATGTCCACCACCCGCTCGGGGAAGCCGCAGATCTCCGCAAGGCCGGTGAGGACCTTGCGGTTGTTGATCTTCAAGAGCACGCGCACGTCCAGCTTGGCGAACACCCGGTCCACGATCTGGACGAGTTCCAGTTCATTGACCTGGGACGTGGAGCCGATTACGTCCACGTCGCACTGGTAGAACTCGCGGTAGCGGCCCTTCTGCGGCCGGTCCGCGCGCCAGACCGGCTGGATCTGGTAGCGCTTGAACGGGAAGGAGATCTCGTTCTGGTGCTGGACCACGTAGCGGGCGAAGGGGACCGTCAGGTCGTAGCGGAGGCCTTTCTCCGGCGCCAGGGCCGCTTTTTCGCCGCTGTTCTGGATGCGGAACAACAGTTTGTCACCCTCGTCGCCGTATTTGCCCAGGAGCGTGGAGAGGTTCTCCATCGCCGGCGTTTCGATCTGTTGGTATCCGTAGGTCCGGAACACGCTCCGGATGGTGTCGAAGATATAGTTGCGCTCGGCCATCTCGCGCTGGCCGAAGTCACGGGTCCCCTTGGGAATGGACGGTTTCTGTGCCATAATGATTCCAAGTATTAAGATTACAAATATACACGTTTTCTTTCAAATAGCCTCTAAAATGCGATATCCCTTGACAAAACCAAAGAGTATCAGGAATTTTACGTATATTTGTAAATTCACCCTTTTTTTAAAACGGGATGCGTGATTTTTTTTCAAGAAAGTCTGAATGAAGCAAGGATCAAGTAAATACGGGATCTGGACGTCCTCCTCGTTCATCGTCGCCAATATGATCGGGACCGGTGTCTTTACTTCCCTGGGATTCCAGCTCTTGTCCGTCGACAACTTCTTCCTGATCATGCTGCTGTGGCTGATCGGGGGGATTATCGCCCTGTGCGGTTCCTTGGTGTACGGTGAACTGGGTGCCGTCATGCCCCGTTCAGGAGGGGAGTATCACTTCTTGGGAAAACTGTATTCCCCGATGATGGGATTCCTGGCCGGCTGGATTTCCCTGGTCGTCGGATTTTCCGCCCCGGTGGCCCTGGCCTGCCTGGCCTTTTCGGAATATGTCACTCCGCTGATCCCCTGGGCCAATCCCAAGACGGTTGCCGTCATCGTCCTTTCCGTGCTGACCCTGGTACACCTGTTCAGCCTTTTCGTCAGCGGCTGGGTGCAGAATGCCCTGACGGCCTTGAAGGTTATCGCGATCATCGGTTTCATCATCATCGGTTTCCTTCATTCGGGGGATAGTTCCGGGGTTATTTCCCAGTCCGTGAGCACCTTCCGTTGGGGAGACCTGTTCAGTGGAGGATTCGCAGTCTGTATCATCTGGGTCTACTACGCCTATTCCGGATGGAATGCGGCCGCGTATATCGTGGATGACATCGAAAAGCCTCAGGTCAACCTGCCGCGGGCCCTTTTCTTCAGCACGCTTTTCGTGACGGTACTGTATCTGCTTCTGAATGCGATGTTCCTCCTGTCCACGCCTGCGGACTCCCTGAAGGGAGAGGTGGAAATCGGCCTGATCGTCGCCAACCACCTTTTCGGTTCCCGGGGAAATGTCTGGGGCTGGATCATCGCTTTCTTCCTGTTGTCCAGCTGCAGTTCGATGATTTTCGTCGGCCCGCGCGTCTCCTGCAGGATGGGGGAGGACCATGCCATCTTCCGTTTCCTTTCCTGGGGAAAGCGCAAAGGTATCCCTACCAATGCCATCATCTTCCAGTATCTGCTCTCCCTGTTCATGATCCTGACCGGGACGTTCAAGTCCATCACGGAGTATTCGGGCATCCTCCTGTCCCTCTGCTCTTTGCTGACCGTCCTCGGCCTGTTCATCCACCGGAAGCGGTATCCCGATATGGAACGTCCTTTCCGGACCCCGCTCTATCCGCTCACTCCCATCCTGTTCGGCATCCCGCTTGTCGCCAGTATCTTCTTCCTGATGTGGCAGAGCGTGTGGAACCTGGTGTTCAGCGGCGGAATCCTTCTGATTGGTATCATTGTTTATTATATCGATAAATATGCGTTCAAGAAGACTCGTCAGTAATGCTGCCTTCATCGGCGGAATCCTGTTGCTCATCATCCTTTCCGGATCCTGCAGGAACCGTAACCATAACCGGGCGGAAATCCAGCCGGAAGATTCCGTCGAGGTGGATGAACTGGAGCCTCTTCAGGTGGACCGTGCCCTGAATGACATGGCCATGCTGTTCGCCGGACTTCCGCTTGGGGAGGACAGCCCTGAGTATGGGTGGATGGAGGACCCCGTATGGACGGCACATAAGGCCAAGATGGATGAGATGTGGGCGAAATGCGTGAAGACGCTGGACATGGTCGCGGACATCCGGGATGCGGACCTGCAAGACATTGTCGACGGCGCCCGGAATGTCCTGTATCCGTTCAGCGGCCCGGACCTTCCCTTCATGGTGGATTTCTTCCCGTCTTCCGAGACCTACTATATGATGGGCCTGGAGCGTACCGGTACGGTCATTACTCCTGAAAAGGCCGGACAGAAGACTTTCCAGAAACTGGAGCAGGCTTTGCATTATCTGCTGGCGAAGAGCTATTTCGTGACCAGCTATATGGCTTCGGACCTTCATAACCAGGAAGTTGACGGGACCATTCCCATCCTGATGGTCCTCCTGTCCCGGATGGGTTACGGGATTGAATCGGTTGCCTATCAGACCTTGACCGAAACCGGGGAGTGGCAGGATTCCGAGGAGCATGCCCCCTTCGTCCGGATCCGTTTCTTCAAGGAAGGAGACCGGCAGCTCAAGACCCTCTACTACCTGTCGACCAACTTGCAGGATGACAAGTTCGACCCTTCCGTCCAGGCGATGCTTGAGAAGCTGGATCCCCGTTCGACGGCCACCCTCGTCAAGTCCTGTTCCTATCTCCTGCACTACGGGTCGTTCTCGACGATCCGCGAGGACATCCTGGACCATTCTTTCGCACTGATCCAGGACGACACGGGAGTCCGGTATAACGTCCTCCTTTCGGAGAACTGGAAAGTCGACCTCTACGGCGGTTATGTCGAACCTCTGCATTGGTTCCCGAGGTCGGTTTACCAGACCGACCTTGCGAAGGTCTACCAGAGTTCCGATTCCATCAAACCGCTCGGATTCCGTTTCGGTTACAATGATCCGGGCTCCTCTCTGATCGTCGCTCGGAAAAGCTTTGAATAGGGAATGCATGCTTTGAATCGTTTTGCCTCCTTTGCGGTGGCAGGCTGTCTTTTCCTTTCGTTCCCCGTGCTTGCCGGGTCTCCTCAGGAAGACACCCAGAAACGGACTCCCAAACTTGTCCATCCCGCCATGGGGAGTGTCCTGTCCACCGACAGGATACAAGTGACTTTCATTGGGCGGAAGCAGCATTTCACCGGGGGAGACCAGGCCACCCTCGACCGGGATATCCAGTCCCCGAAATCGGTGAACATCCACCCTTCCGGTAAGAAATACTATGTCAATTCCCTGGAAGGGGGAAAGACGGTGGTCTATGATTTCCAGTCCGGTGAAAAGCTGACCGTCATCAACCACAAGTTCAGCGAAGAGGACCTTCCGCTGTGGGCGCCTCCGTCCGGATTCTATGCTTTCCACCATCATTACGACCATCCGGAGAGCTTTACCGGAAAGCCGGTCGAGAGCACGTTCTCCCATGGGGGAAGGTACCTTTGGGTCCCTTATTACCGGAGAAGTTTCGACTTGAATGCGCAGGACCCTTCCGCGATGGCAGTGATCGATACGGAGCGGGACGAAATCATACGCCTTTTCGAAACGGGACCGCTGCCGAAGATGGTGGCTGTGTCCCCGGATGGAACCCGGCTGGCCGTCACCCATTGGGGCGACAACACGGTCGGGCTGATGGACATCTCGTCCGACCGGCCGGAGGATTGGCATTATCTGGAGAACATCGTCGTCGACTACCAGCTCAAGCTGAACCTCAGTCTCACGCAAAGCGTGAACCGGGACATAAACAGTGGATACTGCCTGCGCGGTACGGTTTTCACACCGGACAACCGGTTTCTGTTCGTGGGTTGTATGGGCAGCGGAGGCGGAATCGCCGTCATCGACCTGAAAGACAACACGTATCTGGGGCGGGTGATGGGAGCGATGTCCAACCTCCGCCATCTGGTGATCCGGAACGGATTCCTGTATGCAAGCATCAATTCCGCGGGCTATGTCCAGCGGATCCCCCTGGCCAAGTTCCTGGCAGCCTGTTCTTCCCTGGATGGAAAGGATAACAGGAAAGTCAAGGTGGACGGCTGGGTTTCCTGCAAGGTCGCGGCTGGAGCAAGGACCATCGAGATCTCTCCGAACGGGCATTTCATCTTCGCGGCTTGCAATTTTTCCAGCTGCCTTGCCGTCGTGGATGCCACGACGATGAAACTGCTCGGCACGATTCCTGCAGACTCGTACCCCGTTGGATTGGATGTGTCCCTGGATGGCCGGTACGTATTCACGACTTCCCAGGGACGGAACGGTATCGGCGGTAACGCCGTAGATATTTTTGAGATAACGTACAAATGAAGAGAATACTGATCGGATGCATCCTGTTTGTATCCATCGTCGCACAGTCGTTCGCCCAGCCGGTTGCGACGGCTTCGCCCGACAGCGTCAGCGTGGACGCCCGGGACGTGGCCGACGCCATCATCGAGGAGGCGAAACGCTACCTGGGACGACCTTACCAATGGGCCGGAAATGGGCCGGATCGCTTTGACTGTACCGGTTTCACCAAATATGTCTATGCCAAGTTCGGCTATAAACTGGGCCGGACGGTGGCGGGGCAGATGGACGACGGCCGGCCGGTCGAAGGGGGATTGGATGCACTTCAGAAGGGTGACATCCTGATTTTCGGCGCCCGGTTCAACAAGAAGGCACTCGGCCACGCCGCCATTTTTATCGAGATGGATCCGAAGGGAGACAACTTCACGTTCATCCATGCCGCCCGTCGGGGAGTCATCATTTCGGAGTTGAAGGAGACCTACTACACGGAGCGGTTCCTGGGTGCGGTCCGTATCCTTCCGGATTTCAGCCCGATCCAGGAAGATACGACCGCCTTCGACCGGCTGATTCCGGAAAACACCGTCCTGCCTCCCGACACGCTCCGGCTCGCCGTCGGCGACAAGCGGATCGTCCTCTTCGAAAATGGAACCTGGGTGGAAGTCTATGATGACGGGTCGATGCATCTTCCTTCCGGCAAGGATCCGGTCTATCTGTTCGCCGACGGCCATTGGAGTGCGGCTCCGCCTGCCAGTACCGTGAAGATCCCTTCCATACAGAAAGAGGAACCGGCTTCCGGCACTTCGGTCCGTTCATCCGCCTCCCGGTCGTCCACGCAGACCTCTACGGAGAAGCAGTACCATACCATCCGGAGTGGAGACACGCTTTCCAAGATCGCGGCCAGGTACCACACTTCCGTCAGGGCTTTGTGCAACCTGAACGGAATCAACCAGAATACGGTCCTCAAGATCGGTAAAAAGATACGAGTAAAATGAGAAAATGCTTGTCCATCGCCCTTTTGCTGCTGACATGGGCTGTTCCCGAAACCTTGGCGCAGGAACTTCTTGCTTACCGGGATTCGGTCAAGCAGGGATATAATTTCCTGCTGTACCTTCCTGAACAGTATCACGAATCGGATGCTTCTTTGCCCCTGGTCGTCTTCCTCCACGGAAAGAGCCTGACCGGGACGGATCTGAACATGGTCACCCGTTACGGGACGATCGATGCCCTTCGTCGTGGCCTGGATATCAATGCCATCGTCCTGGCCCCCCAGACCAGCAAGGTCGGGTGGGTCGACAAGGACGTGATGGCTACCGTGGATTATGTCGCCGAGCGGTATCGGGTCGACTTGAACCGGATCTATGTCTTCGGAATGAGCATGGGGGGCTGGGGTGCCTTCAAGGTCGCTGCGGCCTATCCGGACCGGATCGCCGCCGCCATCGCGATGTGCGGCGGCTTCACCGGGAACGTAGAACCTTTGACCGCCGTCCCCCTGTGGATCATCCATGGCACGAATGACGATGTCACCCCGTTCTCCTATTCTTCCAGCATTGTGAAGAAGATGGTTGCGACCGGCAAGGCGGACCGTCTCCAGTATACCTGGCTTTCGGGCTGTGACCATTCCATCCTGGCGCGGGCGTTCCAGTTGAAGGAGCCGTACAAGTGGCTGTTCGAGCACCGGCTGACCACGCCGATGCGTCCCTGCAACCGGGATTATGACATCTCTCCCACCGACCTGAACCAGGCCTACATGGGACTGAAATCCCCCCAGGGCCGGCTTCCGATCACCCTGCCCAAGAAATAGAAACGATCTTAATAAACGATAAGATGAAAGAGTTCGTCAAAATGATGCTGGCCGTGATCTGCGCGTTCATCGTGATGCAGATGGTCGGCTTCTTCCTGTTGTTCATCATGGTCGGCGCCATGAGCCTTGGCGGCAGCAAGACCGTACTGCCCCGGGAGGGCGTCCTGGACATCGACATGGCCCAGTTCACACTGGCCGAGCAGACGCAGGAGGAGTCCTTCTCCCCGTCGGTTTCCCTGCTGGGTGGCTTGTCCACCCCGACCCCTTCCATCGGCTTGTGGGATGCCATCCAGGCCCTGGAGGCTGCGGCGGCCGATCCGTCCATCAAGTATGTCCTCCTCCGTCCGGACATGGCTTCCGGCGGGGTCTCTTCCCTGGAGGAACTGCGCGCGGCCCTCGCCGAATTCCGCAAGAGCGGCAAGGCCGTGGTCGCCTATACGGAGAACCCGGGAAACGGATCCTATTACCTGGCCTCCGTCGCCGACAAGATCTATATGACCTCCTATCACGGAGGTACGGCCCAGATGGTGGGCCTGTCCAGCCAGATGACCTTCCTGAAGGACCTGTTGGACAAGGTGGGCGTGAATGTCCAGCTCATCCGCCACGGCAAGTACAAGTCGGCGGGCGAGATGTACATCAGGAACGAGCCTTCCGCCGAGAACCGCGAGCAGTATCAGGTGATGGTCAATTCCTTGTGGAAGACCGTCTCCTCCACCATCGCCGCGGCCCGCGGCCTTTCCGAGGAGGAGCTGAACGGGCTGGTGGACCACCTCAAGCTCAACTTCCCGGAGGACTTCCTGCAGTATGGCCTTGTGGATGAACTCCTGGACCATGAGGGACTTGTCTCCAAGCTTTGCACCCTCGCGCAGGTGGAGAAGGTGGAGGACCTCCACCTGGTCTCCCTGGCGGACTACGTCTCCGCAAAGGTGATGAACCAGGGCGGGAAGGAGAACGTCGCCATCCTCTTCGCCGACGGTGAGATCGTCGACGGGAAGGACTATTCCAACATCGCCGCCGACCGCTTCGTCGCCGAGATCGACAAGCTCCGCAAGGACAAGACCGTGAAGTCGGTGGTCCTGCGCGTCAATTCTCCGGGCGGCAGCGTCGTCGCCTCCGAGAAGATCCGTTCCGCGCTGAAGCTCCTGATGGCCGAGAAGCCCGTTGTCGCCTCCTATGGCAACTACGCCGCTTCGGGCGGTTACTGGATTTCCGCCGGCACCCAGAAGATCTATTCCGACGCGACCTGCCTTACCGGTTCCATCGGCGTGTTCTCCATGATTCCGGAGTTTTCCAAGGTGACGGACAAGGTGGGCGTGAACTTCGTTTCCATCGGCTCCAACAAGCACAGTGACATGTTTTCCCTGATGCGCCCGTTCGATGCGGAGGAGACCGCCAACATGCAGTCCTATATCGAGGATATCTACGGCCGATTCGTCGGCCTGGTCGCCGAAGGCCGTTCCCTGGAGGAAGCGCGTGTAGATGAGCTTGCCCAGGGCCGAGTATGGGTCGGAACCGACGCCATCGGAATCGGACTGGTCGACGAGATCGGCGGCATCCGCGAAGCCGTGGATTACGCCGCCTCCCTGGCCGGATACGTCTCCAAGGGCGATTATCAAGTGATCAGCCGTCCGGCGACGCTTTCGTCCATGGAACAGATCATGATGATGATCGGCGGTGAGAAAGAGGCGCCGTCCATCCTGGCCGACACGCCGTTCGAGGCGCTCGGCCGGAGCCTGGATGGCATCCGCGAGGGCCGTCCGGGCCAGGCTTATGCCCGTCTTCCGTACGACATCGTAATCCGCTAGGCCATGGACGAGAAGAAACTGACTCCGATGCGTTTCGGACCCGAACGGGTGGAGCGCAAGTGGGGGTTCGTGGAATACCGGATCGCCGACCTTGGCTACATCGATTCGGTGGCCATCGACGGCTGGCTTTCCGGCAATTCCATCAGTGACATCATGCAGACCTACCTGGAGCGCATCGCCGGGGAAATCCCGTTCGAATACTACGGCACGCAGTTCCCGGTGATGGTCAAGTGGCTGGATATCCAGGGACGCACCTCGCTGCACGTGAATCCGGACGACGAGGCGGCCGAGCAGCGTTATGACGCGTTCGGCAAGACGGCGCTCTGGTACGTGGCGGCCGCCGGCCCTGATGCAAAACTGTTCCTGGGCTTCAAGCGCGACGTGACCGCCGCCGAGTTCTATGAGAAATGCCTGGATGGAACGGTGGAGGAACTCCTGAATGTCATCAAGCCGCAGGTAGGGGAGCACTACCTCGTCACCCCGGGGATGGTCCATGCTGCGCAGGACGTCCGCCTGCTGGAGGTGGCCGAATCCTCCGAACTCTGGTTCCGCCTGCATGCCTGGGAAGACGGAGAGGCCGAACTGCACCTGGAAGAGGCTTTCGACCTGATCGACCTCAAGGCCTACCGGGTCCCGAAGACGGAGGGAAATCCGGAGGCGGTGACGGAAAGCATTGCCGTCACCCCGCAGTTTTCCGTGAACGAGATCCGGTTGAAAGACGCGGTCCGCATCACGGACCAGGGCGGCAGTTTCCGGCTCTACGCCTGTGTCAAGGGTGCCGGCTCCGTTCAGGTGGAAGGGAAGGACAGCCTTCGTTTCCGCGAGGGTGACGCCGTGCTGGTGCCGGCCGAACTGACGGACTTCATCCTGGCTCCCACCGACCGTGATACCATTCTTCTGGAGGCGCTGCTGGAACCCCGGCGCGACAAGGATGAATACATCAACCCCGAAGCCGAACCTTTCCTGAAAGGGGAGGAGTATGAGGGGCTGGAGGGGGACGAACTTCCCGACCCTGAACTGGACTGACATGGCAGACGCACGCATCGACAAATACCTCTGGGCCATCCGGGCGTTCAAGACCCGGACGGATGCCACCGACGCCTGCAAGGGCGGACGGGTGAAGGTTGCCGGGGCCAACGCCAAGCCTTCCAAGGAAGTGAAGCCCGGCGACGTGGTGCAGGTCCGCAAGGGGACCGTTACCTTTACCTACAAAGTCCTGCAGCCGCTGGAGCGCCGCGTGGGTGCGAAGCTGGTTCCGGAGTATGCCCAGAACCTGACTCCGGAGTCTGAACTGCAGAAACTCCGCGCTCCGGTGGAAACCTTCTTCGTCACCCGCGACCGCGGGGCGGGCCGTCCTACCAAGAAGGACCGGCGCGAGATGGAGGAGGCCTGGGATGCCATCGACTTCAACGATATCCCGGACGACGTGGCCGCCCGGTTCGGACTGACAGACGAGGACATCGACCAGCTCTGAACCACCATCGCTGTCAAATAATCCCTAGAAATAGGGATTGACGGGTACTCCCGGGGGTTCTAGCTTTGCATCCCGAAACAAACGAGATGCAATGAAAAGAATCCTTGTTATCCTTGCATTCGGGATGGTGGCCTTCAACGGCATCATGGGCGTGGCCGTCCCCTCGGCCGAGGCGCGGGAGAACCTCCGCGACGTCAGCCTCGTCGTCCTGTACCCGGCGGTGTTCCTCCTCACCTTCGGCACCTTCCTCGGCGCCGTCTGGGCGAACATCTCCTGGGGCAGCTACTGGGCCTGGGACCCGAAGGAGACATGGGCCCTCGTCACCCTGCTGGTGTATTCCTTCACCCTCCACGGGAGAGCACTGAAGCCCTTCCGGAACCCGCGCTTCTTCCACTGGTACACCATCGGCGCCTTCCTCTGCGTCCTCATCACTTACTTCGGCGTGAACCTCCTCCTGGGCGGGATGCATTCGTACGCCTGATTTATTTCGTATCTTTGCAGGTGAAATGTCACGCCTGTACGAGCATACGATCGCGTTTTTGACGGCTCTTTTCCTGACGACCGGATTGTGGGGGCAGGGAGAGCCGTCGGCGGGTTCCAAGTGGAACGTTACGTTGCAGGGCGGGGCCGGTTATGTGCCCCGGACGTTCAACTGGCGGGACGACCTGATGTCCACGTATGTCTATCCGACCGGCGCTGTCCGGGTGGGGTACCAGACCACGGAGACGGACAGCCCCTATGCGGCCGTTTACGGGTATCCGACCTTTGGCATCGGCCTGGGATGGGATGGGGTGTCCACCCTGCATTACAAGGGAATTTCCCGGCTGGGAAGCCTGTTGGAACTGTATGGTTTTGTCGAGCGCAGCTTGCTGAGATACAAGCTTTTTTCCCTGGACCTGGACTTCGATCTGGGCGTGGCCTGTAATGGGCCGGTTTATGATCCCGAACGTAATCCGAAGAACCTGAACTTCGGGTCGCACGCGGTGATTTATGTCGGTGGAGGACTTACCGCCGCCCTGGCGCTGACCGACCGGCTGGAGGCGGGCGTGGCCGCGCGGTTCAGCCATTTTTCCACCGGCCGGCTCGCGTATCCGAACGGCGGGCTCAACAACCCTTCCGCGGTGCTGTCCTTGCGCTATCGGCCGGTCCCTGTGCCCAAGCGGGACCGCAGCCACCGCCTCCCGGAGAATCCGTCCGTTTTCTTCTATGAGATCTATGCCGGCGGCGGTATCCATCGGTGCGCCATGGAGTGGATGGCCACCGGGTCCACGACTCCCTGGCCCGTCTGGTCCTTCGGCGGAAGTGCGAACTACCGTTACCGCCCGCATCTCTCCACGGGACTGGCCGTGGACATGAACTACGCCTCGGGCGGCTTCATCGACTGCCTCGAGCAGAGCGAGCGGGCTTGCTACGGGGATGCCGACGTCGATGCCCACGGCCCTTACAAGCCGTTCAGCGGAGGAGTGGGCATCATCCAGCATCTCCATTACGGAAACTTCTCCGCCTTCGCTGTCGTGGGCGCCTATCTGTACCGCCGCTACGGGGTCCGGGAGCAGCGGGGAAAGCTCTATCAGCGTGTGGGACTCAAGTACGTCGTTCCCGGCGTCACCGGGCTGTTTGTGGCACTGGACTGCAAGGCGCACCGCTTCTCCCGGGCTTCCATGATGGAGATTACCGTCGGGATTCGTCGCTAATCTCGCCGGGAATCACTATCTTTGGACTCTAATTGACTGACAAGTTGACTGACAAGCAGGCCAATGAAGATAAAAGACGCGATACGGGTACGGCTCAGGGCCTTCCGAATCTGGCAGAAACTGGGCTTTCTGCCGTGGACAAAGCCTAAGAAAACAGCGGTGAAGGAGTCGTCCGGCAAGGGAAAGGGGGATTTCTACCGGGGAACCTTCGACAGCATTCCTTTCCTGAACGACGACGCCAAGCGCACGTTCACGCATCTGTTGCTCCGGCCCGGATATATGATCCGGGACTACATCAGTGGGCAGCACGAGCGGTACATGGCGCCGTTTACATCCCTGATCATCTTCTTCGCCTTCTTTGCGCTGGTTTCGTCGATCGTCCATCCGGAATACCCCAGGAAATCCGTTCCGGCCAAGGATAAGGTGGAGATCCAGGCGGGCGATTCGACAGCCGTTGACTCGGCAGCCGTCGATTCGACGTCCCTCGATCCGAGATATGAGAAAATTGCCCGAGGGATTCTCCGACTTGTGGAATACAAGCATATCCTGAGTCTGGACAGGCATCCGGAAGATGTCGATACTCCTTGGGAAGCCTCCCTAGCAGCCCTCGAAAGCTCCCTCCGGAGTCGCGGCGTCTATCTCTTCCTCGGGGATTTCCTTTTCCTGTGTCTTGCCATGGCCATGGCCCTTCGGAGGCGTGGCCTGGGATTTTCCGCTGCGGCGGCGACATCGGCCTATGTCCTGTGCCAGTTCTCTTTCTTCATGCTGTTCAACCTGCTACTGACCTGGGGAAAGAGTAGCAAGATCGGCTTCTTCCTGATGGCCGTCCTCCTCATCATAGACTACCGCCAGCTTTTCGGGGAAACCTGGAAAGGCAGTTTCCGCCTGGCCGTCCGTACCGGTTTCATGTACCTCCTGGTCTGGGCGCTGTTGATCCTCCTTCTCCTCCCGGTCCTGTACTTGCTGGTCCGAGTGCTCTGACGCAAGCCCAACCCGTCGTTCTTAAGCGGTCCGCGCCGCATGGACGGGTATTTTGTCTATGGCGTATCCTTTGCCCAAATGAAGTTTGCCACGGATTCCGCAGCCGCTTCACCGGACCGCAGAGGCAGGAAATATGCCGGACTGGACACGCTGGACCGGCGGGGTTTGTCGGCTGAAACGGGAACCAGATGTTTCTCCGAGTGGATATCGACGGTTCCGGCCGGGACCCCCGTCGTCGTGATGTCGCACATGCCGCTTCACATGCCCCGTTTCCAGGAACTCTCCCTGAAGGAAGCTCTGGCCCTGGGGCTGGACGTTGTCAATGGGACGAGGGAGTTGCCGTTCTAGTTGGTGTCCCGGCCGAATCCGGGTGCGCTGAAGTGGTTGGCTACTAATGTGTTATGGATTATTCCCTGGGTAAAAAATGACCAGGGAATTATGCGTAAGGTACTGTCTGTCAGGTGGTTGAGTGGACGCCTTTCGGGGAAGGAATGTGGAAACTCGGATAGGAGGGATATCAAACGAAACAGTTTACGGCCGGGGCACTGCTGGCTCAGGCTCCATGACAGCTTTCAGCGACTCGCGTAGACGGGAAGGCGCTTGACGTCGAACTCGTCCTTTTACAGCCCCGGCAAGCCGGGCCTGTAACGTCCTCAGACAAACTCCGTCATCCCGTTCCGGGACCGCACCTTCCCGCCTGCTCGTCCGGTGCTGAAAGCTGTAATTCCGCCTGCACCAGCAGTGTCCCGGCAGATCTGGGCCGTCGAATGAAAGTCTTTGATATGCAATGAGATATGGATAATTGCCTGTTCATTTTCGACCAGGCAATTATGCGTAAGGGATTGTCTGTAAGGAGGTTACATTCGACGCCTTTTGGCGGGTCGCAGGGGAATTCGATTAGAAACTGACAGGCTTACCTTTCGAAATAATACTGTTTGCTTATGGAAAACTCCTAGCCATCCGCCCCTTCCGCAACGGCGCTTTCACGATGGCCTACAAATACAACGTGCCCGTCATTCTCTTCGTAATCACCTATCGCGAGCGCAAAGGCCTGTACAAACTGTTCGGCAAATCCTCCGAACCCCTGATGACCCTGACCGTAGGCGAACCTCTGCTTCCGGACAGGACCCGCCCCCGGAAGGAACAAGTGGACGCCATGCGCCTCAAACTCCATGCACAGATGGAAAGAACGGCCGGAATTCAGAACAACCCCTGGCCTGCCATCCCCAGCAGTGAATAATTGTGCAGGAACGCCGTTTTTACACAATTATTCGCCAGTAACACGGAAAATTGTGTAGAACAGTCTGTTTTACACAGTTTTTGGCTACAAACGTGGATAATTGTGTAGGACGGCCCTTTTTACACAGTTTCTGGATCGTCAGCAGGGTCCGGGGCGGGCCCGCTCCGTGCGTCTTTCTGCCGCTACGCCCTGTCGGGAAGTCGCTTGACGTCGCAACTCCTCCTTTTCCGGGCGGGCCCGGAACGTCGTCGAACAAACTCCGTCATCCCGTTCCGGGACCGTTCCTTCCCTCTGGCTCGCAGGTGCAGAAACCCGAACTCCGCGGGCCCGCCCCGGACCCTGTGGACGAATCAGACATTTCCCCGATTGCCGAAAGATTGCTATCTTTGGCGTATACAAACGAGATCGACATATGAAACGGACAGTCCTATTGATGGTTATGCTGACCCTGGCGGCCGGATGCGGCGGGATCAAGCTCAGTAAGTCCATGTTGAAAATGATGGTGTCGGGGAGCAACAAGGCTTCCACGGAAGTGACGTACGCGGATTCCTGCGACAAGCGTATCGGCATCCCCTATGTGGAGCATGGCGATCCCGGCCAGGTGCTTGACATCTATTATGCCGACAAGGCCATCCGGAAGGATGCCGTTCTCATCGACATACACGGGGGATTCTACGTGGCCGGGAGGCGGGATAACAACCGCAAGTTCGCATCCGAATTCCTGCGGGCGGGCTACGATGTCGTCCTGCTCGAATACCGGTTGAACGACGGCAGGAGGGATGTTTCGGACGAACTGGCCGACTGTGCCGCCGGGTTGGATTATCTGGCCGCCCATGCCGCGGAACTAGGGCTCAACAAGGCCCGGATGTTCCTGACGGGCGATTCGGCCGGCGGGCATCTCGCCCTGTATATGGCGGAAGGCGTGGAGAATGCGTCCATGCCCATCCGTCCGAAGGTCTTCACCTCGCGCGGGGTTCTCATCAACTGCCCGGCCTACGACTTTGCGACGTTCGGTGAGGCCGGCTCCTTCTCAAAGAGCGCCCTGGAGTGGTTCATCGGCCCGCGGTATAAAGACAAGGCCTGGATGGCCTCGATGTCATCCAGGACCTACATCGGCGGTTTCCATGGACCTTTGCTGGTGTCTACCTGTACCCACGATTTCATCCGCGGGCAGTCGCTCCAGATCAAGGCGGACTGCGATTCTCTGGGCCGTCCGGTGGAGTTCATTGACATCCCTTCGGACGACCGCCAGGTGGGGCATGTCCACAACGTAATCGCCCCGGCCCTTCCCGAATCGCAGGAGGTCAATGCCCGTATGATCGCATTCATGGATAAATATGTGAAAGAATAACCTGGACTATCATGCGGAACTATAAGGGTATTTCCCGTCCCGATTTTACCCCGGAACGGATCACGGAACTCAAGGCCGATGAAGTTTTTGTCTTCGGTTCAAACCTGGCCGGAATGCACGGCGGAGGGGCGGCTTATGCGGCTTT
This sequence comes from uncultured Bacteroidia bacterium, assembly GCA_902778105.1. Classification (GTDB taxonomy): domain Bacteria; phylum Bacteroidota; class Bacteroidia; order Bacteroidales; family UBA932; genus Cryptobacteroides. The sequence goes on from CACYWN010000001.1 coordinate 23,637, forward strand.
CCGGAAGTTTGGGGCCGTCTGGGGCTGCGGTGTCGGCCTGCAGGGGCAATCCTACGCCATCCCCACCATGCAGGGCGGGGTGGAGACGATCAAGCCGTATGTCGACGAGTTTGTCGGATATGCCAAATCCCACCCCGAGCGGTTCTTCTACGTGACCCGGATCGGATGTGGGATTGCAGGTTTCAGAGACGAGGAGATTGCTCCTCTGTTCACTTCCGCCAGGGATATCGAAAACATCTGCCTGCCGGAGAGTTTTGCGTAGGCCTTACTTGAGCAGTTTCTTGATCAGGTTCCAGACCCATAGCAGGACCACGGCACCGATGAGGGCGCACACGATCTGGCCATACCACTGGGACCAGAAGGATCCGCTTGCGCCCAGCTTGCCCAGCAGCCAGCCGCCGACCAGGCCGCCGAGGAGGCCGATGATGATGTTCCAGATGAGGCCACCTTTGTCCTTGACCACGAAGAAGCCGGCCAGCCAGCCCGCGATGGCTCCGAAGATCAGGGTAAGAATAATGTTCATAACATTGGTTATTAATGTTTTCGCAAGATAATAAACATTTTGCAAGAAACAAATAGTCCCGGAATTCTTCCTATCTTTGTGTTCGCAAAAAGATTTGATATGATGACTTCGATCGATCCCGCCTATCTCCGACCGCGGCTGCTGTGTCGTGCGGAGGAGAGCCATAAAGGTGATTATGGACACTTGCTTGTCGTGGCGGGGTGCCAGTTGATGCCCGGGGCGGCCGTGTTGGCGACGGGGGCGGCGTTGCGGTCCGGGTGCGGGCTGGTGACGCTGCATTCCACGGAACGGGCGCTGCAGGCGGTCGTGGTCCGGGATCCTTCGGCGATGCTGTCGGAGGATCCGGGGGAGGGCTTCAGCCGCATGCCGGCATCTATGGATCGATACACTGCCGTGGCCGTGGGGCCGGGACTGGGCCGGAGCCCGGAGACGAAGGAGGCGCTGCTTGCCCTGTTGAAAGCGGCCCAGGAGCGGAACCTTCCCGTGATTGTCGATGCCGACGCGCTGAACATCCTTTCGGAAGTTCCAGACTGGCAGAATCATTTGCCCATGGGCGCGGTCCTTACCCCGCATCTCGGGGAGTTGAGGCGCCTGCTACCCTGGAGCGACGTTGAAGAACGGGACCGCCTGGTTCAGTCACTTTGCGCTTCCGCCGGTTGTACACTGGTAATGAAAGGCTTCCATACGAAAGTATTCACTCCCACCAGGGACTGCCTGGTCAATACGACCGGTAATCCGGGGCTGGCAAAGGGAGGAAGCGGTGACGTACTGACCGGCCTCCTGGGCGGCCTCCTTGCGCGTGGCTATGCATCGGCCGATGCCGCCGCCCTCGCCGTCTGGCTCCACGGCCGCGCAGGCGACATCCTTACGCAGGAGCGCACTGCCGAGGCTTATTCAAGCTCGGACCTGGTTGGTTACCTGTACCGGGGATTCAAGGAATTGTACTGATTATCAGGGCATTAAAGAAAGGTCTATGTTCCAAAAAGGACATAGACCTTCGTTTAAACGGCTGCTCACCAGCCTGGTACGTTACGCGCTACTTCTTGAAGAGGCGGTTGTACAGGCCCAGGAAGCCGGCACCGTGACGGGCTTCGTCGCGGGCCATCTCGTGGATGGTGTCATGGATGGCGTCGTAGCCGAGCGCCTTTGCCTTCTTGGCGATGGCGAGTTTGCCTTCGCAAGCGCCGGCTTCGGCTTCGTAACGCTTCTTGAGGTTCGTCTTGGTGTCCCAGACGACTTCGCCGAGGAGTTCGGCGATGCGGGCGGCGTGGTCCGCCTCCTCGAAGGCGTAGCGCTTGAAGGCGTCGGCGACCTCGGGATAGCCTTCACGTTCGGCCTGACGGCTCATGGCGAGGTACATGCCCACTTCCGTGCATTCACCGTGGAAGTGTTCCTGGAGTCCGGCCCAGATTTCCGGGTCGCAGCCCTTGGCGACGCCGAGTTCATGCTCGCAGGCCCACATGGGCTTGCCTTCCTCTTCCTTGACTTCGACGAACTTGTCGGACTTCACGTGGCATACGGGGCACTCTGCGGGCGGATTTTCACCTTCGTACACATAACCGCATACGAGGCAGCGGAATTTTTTCTTCATATCAGGTTCCTTAAGTGTTGTTTTTGAATGATTCTAATTACAAAGATAATCAATTTCCCTTTCATTTGCAACAGCGCCCGAAAAGACGTATCTTTGAAAAAGAACTTTTCGCTTGTGCAATGTTTTGGCAGAAGGGAGGTATATCTTTGTAGCATGACACCATTTCTGAAACAGGTCGCGGCCCACTATCTCGCGACGGACATACAGGATACCTGCTTCATTTTCCCGAACCGCCGGTCTTCCGTGTTTTTCCGGAAGTACCTCGGCGACTTGCTTCGGGAGGGGGGCTCCGACAGGCCCATTCATGCGCCGATGTCATTGACTATCAACGATTTCTTTTACAAGGTACACGGCGGTGAGGTGACCGATCGCATCCGTCTTCTCCTGGCCCTGTACGAATCGTACAAGGCGGTCTTCCCCAAGGCCGAACCCCTGGACGAGTTCATCTTCTGGGGCGAAGTGATCCTTGCGGACTTCGACGACGTGGACAAGTTCCTCGTGGACGCGGAAGGCCTGTTCATGGACGTGGCAGATTTCAAGGACATCCAGGACGACTACAGCCATCTGTCCGACGTGCAGCGGGAAGCCGTCCGCCGGTTCGTCGCCCATTTCCGGGACCGCAACGGTCGCCTGACCGTCCATCTGGACACCGACGACACCACGGTCAAGGCCCGCTTCCTCCAGATTTGGAACATCCTGTTCCCGCTCTATCGCGATTTCCGGAACCGGCTCGGACAGAAGGAAATGGCCTATGAGGGCATGGTGTACAGGAACTTCGCCGCCCGGTTGAAGGGCGGTGAATCCGTGACGGACATCCTCTCCGGCGTCTTCCCGGAGGTCCGCCGGTACGTCGTCATCGGGCTCAATGCCCTGAGCGAGTGCGAGCGGACGGTCCTCGGGCGGATGCGGGACGCCGGCATCGCCGAGTTCTGCTGGGATTATGTCTCCGACGCGGTCCGCGATCCCCGGAACAAGTCTTCCGTCTTCATGGAGGAGAATGTCCGGGCCTTCCCGAACGCTTTCCCGATCGAAGGGGCCGGCCATCCGTCTTTCCACATCGTCAGCGTCCCTTCCTCCGCCGGCCAGGCCAAGGTGGCGCCGGAAATCCTGCGGCGCTGTCCCTCCGGCGATCCGGTGGAAACGGCCTTCGTCCTTCCCGACGAGAATCTCCTGATGCCGCTTTTGAACGCTATCCCACCCGAGTACGGAAGCATCAATGTTACAATGGGTTGTGCGCTTACGGGCGGTGCGGTCTATTCCCTGATTTCCTCGGTCGCGGCGATGCAGCAGCGTCTGCGGGAGAAGGCGGGAGGCTGGTTCTTCTATCACCGCAACGTGCGTTCCATCTTCTCCAACAGCCTGTTCCGGGCTGTCCTCACACCGGAGGAGGAGGCTGTCGTGAAGGCCGTCAAGGACCAGTCCAAGTATTACATCCCGCAGAAGGACCTGCAGGGCGGGCCCATGCTGGATCTCGTCTTCCGTCCGGTCATCCTGCAGCCCAAGGATCCCTCGGCCGACCAGAACCGGACGCTGGCCGCCTGGCTCGCTGACATCATCAGCTACGTGGGCTGGAAGCTCCGCGGTGTGGAGTCGATGCTGCTGGAACTGGATTTCGCCAAACGGTCTCTCCAGTCGGTGAACCTGCTCGACGAGATGGACCTGGCGGTGCTTCCCGCCACCTGGCTGCACCTGCTGGACCAGCTGCTGTCCGGGGAGTCCGTCCCGTTCCGGGGCGAGCCGCTGGAAGGTCTCCAGGTGATGGGACCCCTGGAAACGCGGGCGCTGGATTTCCGGAACCTCGTCATCCTGTCCGCCAATGAGGGAACCTTCCCGCGCCGCCGTTCCGGCACCTCCTTCATCCCGCCGGAACTCCGCAAGGGCTTCGGCCTTCCCACGTTCGAGTATCAGGACAGTGTGTGGGCCTATTATTTCTACCGGATGATCCAGCGTGCCGACGATGTCTGGCTCCTGTACGACAGCCGCACCGAAGGGCTCAAGACCGGGGAGGAAAGCCGGTATATCAAGCAGCTCGAGTATCATTTCGGGGTGCCGATGGAGCGCTATGTCGTGACGGCGGGCATGCGGCTTGCGCCTGCGGAGGATGAAATCGCGAAGACGCCGGAGGCCATCGCGGCCATCCGGGAAGGGAAGCTGTCCGCCTCCACCCTGCAGAATTACCTTGCCTGCCCGGCCAAGTTCTACTATCAGTTCGTCCAGCGGCTCCAGACGGAGGACGAGGTGGCCGAGTCGCTGGACTCCGGCAGCCTGGGCCGGGTGTACCATCGGACGATGCAGACCCTGTACAAGGGGCGCAAGAAAGTGACGGTGGCCGTCCTGGACGGGCTTCTGCAGGACAAGAAAGGCCTGCGCGACCTGGTCCGCCGCCTCATCATGGAGGAGATGCAGACCATCGACGTCACCGGCCGCGACCTGGTCGTGGAGGAGGTGATCGTGGAATATGTCATCCAGACGCTGAAGCACGACCGGGACCTGCTCGTCCGCTCGGGCTCCCCGGGGTTCGACATCCTGTACATGGAACAGAAGATGGAGTGCCGGTTCGAAGGCTTCACCATCAAGGGCTTCGCCGACCGGATCGACAGCTACCTGGACGGGGAGGTCCGTATCGTGGACTACAAGACCGGCCGCGTGGAGGACGAGGATATCAACATCACGGACGACAATGCCGCCGCGGTGGTGGACAAATTGTTCGGTCCCTCGAACGCGGGCCGTCCGAAGATTGCCCTCCAGTTGTTCATCTACGGCCTTCTGGCGGGGGCGTATCCCGACCTGAAGGACCGGCCGGTGGTCAATTCCATCTACGCGGTTTCCCGCCTGTTCACCCAGCCTCTGGCGGACCGTCCCCAGAGTGCCGGATTCACGCGCCTGACGCGAGAACGCCTCAAGGACATGCTCGCCGAGATGGTGGACCCTGCCGTCCCTTTCCGCCGGACGCAGGAGGCAGCCACCTGCAGTTATTGTGACTTTAAAACGATTTGCGGAAGATGATCCGGATCCTGAAAGCTTCGGCCGGTTCGGGGAAGACCTACAACCTGGCCCGTGAATATATCCGCCTGCTGCTCGGGAGGAAAGACCCGCAGGCCTACCGCCACATCCTGGCCGTCACCTTTACCAACAAGGCTACCGACGAGATGAAGCGCCGGATCCTGCAGGAACTCCATACCCTGGCGGTAAAGCCGACGGAATCCCCTTATTACAAGGACTTTGTCCCTTCGGTCCTGCCCACGGAGAAGGCCCTTTCGGAGCGCGCCGCAGGGCAGCTGAGCGCCATCCTGCACGACTACTCCTCCTTTGCCGTGTCCACCATCGACAAGTTCTTCCAGCAGACGCTCCGGGCGTTCTCCCGCGAGATCGGCCAGTTCGCATCCTACCAGGTAGAGTTGGACAAGGATGCGCTGGTGGAGGAGAGCGTAGACCGGATCCTGGACGCTTTGACCGAAGAGGACCGCAGCCTGCTGGACTGGCTTACGGACAACGTGAAGGCCGGCCTGGAAAAGGGGGACCGCTTCAATCTGGAGCCTCCCCTCAAGGCGATGGCCAAAAGCCTCAAGTCGGCGGACCACGCCGAAGCCGTCCGCGAATATGAGGTGGACGAGGATGCGGCGTATTCCAAGGAACACCTGAAACAGGTCCGGAAAGGCTGCGAGGCCCTGGCCCGGGAATTCGTGAAGCAGGTGGAGGCGGCGGCGCGGGCAGTCCTGGCGGTGTTGGAACAGCACCGGGTGGCTCCGGAGGACAGCAACCGGGGCTTCCTGAAGGCCTTGTATGGTTACCGGGAGCTGGACGTCCGCTCGGCCGTTGCGCCGCCGACGGCCTCTTTCCTGGACAAGGCGGGGGATTCCTCCAAGTGGTTCGCCCGGTCGAAGGACCGGCTCCGCCTGGAGCTGGAGGGAAACCTGGAAGGTCCTCTCAAAGCCTTCTGCGACCTGTTCGGGCAGCCGTACAGAATCTATTCGACCGCCCGGCTCATCGGGGCGCAGGTTTATGGACTGGGCATCGCCGGGGAATTGCGCAAGGCCTTCGAGGAGGTTCAGCGGGAGAAGAACGTCATCTCGATCGACGACTCCAACACCATTCTCAAGGGTATCATCGACGGGTCCGACGCTCCTTTCGTATATGAAAAGCTGGGCGTCCGTTTCGAGGACTTCCTCCTGGACGAATTCCAGGACACTTCCACCATCCAGTGGGAAAACTTCCGGCCGCTGCTCCTGAACAGCGAGGCGGGCGGGTTCGACAATCTTGTGGTGGGTGATGTCAAGCAGTCCATCTACCGCTGGCGCGGGTCGGACTGGAACCTGCTGGACACCGGCCTGCAGCGCGATTTCGGCCTGAAACCCGGCTCCGAGACGGTCCTGGACGGGAATTACCGCACCTGCCGGACCATCGTGGAGTTCAATAACCGTTTCTTCGCCTATGCCGCGCAGGAACTGGACCGCCTGCTGGGGAGTGACGATATCCGGCGGATTTACAGGGACGTCGCCCAGGAGGTGCGTTTTTCGGATCCGGCCGAAGGGTCGGTGGACGTCCAGTTCTGTGACGGTGCCGATGCCCAGATGGACGCCATCGTTTCCAGCATCCGGGAAGTCCAGGCTGCCGGAGGGCTCTTTGGCGACATCGCCGTCCTGGTACGGGCCAATGACGACGGCTCCGCCATCGCAAACCGCCTGGTGTCCGAAGGCATCCCGGTCGTTTCGGACGATTCCCTGTTCGTCAAGTCTTCCGTGACGGTGCGCCGCCTGGTGTCCCAGCTTTCCCTGATGGATGCGCACGAGACGGAGGATTCGGTTTCGGTGGCGGGGTATCTGGCCCGGTCGATGGCCATCCGGATTCCGGACCACTACCTTTCGCTCGTGGACCTGGCCGAATCCCTCCTCCGCGACCTGCGGGAGGCCGATCCGGAAGTTTTTGATTCGGAAATCCCTTATGTCCAGTCCTTTATGGACTATCTGCTGGACTGGACGTCCGCCCGGGGCAACGACCTTTCCGCCTTCCTGCAGGACTGGAACGGGGCGGATCCCAAGATTGCGTCGCCCGAATCCGGATCTTCCGTCCGCGTAATGACCGTCCATAAGTCCAAGGGACTGGAGTTTCCTTACGTCATCCTCCCGTTCGCGGAGAGCGTCACCCTGTACAGGAACTCGTCCTACTGGTGCCGGCCTGCCGTGGAGGATACACCCCTGGAAAGTTTTGCCGACGGAGTCTATCACGTGGACCTGGGCGGTTCTTCGGAAGGGACGCTCTTTGCGGAGGATTACCATCGGGAGCGGACGCTCCAGTACATCGACAACATCAATGTCTTCTACGTAGCCCTTACCCGGGCAAAGTACGGGCTGAGGGTCATTGCGGATCTCCCCCCCAAGAAGTTCCTGGAAGCCTTGCGGACCGGCAAGGATCCCGAATGGAAGAATCTGTCCCAACTGCTCTACGTCTTTGTCGGGAAGGAGGATTACCACGCAGGGACGATGTATGACTTCCGGAGCCTGAAGCGGAAGGCGGGCCCGGCGCAGCCGCTGGAGGTGGGCTATCCCTCCTTCCCGGCAGGGGAGCGGGGCCGGCTGAAGGTCAGCCGCGATGCGGCCGACTATTTCGGGCCGGACGGACTGGTGGGCCCCGATGCTTCCAACCGTCTCCGCGGCCTTGTCCTGCACGACATCCTCGCCTCCGTCACCGTGCCGGGTGACCTGTCCCGCGCCGTGGACCGTGCTGTCGCCACCGGCGAGCTTCCGAAGGCAGACCGGGAACGCACGCTCCGTTTCCTGGAGGCGGAAATCGCCTCCGTAGCGTCCCGTGGCTGGTTTGCGGAGGAGGGAATCCGTGTCCTGAACGAATCTCCCCTCATCGGCCCCGGCGGCGCGGACCTTCGTCCGGACCGCGTCATCCTCCGCCCTGACGGATCCGCTGCCATCGTCGATTACAAGTTCGGTCTCCGCGAGAAAAAGCACCTGGACCAGGTCCGGACCTATATGGACCTTTACCGGGCGATGGGCCACGCTCCCGTCACCGGAACCCTGTGGTACATCCGTGAAAACGGAGAGGATGAATTGGTGGAAGTGTGACGATTTTTCCTTATCTTTGCATGCTATACTTAATTGTCTGAGAATGGAAGCGAACGAGAATACCATCAAGCTGTACTATAATACCGAAGTGGAGAAACTGGCCATGCCGGAATACGGGCGGAACGTCCTGAAAATGGTCGAGATGATGAAAGCGATTCCGGACCGGGCGAAACGGTCGGAGCAGGCCCGCGCCATCGTGAAGGTGATGGAAAGCCTGAATCCCCAGGTGCACCAGCAGGAGAACTTCGAGCAGAAGCTCTGGGACCACCTGTACATGATCGCCGGCTACGACCTGGACATCGACTCCCCGTATCCCGCCCCGCTGCCGGAGGTGGTCAACAGCCGTCCGGAGAACATCCCCCTGAACACGAAACCCATCAAGGCCCGCCACTATGGCCGCAACATCGAGAGCATCATCGACCTGATCGCCTCGGAACCGGACGGGGAGGTGAAGACCGCGATGATCCGGTCCCTGGCCATCTACATGCGCCAGCAGTACCTGATCTGGAACAAGGACACCGTGGCCGACCAGACCATCTTCGCCGACATCGAGCGCCTTTCCGAAGGACGGGTGACCGTTCCCGAGGGACTGGAGCTCACCAAAATCGACAGCAATGCGAACTTCTCCCGCCCGGGGATGAACATGGGCTTCAACCGCGGGAACAACGGTAAGAAACAGTGGGTCAACTACAAGAAGAACGGCAAGAAGAAATGAAACTGAAACGTCCCTCCGCATATTGGGCTGAAATGGACGAAAAGCGGCGGTCCGGATACCGGATCGTCGCTGCCGTCCTGATCGGGCTGTTCACCCTGTTCACCATCGTTGCGGTGAGCTCCTACTTCTTCACCTGGAAGCCGGATGCCAGCCTTTTGTCGGATCCGGATATGATGGATAATCCCCAGGTCCAGGCGCAGAACGCCGGTTCCAAGCTCGGTTTCCGCTGGGGACGTTTCCTGGTCACCCGCAGTTTCGGCCTCGCTGCCCTCGGCCTCATCGCTTTCCTGGTAGCCTGGACGCTCAGCCGGGCCTTTCCCAAGCTGCAGATCCGTCTCGGACGTTGGCTCGTCGCCGGCATCACGGGTACCTTCATCGCCTCCTGGCTCCTGGCCTTCATCGGTCGTCTGGCCGGGTGGGACACCGTTTTCGGCGGTGGATTGGGCGGTGAGGCCGGTGCCGCCTTTGTGAAGTCTTCCATGGACCTGGTCGGACTCATTGTCACGGCCGTGGCGCTGCTGGCCCTTGCCGGGCTGTGGCTGTATTTCGTGACCGATGGTTTCCAGGGTTTTTCCCGTTCCGGCTCTTCTGAAACAGCCGAAGAGGAATCGGAGGAGGAACCCGCTGAGGAAGAGGCTTTCCCCGTTTCAGAACCCTGGCCTGAACCTGAACCTGAACCGGAGCCGGAGCCAGAACCGGAACCTGATCCAGAGCCGGAGCCGGTCCTTCGACAGGCTCCGGAACCGCACCTTCAGCAAGAGCCGGAACCAGTCTTTCGACAGGGGCAGGATCCGGAAGTCCAACCCGGTCAGGAACCGGAAGGAACTTTCACCGTGGAGACCGATGACACCCTCACCCAGAAGGTCCGGAAGCCGCTCCCGCGGATCAATAACCGCGACGACCTGCCCAAATACCAGTTCCCTTCGCTGGACATCCTCGGCGATTATGCCAATGCCCGCCACGAGGTGTCCCAGGACGAATTGAACCGGAACAACAACAAGATCCGCGCGACCCTCGCGAGCTACAAGATCCAGGTGCGCGACGTGACGGCCATCGTGGGCCCGACAGTTACCCTGTACAAGGTCTATCCGGCCCCCGGCGTGAAGATCGCGTCCATCAAGACCCTCCAGGACGATATCGCCATCTCCTTGAATGCCAAGGGAGTACGTATTGTCACCCTGTCCGACTCCGTCGGCATCGAGGTGGCGAATGACACGGCTTCCATCGTCCCGCTCAAGCAGCTGCTCAATGACGAGGCCTTCCGCACGAGCAAGGCGGAACTTCCGGTTGCCATCGGATATACCATCTCCCAGAAGGTGAAGGTGTTCGACCTCGCCGATGCCCCGCATCTGCTGGTCGCCGGTGCGACGAAGCAGGGAAAGTCCGTGGGCCTGAACGTCATCGTGTCCTCGCTCCTGTATGCGAAGCATCCGTCGGAGCTCAAGTTCGTCTTCATCGACCCGAAGATGGTCGAGTTCTCGGCCTATGCGAAGCTCATCAACCACTACCTGGCGGTCCTCCCCACCGCGGCGGATGCCCAGGACGAGATGGACCAGGCCATCGTGAAGAATGCGAAGAGTGCCGCCGCCGTCCTCCAGTCCCTGTGCGTGGAGATGGACGACCGGTATGCCCTCCTCAACAAGGCCACGGTGAACAACATCAAGCTGTACAACGACAAGTACCGCGACCGTCACCTCCTTCCTACCGACGGTCACCGGTTCCTCCCGTACATCGTCGTCGTGATCGATGAATACGCCGACCTGACGATGTCCGTGGGTGCCGGCCCGGAATCCAAGGCCATTGCCCGCAGCATCACCACTTCGGTCATCCGCCTGGCCCAGAAGGGCCGTGCGGCGGGCCTGCACGTGATCCTGGCGACCCAGCGTCCGACCGTGGACGTGATCACCGGCCTCATCAAGGCGAACTTCCCGATGCGGATCGCCTTCCGCGTCACTTCCCGCATCGACTCCTCCACCATCCTGGACCAGCCGGGCGCCGACAAGCTCATCGGCCGGGGCGACATGCTCCTGTACAGCGGCGTGGAGATGGAGCGCATCCAGTGCGCCTTCATCGGCAACGACGAAATCGGTGCGCTCACGGATGCCGTCGGGCACCAGATCGGTTACCAGAAATCATACAATACTCCGTATTACCTGCCCGAACCCGCCCCCGCCGAAGGCGAAGAGTCCGGCGGCGGCATGGTGGACATGAAGCAGCTGGACGAGCGGTTCGAGGAGGCGGCGCGCCTCATCGTGACCAGCCAGCGCGGTTCCACTTCCGACCTCCAGCGCCGGCTTGGCATGGGTTATGCAAAGGCAGGTAGGGTGATGGACCAGCTCGAAGCCGCCGGCATCGTGGGTCCGCAGAACGGATCCAAGCCCCGGGAGGTCCTGGTGAAGGACTTCAACGAACTGGACCAGATCCTGAGTCACTTTATGAACGGAGAACAATGAAAAGAATCGCAACAGGTCTGCTGACCATCCTTCTTTCCCTGTCCGCCTTTGCGCAGGGCAGCATTCCTATTCTGGACCGCGTTCCGGGCCATCGGGTGCAGTTCCACTATACCTACAGCCTTTCCCAGGGCGGCAAGCCAATGACCCGGGTCACGGACGGCGTCGTCACCGTGGAAGACAATGCCTTCAAGCTCTCCGGCCTGGGCCTGGAAGTGTGCAGCGACGGCACTACCCGCTGGAGTATCGACCGCGAAGCGGAGGAGGTCCTCATCGAGAAGGTGGAAAAGGAGGACCTGTTCACGAATCCGGCCCTTTTCATCGGCTCCTACAAGGCCTATATGGACCAGATCAAGGTCAATTCCTCTTCGCAGAACTCCCTGGACGTGACGTTGACTCTGGATGAGGACACGTCGGCGCGGTTCGTCCTGAAGGACATCAAGTTCCTGGACAAACAAGGGAAAAGCGATTTCCCGTTGGACGTGAAATCGCTTCCTGAGTCCTATGTAATCACAGATTTGCGTTAACGCACGCAGCGTACGGAAAGGGCCAGAGAGCCCTTTTCTGCGTATGTGGTGTGCACCTCGTTCTCCTCTACGTAAATATAGCGGTAGGCGGCCAGCCGGGCGTCCTTGTCGGATTCAGTGGACGTCCAGAAAGCGGCGTAGTCGTACAGCCGCTTGAAAGAGGGCGTCGTAATGGCGGGAAGGGCGTAACCGGCGGGGATGATGGACATCTCTTTCCCGTTGGTCTTGTCCACGTCCGGCCAGTATTCCCACATCCGCTTGCTGTTCAGGTAGGCGTCGCACATCAGGGGGCCGGCCTCGTCACCCAGGGTGGCCCATTCTTCCTCCGTGGGCAGGCGCCAGCCGTCCGGGCAGGCGGTCATCGCCTCATCCCACGTGTAGTAGCGTCCGAGCGGATAGGAAGTGACCTCGGCGTTCTCATACGCCAAACCACTGCCGGTCCAGGCCAGGTTGTTGCGGAACCAGTCCAGGTCGCCGATATGGGTGTAGTAGTACTCGTTCTCACCGGTTTTGTCACGGGGGTCGGAGATGTGCGTGGACCGGAAGGTGATGCCGGTTCCGGTCAGGGTCTCGCCCAGGGCGGGATCGATGACGATGACGGTTTTGCTGGCGGTGGACGCATAGTAGTTCTCATCCGGGTCCGTCGCCTGCAGATAGACCGTATAGTTGCCCACTTCGTTCAGCTTGAGGGTGAAGGTGTCGCCCTCCTGGTATTCACCGCTGTTCACCCGCCATTTGTAGACGTATTTTTCCACCCCGTCGCCGCTGTCCGTGTAGGCGCCGAAGGGTTTCAGGGTATAGGTTTCGCCCGGACGGGCGAAGGTGACCAATTGGAAGTCCACCCCGTAAATGTAAGGCTTGGTCTCGTTTGTTTCCTCTTTCTTCTTGCAGGAGAGGGTGGCGAGGACGGAAAGGGCCAGGGCGGTATAGAGCAAAAGATGTCTTCTCATAAAAGGTTTCTTGTATACAATCTGCAAATATCGTGAAATAATCTTAATTTTGTGCAACTATCTTGCCGTAACCGATTGCGATCATGAAAAAAACGCTCCTCGCCCTCCTTTCCCTCGCCCTTCTCTGCGCCTGCACGGAACGCGACCGGTACATCCAGGTCTCCGGCCACGCCCAGGGGGGTGTCTATGCCGTGAAAGTGAACCTGAAAGGAGTCCGGGTGCCTCCCGGGGAGGTCCGCGATTCGGTGGAGGCGATCCTGACCCGGATCGACACGACGCTGTCCGGTTATAACAAAGGGTCCCTCCTGTCGCGGTTCAATGCCGGGGAGACCATCCGTCCCAACGGGCTGTTCCTGGAGATGTACCGGATCGCATACGGCTGGTACGAGCGCTCCGGCGGCGTCCTGGATTTCGCGGCAGGGCCTTTGTTCGATGCCTGGGGGTTCGGCTTCAAGTCCGGCGAAATGCCTTCCGATGCGGCTGTGGAGGCGATCCGCTCTTCCTGCGGAATGGGTCTGCTGAAGCCGGCGATGACCCTGCGGGAGGATGGCTCGCTGTCGGTCCGTGACGTCCGCCTGGACGGTTCCGACACCCCGGTCGTCCTGAACTACAATGCCATCGCGCAGGGCTTCAGCTGCGACCTCGTAGCCCGGTATCTGTATTCCATCGGCGCGAAGGACATGCTGGTGGACATCGGCGAGATCTGGTGTGACGGGTACAACCCTTCCGGACGCTCCTGGAACGTCGGCGTGGACCGGCCTTTTGACCGTCCGGACGACGGCTCGGACCAGCTGGGTGCATCCCTGGACGGCATCTGGTCTTCCGACGGCTCCGGCTGCGGGATCGTCACCTCCGGGAACTACCGGAAATACTACATCCGGGACGGTCGGAAATATGCGCATTCCATCGATCCCCGTTCTGGCTATCCCGTCCAGCATAACCTGTTGAGTGCTACGGTGGTAAGCCCCGAAGGGGCGGCCGATGCCGACGCCCTGGCCACCTGGTGCATGGTTCTTGGCTTGGAGGACGCGCGCGCACTCCTGCTTTCCCTGGACGGCGTGGAAGGGTATCTGATTTTCTCGGCAGAGGATGGCTCGATGACGGAATGGGCCTCCCCGGGATTCACATTGACGAAATAACCTGCAGGATCCAGACCAGCCCGGTGGCGAGCCGGTCGGTCGCCTGGATCAGGATGCCGGGGCAGCAGCCGACGCCCTGGAGGGCGATGGTCGCCACGGCTGTTCCCATCAGCAGGGTGGTGAGGGGCATGGCCAGGAGGTTGGTCAGCAGGAAATAAGTGGGAAAGGTATGGAACCGGTACCAGGCGAGGGGGCCGGTGAAGACCTGGCAGCTGATGGAAAGGGCGGCGGCCTGCCAGATCCTCCGGAACGGATCGAAGCGGCTGCTTTCCGGATACCATTTTTCGATCCGCGGGTATAGGAGGAAGATGCCTGCCATTGCCAGGTAGGAGAGTTGGAAACCGACGGCGGTGATGGAGGTTGGACTGAGCACCAACTGGAGCAGCAGGGCAATGGCCAGGGTGCGGAGAGGATTCCTTGGGCGCCCGGTCAGGCGGGCCGTTTCATTGACAAGGATGAAGAGGAAAGCCCGGACGATGGAAGGGGATGCTCCGGTCATCAGGGTGAAGAATCCGGCGGCTGCAAGGGTGAGTATATATCGGAATCTCCTGGCAGTCAGGCTGTTTCCAAGCGGTTGGAGGAGTCGGGAAAGCAGGAGGTACAGGATGCCGATGTGCAGGCCCGAAAGGGCGAGCAGGTGCGAGGCGCCGCTGTCCCGGAATACCTGGACGGTACTGCGGGAAAGGCCGCTGCGGTCGCCGGTCAGGAATGCTTTCAGCAGGGGAGCCGTCCCTTCGGACGGGAAGGGGATTCCGTCGATGAACCCCCGCAGTCTGTCGCCGCAGGCTGCGGCAAACCGTTCCGGGGCGGTTTCCAGGTCCGGCCCGGCGAAAGAACCGTTGACGGCACAGAAGGCGCCGAGCAGCAGGAAGACGGGGAACAGCAGCCGTGGGCTCCCTGTTTTCAAGGGGATGAGAAGGGCGGGTGAGAGGGCGGCCAGGAGCAGGCAGGAAAGGAGATAGGGACTGAGGGAAAAACGCAGGAGAAGCGTTCCGGCCGCGATTCCGGCCGTGAAATGGATTGCCAGCGCCCCTATGTTCTCCCGCTCCGCCATTTCCTTTGACTCTGTTTGCAAAAATACTGAATTTATTTGCTATCTTTGCAAAGATAGACCGCAAATAATTAATGTTTTTATCAATATGATCATCCTTGTTATCAATTGTGGTAGTTCTTCCATCAAGTACCAGCTGCTCGACATGAAGAACGACGATGTATTCGACGTCATCGCCAAAGGTATTGCCGAAAAGATCGGCCTTCCCGTCGGCATTCTCCAGTATGCCCCGACCGGCCGCGACAAGATCGTCCAGGACCTTCCGATTCCTGACCACAAAGTAGGTATGCAACTCATCCTCAAGGCGCTCACCGACCCCGAGACGGGTGTCCTGAAGACGCTGGAGGACATCGAGGCCGTGGGACACCGCATCGTCCAGGGCGGCGACTTCTTCTCCGGCTCTGTCCTCGTGGATGACGACGTCCTGGAGAAGATCGCCTTCTGCAGCGACTTCGCTCCGCTCCACAATCCGGCGCACCTGCTGGGCATCCATGCCATGCAGGAGGTGCTTCCCACCGTCCCGCAGGTCGTGACCTTCGACACCGCCTTCCACCAGACGATGCCCGCCTATGCCTATATGTACGGCCTTCCGTACCAGTATTACGAGAAGTACCGTGTCCGCCGGTACGGTGCCCACGGAACCAGCCACCAGTTCGTGGCCGGTGTCGGCGCCAAACTGGCCGGACTGGACCTCGCGGAGTCCAAGATCATCACCTGCCACCTGGGTGCCGGCAGTTCCATCTGCGCCATCCTGAACGGCAAGTGCGTGGACACCTCGATGGGTTTCTCCCCGCTGGAAGGCATGATCATGGGTACCCGCGTGGGCAACATCGACGCCAACGCCGTCATCTACCTGGAGAACAAGCTGGGTGTCACCCCGGACGAGATGTCCACCATCCTGAACCGCAAGTCCGGTTTCCTGGGCGTGTCCGAATACAGCTCCGACTGCCGCGAACTGAGTGACCGCGCGAACAGCGGTGACCCCAAGGCCAAGCTCGCCCTCAAGAAGTACACCTACGACATCATCAAGAACATCGGTTCCTATGTGGCTGCGATGAACGGCGTGGACCTCATCGTCTTCACGGGTGGCATCGGCGAGCACAACTCCCGGCTTCGCCGCCGCGTCCTGGAGAACTTCTCCTACCTGGGCCTCAAGGTGGACTATGAAGCCAACACCGCTTTCGGCGAGGATGCCATCATCACGACCGAGGATTCCAAGGTCAAGGCCGCTCTCATCTGCACGAACGAGGAACTGGTGATCGCCCGCGACACGATGCACCTGGTGCTCGAAAACCAAGACTAAATCACATACTGACAATATGATCCAGAATTTCAACGACCTCTTCGTCGAGCTCAAGGCGAAGGGCATCTGCAAGAAGATGGTGGCGGCCTGGGCCGTCGACGAGCACACGATCGAGGCTGCCTCCCTGGCTACCGACATGGGTTTTGTGAAATGCACCCTCGTGGGTGATGAGGACCTCATCAAGAAGGTCTGCACCGACAACAACATCGATGTCGCCAAGTTCGAAATCGTGGACGTCAAGGATGAGCTGAAGGCGGTTGCCGAGGCCGTGAAGATGGTTCACGACGGCATGGGCGACGTCCTGATGAAGGGCCTCTGCTCCACCGACAAGTTCCTCCGCGCCATCCTGAACAAGGAAACCGGCCTCCTGCCCCCGAAGGGCGTCCTGAGCCATGTGGGCGTGATTGAGAACCCGAACTACCACAAGCTCCTCTTCCTCACCGACATGGCCGTGATTCCGCTGCCGGATTTCCGCCAGAAGGTGAAGCTCGCCGGCTATGTGACCACCGTCGCCCGCTCCTTCGGCATCGCGAAGCCGAAGATCGCCTTCATCGCCGCTTCCGAGCAGATGCTTGACTCCATGCCCGCCTGCATCGAGGGCGCCATGCTCGCCAAGATGTGCGACCGCGGCCAGATCAAAGGCTGCATCGGTGACGGCCCGCTTGCGCTGGATGTCGCCATCGACGAGGAGTCCGTGCAGATCAAGAAGCTTGTCAGCCCGGTCGCCGGCGACGCCGACTGCCTCCTCTTCCCGAACATCGAGTCCGCCAACGTTTTCTGGAAGACCAACTCCAAGCTCGCCGTCGGCGTGCGTCAGGCCGGCTTCCTCGTGGGTACCAAGGTCCCGTGTGTCCTTGCCTCCCGCGCCGACTCCGTGGACGTGAAACTCAACTCCATCGCCTCCGCGGTGATGAGCGTGAAGTAATCCCTTTCGATGGGTTCGCACCGCCAGAAATGGGGCTGGTGGCTGGTTGCGGCAATCGCCGTAGCTGTGGCCGCCAGCCTTTTTCTTCACCGGAGAACGGCCGATTCGCCGGAAGTATCGGATCTGTCCGTTGCGGCCGATTCCGTCCATGCTGCCTCCGCCGGCACCGTGGTCCGGGACACCGTCTATGTAACGGTGGATGGCGAGTCGGTTCCGGTCGTCCGGGAACGGAAAGTGGATGCAGGGGAGCCTGAGGGGGATGCGCCCATGGCGGCCATGGAGACGGTCGTCACGGTTCCCGTGGAGGATATCAACGGACTCATCCGCAGCAAGAGCGGCAAGGACGTCTCCCTGTCCACGCAAGCGCCGGACCGGATCACCCTTACCTATGCCGGGAAGGTCAATGTCCCTGTGCTTGGAGAGCAGGTCATGGATTTCTCCGCCAGTTTCAAGATCGTGGAGGTGAAGGGAGACCGCCTGGTCCTCCAGCTCGACTCCGGTACGGCGATGAACCTCGCTGCCGATGCCGTGGCTCCTTACATCCTGGAACGCCTTCCCGAAGGTCTCATCGACTCCTTCTCCTCCGGCCGCGCCGTCGTCAACCTCTCCGCCGTCCCCCAGCTCAAAAAGCAGCTGAAGTCCCTGGAGATCGTCGGCTTTTCCCTCGACGAAGATTCAATTCGGCTCCGGACGGTGGAGAAATGATCTTGCCGGGTGCAGGATGCCTATCGGACTTCGGCAAGGGCTCCCGTCACGGAGTCGATGATGAAACCGCGGACGGTGACGTCCTTCGGTACCAGCGGGTGGTTCACGATGGCCGCGACTGTCTTGCGGACGGAGGCTTCCGTGTCGTGGAAGCCTTCCAGCCAGGTGGCGACGCCCTTGGCTTCCCAATCGGCCAGGACCTTTTCCGGAATGCCGCGCTCCAGCATGTGCGGCTTGAATTCGCCGTAGCTCATGTGGCAGGCGCCGCAGGTGGAGTGGTGGACTACCATTACCTCCTGCACGCCCAGTTCGTAAATGCCCACGAGCAGTGACCGGATGGCGGAATCCGTCTCAGACAGCACCAGTCCGCCGGCGTTCTTGATGATCTTGGCGTCCCCGTTCCGGAGGCCGAGCGCCTTCGGCAGCAGTTCCGTCAGGCGTGTGTCCATACACGTGAGTACCGCCAGCTTCTTAGTGGGATACTTGTCGGTCACATACGGTTCATAACCTTTCTCCGCCACAAAGCGGGCATTGAATGCAAGGATTTGGTCGATCATAGTTCCGTGTTTTTGCAAAGGTAGGGTTTTTCGGGGAGAAAGATTCACCCCTTTCTGCCCTTTTTCACCACAAAACACCCCTCGTTCGCCACTCTTTTATGGAGGATCTGGCGGGCTTGGGTATTTTTGCAGAAACCCAAACCTGAAGCGGAAGACATGAAAGGAAAGGTTCTTGCCATCAACACGGGGTCGACCTCGACCAAGGTCGGCTATTTTGTGGACGGGGAAGCCGTCCTGGTCCGGAATCTGGAACTCAGTGCCCAGGAGGTGCTGCGTTTTTCCAGCGTGCTGGAGCAGAAAGACCTTCGCCGGGGAATCGTGATGGATTTCCTCCGGGATGCGGGTGTAGGGCTCGGCGACATCGATATCGTGATGGCGCGCGGAGGCCTCTTCGCCCCGGTCATGACCGGCGTGTATGCGGTCAATGCCGATATGCGGGAGGTGCTCCTTTCCGGCCGCGACGGTATCCATGCCTGCAACCTGTCGGCCGTAATCGCCGATGACATTGCCGCCGAAGTGACGGCCTTCCGCCGGGAACGTGGCATCGGAGGCCCTGCCTGCATGGCCTATGTCGCGGATCCTCCGATGGCGGACGAGATGCTTCCGGAGTGCCGTGTGGGCGGCCTCCCGGAGTTCCCGCGCCGCGCTTTCTTCCATGCCCTGAATTCCCGGGCGATCGTGCGCCGGTATCTTCGGGAACATGGCCATGCAGCGAATGACATCACGGCCATCGTCGCCCACATGGGCGGCGGCATCACCGTTACCCTGCATCGGAACGGGAAAGTCATCGACACGAACAACGGACTGGGCGGCGACGGACCGTTTACCCCGGAACGGGCCGGGTCCTGTCCGGCTTTTCCGCTGATAGAAATGTGTTTCCGCAGCGGGATGTCCGAGCGGGAAGTGAAACGGCGCGTGCTGGGGCAGGGGGGGGCCGTCGCTTACTTCGGCACCAACGACCTCCGCGAACTGGAGTCCCGCGCCGCCAGGGATCCGGAGGTGGACACCTGGCTCAATGCCTTCGGCCTGAACGTCGCGAAATATATCGCGTCCCTTGCCGCCACCGTCGACGGCCACGTTGACGTCATCCTTCTTACCGGCGGCATTGCCCGGGACGGCCGTGTCGTCTCCGACATCCGCCGGCGTACGGCCTTCATCGCTCCCACCGTGGTCTATCCGGGCGAGAATGAACTCGATTCCCTGGCCGAGAATGGCTACCTCATCCTCGCCGGGGCGGTGAAGATCCACCGCTACGACAAGGAGCGGCTGCTGGAGGGGGAGACTACCTGACCTCGAAATCCAACGCTTTCAGGTCCGCATCGGCGGAGGAGGAACCGTAGAGGATCTGGTACTTGCCGGGCTTGACGGCCAGGCCGTCTTCTCCGTCGTAATACTCAAAGGCTTCCGGGCCCAGGGCGATGGTCACCTTGGCGGTGGCGCCGGGCTTGATGGAGACGCGCTGGAACCCCTTCAGGCTCTTGATGGGGGCGTCGGGATTCTCGAGGGCCTTCACATATACCTGGACGACCTCGTCGCCGGCGCGGTCACCGGTGTTGGTGACGGGAACGGTGACTATCACGCCCTGGCCGGCAGGCACGGAGGTCTTGGAAAGCTTGCCCTGGCCATAGGCGAAGGTAGTGTAGCTGAGGCCGAAGCCGAAAGGATACAGAGGCGTTCCGCGGAAGTACCGGTAGGTGTGGCCTTCCATATCGTAGTCCATGAAGTCGGGCAACTGGTCCGTGGAGGCGTAGAAGGTGACAGGGAGCTTGCCGGAGGGGTTGCAGTCGCCGCTGAGGATCTCGCCGACGGCCTGGGCGCCGCCTTCTCCGCCGTACCAGGCCTGAAGGATGGCGTCACAGTCTTCCTCGATGGGTGCGAAGGCCAGGCAGGAGCCGGAGCAGTTCACCAGGATGACGGGCTTTCCGGTCGCGTGCAGGCCTTTCAGGAGGCGCTGCTGGACGGCCGGGAATTCGATATCGGCCTTGTCGCCGCCCTCGCCTTCGAGCTGCGCGGAGATACCGCCCACCATGATGTAAGCGTCCACGTCGCCGAGTTTGGCGGTAAGTGCTTCGACGTCAGGCAGTAAGCGTTCGCACAGCTGGGCCCTGAACATCGCGAACGGGGCCGGCCCCTTGACATATTCGATCCGGATGTCGTAGGTCTTTCCCTCCACGACCGGAATCTCCTTGTACTGCGGGGCCTGACGGCGTCCGAAGCGGAAAGAAGCCGCGCTCTTCTGCTCCTCGACCAGGCGGCCGTTCACATAGAAACGGAATCCGTTGTCGCCGGCGATGTAGTACTTGAGGTTGCCGGTGAAGTCAGCGGTCCACTGGCCGGAAGCTTGGGCCGAAAAATCGTCGGTGTTGACACCGTCGGCGAATCCATAGCCGCCGAAGGTGCTGAAATTCAAATCCTTGTAGTATCCGGATGCGGCGGGTTCGCCCTTGAAGACCCGGTTGTTGAAGAACTCGACATACAGGCCTTTCCCTTCGTTGAATTCGCCGGTATGGTCGATGGTGTTGTACTCGTCCACCAGTTCACAGGCCTTGTCATACACGACCTCCGAATTCGGGAAAGCCGCACGGATGCCGGCGAGGATGGACTGCTTGTGTTCCTCGGTGGGGGTGCCGCCATAGTTGCCGTTCAGCAGGTCCACGTCGTCGGCGTTCGGGCCCACGACGGCGATCCGCCTGATGTCTTTCGAGAGCGGCAGGATGCCGTTGTTCTTGAGCAGGACCGTCCCTTCACGTGCGGCTTCAACGGCCAGCGCATGATGTTTCTCGCTGGAAATCACGTCCGGGGTCAGGTCTGCCCAGGGGGACATTTCCTCCGGGTCGAACATCCCGAGTTCGAAGCGGCCGCGGAGAACCGGAACCAGGGCGTGGTCGAGGTCGTCCACGGTGATGAGTCCCTGCTCCAGGGCGTCGGCGAGGGTGCGGAAGGTGCGGCCGCACTCGAGGTCGGTGCCGTGCTTGATCGCGTCGGCGGCGGCGTGGACGGGATCCGGATGGGTCATGTGCTGACCGGGGGTGAAGTAGTTGTTCACGGCGTCGCAGTCGGTGACCACGAGCCCGTCATATCCCCATTTGTCCCGGAGAATGTCCACCAGCAGGCGGTCGCTCATCGTACAGGGAACTCCCTCGTACCGCTGATAGGCGCCCATCACTTCCCGGACGTCACCATCCACGACCAGCGTCTTGAAGGCGGGGAGATAGGTCTCCCAGAGGTCACGCATCGACACGGACACGTCCATGCTGTGGCGGAGCGGTTCTGGACCGCTATGGACGGCGTAATGCTTCGCGCAGGCGTGGGTCTTGTAGTACTTGCCGGTCTTCTCCTGCATGCCCAGGACGGTCTGGAGGCCGATGACCGAGGTCAGGTACGGGTCCTCGCCGGGCGTCTCCTGGCCGCGTCCCCAGCGCGGGTCGCGGAAGATGTTGATGTTCGGACACCAGAAGGAGAGTTCGGGGTTGCCGGGGTAGTACCGGGCCTGGTCGTCCACGTTCCATTCCCGCTGGGAGCGGTTCCAGTTGGCCCGCGCCTCGTCGGAAACGGTGGAATAGATCTCGTACACCTGCTCCGGATCGAAGGCGGCAGCGATGCCGATGGTCTGCGGATACACGGTATACCCGTCGGCCCGGATGCCGTGGCAGGCTTCGCTCCACCAGTTATAGGCGGGGATACCCAGGCTGTCCACGGAAATGGACTTGTTCATCAGCAGGCCGATCTTTTCTTCGGGGGTCAGGAGCGACAGCAGGTTGCCGATCCGCTCTTCCATGGACAGGGAAGGATCCTGGAAGGGGTACTTGTACGTGGTCTTGGGACCGCAGGCGGCGCAAAGTGCCGAAGCAGCCAGCAGGGTCAGGAGCAGTTTTTTCATATCACCTTGTTTTGACAAGGTGCAAGTTACGGATTATCCGCCCGGATTCCTTTCAGTTTGGAACCAAAATAGTGCAGAAATCAATCTTGGAACAAATCCCTCACCGGCAACCGGTCGCCGAAGCGGGCCTGGAGGTTCTTGCACAGGGCGCCGGTGACCCGTGAGAAGCGGGAGCCCATCCAGGTGGAGGTGTTGGAGATGAAAATCCAGCATTCTCCGTCCGGGAACACTTTGACAAGGGCGGAAGTTCCTGAGAACGAGCCGGTCCGGGTCCATTCACCGTCATCGGCGCAGTCCAGCCAGCCCAGGGGGAAGATTTCGTCCGACAGCCGACGGGTCATCTGTTCCCGGGTGAAATCCGCGATCTGGTCGCGGATTCCGGGGATTCCGTCGATGGAGGCGATGAATCGGGCCAGTTCCGGGGTGGAGCCGATCCAGGCGCCCGCGCCGGAGAGCCCGTGGATGTCGTTAGCCCCGTAACAGCGTTCCACCTGGCCGCGTCCGTCGAAGGCGGCCGTCGGTTTGGCCTCCCTGTGCATGTGATAGCGGGTTTCACCGGGGAACCGGTCGGCATAAAAGTTCCCGGCTATGTGGAAGTCGGTGCAGCCTGCAGGCGCGAGCACCTCCCGCTTGATCCAGGTCTCATAGGGCTCGCCGGTGACTTTTTCGATGATCATCGACAGCAGCAGATACCCGAAATTGTTGTACTCCTGGGTCGTTCCCGGGAGGAAGGCGAGGGGAGTCCGGAGAAGATGCCGGGTGAGCTGTTCCTGGGTCGGGGCCTTGGAAAGACCCATCTGCCGCATGATGGATGCGGTGGAGAACATCGGGTCGCCGGCCTGCTGGCTGAACCCACCCTGGTGACGGAGCAGGTGCTCCACCGTGATGAGGTAGTAGTTGTCGTCGGAGATGTACCGGTCATACTCGTCCAGGATGCCGAAAGGACCGAAGACGGGGGTGTCCAGCACGAGCTTTCCCTTCTCCTGCAGTTTCATGATGCCCACGGCGGTCACGAGTTTGGAAACCGATGCCATCCGCAGGAGCGTGCCGGGCGTCATCGGCCTGGCGCCATCGGCCCTGCCGTACCCCCGGGCGTACAGGAGGGAATCGTTCCGCATGATGGACAGGGAAACGCCCCGGAGGGACCAGGCCTGCATGAAACTGTCCACGACGGCGTCCATGGCGGGAAGGTGGGACAGGTCATTGGTCAGCCGGTCGTTGAGTCCCCGGTCCTGGGCGGAAGCCAGGAGGGGGAGAAGAACTGCGATAAGGAGTATGTAAGCTCTTGGTTTCACGGCTTTTACCGGATTTTGCCGGCCCGCCGGCCGAAGTCGATGATGAAGTCGGCCGTGCCTTCGATGCCTAGGATGGAACTGTCCACGCACAAGTCGTAATTGGAGGCGACGCCCCAGGCACCGAACGTGTAGAAGTTGTAGTAGGCCTCGCGGGTGCGGTCTTTCCGGCGCATCAGTTCCTCGGCTTCTTCCGGGTCCAGGCCTTCGTTTTTCACCAGCCGCTGGACACGGAATTCCATCGGAGCACAGACGAAAACGTCCAGGCAGTCCAGGTCCCGGAGGATGTAGTCGGCGCAGCGGCCCACGATGATTGCGTTGCCCTTTTCGGCGATGTTCCGGATGACGTCGCTCTGGATCTTGAACAGCATGTCGTCGTTGATATAACCGCTGCTCTCGCCGAACGGCAGGCGGCCGGAAGCGAAGAAACTGGACATGGAGAACAGGCTTTTCCGTTTCTCGCCGCCTTCGAAGACGCTCTTGGAATAGCCGCTTTCCTCCGCGGCCTTGGAGATGAGTTCGTTGTCGTACACCGGGATGCCGAGTTTGCGCCCGATGGCCTTGGCGACGAAACCGCCGCCGCTGCCGAACTGTCTGCCTACGTTGATGATCGTGTTTTTCATGCCGGAATCTAAATCTTGCTGCCGAGGATGGCCGGATCGTCACCGTCCTTGAGGCGGCCCAGCTTGCGGAGCAGGCCTACGGCGAAGAGGGCCGTGACGACGGCGGCGACGGTATCCGAGATGGGGAAACTGTACCATACACCCGCTTCGGATTCCAGGATTTCCGGAAGGATGTAGATGCAGGGAAGCAGGAACAGAAGCTGCCTGGACAGCGACAGGAAGATGGACTTCTGCACCATGCCGAGGCATTGGAACAGGTTGGTGGTGATCATCTGGAATCCGATGATCGGGAAGGCGAGGTTCATCATCCGGAGGCCTTTGGCCGCCAGGTCGTGCAGTTGCGGATCCGGTGTGAAGATGCTCACGGTGGGACCGGGAAACACTTCGGAGACGATGAATCCGACGATGCATACGAGGGTGGCCCATCCGGCGGTTTTCACATACACTTCCCGGACGCGGGCGTACTGCCTCGCGCCGTAGTTGTAGCCGGCGATGGGCTGCATGCCCTGGTTGAATCCCATGATGACCATCACGAACAGGAAGGAGATCCGGTTCACGATGCCGTAGGCGCCGAGGGCGAGGTCGCCGCCCCACTTGACGAGCTGCTGATTGATGAACAGGACGACGATGCAGCTGGCGAGGTTCATCAGGAAGGGGCCCATGCCGATGGCGAGGGAGTCCTTGGCGATGCGCCAGTCGATCCGGAAGATCTTCCGGCTGCGCGGGAGATGGAGGAACTTCTTCTGGTCCAGGAAGAACCACATCGTATATCCGAGGGCCATCAGCTGGCACAGGACGGTGGCGATGGCCGCGCCCCGGATGCCCAGTCCGAGCCCGAAGATGAAAATGGGGTCCAGGATGGCGTTGGATGTCACCGTGAACAGGGTGAGCCCCATCGCGATCTTGGGATTTCCGGACGACCGGATGACGCTGTTGAGTCCGAAATAGAGATGGGTGACGGCATTGCCCAGGGCGATGATGGTCATATAGTCCCGCGCGAAGGGGAGGGTGGCGTCGCTGGCTCCGAAAAAGCGCAGGATCGGATCCATCCAGACCAGGGTCACGAAGGTGAAGATGATGCCTGTCAGGATGTTCAGGGTCACTTCGTTGGACAGGACCTTGTTCGCGACGCCGTAATTCTTCTGGCCCAGCAGGACGGAGATCATCGTGGCGGCACCGACGCCCACGAGGGTGCCGAAAGCCGTGGAAATGTTCATCAGCGGGAAGGTGACGGCAAGACCGGAGATGGCTAGCGACCCTACGTCGGCGATATGGCCGATGTAGATGCTGTCCACCATGTTGTACAGGGAGGATGCCGTCATCGCAATGATGCCGGGGACGGCATATTGCCGGATAAGCTGGTTGACGGGTTTGACGCCCAGTTCCGTGGGGATGCTGCCGGCCATAGGCTAGGGCTCCGGGACCATTTGGACGTCGAAACGCAGGGCGGCGTAGGGCGGAATCATATTCGTGTCCTTGCTGCCGCTGCTGCCGTATCCGAGGTCATAACCGAATACGAAACTGGCGCTTTCCCCCGGATGCATGGCGGCCAGGCCATGGCCGAAACCGCTCACGACGGAGCTGCCGTCCATCTTGATGTCGGCGGGCTTTTCCGCCCAGGAGACGGAGATGGGTTCGTAGGTCTTGGAAGCGTTGTAGATGTGATAGAACTTGGCGGTATCGGCGATGTTGGTGTCAAAGACCTGCCCGTCCGAAATGCGGCGCCCGATATAATTGATATAGACGGTGGTGTCGTTGGGCATGGCCTCGGGTTCCTTCCCCAGGTCCGAATGCGACTTGAAGAAGACGGCCGCGGTGGAGAGGGTGTCGGTGACATTCCAATGCTCCTTCGCGTAGGCCTTCATCTCACGGAATTCATAATCCTGGAGGTTATCGGTCTGGTCGAGGAACTTGATGGTGTAGATGGTGGTGCTGGCCTCGGTGGTATGCTTCATGTATTCCTCCGGGTCGTCATACCTGTCATAGGTCATCATCCAGGAAGGTACGATCGCGGTCCGGGTTCCGCCCTGCCGCATTCCGTCCAGGAGGGCGTCCAGGCCGGCATAGCTCAGTCCTTCTCCGGTCATCGCGACCTGGGGGCCATAGTAGTGGGTCCGGTTCCAGGTCCCGAGCTGCCGGGCCCAGGCCTCGTCGGAATTATAGGAAACGGTGCCGTCCTGGTTGCGCATCGTATAGGTCAGGAAAGTGATGGGAAGGTTTTCCCGCCATTCCATACCGGTCCCGGCCTTGTCCTCGATGATGTAGATTCCGTCCTTTTCCACCGCATTGGGATAGTGGATGGTGCGCCAGGCTTCGAAATAGCGCTGGGCAGCCGCGGCGGTTTCATCATCGGTCGTCTTTTTGCAGGATCCGAAGGTGCAGGCGGCAAGGGCCGTCAGGAGGACGTTTCGGAGGATATGGTTCATTTTCTTCATCTTATTCATTGGATATGCTGTTCACCCAGATGTGATAGACCAGGGCTGACCTTGCAGGAATCGTGCCTTGCATGCGGGAGCCGTAGGCATATTTCCCGGAAAAGAGGATATAGCATTCGTCCTGGCCGCGGACGCCTTCCAGTCCGTTCCGGAGTCCGGTCAGGAGCCGGTCGTCCAGGGTGAGGGTTTCGATGTGGAAAGCGGTCGTGTCGGTCAGTTTCCAGCCGGCGGCGTCGGCCGTCTCCTTGTGGTTGGTGGCGAACAGGTTCGACTTGGAGAGGGTGTTGCCCGTCAGGGTGTAGCCGGCGTAATGGAAGGACACCGTCCCGCCCTGGGAGAGGGTGTCGGCAAGAAGTCCTTCCCGGCTGAGGGTGTCATGCAGGACGATGCGGACGGATCCGTCCTTGTAAGTGACGGTAGCCGTGGTGTCGGCCTTGCGCTGGGCCTCCACGAAACTGGAGATATAGGTTTCCTGCTTGTCGTAGGCCTGCTGGACCGACTGCTTGGTGCAGCCGAGGGCGAGGCCGGCGAGGAGGGCGGCGGCGAGGAGGAACGTATGCCGGTGGGTCTTGTTCATCGCAGGCATTCTTTGGATACTTTTTCGAGGTAGGCGGCCGCTTCCGCGGGACCGGCGATGTCGTCGGGCCAGAAGAGCTTGCCGCCGGAGGCGTTTTCGTGTCCGCCGCCGTGGAACCAGCGGGTGGCGCACTGCTGGGCGGACCATCCCTTCTTGGATCGGATGGAAACGCGGAAATGGTCCCGGTCCTGTTTCAGGAGGATGCTCATCTTCACCCGTTCGATGGAAAGGGGAACGTTCACCAGTCCCTCCGTCTCGCCGTCTTCCACTTCGAAGCGGTCCAGGATGTCGCGGGTGGCGACCATGTAGGCGAGACCTTCGGGAGTGATGTGCATGCCCTCATACTGGAGATAGCCCATCACGCGGACCCGGTTCTCGCGGTAGCGGTTGTACAGGTCGGCCAGGACGGCGTCCCGGTCCACGCCGGCGGCGAGCAGGTCCGAAGCCATCCGGAAGGTGCTCGGATACACCGAGTTGGCGAAATTGTTGGTATCGGTGGTCATCCCGGTAAGGAGGGCCCTGGCCGCGGGGGCGGGAAGCCGGCGGGCGTCGCCGCCGATATCGGGGAGTTCCAGGAGGACGTAGTAGAGCAGTTCCGAGGCGGACGAGATGTCCGGGGTGGAGAAGACGACCTCGAACCGTTCCCGTTCCGGGTTCAGGTGATGGTCGATGAGGACCTTCGGGGCGGGGGATGCCTCGAAGGCGGACTGCAGCCCTTCCGTCCGGGAGAATCCGTTGCCGTCCAGCAGGATGACGAGGTCGCTTGCGGCGATCCGGTCCAGGCAGGCCTGCGGGTCCGTATCGTGGAACAGGAACGGCAGCCCGTCCGGGATGATGGGGCGTACGGTCGCAGCGGGGGAGTCGCAGAGGACACCCACGGCATCCTTCTTCCGGCATTCCCGGAGGTAGCACACGAAGGCGGACGCACTGCCCAGCGCATCCCCGTCAGGGTGCGTATGGGTCGTGACCGTAAGGGTCGTGCATCGTTCCAGGAGGGCGTCTAGCCGCCGGATACCGTCTATGTCGATGAAATCGAGGGCCATCTTCTTTTTGCGATTGCAAAAATACAAAATATATTGCTTTTCATAAATGTTTTTTATAACTTTGTCGGAACTTATGGAAAATTATAAAACACTAAAATAATGAACAAAATCGTCAAAATCATCGTCGAGATCCTCCTCGCCCTTGCTGCTGTCGGCCTTGTCTACGCCATCTACAGTAGCGTCATGAAGCCGGTCAATTTCAATAAGGAAAAGGCCCGCAGGCAGGAAGTTGCGGTCCAGCGTCTCAAGGACATCCGTACCCTTGAGGTCGCCTTCAAGGGTGTCAACAACCGTTTCACGGCCGACATCGATTCCCTGATCAACTTCTACAACACCGGCAAGATGGACATCATCATGCAGGTCGGTTCCAACGATGACTCCCTCGCCGTGGAGAACACCAAGCGCGTGAAGGACAAGGCGTTCCTGAAGCTCAGCAAGGAGGAGCAGAATGCCCGGCTCATGGAACTCTACCGCCAGGGCCAGAAGCTTGTCTTTTCCATCAGCACCCCGATTGCGGTGAAGGACACCCTGTTCAACAACCGTCCCGACTTCTGCCCGGACTCCCTCAAGTATATCCCGTTCTCCGGCAAGATGCCTGTCGAGACCGAGGCCATCGTCAAGACCGTCTCCGGTGTCCAGGTTCCGCTGTTCGAGGCCCGCATGCCTTGGCGCGCCCTTCTCAAGGGCATGGACAACCAGCTCCGCATCAACCTCGACGCCGAGTGCGAGGCCCAGAACAAGTATGAGGGTCTGCAGGTCGGTTCCGTCACCGCTCCGAACAACAACGCCGGTAACTGGGAGTAGCCGCTCCGATGGACAGTCCGCGCACAACGACATCCGGGATATCCATTCAAGTTTCCTTGAGTGGATATTCTTTTAAGGTACAGGAGGGTGGGGAAGTTCGCTCCTCGGACTGGCAGGGAACCGACCGGGTCTTCACAACGCCTGAGTTCCAGCGCCGCTACGACGAGGTGGACATCTCCCTGCTTACTCCCAAGTGCACCCTGGTCCCGGATTCTTTCTTCCGGCCGGAGGCCGTGCGCGCGATGCTTTCCGATGTCGTCGCCCTGGGGGAAAACGATGCGGTCGGCTATGTCCGGATTCCCGAGATGGGGGCGGTCCTCCTGTTCTCCAATTCCATCGGCGAATCCTTGTCCCGGGTCCTTTCCCAGACGGTCCTGACCGCTTCCGGAGCCCAGGCACCGGTTCTCCCGGAAATGTATTACATCCTGAAGGCGCTCCCTTCCTGCGAGGACTATAACAAGGTCGTCGCATCCTACCGGGACGGTTACCTTCACCTGGCTGTCGCGCAGGGGAAGAGCCTCCTGCTGTCGAACGTCTATGCGGCGCCCGACTTCACGACGGCGGAATACTTCCTTTTCCTGGCCCTGAAGCGCCTCCAACTCAATCCTGAGGTCTCCACGGTCTGTTTCCGGACCCCGCTCTCCCCGGAGGCGGAGATGTCCCTGTACCGGTATTTCAAGGCCGTCGTCCAGCTATGAGGATCATCGGCGGACGCCTGAAAGGGAAGACGATCCTTCCTCCGGCAGGCTACAAGGCCCGGCCCACGACCGATTTCGCCCGGGAGGGACTGTTCAATGTCCTGGACAACGAATACGAGTTCGAAGACCTCAAGGTGCTGGACCTCTTCGGGGGGACCGGCGCCATTTCCTTTGAGTTCGCTTCCCGCGGCGCCTCCCGCGTCTACTGCGTGGAAATGGCCCGGGAGAATGCCTCCTTCATCAAGCGGGAGGCGGAGCGTCTGGGGCTTCCGAACGTCACGATGGTCCGCGACAACGTCTTTGATTTCCTGACGGTATGCCGGGAGAAGTTCGACATCGTTTTCGCCGACCCTCCTTACGCCCTGGAAGGCCTGGAGACCATTCCCGACCAGGTGTTTGCGCGGGACATCCTCCATCCCGGCGCCTATTTCATCCTCGAGCACGGCGGAACGCATTCCTTTGCGGACCATCCCCGTTTCAAGAAGGAAAAAGTGTACGGAAAGGTCCATTTCACATTCTTTGAACAACCTGAAGAGGTATGATATCGTTTCTTGTCAGCGTATTGGCGCTCGTGGCGGGATTCTTCCTGTACGGCGTATTCGTGGAGCGGGTGTTCCATCCCGATCCGGCCCGGCAGACCCCTGCCATCACCAAGGCCGACGGCGTGGATTTCATCGCGATGCCCACTTGGAAGGTATTCATGATCCAGTTCCTGAACATTGCGGGAACGGGGCCCATCTTCGGTGCCATCATGGGGGCGAAGTTCGGCCCGGCGGCCTATCTGTGGATCGTGTTCGGCTGCATCTTCGCCGGAGCGGTGCATGATTACCTCTCCGGGATGCTGTCCATCCGGCACGGCGGTGCCGGCTATCCGGAACTGGTGGGCGAATATCTGGGCCAGGGTACCAAGAAGGTGATGCTGGTCTTCTCCGTCCTCCTGCTGATGATGGTGGGCGCCGTGTTCGTGTACAGTCCGGCCGTCATCCTGGGCGGGATGACCGGAGACGGAGGCAGCGGCTCCATGATGCTTTGGGTTGCCGTCATCTTCATGTACTATATCGTCGCCACCCTGCTTCCCATCGACAAGATCATCGGCCGGATCTATCCGGTCTTTGCCTTTGCGCTGCTGTTCATGGCGGTGGCGCTGCTGGTGTGCCTGCTGGTGAAATGGCCCTCCATCCCTGAATTCTGGGAGGGACTCGGAAACCGGGGCCCTTCGGTGGGACTCAAGGACCAGCCGATCTTCCCGTGCCTGTTCATCACCATCGCCTGCGGGGCGGTAAGCGGTTTCCACGCGACCCAGAGCCCGCTGATGGCCCGGTGCCTGAAGAATGAGAAGCTGGGCCGCCCGGTCTTCTACGGGTCGATGGTCACCGAAGGACTGGTCGCCCTCGTCTGGGCTGCGGTCTCGTCCTATTTCTTCTTCGACGGCGGTGCGGCCGAGGTGGGTTCCGACCTTACAGCGGCGGCTCCGACCGTGGTGACGAAGGTCTCGCAGAGCTGGCTGGGCATCCTGGGCGGCATCCTCGCCATCCTGGGCGTCGTGGCTGCCCCGATCACGAGCGGTGACACGGCTTTCCGCAGCGCCCGGCTCATCATTGCGGATTTCCTGCACCTGGACCAGAAGCCCATGCTCAAGCGGCTGTACATCGCCATCCCGCTCTTCGTCGTCTCGGCGCTGCTGCTCTGGTACAACATCGCCGATTCCAACGGCTTCAATGTCATCTGGCGCTATTTCGGCTGGTCCAACCAGACGCTTTCCGTGTTCATGTTCTGGACCGCGACGGTCTATCTGGTCCGGAACAAGGGGGGACTGTACTACCTGATCACCCTGATCCCGGGCCTGTTCATGACTTCCGTGTGTACGACCTTCATCCTCGTGGACAAGATCGGCGTGGGGCTTCCCGCGTCCACGATTCCCTGGATCGCCCTCGGGACATTTGCCATTTCCACGATTCTTTTCTATCTTTGGAAATTACGTAAAAACAAATAGATATGCTTGATAAAGAACGCGGGCTGTATGTAGCCCACTGTGCCAACGGCCCCATTTCCCTCGTCGGAAAGATGGCGAACCGCCACGGCCTCATCGCCGGTGCCACCGGTACCGGTAAGACCGTCACCCTCCAGGTCCTGGCCGAAACCTTCTGCCAGGCCGGCGTCCCTTGCTTCATGGCCGACATGAAGGGCGACCTCAGCGGCATCAGCCAGGCGGGCAAGCTCTCCGGCTTCATCCAGAAGCGCCTCCCGGAATTCGGCATCGAGGACCCGCAGTTCCAGAGCTGCCCGGTGCGATTCTTCGACGTCTACGGCGAGCAGGGTCATCCCATGCGCTCCACCATTTCCAATATGGGTCCGGACCTGCTGGCCCGTATGCTGGAACTGAACGAGACGCAGACAGGCGTCCTGAACATCGTCTTCAAGATCGCCGACGACAACGGCCTCCTGCTCATCGACCTGAAGGATATCCGGGCCATGCTCAACTTCGTCGGCCAGAACGCCGCCGAGTATACCACCCAGTACGGCAACATCTCCACCGCTTCGGTCGGTGCCATTCAGCGTGCGCTTCTCCACCTGGAGAGCCAGGGCGCAGACAAATTCTTCGGCGAACCCTCCTTCGATATCTTCGACCTCCTCCAGTGCGAAGGCGGAAAGGGCGTGATGAACGTGCTTGCGGCGGACAAGCTGATGCTCAGGCCGAAGCTCTACTCCACCTTCCTGCTCTGGCTGCTGTCCGAACTGTACAGCACCCTTCCGGAGGTAGGCGACATGGACCTTCCCAAACTCGTCTTCTTCTTCGACGAGGCGCACATGCTTTTCGAGGACACCTCCAAGGCCCTTACCGCCAAGATCGAGCAGGTCATCCGGCTCATCCGCTCCAAGGGCGTGGGAATCTATTTCATCACCCAGAGCCCGACCGACATTCCGGAGAACATCCTCGGCCAGCTCGGCAACCGTGTCCAGCACGCACTCCGCGCCTATACCCCGAAGGACCAGAAGGCCGTCAAGGTCGCCGCGGAGACGTTCCGGGCCAATCCTGAGTTTGACACCTACGAGGCTATCCTGCAGTTGGAAACCGGTGAAGCCCTCGTCTCCTTCCTGGACGAAAAGGGCGCTCCTTCGGTGGTCGAGCGGGCGAAGATCCTCTTCCCGCTGAGCCAGATCGGCGCCATTACCGAAGACCAGCGTGCGACGATCATCAAGCAGTCCCGCCTCTGGGGCCGCTATGACAATGTGGTCGACCGGGAGAGTGCCTATGAAATCCTCGTGGCCGCAACCGCCGAGGCCGAGCGCCAGAAGGCTGAACTCGAAGCCCAGAAGCAGGCCGAAAAGGAAGCCGCCATCCAGGCGAAGGAGGAGGCGAAGGCCGAAAAGGAGAAGGCCAAGAAAAAGAAGAACAGCATCGCTTCCAAGGTCCTGAGGTCCGTCATCACCGCCGTCACCGGCGTCGTCGTCGCCTCCGTGGCCGACTCCGTCTCCGGCACCAAAAAGAAGAGCGGAACCTCCACCACCAAGAAAGCGGTCCAGAAAGCTACGAAATCCGCGACGAACACGATTACGAAAGAACTCACACGGAGTATCCTGGGGAACCTGATCAAATAGCAGGTTCCCCTTTTCCCGACGCTCCCTAAAACCTGAATCGACATATGACTTTGAGAATCGTTGTCCTGGCCAAGCAAGTGCCGGACACTCGCCATGTGGGCAAAGACGCCATGACGGCTGAAGGGACCGTGAACCGCGCCGCCCTTCCTGCGATCTTCAACCCCGACGACCTGAACGCGCTCGAACAGGCTCTCCGCCTGAAAGAGCAGAATCCGGGTTCCACCGTATCCATCCTCACCATGGGCCCGCCCCGGGCCGGGGAAATCATCCGCCAGGGCCTCTACCGCGGGGCCGATGACGGTTTCCTCCTGACCGACCGGCTTTTCGCCGGGGCCGATACCCTCGCCACCTCCTATGCCCTCGCCACTGCCATCCGGAAGATCGGCGGGGTGGACCTCGTGATCGGCGGCCGCCAGGCCATCGACGGCGATACCGCCCAGGTAGGCCCCCAGGTGGCCGAGAAACTGGGCATGACCCAGGTCACCTATGCGCAGGAAATCCTGAAGGTGGAGGACGGAAAGGCAACCATCAAGCGCTTCATCGACGGAGGCGTGGAGACCGTGGAGGCACCGCTTCCGCTGGTCGTCACCGTGAACGGCACCGCCGCTCCCTGCCGCCCGCAGAACGTCAGGCTCGTGATGAAATACAAGTACGCGACCTGCCCTTCCGAAAGGCCCGCCGACGACCCCCGCGCCGCCCTCTATGCGGAGCGTCCCTACCTCACGCTCACCCAGTGGAGCGTGGCCGATGTGGACGGTGACCCCCTCCAGTGCGGTTTCGCGGGTTCCCCTACACGGGTGAAGTCCGTGCAGAATATTGTGTTCCAGGCCAAGGAAAGCAAGACCCTCACCGCATCCGACGCGGACGTGGAGAGCCTCATCCGGGAACTGATCAGTGAAAAGATTATCGGCTAGAACTATGAACAACGTTTTCGTATATTGTGAGATCGAAGGCACGACCGTGGCCGAGGTCTCCCAGGAACTCCTGACCAAGGGCCGCAAGCTGGCCGACCGGCTGGGCGTGGAACTCCACGCCGTGGTGGCTGGCACCGGCATCCGGGGTGCCGTGGAGTCCCAGATCCTCCCGTACGGGGTGGACAAACTCTTCGTATTTGACGGCAAGGACCTGTTCCCCTACACGTCCGCGCCCCATACCGATATCCTCGTGAACCTTTTCAAGGAGGAGCAGCCCCAGATCTGCCTCATGGGCGCGACCGTCATCGGCCGGGACCTCGGGCCGCGGGTGTCCTCGTCCCTGACGAGCGGTCTCACCGCCGACTGCACCCAACTCGAAATCGGCGACTTCGACGATGTCAAGACAGGGAAGTCCTACAAGGACCTCCTGTACCAGATCCGTCCGGCCTTCGGCGGCAACATCGTCGCCACCATCGTGAATCCGGACCACCGTCCGCAGATGGCGACCGTCCGTTCGGGCGTCATGCAGAAGGCGCTCTACGAGGGATCCTATCGTGGGGAAGTCGTCTATCCTGAAGTCTCCAAGTACGTCAGCCCCGAGGCCTATGTCGTGAAGGTCCTGGACCATCACGTGGAGGCCGCCAAGCACAACCTGAAAGGCGCATCCATCGTCGTATCAGGAGGTTATGGCATGGGCTCCAAGGAAGGGTTCGACATGCTGTTCGACCTCGCGAAGGTCCTGCACGCAGAGGTGGGCGCCAGTCGCGCCGCCGTGGATGCGGGCTTCTGCGACGCCGACCGCCAGGTGGGCCAGACCGGTGTCACCGTGCATCCGAAGGTGTATATCGCCTGCGGCATCTCCGGCCAGATCCAGCACATCGCCGGCATGCAGGACAGCAGCATCATCATCAGCGTGAACAGCGACCCGGACGCGCCCATCAACAAGATCGCCGACTACGTGATCGTGGGCACGGTGGAGGAAGTGATCCCGAAACTCATCAAGTATTACCGGAAAAACAGCAAGTAAACTATGGCAAACTACTATACCGACCATCCCGAAATCGCCTTCTACCTGGGTCATCCGCTGATGCGCCGCATCGTGGAACTGCGGGAAAAGGGCTTCGCGGATGCTGCGATTTATCCCGAAGCGCCCGTGGATTTCGAAGACTGCATCGAGAACTACAAGCGGCTGCTGGAAATCGTCGGCGACATTGCCGCCAACATCATCGAACCCAATTCCGAGAGCGTGGACCTCGAGGGACCGCACCTGGAGAACGGACGGATGATCTATGCGTCCAAGACGGTGGAGAACATGGAGGCGATGCGCAAGGCCGGCCTCACCGGCGTCGCCCAGCCACGCCGTTACGGTGGCCTGAACCTCCCGAACGTCGTCTTCAGCATGTGCTCCGAACTGGTGAGCGCGGCCGACGCTTCCTTCCAGAACATCTGGAGCCTGCAAAGTTGCGCCGATACGCTTTATGAGTTCGGTTCCGAGGAGCAGCGGCAGAAGTTCCTGCCGCGCATCTGCGCGGGGGAGACCATGTCCATGGACCTGACCGAGCCCGATGCCGGTTCGGACCTCCAGCGCGTGATGCTCAAGGCCACCTGGAGCGAGGAGGAAGGCTGCTGGCTGCTGAACGGCGTGAAGCGCTTTATCACCAACGGCGATTCCGACATCCACCTGGTCCTGGCCCGCAGCGAGGAAGGGACGAAGGACGGCCGCGGCCTGTCCATGTTCATCTACGACAAGCGGCAGGGCGGGGTGAACGTCCGTCATATCGAGCATAAACTGGGTATCCATGGTTCCCCGACCTGCGAACTGACCTATAAGAATGCCCGCGCCGAACTCTGCGGCAGCACCCGCCTCGGTCTGATCAAATATGTGATGGCCCTGATGAACGGCGCCCGCCTGGGCATCGGCGCCCAGTCCACCGGCCTGAGCCAGGAAGCGTACAACGAGGCGGTCAAATATGCCTCCGAGCGTGCCCAGTTCGGCCAGACCATCGAGCACTTCCCGGGTGTGTACGACATGCTCAGCCGCATGAAGGCGAAACTGGACGGCGGCCGCAGCCTCCTGTACCACACGGCAGCCCATGTGGACATCTACAAGTGCCTGGAGGACATCCAGCGCGACCGGACCCTGACCTCCGAGGAGCGTGCAGAGATGAAGAAGTACACCCGCCTCGCCGATGCCTTCACGCCCCTGTGCAAGGGCATGACTTCCGAGTATGCCAACCAGAACGCCTACGACTGCGTGTCCGTCCACGGCGGCTCGGGCTTCATCATGGAATACAAGTGCCAGCGCCTCATGCGCGACGCCCGCATCTTCTCCATCTATGAAGGGACGACGCAGCTGCAGGTCGTCGCGGCCATCCGCTACATCACGAACGGAACCTACTCCGACATCATCCGCGGGATGCTGGCCGAGCCGGTGTCCGAGGCGCTGGAGCCGCTCCGCGCCCGCGTCGCCGCGCTTGCCGACACCTACGATGCTTCCATCGCTGCCGTGAAAGCCTTTGAGAATCAGGAAGTCCAGGATTTCCTGGCCCGTCGTCTCTACGACATGACGGGCGAAATCGTCATGTCCCTGCTGCTGCTTCGCGATGCGACGGCCGCCCCGGAACTCTTCGGCAAGTCCGCCCAGGTGATGGTGCGCATGGCCGAAGAAACCGTGGAAGGCAAGAGCGCCTACATCCGCGCCTTCAAGGCCGAAGACCTCGCTGCTTTCCGCGCCAAGGAGGCGTAGGCATTGGCGGCTGCGTCGAATGTAAGTTGCTGATTAATAATATATTGCACAAAAGTGCCTGGAGATAATTTCCCAGGCACTTTTGCGTAATTCTTTGATAATGAGTCTATTGGATTCGACGCTTTACAAGAGATCCTGCTTCGGACGGTCATTTATCACAGCCCCTTGGCCTTCCCCTCGTCCCAGATGGCGTCCATCTGGGCGAGGGTGAGGTCGGCGAGTTTGCGGCCGCTCTGCAGGACCTGTTCCTCCATGTAGGAGAAGCGGCGGCGGAACTTGCTGCAGGCACCATTCAGGGCAGCTTCAGGGTCGATTCCGTAGAGGCGGGAGGCGTTGATGACGGCGAAAAGCAGGTCGCCGAACTCTTCCTCCATGTGTTTCGTGTCATTCTCCTGACAGGCTTCCATCGCTTCGCCGCACTCTTCCTGCACCTTGGGCCAGACGTCTTCCTTCTGTTCCCAGTCGAAGCCGCAGCCGCGGGCCTTCTCCTGCATGGACAGGGCCTTGAGGACGGCGGGCATCGCATCCGGAATACCGGCCATGACGCGCTTGTTGCCGTCCTTTTCCTTCGCCTTCACCAGTTCCCAGGTATCGGCGATCTCTTTCGCCGTAGTGGGTTTGCCGGCTTCGGGCCCGAAGACGTGCGGATGGCGGAAAACCATCTTGTCGCACACCTTGTTCAGGGAATCGGCGATGTCGAAGGCCCCTTCCTCCTCGCCGATGCAGGCGTAGAAAACCATGTGGTACAGCAGGTCGCCGATCTCCTTGGCCGTACCCTTGCGGTCGCCCTTGAGGATGGTGTCGCTCAGTTCGTACACTTCCTCCTCCGTCATGGGACGGATCGTCTCGATGGTCTGGGCTGCGTTCCAGGGGCACTCCTTCCGGAGTTTGTCCATGATATCCAGCAGCCGGCCGAAGGCTGCGACCTTTTCTTCCCTTGTATGCATATTATTCGTTTTAGAGGCTGCAAATATACAAAGAATCTCCTTATATTTGCGCGTTTGCATTCATGAAGCCCTTGACTTTCATATCGGCCGACGAGGCTGTGCGTGGCGTCCGGAGCGGGGATCACATCCACCTCTCCAGCATCGCCAGCGTCCCCCACGTGCTCATCGACGCCCTGTGTCGGCGTGCCGACGAACTGCACGGCCTGCACTTCCATCATTTCCATACGGAAGGCCCGGCTCCCTACGGGTCGAAAGAGTACGAAGGCGTATTCTTCGACCAGGGATTCTTCGTGGGCCCGAACGTACGGAAATCCGTGCAGGAAGGCTATGCCGACTACATTCCCACGCACCTGAGCGAGTCGCAGGCGATGTACCGCAGCGGTGCCCTCCCCTGCGACGTCGCCATGGTGCAGGTCTCCATGCCGGCGGACGGCATGGTGTCCCTGGGCACGTCGGTGGACTGTTCCATCGCCGCCCTGGAAGTGGCCCGGCTCAAACTTGCCGTGGTCAATCCGAACGTTCCCTTCGCCTTCGGCGACCTCGTTCCCGTGGACCGTTTCGATGCCCTGGTCCGGGACGATACGCCCCTGTTCACCAAGGATTACGTGGAGCCGACCGACATCGACCGCCTGATCGGGCGGAACTGCTCGGAACTGGTACCCGACGGGGCCTGCCTGCAGATGGGCATCGGCTCCCTCCCCAATGCCGTGTGCTAGATGTTTGCCGACGGGGCCCTGGAACTCATCCGGAAGGGCATCATCGACGGCTCCTGCAAGAAGATCGATACCGGGAAGGTCGTTGCCTCGTTCCTCCTCGGGTCGCAGCAGGTGTATGATTTCATCGACCGGAACCCGTCCGTCCAGATGCGGGACATCGCCTACACGAACGACCCCTGGGTCATCTCCCGCAACCCGCGGGTGGTATCCATCAACTCGGCCACGGAAATTGACCTCACCGGCCAGGTGTGCGCCGACTCCATCGGCACGCGTATCTATTCCGGAACCGGCGGCCAACTGGACTTCGTCCGCGGCGCGAAGATGTCTGAAGGGGGCAAGGCCATCATCGCCCTGGCCTCCCGTACGGCGAAACTCGCGCCCAAGATCGTCCCCACCCTGAAGCCTGGCGCCGGCGTCGTCACGCCCCGGGCCGACGTGCAGTGGGTCGTCACTGAATACGGCGCCGTGAACCTCTATGGCAAATCCCTCCAGGAACGCGCCCGGCTCCTCATCTCCATCGCCCATCCCGACGACCGGGAAGCCCTGGACCGTGCTGCGTTCGAGCGCTTCGGACCGCACTGGAATTATTAGATTCTTCGCTTCGCCGGAAAGACGGACCAAGGCCGATATGGGATATCGGAGAAAAATCCGTATCTTTGCAGACTGAATCAGTTTTTTATGGCAGAGAATACATTGCTGGAGAAGGTCCTGAGCCTGCAGGACAAATACAAGAAGCTGGAAGAGTCCCTCGCGGACCCGGCCGTCATCGCGGACATGAAGAAGTTCGTGCAGCTGAACAAGGACTACAAGGAACTGCAGCCCATCATCGCGGCCGGCCTGGAGTATAAACGCATGCTGGACGAGCTTGCCCAGGCGAAGGACATCCTCATGAATGAAAAGGATGAGGACCTGCGCGAGATGGCCCGGGATGAGGTGAACGAGATCGAACCCAAGCTCCCCGACATGGAGCAGAACATCAAGCTCCTGCTGATCCCTGCCGATCCGGACGACTCCAAGAACGCCATGGTGGAAATCCGCGGCGGTACCGGCGGCGACGAGGCGGCGATCTTCGCCGGCGACCTGTTCCGCATGTACCAGCATTTCGCAGAGCGCCGCGGGTGGAAACTCGAAGTCACCGACCAGGCCCCCGGCACGGCCGGCGGCTACAAGCAGATCGTCTTCAAGCTTTCCTCCAGCCAGGACGGCGTCTATGGGATCATGAAGTACGAGTCCGGTGTCCACCGCGTCCAGCGCGTTCCGCAGACGGAAACCCAGGGCCGCATCCAGACATCGGCCGCCTCCGTGGCCGTATTCCCGGAAGCCGGTGAATTCGATGTGGAGCTGAATCCGGCCGACATCCGGAAGGACCTCTTCTGCGCCTCCGGCCCGGGCGGACAGGGCGTGAATACGACTTATTCCGCCGTGCGCCTGACCCATATTCCGTCAGGCCTTGTGGTCCAGTGCCAGGAGGAGCGTTCCCAGCTCAAGAACCTGGACCGGGCGATGGAGGAGCTCCGTACCCGTCTGTACAACCTGGAGCACCAGAAATACCTGGACGGCATCGCCGCGAAGCGCAAGACCATGGTCTCCACCGGCGACCGTTCCGCCAAGATCCGTACGTACAACTATCCGCAGGGCCGTGTGACGGACCACCGCATCGGCTGGAGCATGTACAACCTGCCCGTCTTCATGGACGGTGACATCCAGGAGTGCATCGACCAGCTCCAGATCGCGGAGAATGCCGAACGGCTCAAGGAAGCAGGGGAGGAGGCATAAGATGGCGCGCAATCCCGAAGATCTCAAGATCCTGGGCCGTCAGACCACCTACAGCCAGGACTATGCACCCGAGGTGCTGGAAACCTTTGAGAACCAGCATCCCGACCACGATTACTGGGTCCGTTTCAACTGCCCGGAATTCACAACGCTCTGCCCCATCACCGGCCAGCCGGATTTCGCCGAAATCCGGATCAGCTACGTCCCGGACGTGCGGATGGTGGAGTCCAAGAGCCTGAAACTGTATCTTTTCAGCTTCCGCAGCCACGGCGATTTCCATGAGGATGTCGTGAACATCATCATGAAGGACCTGGTCAAGTTGATGGATCCGAAGTATATCGAAGTTACCGGGTTGTTCACCCCGCGCGGCGGCATCTCCATCTATCCTTATGTGAACTACGGCCGTCCCGGCACCCGGTGGGAGCGGTTGGCGGAGCAGCGTTTCGCTGCGCACGAGTAGTTGTTTCAGTCCTTTTCACTGAACCGTTCCAGGACACTCCCGATATAGGTTTTCGTGACCGGTATCGGGGCGATGGCTTCGTTGTCCAGGGTGATTTCATACGTCGCACCCACCTTCTGCAGCACTTTTACTTTCTGCATGTTTACGATGAACTTCCGGTGGCAGCGGATGAGGTCCGATCCGGCGAAACTCTCTTCCACCGTCTTCAGGCGGCAGCGGAGCATATAGGTCTGGAGTTCTCCCTTGTTGTCGGAGTACCAGACCTTGATGTAGTTGTCGTCCGACTCTACGTAATAGAGGTTGGCGCTGGAAACGGAGAGCTTCAGGACGCCGTTGTTGTCGAACAGGGTGAATTTCTGCTCGGTGGCGGCCTCGTCGGTGCTTTCTTCGGTGATGACATCCTGCATGTTCATCAGCCGGATGGTCCGGTTCTGGTCGATGATGGTGAAGAACATCCCCGCGATGATGGTGGGAATCCCGAGGCAGATGAAACTGTAGATCAGGGAGTGGAGAAAAATGGCCAAGCCGTCCTGGTCCTCGGGTTGCGCAATGGTGACGGTAAAGACCGTGTACAGGACGGAGATCAGGGCGATTTCGGACAGACACCAGCCGCTGTATCCCCAATAGGTCATCGGGAGATGGCGGGTCTTGTACATCGTGACTTTGCTTGCGATGAGGATGAACAGTGACAGCATGGCGAACAGGGCGGTAAAACCGAAAAAGGTGCTGTTACCGAGCCGGAACCAGGCATTGTTCGAGAAGGGGATGCTCACCAGGAGGAACACTACCGAAAACAGCGCTGCGAAGGTGACCGTGCCCAGCAGCTGGTAGCGTTCCCGGAGATAGCCCGGTATATATTTTCTTGTTCCTTCT
Source organism: uncultured Bacteroidia bacterium (assembly GCA_902778105.1). Classification (GTDB taxonomy): domain Bacteria; phylum Bacteroidota; class Bacteroidia; order Bacteroidales; family UBA932; genus Cryptobacteroides. Next base: position 65,528 of record CACYWN010000001.1, read on the forward strand.
TCCATCGTGACAATATCATACAAATGTACTTAAAATAATCCGAGATTTCACCACTTTTGGCTCGATTTTACCCCAGAATGCCCTCCGGGGGCGTTCTTTCGCCACTTTTTTTTGGCTGTTCGGAGGTAGTGGCTTACTTTTGTCCTGAAACCTATATCAAACATCAGCGAATGAAACTCATCGGTACCGGAAGTGCGCTTCCCCGCAAGGTAGTCACCAATGACGACCTTTCCCGTTTCCTCGATACCTCCGATGACTGGATCTATCCCAGGACCGGCATCAAGACTCGTCACATCATCTCGGATGAGCGGCTGGAGGACCTGGCCGCCGAAGCGGTGCGGAAGGCGCTCGATAATGCAGGGGTCACCCCCGAAGACATCGACCTGCTGATCTGCTCCAACGTCGTCAACGAATACCTGACCCCCGGGCTGGGATGCATTATCTCGGCGGCGACGGGCATCACCTGTCCCTCGATGGACATCAACTGCGCCTGTCCCGGCTTCATCTACGCGATGGACATCGCGGAGAACTATTTCCTGGCCGGACGGGTTCGGAACGTCCTGATCGTCTGTGCCGAGGAACCCACCCGGATGGCATCCTGGGAGGACCGGTCGACCTGTGTCCTGTTCGGTGACGGGGCGGGGGCTGCCGTGTTCACCCGGGGAGACAATTACAAGGGAACGATTCTCCGCGCCCAGCCCGATCCGTCCAAGATCTGGCAATACCGTCCGTTGGGTGCGACACCCTTCGACACCCGCGTGGTGAGTGGCGTGCCGTTGCAGATGCATGGCAGGGAGGTTTTCCGTTTTGCCGTAACGGCTGCCGTGCAGGATATCCATGCGATGCTGCAACGGAACGGGATGGGGATGGAGGATATCGATTATTTCATGATCCACCAGGCGAACCTCCGCATTGTGGAGGGCATCCGCGAGCGGATCAATGCACCGGCTTACAAGTTCCCTTCCAATATCCGGGACCACGGGAATTCCTCTTCTGCCTCCTGCCCCATTCTCCTGGACGAGTGCAACCGGGCTGGCCTTTTCAAAAGTGGCGACAAGCTGATTTTCAGTGCTTTCGGCGCTGGTCTTCAGTCGGCGGTGGCACTGATGGAATGGTAATTGAGGATTATTTCGTATATTTGCAGTCTGTTGTACTGAAATTATGGAACCGAAAAGAGTTGTTATTACCGGTATGGGTGTCATCTCATCCGTCGGCAACGACGTCGACACCTATTGGAAAAACCTGGTGGACGGAGTCTGCGGCATCGATTTCGTCGAGGACTTCAAGGACATGCCGGTCACCATTGCCGGCAAAGTGAAGGACTTCGATCCTGAAAAATACGGAATGGACAAGGCCTTTGTCCGGAAGCAGGACAAATTCACCCAGTTCGCCCTGGCTGCGGCCTATCAGGCGATGGAGGCTTCCGGCCTGCACACGGAAGGGGAGGAACAGAACATCGACCCGTTCCGCCTGGGCGTCTATGTGGGCTCCGGTATCGGTGGCTTCGAAATCCAGTTTCGTGAAACCGCCAAGATGGTCGAGGACCCCACCGGCCGTTGGGTTTCCCCGCTGTTCATTCCCACGATGATTTCCAATATCGCTGCGGGTCACATAGCCATCAGCCATCAGGCGAAGGGTCCGTGCCTGGACATCGTGACGGCCTGCGCCACGTCATCGCACTGCATCGGCGAGGCGTTCCGCGCCGTCCGTCACGGATATGCCGACGCCATCATCGCCGGCGGCTCCGAGCATGCGTCCATCCCCATCGGCGTGGCCGGTTTCGCCAACGCGAAGGCCCTTACCCGCGCGACGGATCCCAAGTATGCCTCCCTTCCGTTCAACAAGAACCGCCAGGGCTTCGTGATGGGCGACGGCGCTGCCATCCTCATCCTCGAGTCCCTGGACCATGCACTGGAGCGCGGCGCTCCGATTTTCGGCGAGATCGTGGGCTACGGCAACACCTGTGACGCGTATCATGCCACCGCTCCCCGTCCGGACGGTTCCACCCAGGCGCGTGCCATCACCCTCGCCCTGGAAGAGGCCGGTTTCGATCCGGAGAAGGACAACCTGTACATCAACGCGCACGGTACCGGTACGCACCTGAACGACATCGCCGAGACCATCGCCTACAAGGTCGCGCTCGGTGACTATGCCTACAAGGCCCATATCAGTTCCATCAAGTCGATGACCGGTCATATGTTCGGCGCCGCCGGTGCCGCCGAGGCCATCGCCACGATCCTGGCGCTGCGGGACGGCATCATCCCGCCCACCATCAACCTGGACTGCCCGGATCCGGAGTGTGACCTGGACTATACGCCGAACGTCGCCGTGAAGAGCGACATCACCCTCGGCATTTCGGATTCCCTCGGTTTTGGCGGCCACGACGCGTGCGTCGCATTCCGCAAGTACACTGAATAATGACCAGAGAAGAAATCAAACAGCATATTCCCCACCGGGAACCGATGCTCCTCATTGACGAGGTGACGATGGATCCGGACGGTGTCGGCCACGGCAAGTACCGCATCCGTGACGACGAATTTTTCTGCCGGGGCCATTTTCCGGGTAACCCCATGGTCCCTGGTGTCATCCTCTGTGAAATCATGGCACAGAGCTGCACCCGCCTGATGCTGGAGGTGCTGCCGGGCAACCTGGCCGTCTACCGCGGTATCGACCAGGTGAAGTTCAAGAATACGGTCCGCCCCGGCGACCTGTGCGAGGTCACCTGCCGCATAGACGACACCAAGGCTGGCATTTTCCACTGCTCGGCCAAACTGGAGGTGGGCGGCAAGCTCTGTTGTCGCGGCAAACTGACTTTCGCGGTGATTCCCGACCCCCTGAAGGCTACAAAGTAGACATCCGCTCGACGGCGATTTCCACGAGACGGCGGATGACCGGCTTGTAGTCCGGATTGGAACTTTGGAGATAACGGTTCGCAATGGCGCAGCACACGGTGCAGGCGTTGTGCCCGAGGTGTGCACCGAAGCCCGCAAGCGGGGCGCTTTCCATCTCGAAATTCGTGATCCGGCGCTCCATGCCGCCGGCTTCGAAGCGGAAGGATTCGATCTTTTCCAGCATGTCCGGCATCGCAAGCGGGATGCGGACGACGCGGCCCTGGGGACCGTAGAAGCCCGGGGCGGAAATCGTGACGCCCGGAACGGTGACGTCCTTCATCAGGTCGATGATCTTGTCGGACGCTTTCACGAAATACGGTGACTGGAGGGTCTTTTCCCAGTTCATATGGGCCTTGAAGGCCTCCTCGACCTCGGGGAGGGTGACCTTGTCGCGGTCCGCGTACCAGTTCATCACGCCGTCGAAGCCCACGGAATAGTGGGAGAGGATGTAGGAGCCGAGGGGAATGTCCGCGTGCAGGGCGCCGGAGGTGCCGATGCGGAGGATGTTCAGGGCCTTGTGCTCCGGTTTGACTTCGCGGGTGGCGAAATCCACGTTCGCCAGGGCGTCCAGCTCCGTCATCACGATGTCGATGTTGTCGGGGCCGATGCCGTGGGAAAGGGCCGTGATGCGCTTGCCGTTGCGGGTTCCTGTCACGGAGACGAATTCGCGCGAAGCGTGACGGAACTCCAGGTCGTCCAGCATTTCGGCAATCATGTCCACGCGGCCGGGGTCTCCCACGAGGATGACGTTGTCAGCCAGTTCTTCGGGCTTGAGGTGGATATGGAATACGGAGCCGTCGCCGTTGATGATCAGTTCGGATTCAGGGATTCTCATGGTCATTTGCGTTATGTGGTCAATTACAAATATAGGTTTTTCCGCGGATTATTCCTATTTTTGTACAAATAATCGAACTATGTGGCAACGGATCCAAACCCTATACCTGGCGGTCTCCACCGTCCTCCTGTTCATCCTTTTCTTCAATGACGCCTATACAATCGCCGCGCCGGACGGGATGCAGTATGTGAAATACCTCCAGATCCAGAAACCGTACTTCGGCATCCTGCTGGGCATCCTGTTCGCGATGACCCTGCTCGCACTCGTCACCTTCAAGGTCCGCATCCTCCAGATGCGGCTGGCAACCCTCTCAGGCCTCGTGGCCCTGGGCATGACCGGCTGGCTGGCGTACTATTATTTCACGGCGCCGGAGAATGTCACCTTCAAGTGGACCGTCATCTTCCCGTTCGTCGTCGCGGTATGCAACTTTCTCGCGGCGCGCGGATGCTTCCAGGACCAGCTGATGGTGGAAAGCGCCTACCGGATCCGGGATTCCCGCAAGCGCGACCGCAAAAAAAAGTAGGGATTTTTTCTCATTGTGCTTCGGTTTGGCACAAGGCAAGGGTACCTTTGCACCAGAAACCATACGAACGAAGTCATGAGAAACACGGACTACAACATCAACGCCCTCGGTTCCTTCCTTTCCAAGGACATCTCTTTCCAGGCGCTCCAGGATATCATCGACGACCTCGGCCTCGAGGTGGAATCCGTCACTGAGCTTTAAGCGACACGGCGATGGACTCCTTGTCCGTTCCCAGTCCGACCTTGAGTTCCCGGATCTCCTCGATCCCTTTCTGGCGGGAGACCAGGATCCGGTCGGAGATGATGAACTCGGACACGGGATCCTCGATGTACTTGGTGATGGCGCGCCTGAGGGGCCTGGCCCCGTAAGCGGGGTCGTAGCCCGCTTCCGCCACGAACCGCTTGGCCGCCGGGGTGACCGTGATCCGGTATCCCGCCTCCAGCGCCCGCGCTTTCAGGCCCTTCAGTTCGATGTCGATGATGCGCTCGATATCCTCCCTGGACAGGGAGTTGAAGTAAATCTGCTCGTCCACCCGGTTGATGAATTCCGGCGGGAACGCCTTCTTGACTGCCTTGGCCAGCACGTTCTTCCGGTCGACCTCCACTTTCCTTCCGGCCGTCGCGAATCCGATGCCGCTTCCATACTCCTCCACTTCCCGGCTTCCTACGTTGGACGTCATGATGACGATGGTGTTCTTGAAGTCCACCACGCGGCCGTTGCTGTCGGTGAGCCGGCCCTCGTCCATCACCTGCAGGAGCAGGTTGAAGATGTCCGGATGGGCTTTCTCGATCTCGTCCAGCAGCACCACGCAGTAGGGCTTCCGCCGCACCTGCTCGGAGAGTTGCCCGCCCTCTTCGTAGCCCACGTATCCCGGAGGCGCTCCGATGAGCCGCGAGACCGAGAACTTCTCCATGTATTCGCTCATGTCGATGCGGACCATATTTTCCTCGGAGTCAAACAGATACTCGGCCAGGGACCGCGCCAGCTGGGTCTTTCCCACGCCGGTGGGACCGAAGAAAAGGAATGTGCCGATGGGACGGTGCGGGTCCTTGAGACCGGCCCGGCCGCGCTGGATGGCGCGCACCACCGTGTCGATGGCTTCGTCCTGCCCGATGATCCGGGACTGGAGACGCTTCTTCATCTTGAGGATGCGGTTCCCTTCGCTTTCCGCTACCCGGTTGACCGGGATGCCGGTCATCCGGGACACGACGGAGGCGATGTCCTCGGCCGTCACCGTATCCGCTCCGCCTTTCTTGCGGGCGAGGTTCAGCCGCACCATCGAACCGGCTTCGTCCAGGGCGTCGATGGCCTTGTCCGGCAGGGATTTGTCGGTCAGGTAGCGGTCGGTCAGGCGGACGGCGGCCTCCACGGCCTCGTCGGTATAGGTGATATGGTGGAATTCCTCGTAATGGGGTTTCAGATGCCGGAGGATCTCGATGGATTCCGGAACGTCCGTCGGTTCCACGACGATTTTCTGGAACCGGCGGTCCAGGGCGCCGTCCTTCTCCACGATCTTCGTGAACTCGTCCATCGTGGTGGCTCCCACGCACTGGAGCTCGCCGCGGGCAAGGGCCGGTTTGAGCATGTTGGCGGCGTCCAGGCTTCCGGAGGCTCCGCCGGCGCCGACGATGGTGTGGAATTCGTCGATGAACAGGATCAGGTCCGGATCCGACTGGGCTTCCTTGATGATGGCTTTCAGGCGTTTCTCGAAGTCGCCCCGGTACTTGGTGCCGGCTACCACGGAGGCGATGTCGAGCGAGATGATGCGTTTTTTCGCAAGGGCGGCGGAGATGTCTCCGGAGGCGATCCGGAGGGCGATCCCTTCGACGATCGCGGATTTTCCCACACCGGGTTCGCCGATGAGCATCGGATTGTTCTTCTTGCGTCGTCCCAGGATCTCGATCACCCGGGCGATTTCGATGTCCCGTCCGACGACCGGATCCAGTTTCCCTTCCCGGGCCGCTTTCGTGAGGTCGTAGCCGAAATCCTCGATGTCCATCTCCTTCTTCTGGGTGCCGGGCTGCACTTCCTCCTCGTCCTCGTCGCTCTGGGCGGGTTGCTGTTCCTGCTTCTGGATCTGCAGGAGCCCCTCGCTCTCCATGAACGACAGCATCCGGCCGTAGTCCACGCCGCGGGCGCGGAGATAGGCCTGCCCGTAGCTGTCCGTCGTCCGGCACAACGCCAGCAGCAGGTGGTGCGGAGCCGCCTCCTGGCTCTTGAGCCGGGTGGCCTCCATCACCGTGATGCTCAGCACGTTCTGCGCCTGTCGGGAGAAGTTGATGTGGTCGATTTCGGAGTAGGGGATGGTCTCGTTCGTGAAGATGCGGCCGTCGATGAAGGTCTTCAGTTCGGCCGGTTCCACGCCGAGTCCCTGGAGCACCTGGAACGCGGTGTTGTCCTCGTGCCGGATGATGCCCAGGAACAGGTGGTCGGGGCCGATGCCGTAGCTGCCGGTGCGCATGGCTTCCTCGCGGGCGTACTTGATGATGCCGTTGAGCTGGTCGGATATCTGGATTTGCATAGGATACAAAAATAAGCAAAATCCCTTTCATCAACAATCGTGCGCAAATCCGGGTCCGGACATTTTGTCAGTCTTTGAAAAGTCAGGAAAAGTAGCTATATTTGTACGTTTATAGATAGCACTGTAAAAATGGACAACAACGAAGAGAAGAATCCGGTGGAAGAGCCCCAGTCGACGGGGCTGATCCAACCTGTGGAGATCGACCACGAGATGCGGACCGCGTACATCGACTACTCGATGTCGGTGATCGTGTCCCGCGCGCTTCCCGATGCCCGGGACGGCCTCAAGCCTGTACAGCGCCGCGTGCTCTACGGTATGAACGAGATGGGAGTCAAATATAACGGCCAGACCAAGAAATCCGCCCGTATCGTGGGTGACGTGATGGGTAAGTACCATCCCCACGGCGACTCCAGCGTATATGACGCCATGGTCCGTCTGGGCCAGTGGTGGAACCAGCGCTACCCGCTGGTGTGGGGACAGGGCAACTTCGGTTCGATGGACGGCGATTCCCCGGCCGCCATGCGTTACACCGAGGCCAAGCTCGAGAAGATGTCCGAGGATGTCCTCGCCGACATGGACAAGGACACCGTCGACATGACCCTCAACTTCGACGACACCCTCCAGGAGCCCACGGTCCTTCCCACGAAGGCCCCGCTGCTGCTGTTGAACGGCGCTTCCGGCATCGCCGTGGGCATGGCCACGAACATGGCCCCCCACAATCTCGGCGAGTGCTGCGATGCGATCTGCGCCTACATCGACAATCCGGACATCACCACTGAGGAGTTGATGCAGTACATCAAGGGCCCCGATTTCCCGACCGGCGGCATCGTGATGGGCCGCAGCGGCATCAAGGAAGCCTATGAAACCGGCCGCGGCCGCGTCGTAGTACGTTCCAAGACCGAAATCGAAGTGGACGACAGGGGGCATGAGACCATCGTCGTCACCGAGATCCCCTACATGGTGAACAAGCGCGAGATGATCGAGAAGATCGCGCAGATGGCCGACGACAAGAAGATCGAAGGCATCTCCTACATCAACGACGAGAGTTCCCGCGAGGGCATCCGCGTCGTGATCCGCCTCAAGCAGGGCGTGAATTCCGGCGTCGTGCTGAACACCCTGTTCAAGTACACCCCGCTCCAGTCCAGCTTCTCGTTCAACAACGTCGCCCTCGTGAAGGGCCGTCCACGCACCCTCTCCCTCAAGGAAATCCTCCAGAATTTCATCGATTTCCGCCACGAGGTGGTCGTCCGCCGTACGAAGTTCGAACTGGACAAGGCGCTCAAGCGTGCCCACATCCTGGAAGGCCTTCTCAAAGCGATGGACATCATCGACGAGATCGTCCATGTGATCCGCTACGAGGCCAAGAGCCGCGACGATGCGAAGGTCATCCTGATGGACCGGTATGAGTTCTCCGAGCCGCAGGCATCCGCCATCGTCGCCCTCACCCTCGGTCAACTCGCCGGACTCGAACGGGAACGCCTCCGTAACGAATACGAGGAACTGGAGAAGTTCATCGCCCACTGCGAGGCCGTCCTCGGGAGCGTCGAGCTCCAGTTGGGCATCGTCAAGGACGAAACCCGCGAACTCAAGGAGAAATACGGCGATCCCCGCCGTACCGAAATCACCCTCTCCGAGGATGAATTCAACCCCGAGGACTTCTATTCCGACGAGGACCAGGTCATCACGATCTCCCATCTGGGCTACATCAAGCGCACCGCGCTCACCGAGTTCCGCACCCAGAACCGCGGCGGCGTGGGCGTGAAGGCCAGCGCCACCCGGGACGCGGACTTCATCGAACATATCTACATCGCGAGCAACCACTCGACCCTCCTCCTGTTCACGCAGAAGGGCCGCTGCCATTGGCTCAAGGTGTACGAGATCCCGGAGGGCAACCGTGCCTCCAAGGGCCGTGCCATCCAGAACATCCTGATGATCGATCCGGACGACAAGATCAAGGCCTATGTGAACGTGAAGACCCTCAAGGACGAGGATTTCGTGAACAACAACTATATCATGATGGTCACCCGGAACGGCATCGTGAAGAAGACTTCCCTCGAGGCCTATTCCCGTCCGCGCACCAATGGCGTGAATGCCATCAACATCCGCGAGGACGACGAACTGCTCGAGGCCATTCTCACCAACGGCCGCTGTTTCATCATGATCGCCGCCCATGGCGGACGCTGCGTCCGCTTCGACGAACAGGAGGCCCGGCCGCTCGGCCGCACGTCCACCGGCGTGCGTGGCATCAATCTTGATGAAGGGGACTATGTGATCGGTGTCGTATGCCAGGATCCGGAGGCCGAAGGCGCCCTGAACCGCCAGGTCCTCGTGGTTTCCGAGAACGGTTACGGCAAGCGTTCCGATCCGATGGAATACCGTCAGACCGCCCGTGGCGCGAAGGGTGTCCGCACCCTCAACATCACGGAAAAGACCGGAGCCCTGGTGGCCATCAAGAATGTCTGCGACGAGGACGACCTGATGATCATCAACCGGTCCGGAATGACGATCCGGATGCCGGTCAGCACCATTCGCGTGGCAGGACGTGCCACCCAGGGCGTCAAGCTGGTAAGCATCCGCGAAGGAGACGCCATCGCCGCCGTGTCCGTGGTGGCCCACAGCGACGAAGAGGAAAGCCAGGCCGCCGAAAACCAGGAAATGCCCCAGGCACCCGAAGAGAACAATAACATCTAATTAACCTTTTATAACGATGAAAAGAGTATTTCTTGCCCTCGCGCTCGTTGCCTCGCTGCAGGTAGCAAACGCCCAGATCAAGTCTGACGCCGACATCCAGAAGGCGATCGACAAGGCGGAAGCCACTGCCAATGACGCCAAGAAAGGCGCCAAGCCGGCTCCCTGGATGAAGCTCGGCCAGGCTTACGTCACCGCTTACTCCAATCCGACGGCGAACATCTCGACGGGCATCGACAAGCAGACCTTTGCCCTGATGGCCGGTGAAAAGCCCACCGCCACCGAGACGGTTACCCTGGATGGCCAGACCTACGAGAAGCAGGTCCTCAGCCGCGCCAACGTCTATTTCACTCCGTCCGGCCAGCTGGCCTTCTTCGAGGTGACCAAGCCGTCCGTGGCCGGCGATCCGCTTGAGAAGGCCGTCAAGGCCTACGTCAACGCTTTCCAGCGCGGCGCCAAGGAGAAGGATGTGGATTCCGCACTCCAAGGCATTGTCGGCCATTACTATACCGACGCCATCACCGCCTACACGCTGGGCAACCTGGCCAAGGCCAGCGACCTCTTCGGCAAGGCCGCCGAGACATCGATGACCGCTCCCTGCTCCAAGATCGACACCAACGCCGTGTACAATGCCGCTTTCACCGCTGCCAATTCCGGTGATATCGCCCGCGCCAAGAAGTACTACAACAAGTGCCTTGACATGGGTTACGCCGCCGAAGGATCCGTGTATGCCGCCCTGTCCACCTGCGCCCTTGCCGACAAGGATACCACCGCTGCCAAGCAGTTCCTCGCCGACGGTCTCCGTCTGTATCCGGACAACTCCAGCATCCTCACCAACCTCATCAACCTCTACATCCAGATGAAGGAGGATCCGAAGAAGATCGTCGAACTCCTGGACGAGGCCAAGGCCCAGATGCCGGACAATCCTTCCCTCTACTATGTGGAAGGCAACATCCTGCTGGGTATCAAGGACTATGACGGTGCCCTTTCCGCTTACCGGAAGTCCGTCGAACTCGACCCGAACTACGAGTGGGGTTACTATGGCGAAGGCTCCCTCTGGGCCCAGCGCCAGGGGGATGCCATCGAAGAGGCCAACGCCCTCCCTGTGACGGCTTACAAGGAGTACGACGCCAAGATGGCCGAAAGCGCCCAGTACCTGAAGAATGCGATCGCTCCGTTCGAGTCCTGCTTCGCCAAGGCGCAGGATGCCAACGTGAAGAATGCGGCTGCCGACTTCCTGAAGCGCATCTATTTCCTCCTTCGTGGCGAGAGTGCCGAGTACCAGGCCGCTTATGAAAAGTACAACGCTTATGTCGGCGCCGAGTAATCGGTAGACCTGATGTTGAATCCGCGGGCAGAAACGATGTTTTTGCCCGCGTTTTTTGTATCTTTGTGCCGCATGAGAAGATGGTTACTGACAGGAGCCCTCGTGTTGGCTCTGGGAGGGTCGGCCGCCGCCCAGCGGCTGCCGGAACGCATGCCCTCCCGCGGACCGGTCTTCGAATCCCTCTGGCCCCTGAAATTCGATTTGCTGCCGCCCCGGCCCGACACGGTGTCCATCTTTGTCGTCGGTGATGTCCTGAGCCATCGCGCTGTATCCAAAAGTGCTGAGGAACACGGATATGCGTCTTTTTTCCGATATGTCGAAGACCGGATCGCGAAAGCGGACCTGGCCATAGCGAATATGGAGTTTCCCCTGGCGGGAAAACCTTATATGGGCTATCCCTCCTTTTCGGGTCCGGACGAGTTTCCCCAGTATCTTTCCGACGTAGGATTCGACGTCCTCTTGGCGGCGAACAACCATATCCTGGACAAAGGTACTGCGGGAATGCGGCGCACGATCGAGGTCCTTGACCGTAAGGGTTTGATCTACACCGGTATCGCGGCCAACGAAGCGGCGGATACCCTGTTTAATCCCTTGCTGCTCCATGTGCATGGAGTCCGCATCGCCATCGTGAATTTCACATACGGGACGAATAACGGCTCTTCGGAAAAATGGCCCAAAGTCCACTACATGCGGAAAAACGACATCCTGCCGATGCTCCAGCGGGCGAAAGCGGCGGAACCGGATTTCATCCTGGTACTCCCGCACTGGGGAACGGAATACCAGCTTCGCCATAACAGGGTCCAGGAGGAGATGGCGCAATGGCTAGTGGAGAACGGGGCCGACATAATCGTCGGAGCCCATCCGCACGTGATCCAGGATGTCCAGTATATCGGTGACGTTCCGGTCGTCTATTCGCTCGGGAACGCATTGTCCAACCAGAATGACCTGATCGCCAGGCTGGAACTGGCCCTGACACTGCGTATCGTCCTGGAGGAGGACAAGGAACCCCGTCTCCTGGAACCCGCTTTCGAGTACCTGTGGTGCACGAAGCCCGGGATGGTGGAGGATTCGTATTCCACCGTTCCCGTCACCCTGCCGGAAACCTTTTGGCGGCAGAAATCCGACTATCAGAACATGATGTCCACCTATCGGAAAGTATATGAAGAAAACCATTACGTTGGAAGCGGTCGACCCCGTTGAACTGTACGGGGCCGGCAACAAGATCCTGACCGAATTCTGTTCCTATTTTCCCCACCTGAAGGTGGTGGCGCGGGGGCACGAACTCATCCTGGAAGGCCGGGAAGGCGACATTGAGGAGTTCCAGGTCCGCTTCGGTGAACTGGTGGAGCGCCGGCACCGGAAAATGAACCTTACCGTATATGACGTGGAGGATATCTTTGACGGAACAGCCTCCGCTGAGAAATTCCGGCTGACCGGGGATGCCATCATCGTCCACGGCACGGACGGGAAACCCATCCGTGCCCGCAACAAGACGCAGGAAGAACTGGTGAAGGCCTACTTCGACAATGACCTTGTCTTTGCGGTGGGGCCGGCCGGTACGGGAAAGACCTATATCGCTATCGCCCTGGCTGTCCGTGCGTTGAAGAACCGGGAAATCAAGCGGATCATCCTGACGCGTCCCGCCGTCGAGGCAGGGGAGCGCCTGGGTTTCCTTCCGGGCGACCTCAAGGACAAACTGGACCCCTATCTCCAGCCGCTGTATGATGCGCTGGAGGACATGATCCCTTCCCGCAAACTGAATGAGTTCATGGCCGACGGAACCATCCAGATCGCACCGCTGGCCTATATGCGCGGCCGCACCCTGGACCGGGCCTGCGTGATCCTGGATGAAGCGCAGAATACGAGTCTGGGGCAGTTGAAGATGTTCCTGACCCGGATGGGCACGAACGCCAAGTTCATCGTCACCGGCGATGCCACCCAGGTGGACCTGCCCCGCCGGAGTGATTCGGGCCTGTTGACGGGCATGCGTCTCCTGAAAGGACTCAAAGGGGTCGCGATGATCACCTTCCGGAATGAGGACATCGTCCGGCATCCGCTGGTGGTCAAGATCGTCAAGGCTTTCGACGAAGTCGAAAACCCGGCCGGGAATTTTGATGCCGACTGAAAAACCATTAACTTTGCCAATTATGGCCGGGTACTACGGTTGAGCCGGCTGAAATAGCGTTCCGATGCCGTTCCAACCGTTGCATCGGCCTAAAAGAGAGAAAGAATGAAACGGTCTGTCCTCCTGTCCCTTGCCCTTGCCGCCTTGGTCCTGAGCGGCTGCGATTTCCTGCGTTCCCTGGCCGGGAAACCCACGTCTGAGGAGTTGGATGAAAAGCGTGAGCGGATCCTTCAGCTGGAGGAAGAGGCCCGGCTTCAGGCCAAGTTGGACTCCATGGAGAAGGTCCGCCAGCGGATGGCCGATTCCCTGGCCGCGCTGGAAGGCCACCTGCTGGATTCCCTTTCACAGACCAAGGGGACGATTCTCAATCCGTCCAAGCTCGGCGGTCTGTTCACGACGAAGCTGGAAGCCAGGTACTATATCGTCGTGGGCGCTTTCAGAACCCGTTCCTATGCCGAGCGCAAGTTGGAAAAATGCAACGAGGCCGGTCTTACCGCCACGATCATCAGTTTTCGGAACGGACTGCTGGCGGTCGGAGTATGTCCGTCGGACAGCCTGAACGGCACCTTGAAGACTCTCCACGAACTGCGCGGGAACGGAATTTGCCCGGAGGATGCCTGGATTCTGATCAATGAATGAAGGCATGAGCAAGCATTTCCTCCTCGCAGCAGTCTGCCTGCTGCTTTCTACGGCTCTTCCGGCCCAGTTCCGGTCCGGTACCGGTCCGTATGACGACTTGTATGATTCCGAGACGGTCCGCTCCCTCAAGGAGCACGTTTCCTATCTTTCCTCCGCTGCCCTGGAAGGCCGGAAACCCGGATCGGAAGGGGAGCGGGAAGCGGCGGAATATGTCGGCGGCGTGCTGGAACGTTATGGCATCGACCTGCTGAGCCCTTCTTCCGGGCAGGAGTTCAGCATCGCCCGCGAAGGGGCCGATACCCTGACCTCCCGCAATGTCGTCGGTTTTCTCCAGGGATGGGACAAGTCCCTGAACGGACGGTATATCGTCATCGGCGCCCGCCTGGACAACCTGGGAATGGACACCTATCTGGTGGACGGGGTGGAAACCCCGCGCATCTATTTCGGGGCGAACGGGAACGCCTCCGGTCTGGCGATGCTTCTCGAACTGGCCTCCCGCCTTTCGACGAACCGGGTCCTGCTGCGTCGCAGCGTCCTTTTCGTCGCCTTCGGCGCTTCTACGGAGACCCTCGCCGGTTCGTGGTATTTCCTGAACCGGTCCTTCTCCGATGCCAACCTGATCGACGCGATGGTGAATTTGGATATGCTGGGAACGTCCGAGCGGGGATTCTATGCCTACACCTCTGCGAATGAGGATATGAACCGGAGCGTACGGGCCCTTCAGGGCGAACTTTTGCCCATCCAGGCGGAACTGACGGACGAAGAGCCTTATTCCTCCGACCACCGGGCCTTCTATGACCGGGAGATTCCTTCCGTCTTTTTCACGACGGGACGCTATCCCGAGCATGCAACGGGCCGCGATTCTTTCGGAATCGTCGATTTCGACGGGATGGAGAAGGAACTGGAGTACCTCTATACCTATACGGTGGCCTTGTGCAACGGCCAGCGGCCGGTTTTCCGGCAGGACAGCTCCAAGGCGCCGGCCCAGGAAGCCGGAGCCATTTCCTGGAACGACTGTGACGTCAAACCCATGTTCCTGACTTCCAGCGATCCTTCCTATTTCCTGGAAAAATGGGTTTATGCCTATCTGAAATATCCCAGATATGCCGTGGAGAACGGTATCCAGGGCCGCGTGTTCGTGGATTTCATCATCGATGAATCCGGAAACGTCCGGGACGTGAAAGTCTCCCGCAGCGTACATACCGCCTTGGACGAGGAGGCCGTGCGGGTCATTTCCGCTTCTCCGAAATGGCGCCCCGGTCGCCATCGGGGCAAGAAAGTGAAGGTGGCGATGACGGTCCCGGTGGATTTCCGGTTAGAGAAGACGGGAAAGCCCGTCCTGGGCATCAACGGCGTACGAGTGAAATAAATATTCAACTATACCTATGGACTATAATTTTATCGAAATCGAGAAGAAATGGCAGCAGTGGTGGGCCGAGCACAAGACCTACAAAGCCGTGACGGACGTTGCCAAACCCAAATACTATGTCCTGGACATGTTCCCGTATCCCTCCGGTGCGGGCCTGCATGTGGGACACCCGCTGGGATATATCGCCAGCGATATCTTCTCCCGGTACAAGCGCCTGAAAGGCTTCAATGTCCTGCATCCGATGGGATATGACGCATTCGGCCTTCCCGCCGAGCAGTACGCCATCCAGACCGGTCAGCATCCGGAGAAAACCACGCACGACAATGTGGCCCGCTACCGCTCCCAACTGGACCGCATCGGTTTCTCCTACGATTGGGACCGGGAGTTCCGGACCTGCGATCCCGACTATTACAAGTGGACCCAGTGGGCTTTCCTGAAGATGTTCGCCAGCTGGTACGACAACCGGCTTCAGCAGGCCCGTCCCATCGAGGAACTGGAGAAGGCCTTCGCGGAAGGTGGTTCCGCGGCCGTCGATGCCGCGAACAATGATGCGCCTGCATTCACCGCCGCCGAGTGGAACGCATTCAGCGACAAGGAGAAAGCCGATGTCCTGATGCACTACCGCATCGCTTATCAGGGTGAATCCACCGTGAACTGGTGCCCGGCCCTCGGAACGGTTCTCGCCAATGACGAGGTGAAGGAAGGCTATTCCGTCCGCGGCGGACATCCCGTCTACCAGAAAAAGATGACCCAGTGGCAACTCCGCGTGTCAGCCTATGCGCCGCGCCTGCTGGAGGGACTGGACCGGCTGGATTGGACCGATTCCCTGAAGGAAATGCAGCGCAACTGGATCGGCAAGTCCCAGGGTGCCGAGATGGTGTTCAAGATGGAATGCGACGGCCGCAACTATGATGTGACCATCTTCACCACCCGGGCCGATACCGTCTTCGGCGTGACCTTCATGGTCCTTGCCCCCGAGAGCGAGTGGGTGGAGAAACTGACCTCCGCCGCGCAGAAGGAGGCCGTGGAAGCCTATCTGGACCAGGTCAAGAAGAAGACCGAGCGCGAGCGCATCGCCGGCAAGGCGGTGACGGGTGTGTTCTCCGGTGCTTATGCGACAAATCCCCTGACGGGGGAGAAGGTCCCGGTGTGGATCTCCGAATATGTGCTGGCCGGGTATGGAACGGGTGCCATCATGGCAGTTCCGGCCCACGACAGCCGCGACTATGCTTTTGCGAGGAAGTTCGACCTTCCCATCGTTCCGCTCATCGAGGGAGCGGATGTGTCGGAAGCCAGTTTCGACGCGAAGGAAGGCATCATGATGAACAGCGGATTCCTGAACGGGATGACCGTGAAGGAAGCCATCCCCGCCGCCATCGACTACGTGGAAGCGCATGGCCTGGGCCGCCGCAAGGTCAATTACCGCCTGCGCGACGCCATCTTCTCCCGCCAGCGCTACTGGGGCGAGCCGTTCCCGATCTATTTCAAGGACGGTATCGCCACCCCGCTTCCCTTCGACAAACTCCCGCTTACCCTGCCGGAGATTGACGAGTACAAGCCCACGGAGGCCGGCGACCCGCCGCTCGCCCGTGCGAAGGACTGGACTTACGACGGCTATCCGCTGGAAACCAGCACGATGCCGGGCTTTGCGGGTTCCAGCGCCTACTATCTCCGCTATATGGACCCGCACAACGGCCAGGCCCTCGTTTCCCGGGAGGCCGATGAATACTGGCGCAACGTGGACCTGTATGTCGGCGGTACCGAGCATGCGACGGGCCATCTGATTTACAGCCGTTTCTGGAACAAGTTCCTCTTCGACCTCGGTTATGTCTGCGAGGACGAGCCGTTCAGGAAACTCATCAACCAGGGCATGATCCAGGGCCGTTCGAACTTCGTATACCGGATCGTGAACACGAACACGTTCGTTTCCCTGGGGCTCAAGGACCAGTATGAGACGACGGAGATCCACGTGGACGTGAACATCGTCCGCAACGACCGGCTGGACCTCGAGGCCTTCAAGGCCTGGCGGCCCGAGTTCGCCACCGCGGAATTTATCCTGGAGAACGGTGAATACGTCTGCGGCTGGGCGATCGAGAAGATGAGCAAGTCCATGTTCAACGTCGTGAACCCCGACTACGTGTGCGACACGTATGGTGCGGACACCCTGCGCCTGTATGAGATGTTCCTGGGACCGGTGGAACAGGCCAAGCCCTGGAGCACCGACGGCATCGACGGCGTCAACCGTTTCCTGAAGAGAATCTGGCGCCTGTTCTGGGATCGTGACACCTGGCTCGTCACGGACGAGAAACCCACGGCGGACGAGCTCAAGGCCCTGCACAAACTTATCGGCAAGGAGCAGGAGGACATCGAGAACTTCTCCTACAATACGACGGTTTCCGCCTTCATGATCGCCCTGAACGATCTGCAGAACTGCCACAAACGCGCGGTCCTGGAACCGCTCCTCATCCTGCTGTCTCCGTTCGCTCCGCACATCGCGGAGGAGCTTTGGCACCAGCTGGGTCACGAGGATTCCATCACCTACGCCAGCTTCCCGGAATACCATGCGGAATACACCGTGGAGAATACGGTGAAATATCCGGTCTCCTTTAACGGAAAGACCCGTTTCCTTATCGACGTTCCCGCCGGTACGGCGCCTGCCGATGTGGAAGCGGCCGTCCGCGCCCATGAAATGACGCCCAAATATGTCGGCGAGATGAGCATCGCCAAGGTGATCGTCGTCCCGGGACGCATCGTCAACGTCGTCCTCAAGAAGTAGCCATGGCAAAGAGCAAGGTTCTGATAGGCATCTACGACTATGTCGTCATCACCCTGGGCGTGATCCTGTTCGTGATGGCATGGCAGTGCTTTCTCCTTCCCAACAACATGATCGACGGAGGCCTGACCGGTGCGTCCGCCCTCCTCTCGATGGTTACCGGCATTTCCGTGGATATCTGGTACTTCGGCATCAATGTACTCCTGCTGATCCTGGCCTGGATCATCCTCGGCCGTGGATTCGGCATCAAGACGATCTATGCCATCCTGCTGTCCACCGCCCTTTTCCGGCTCCTCGGAAGCGAGAGCATGTCCTGGCTCTGGTCCGTGGAGGGGAATGTGCTCCATGTCAAGGAAGGCATTCTTGTTCCGGTTATCGGCGGTCTCCTGGAGGCGGTGGGACTGGCGATGATCATCATGCGCGGGGGCTCCACGGGAGGAACTGACATCCTGGCGCTCATCGTGAACAAATTCTGGCCCATTACCGTCGGCCGGTTCTACCTGTACGCCGACTTCGTGGTGATCACCCTGCTGATCCTGGTCCCGGGGCACTGCTTCACGGACGTGGTGTACGGCTATATCACCATGGGTGTCTGCTCGTATGTGCTGGACCTGATCATGCTGGGCAAGGATTCCACCGTCCAGGTGATCGTTTTCTCGGATAAGATCGAGGAGATCGGAGATTATATCACCAAGGATATGGAGCGGGGGGTCACCGCCCTCAAGGCGATCGGCTGGTACACCCGGAAAGACCGCCTGGTGCTGATGGTCATGCTCCGGAGGACGGAACTCCCCGAACTCGTGAAATCCGTCAAGGACCTGGATCCCAAGGCTTTCGTAACCGTGGTCCCTGCCAACAACGTCTTCGGCGAAGGCTTCGACGAAATGAAGGTGGGTATCCCCCGTAAAAAGAAAAAAGATTGAATTATGTCCGTACTCAAACAATCCTTCTGGACCATCGCCAAGGAGTGGGCGCTCGTCACCCTGGGCATCACGATCTATGTGACAGGCTGGACCATCTTCCTGATGCCCAATAACCTCGTGGGCGGGGGTGTCTCCGGTATCGCCTCCATGATCCAGTATGCCACGGGCGGAGCGATCCAGATGGGCTACTCCTATTTCACGCTGAACGCCATCCTGATCATTGCGGCCGTCGTGGTGATCGGAATGGGCTTCGGGGCGAAGACCATCTATGCCATCATCCTCGCCTCCGTCGGGTTGCGGTTCCTGCCGGAAATCATCCCTCTGGAGATTATCCAGACCCTCGCCCTGCAGAATGGCAAACTCATGTCCACCCTTTGCGGCGGCGTGATGGCCGGCATTGGCATCGGCATGTCCATCTCGAACGGTGGCAGCACGGGGGGAACCGACATCATCGCGCTGATTTATACCAAGTACCGCAACGTATCGCCGGGCAAGGTGATCCTGTACCTGGACTTCGTCATCATCCTGTCCTCCCTGCTGGTCCCGTCCATCGTTCCCGACCTGGACCCGCAGACGGGAAAACAGCTCCTGGGGGCGGACGGGCAGCCTCTCTCGCACCTGATGCCGTTCTCTGAGAAGGTGACGACGGTCATCTACGGCCTTATCCTCGTGACGGTGAACGGGCGTGTTATCGACGCCTACCTCTCCGGTTCGCAGCAGAGCGTCCAGTTGTTCATCCTGTCCAAGAAGTTCGCGGAAATCGCCGACTCCATCACCCATGAACTCCACCGGGGCGTCACCGTCCTGGACGGAAAGGGCTGGTATACCCAGGATCCGACCGAGGTCCTTATGGTGATTACCCGGAAAACCGACCTGAATCTTCTCCTCCGATATATCAAAGCCATCGATCCCAAGGCGTTCCTGTCCGTCTCTTCGGTAAACGGAGTCTACGGCCAGGGCTTCGATACGATCAAGGGGAAGTAGGGAGCGTCCTTTCCCTGCCGGGCGGAAGACAGTCAGCCTATGAAGATAGTCCTGTACTTGTTTTTCGCTGCGGCCCTCCTGGCCGGAGTATATTTCCTGGGCCGCCGTCACGCCCTCCGCGGACGTCCCCGGCGGCCGGCAGCCCTTCCTTCGAAGGGTGTCAGCACCGAATCACAGGCAGACGGGCCTGCTGGCGTCGACCAGTTCCTGTATGACAGGTGTTGCCGGTACATGGCGGAGCGGAAGCCATTCCTGGTGGAATCCTTCTCCCTGGAAGACCTTTCGCGTGCGCTGTTTACCAACAGGGTGTATCTCTCCAAGACCATCAACTACTTTTCCGGAAAGAATTTCAGGAATTACGTCAACTATTACCGGGTGATGTATGCGATGGAGTTGTTCCGGAAGAACAGGTCGCTCAAGGTGACGGAACTCGGCAACCTGGCCGGCTTCCACTCGGGTACGACTTTCAACCAGGCCTTCAAGACCGTGATGGAAGAATCGCCGAGCACCTGGTGCGCCAGGTTGAGGAAAAAGAACAGGGAGTCATCCAGATAGACTCCGCCCGTCAGGGAAAGAACCGGACCCCGTCTCCTTCCGGAGGCGGGGTTCACCGTCTAGATACCTTTCCAGGAGGCCGGAACCGGGGCTTCGAGGGCGATTTCCGTCTTCTTCACCGGGTGGATGAACCGGATGGAGCGGGCGTGGAGCGAGATGCCTCCGTCGGGGTTGGAGCGGGGAGCGCCGTACTTGAGGTCGCCCTTGATGGGGCAGCCGATGTGGGCGAGCTGGCAGCGGATCTGGTGATGACGGCCGGTGAGGAGTTCCACCTCGACCAGATGATAGCGTTCGGTGCTTTTCAGGTAGCGGTACCGGAGCTTCGCCTCCTTGGCTTCGCGGCCCGGCCCCTTGGCGATGAAGGACTTGTTCAGCTTTTCATTCCGGGTCATCCAGTCGGTCAGGAGCGCCTCGGCCGGTTCGGGCCTGGCGCAGCACAGTGCCCAATAGGTTTTGTGGACTTCTCCCTCCCGGAACATCGCATTCAGGCGTTCCAGGGCCTTGGAGGTCTTGGCCAGGACCACGATGCCGCTCACCGGGCGGTCCAGGCGGTGGGGAACTCCCATGAACACCTGGCCGGGTTTTTCGTCCCTTTGTGCGATGAAGGCCTTCAGCGTCTCACTGACCGGCTCGTCGCCCGTCTTGTCGCCCTGGACGATTTCGCCCGCGCGCTTGTTGAAAATGAGCAGATGGTTGTCCTCGTAGAGGATGCGTCCTTCGATGGACTGGAATTCCTGGTCGTCGAGTTGCCGGTAGATCATCGCTGTCATAGTTTTCCGCAAAGATAGTGACAATTTGGCAGAATTGTTCCGTTGGCACAATGTTCGATAAACAGGAGTCGTCGTCCAGGGCGGACGGCATTGACAGAAACAATAAAACAAAGCAATATTATGGGAAAGATTATCGGTATCGACCTTGGAACCACGAACTCGTGCGTGGCCGTGATGGAAGGCAACCAGCCTACCGTCATCATCAATAACGAGGGACAGCGCACCACGCCTTCCGTCGTGGCATTCACCGACGGCGGCGAGCGCAAGATCGGCAACCCGGCCAAGCGCCAGGCCATCACCAACCCGAACAACACCGTGTTCTCCATCAAGCGTTTCATGGGTGAAACCTTCGAGCAGGTCACGAAGGAAGTGGAGCGGATGCCCTACAAGGTGGTCCGTGGCGAAAACAACACCCCGCGTGTGGACATCAACGGCAAGCTCTACACCCCGCAGGAAATCTCCGCGATGATTCTCCAGAAGATGAAGAAGACCGCCGAGGAGTACCTCCGTCAGGAGGTGACCGAGGCTGTGATCACGGTGCCGGCTTACTTCTCCGACTCCCAGCGCCAGGCCACCAAGGAGGCCGGCCGCATCGCGGGTCTGGATGTGAAGCGTATCATCAACGAACCTACCGCGGCCGCCCTGGCCTACGGCCTGGACAAGAAGGACAAGGACATGAAAGTCGCCGTCTACGACCTTGGCGGCGGTACCTTCGATATCTCCATCCTGCAGCTCGGTGACGGTGTTTTCGAGGTGCTCTCCACCAATGGTGACACCCACCTCGGCGGTGACGACTTCGACCAGGTCATCATCGACTGGCTGGCCCAGGAGTTCGCCTCCGAGAACGGCGGCGTGGACCTGAAGAAGGATCCGATGGCCCTCCAGCGTCTGAAGGAAGCGGCGGAGAAGGCAAAGATCGAGCTCTCCAGCCAGACTTCCACGGAGATCAACCTCCCGTACATCATGCCGGTGGACGGCATCCCCAAGCACCTGGTGAAGACCCTTACCCGGGCGAAGTTCGAACAGCTCTCCGACAGCCTGTTCCAGCGTTCCATCGCCCCTTGCCGCCAGGCTCTGTCCGACGCACACCTCAATCCATCCGACATTGACGAGGTCCTTCTCGTGGGCGGTTCCACCCGTATCCCTTATGTCCAGGAGCTCGTGAAGAACTTCTTCGGCAAGGAGCCCAACAAGAGCGTGAACCCGGACGAGGTCGTCGCCATCGGCGCCTCCATCCAGGGCGGTGTCCTCGCCGGTGATGTGAAGGATGTCCTTCTGCTGGATGTCACTCCGCTTTCCCTGGGTATCGAGACCCTCGGCGGCGTGATGACCAAGCTCATCGATGCGAACACCACCATCCCGGCCAAGAAGTCCCAGGTGTTCTCCACCGCGGCCGACAACCAGCCTTCCGTGGAGATCCGCGTCCTCCAGGGCGAGCGTCCGATGGCCAAGGACAACAAGCAGATCGGCGTGTTCCACCTGGACGGCATCGCTCCGGCTCCGCGTGGCATCCCGCAGATCGAGGTCACCTTCGACATCGACGCCAACGGTATCCTGAACGTCTCCGCGACGGACAAGGCGACCGGCAAGGAGCAGCACATCCGCATCGAGGCCTCTTCCGGCCTGTCCGATTCCGAAATCCAGCGGATGCGGGATGAGGCGAAGGCCAACGAGGCTGCCGACAAGGCTGAGAAGGAGCGCGTGGACAAGATCAACAACGCCGACGCCCTCACCTTCCAGGCCGAGAAGTTCCTCAAGGAGAACGGCGACAAGATCCCCGCTGACGTCAAGGGCGAGGTCGAGAGCAACTGCAACCTCCTCAAGGAGGCTGTCAAGAGCCAGAACATGGCCGACATCGAGCGCTACTCCGACGCGCTGAACAAGGCCTTCGAGAAGATGTACCAGGCTGGCGCCGGCGCCCAGCAGCGTGGCCCGCAGGGCGGTCCCCAGGGTCCGTTCGGAGGTGGCCCCCAGGGTCCTTTCGGCGGTGGACAGCCGGGCGGCAACCCTGGCGGAGACCAGGGCCCGGACGAGCAGTAATTCAGAATGGACGGCACCCGGTTCCGGGTGCCGTTTTCCGTCTTGCGCGGACCGGAAATATTGTGTAATTTTGCAGAAACAGAAATTGTATCGGTTATGAAGAAGATCATTGTCTTGGGAATGGCAGCTCTCCTGGGCGCCTCCGTTCCTGCTTTCGCGCAGAATACCGTTGTCGAACAGGCTGAACAGCAGGTCCAGCAGAAGCAGGATGCCCTGGATGACGCGGAGCGCGTCCACCGCCAGCAGCAGGCTGAGAGCCGCCGCGCCATCAACGCGGCCCAGCGCGACATCGATTCCAATAAGGCCTTCGTCGATCAGGCCAAGAAGCGTATCCAGACATTGAAGGACGATATCAAGGCCCGGGAGGCCGCCCTCAAGGTCAAGAAGGACGCCCTGAAGGTGGAGAAGAAATCCCTCAAATTGGACGGAAGCCTGGATGCTACCGACAAGGCCCGTCTCAAGATGGACGGGGATGAAATCAAGATGCTGACTCGCGAACTCAAGGGGATCAAGCGGACCCTCAAGGAGGAAAATGCCCGCCTGAAGGAGGCCAAGAAGGCCATCTCCTCCAGCAAGAAGGACATCCGCGAGAGCAAGAAGGCCGAGCGGTCCGCCCGTCAGGGTGTCCGCGACGCCCGGAAGGATGTCAAGGCATCCCAGAAGGAATTGAAGAACGCCGCTCAGGTCCAGAGTGAACTGGAAACCGCCCGCGAGGCCGTGGAGGCGGCCGAGAAGAAAGCGGCCGAGACCACCCAGAAAGTGGATGAGACGCTCTGAAACGGGTTAGATAGGATTCAGAGAGAATGGGCTTCAAGAGAAGAAACTTCCCGGTTCAGGGAATGGGATGCGCCGCCTGCGTGGCGCGCGTGGAGAATACCCTCAAGGCCTGCAAGGGCGTGAGCGGCGTGAATGTGTCACTGGCCTCCAATTCCGCCCAGGTCGATTACGACCCGGCGGTGGTGACGCCCGGTGAGCTGAAGAAAGCCGTCCAGGATGCCGGTTACGACATGCTGGTGGACGGTTCCGACGACGAAGCCGACTCGGAAGCCGAGATAGCCCGCCAGGACGCCTTCAGCGCCCTGAAGAAAGATACGCTCCTCGCCTGCGTCGTGGCCGCCCTCGTGATGCTGCTCAGCATGGGCTTCGAGGATTTTCCCGGAAAAGGATTCGTCCTGTGGGCCCTCGCGACCCCGGTCGTTTTCTGGTGCGGACGCCGGTTCTTCAAGGCCGGGTTCAGCGCCCTTCGCCATGGCAGTGCCAACATGGACACGCTCGTGGCCCTGTCGGTGTCCATTTCCTATCTGTTCAGCGTCTTCAACCTTCTGTTCCCGCAGGTCTGGACCTCGCAGGGGCTGGAGGCCCATCTGTATTTCGAATCGGCGACGATGATCGTCGCCTTCATCCTCATCGGCCGGCTGCTGGAGGAACGGGCGAAGCACAGCACGACCGCCGCCATCCGCAAACTGATCGGGCTGCAGGAGAAGGGCTCCACGGCCCGTCCCGGGGAGACGGTCCTGGTGAAGCCGGGCGAACGCCTCGCGGTGGACGGCCTGGTCACCGACGGCTCCTCCTACGTGGATGAAAGCACGCTGACCGGCGAACCGGTCCCGGCCCTCAAGCAGGCCGGCTCCCATGTCTATGCCGGTACCATCAACCAGAACGGCGCCCTGACCGTGAAGGTGGAGAAAGTGGGGGAGAACACCCTCCTTTCCGGCATCATCCGGATGGTGCGGGACGCCCAGGGATCCAAGGCCCCGATCCAGAAGACGGTGGACCGTATCGCGGCGGTCTTCGTCCCCGTCATCATCGGCATCTCCGTCCTGACGCTCCTCATTTGGATCCTTTGTGGGGAAGTCACCCTGGGACTCCTGTCCATGGTGACGGTCCTCGTCATCGCCTGCCCGTGCTCGCTGGGCCTGGCCACGCCGACCGCCATCATCGCCGGCATCGGCAACGGGGCCTCCAAGGGCATCCTCATCAAGGATGCGGAGAGCCTGCAGGTCGCCCGGAAAGTCCAGGCGATGGTCATGGACAAGACCGGCACCCTCACGGAAGGGAAGCCCTCCGTGGTGGAATCCGTCTGGGACCCTTCCATCACGACGGAAGACGATCCCACGGCTTTGAACCTCCGCGACGTCCTGTACGCGCTGGAACACCGTTCCGAGCATCCGCTCGCCCTAGCCGTCTGCGAGTCCCTCCGGGGCTGCGAAGACCTTCCGGTGGAGGATTTCGAGGCGGTCCTGGGCAAGGGCATCGCCGGTACGGTCCACGGACGGCGCTACTATGTGGGCAATATGGACCTGCTCCGGGACGTGTGCGGCAACCTGCCCGAGGCGACGAACCCCATGGTGGGCGACAGCATCGGCCCCTGGATGGACGCCGGCCATACGGTGACGCTCCTCTTCGACAAGGTGAAGGTCTATGCCGTCCTGGCCCTTTCGGACGAGCTCAAGGACACCTCGGTCCAGGCCGTCAAGGCCCTCCAGTCCCAGGGAATCGAAATCCACATGCTTACGGGTGACAACGAAGTGGCCGCCCGCCACATCGCCGAGGAAACCGGCATCTCCCATGTGAAGGCCCATGTCCTCCCGCAGGACAAGGCCGAATACGTGAAGAGGCTGCAGGCCTCCGGCAAACGGGTCGCCATGGTGGGCGACGGCATCAACGACAGCGCCGCCCTGGCGCAGGCCGACCTGGGCATTGCGATGGGGCAAGGAAGCGACATCGCCATCGACACGGCGCAGGTGACCATCGTCTCCTCCGACCTTTCGAAACTCAGCGACCTCGTTCGCCTTTCCAAACGTACGGTCACGATTATCCGGGAAAACCTTTTCTGGGCGTTTATCTACAACCTGCTGGCCGTTCCCCTGGCCGCCGGCGTCCTGTATCCGGCGAGCGGCTTCCTCCTGAATCCGATGGTAGCCGCCGCCTGCATGGCACTGTCAAGCGTCTGCGTGGTGACGAATTCGCTGCGGCTCAGGAAATGACAAAAAGCGGCGCTCATCCGAGCGCCGTTTTTAACTTAGATCTGGTAGAATCCGACCTTCTTATAGACCTTCCGAAGGGTCTTGTTGGCCACGTAGGAAGCTTTTTCAGCCCCCTTCAGGTACACATCGTTGAGATAGGCCTTGTCCTTCATGAGGCGCTCGGCCTCTTCACGGATGGGACGCAGGGCCTCCACCACGGCTTCGCCGACAGCGGGCTTGAAGACGCCGTAGCCCTGTCCGTCGAACTCCGCCTCAATCTCGGGGATGGTCTTGCCGGTCAGGGTGGCGTAGATGTTCATGAGGTTGGCGACGCCGGGCTTGTTCTCCTTGTCGAACCGGACGCAGTTCTCGCGGTCCGAGTCGGTCACGGCGCGCTTGAACTTCCGGCGGATGTCATCGGGGGAGTCCATGAGGAAGACGCAACCGTCGGGAACGGATTTGCTCATCTTGTCGCCCGGGGTGGTAAGACCGTAGATCCGGGCGCCTGTCTTGGCGATCAGCGGCTCGGGAATCTTGAACACGTCGCCGTAGATGCTGTTGAAACGCTGGGCGATGTCCCGGCAGATTTCCACGTGCTGCTTCTGGTCCTCTCCGACCGGAACGTAATCGGGCTGGTACAGCAGGATATCCGCCGCCATCAGGACCGGATAGGTGAACAGGCCGGCGTTGATGTTGTTGCTGTATTTGGCCGACTTGTCCTTGAACTGGGTCATGCGGGACAGTTCCCCGAACATCGTATAGCAGTTCAGCACCCAGGCGAGCTGGCTGTGTGCGGGCACGTGCGACTGGAGGAAGAGCACGTTCTGCTCGGGATCCAGGCCGCAGGCGATGTACTGGGCCAGCTGGTTGACCGAGCGCTTGCGGAGCTCGGCCGGATCCTGCCGGACGGTGATGGTATGGAGGTCGGCCATGAAGTAATAACACTCATAATCGTTCACCCGGTCCGCCCAGTTCTTGATGGCACCGAGATAGTTTCCGAGATGAAGGTCTCCGCTGGGCTGGATGCCGGACAGCATTCTTTTCTTCTGCAATTCTTCCATGTCGTATTGTCGTGTATCGATTCAAGTCTGCAAAAATACGCAAATCCTTTGAAAATACTGTTGAGGCTGACCAAAAAGTTTTGATCAGCCTCTTGTCTTTCCGAGTGAAGCGAAGGAATCCCTATTCCATTTCCGGAAGTCCGAGGTCCTTGAAGGTTCTCGGGGCCGGGATACCCGGAAGCGGCTTGCGGTCCTTGATCTGCTCGAGGGCCACTTCGATGGCCTTGAGGAGTTGCTGGTCCTCGCCGGCCTGTTCGCGGATGGGGTCGTTGTCCAGGAGGATGTCCGGATCCACGCCATGGTTCTCCACGATCCACTGTCCGGTTTTAGCATCATAGTTCGTGAAGAACGGGACACGGACGTCGGTCCCGTCCATGTACGGCAGGGAGCCGCTGATGCCCACGATGCCGCCCCAGGTGCGCGTGCCGATGACGGTGCCCAGGTTGTTGGCCTTGAAGCTCCACGGGAACAGGTCACCGTCGGAAGCGGAGTATTTGTTGATGAGGAGCACCTTCGGGCCGGTGTGCGTCCCTTCCGGAACGGTAACGGTCAGGGTGGAGCCGCGGCGCATCGTCATCCGGTACACCTCGCGCTGGAGGCGTTCGATGATCATCGGAGAGATGTTTCCGCCGCCATTTTCCCGGTCGTCGATGATGAGGGCTTCCTTGTCCAGCTGCGGATAGTAGTAGCGGGCCCATTCGTTCAGGCCTTCCGCGCCCATGTCCGGGATGTAGATGTAACCCACCTTGCCGCCGGAGAGCTTGTCCACCGTCTCGATGTTCTTCAGGATCCATTCATAGTGGTAGAGCGGATACTCGTCGGCGATGGGCTTCACGACCACTTTCTTTCCGCCGACGGTAAGTTCCGTGAGGACATCGGCCTTGCCCACCAGGAGCTTGTAGATATTGTCCACGTCCTTGAGGGAGACGCCGTCGATGGCGGTGATGACATCGCCTTCCTTCACGCCGAGACCGGGCTCCTGGAGCGGGGAACGCAGTTCCGGCCGGTAGGTTGCTCCCTGGAGGATGCGGTCGATGCGGAAGCCGTCCTTCACCTTGGAGAGTTCGGCACCCAGCAGGCCCATCGGAATCCGTTCCGGCTTGGGATAGTCGGCAGGA
This sequence comes from uncultured Bacteroidia bacterium, assembly GCA_902778105.1. Classification (GTDB taxonomy): domain Bacteria; phylum Bacteroidota; class Bacteroidia; order Bacteroidales; family UBA932; genus Cryptobacteroides. Next base: position 93,636 of record CACYWN010000001.1, read on the forward strand.
GCGGTGACGTATGCGTGGCCGCTCGCCACTTCGGAGATCATTTCCCCGATGATGTAGTTCACGTCCAGGCGGGTCTTGGCATAGGGAACCAGGACTTCGTACTTGGCCTTGACGGCCTTCCAGTCGCGTCCATGCATGTTCTCCAGGTAGTAGCCGTCGCGGAAGGCGCGCCAGACCTCGTCATAGAGCTGGGGCCATTCCTGGGCATAGTCCACCGTGGCGACGAGACCGTCCAGGGCTACTTTGTCCTTCAGGCCCACTTTGGCGGCGGGAGCGGCCACGTACAGGTCGCGTTCCTTCATGAAGATGGCCTTCTTGTCCCCGTTGCGGACCATCATCCGGGCGTCGGTGCACTCTTCGTCCTTCTGGGTGGCGAAGTCGAAGACCCGGGTGCCGCGGCCGGCGCTGTACCAGAGCTTGCTGCCGTCGCTGTAGAAGCCGCGCCCCTTGACGGGCAGCTTGATGATGCGGTCGATGATCCCGTCGGGATCCACCTTCGTGGCGGATTTTTCAGCGGTCTTCGGAGCACCGCCTTTCTTGGCATCGGCCTTAGGCTCGTCTGCTGCGGGCTTTTCCACCTTTACGACCGGGTCCTTCGCAATCAGCGGGGACGGCGTATCCTTGGACAGCATGGCCATATACACGCCGGACATGTCGCCGTAGGCGTAGTTCCATTCGATTCGGCTGTACTGCGGATTGAGGTCGCGGTCGGAGGTGAAGATGAGGTACTTGCCGTCGGCGCTGAAAGTGGGGCTGCCGCTGTTGTACCAGCGCTCGGTGACGGGGTATTCCTTCCCGCTGGCGAGGTTGTACAGATAGACGATGCTCATCTCGTTGGCTGCGGGCTTGGTGTAGGTAAGCCACTGGCTGTCAGGAGAATACTCGACACCGTAGAACTCCGCTTCCGGGTTTTGCATCACGGTACGCTTGGTCTTGGCGAACGGATCCACCTCCACGATGCGGTTCTTGCGGTCGGTGTAGAGGAGGTGCTTGCTGTCCGGGCTCCACTGCAGGGAGCGGATGTAGGTGTCGGCTCCCTTCGTGACCTGTACCGGATCACCGCCCTTGACGGCATCATACAGATAGATTTCCGTCTCGCCGGTGGCATCGCCGATCCAGGCGATCCACTGGCCGTCCGGACTCCAGTCGGCGCTCCGGTCGTTGGAGCCGGGCGTACGGCTGATGTTACGGGTGACACCCTGTTCCACAGGAACGTCGAAGACTTCGCCGCGGGCGGTCACGACCATGCGGGCACCGTCCGGAGACAGGCTCATGCCCGTCCGCTTGTCGGCGACGGATTTCCGTTCGGTACGGCCGTAGATATCGTCTGAGGCCAGCGTGACGGGAATCCGGGTGGCTTTCCGGGTCTTCGGATCCAGCTTATAGAGCCAGCCGCCGTTCTCGAAGACGATGGTCCTTCCGTCGGTGGACGGGAACTTGACATCGAATTCCTTGAAGTCCGTCACTTTCTCCGTCGTCCCGGTCTTCGTGTTGTAGACGAACAGGTTCATGACCATATCCCGGTCGGAGGCGAAGAAGATCTCGTCGCCGATCCACATCGGGAAGATGTCCTGGGCGTCGTTGTTGGTGACGTTTTCCACTTTCCCGGCCTTCGGGTCGTATACCCATACATCGTCCGCCATACCGCCGCGATAATACTTCCAGGTGCGGAATTCACGCATCACACGGTTGTAAGCAAGCTTCTGTCCATCAGGGGAATATGAGCAGAACCCACCCTCCGGAAGGGGAACCTGTGCGGGCATCCCGCCTTCCGGTGCGACGGTCCAGAGCTTGCCGGGGAAACCGTCGCCGATCCGGTTGCGATAGACGATCCGCTTCCCGTCCGGGGACCAGGCCATCACGATGTTGTTCGGGCCCATCCGGTCTCCCAGGTCGTCGCGTCCGTTGGTGGCGGTATAGGTGAGCCGTACGGGTTCGCCGCCCTTGGCCGGAATCAGGTACACCTCCCGGTTGCCATCATATTCGCCTGTGAACGCAATGCACTTTCCGTCGGGGGAGTAGCGGGCGAACATCTCGTAACCGATGTGGGACGTGAGCCGCCGGGCTTCACCGCCCTGGATCGGGACCGTCCACAGGTCGCCGGCGTAGGAGAACGCCACTTCGGAAGAATTCGTGGCCGGGAAGCGCAGCAGGCGCGCTTCATCGGCCCGCGCCGTCAGGCAGGCCGCAGCGGCCAGCAGCGCGAAAGTCGCAATCAATCGTTTCATAATCAGTCTTGTGCTTTGTACAAAGATAGCCAATCGGAGAGGAAAAGTCAACCCTTCCGGCAAAAAACGGAAGTTGGTACTTTTCCGCGGGATCCGCCCCACGAACCCTGCAGATAAACCAAAAACTATGTGAAACGGGCCGTTCTGCACAGTTACACTGCAAAAAAGGGGGTCGGCTCACTATTGAGTCGACCCCGTCATTCATACAGTTACAGGGGATTACTCCGCCTTTCCGTCGGAACCGAGGACGTTGACGATCTTGTGGATGTACATCTTCTTCATCTCCTCACGGGCGGGCTTGAGGTACTGGCGTGGGTCGAAATGGCTCGGGTTCTCGGCCAGGTGCTTGCGGATGGCGCCGGTCATCGCGAGACGGGAGTCGGAGTCGATGTTGATCTTGCAGACCGCGCTCTTGGCGGCCTCACGGAGCTGCTCCTCAGGAATGCCGATGGCGTTCGGGAGGTTGCCGCCGTACTTGTTGCACATGTCCACATACTCCTGCGGCACGGAAGAGGAACCGTGGAGGACGATCGGGAAGCCGGGGAGCTTCTTTTCAATCTCGTGCAGGACGTCGAAGGCGAGCGGCGGGGGAACCAGACGGCCGGTCTTCGGGTCGCGGGTGCACTGCTCCGGAGTGAACTTGTAGGCGCCGTGGGAGGTGCCGATGGAGATGGCGAGGGAGTCGCAGCCGGTGCGGCTGGCGAAGTCGATGACCTCTTCCGGCTTGGTGTAATGGGATTCCGCGGCGGAAACCTCATCCTCGACACCGGCGAGCACACCGAGTTCGGCCTCGACGGTCACGTCATACTGGTGGGCGTAGTCGACGACCTTCTTGGTGAGGGCGATGTTCTCCTCGTAGGGGAGGGAGGAAGCGTCGATCATCACGGAGCTGAATCCCATGTCCACGCAGTTCTTGCACAACTCGAAGCTGTCGCCGTGGTCCAGATGGAGGACGATCTGGGGCTTTTCCCAGCCGAGTTCCTTCGCATAGGCGACGGCACCCTCGGCCATGTAGCGGAGAAGGGTGGCGTTGGCGTAGTTGCGGGCGCCCTTGGAGACCTGAAGAATCACCGGGGACTTGGTCTCGGCCGCGGCCTGGATGATGGCCTGGAGCTGCTCCATGTTGTTGAAATTGAAAGCGGGGATGGCGTAGCCGCCATCAACGGCCTTGGCGAACATTTCACGGGTGTTCACAAGACCCAATTCTTTGTAAGAAACCATAGTATAACGATGTTAACAGATTACGCTTCTGTATGCATCCGCAAATATACCGATTTTTAAAATAAATTAAAAGTATCCGGCCCTTCTTGGGCGGAAAAATCTTGTATGATTTCGACAGGATCTCCCATCTCGGGCGGTACGGGATCTCCTTGCAGCATCGGTTCCGGGTCTTCCGGTGAACAGGCGGCGACGACGGTCCCGATTCCGGCAGCGAGACCGGCCAGGCGGGTGGCCTTTCCCAGGGAGCGGCGGCGCTCCAGTTGCTCCTCCAGGTATCGGACTTCGGCTTCGCATTTCGGACAGGTCCCGGCGCAGTCGCCTTTATGCCTGCACTCGGAAGTGATGAAGGCGATGTCATTTGCTTCCGCAATCTGACGGCGGATGTCCTTCAGGATCTTACAGGTCTGTTTTCCCCTTTCCATTTCGTATGTCGGTTTTATAGTTGAATCGGTCAAATCGGGTAAAGCCCATTTCACGGAGCGCCGCCTCGCTGCGGTCGCGGTGAGCATTGGAGTTATATCCCGGGATGAGTGGCAGCCGCAGGGTGCAGTCATCGGCCCGCGAGGCGAGAAGACGCAGGTTTTCCACCACGGGGGCATTGTCCTTCCCGGTATAGGAACGGTAGACCTCAGGGTCCATGTCCTTGATATCGATGAAGAAGTGGTCAACCACCTCCCTCAGTGTCTCAACCTTCCCGGACGGCACGTTCAGGGCGGTCTCCAGGTCGATTTTCCAGTCGCATAGGGCACGGAACCGGGCGATGAAATCCGCCCGCAGGGCCGGCTCTCCGCCGCCGAAGGTGATTCCGCCGCCGGTCGCCCGGAAGTACAGGTCGTCCACCTTCACCTTCTCCAGCAGCCCTTCCGGAGAATAGCGGGGAAAATGGTCTTCCGGCCAGTTGGTTTCGGGATTGATGCAGAAACGGCAGGTCAAGGGACAGCCGGGAAAGCATACCAGCGTATGCACTCCCGTTCCGTCAATGCCGATGCGATGTCGCGCGACGGCCATCACAGGTACTTTTCCGTCCATCCCTTGAAAAGAATCCCAAAAGTCGGGCAACCTTGCATGATTCTCCGTCAAAATTAGTATTTTTGTATGAATAAGCCAATCTTTATGAGTAATAAGGTACTGATTTTCTCCGCCCCGTCCGGTTCGGGCAAGAGCACCATCGTGAACCATATCCTGGGTCTTCATCCGGAGATCGAGTTTTCCGTTTCCGCCACTTCCCGGCTGCCGCGGGGCGAGGAGAAGGACGGCGTGGAATACTTCTTCTATTCGGCCGACATCTTCCGCCTCCTGGTGCGGGACGACAAGTTCGTGGAATACGAGGAGGTCTATCCGGACCGTTTCTACGGCACCCTCAAGGCGGAGGTGAACCGGATCTGGGCCCGCGGGCACGTCATCATCTTCGACGTGGACGTCAAGGGCGGGGTGAACCTGAAGAAATACTTCGGCGACCAGGCCCTTTCCGTCTTCATCCAGGCCCCTTCCGTGGAGGTCCTCCGTGAACGGCTCGTGAAGCGCGGCACCGACTCCGCCGAGGACATTGAAAAACGTGTCGCCAAGGCCGCCGAGGAAATGACCTACGCCCCCAAGTTCGACAAAGTCCTTGTCAATGACGACCTGGCCACCGCCCTTGCCGAGGCGGAGGCGATGGTCGATACTTTCCTTTCAGCGTGAGGATCGCGGTCTATTCCGGGAGTTTCAACCCGCTGCATATCGGCCATCAGGCCATCATGGAGTACCTGACGCGGGATGCGGCGTTCGACTGGGTGTACCTCATCGTGTCGCCGCAGAGTCCGTTCAAGGATGCGGAGAATGCGTTGACGGGGGAGCAGCGGTATGAGGCCGCCGTGGCCGCCGTGAAGCGGCATCCGGAGATCCGGGTATGGGTGGACGATATCGAGCTGGGCATGGAACCGCCTCATTATACGATCCGTACGCTGGATGCACTGCGGGAGCGGGAACCGGAGAACGCGTTCACGCTGGTCATCGGCGCGGACAACCTGGAGAGTTTTCCCCGCTGGCGGGACTACGGGCGCATCCTCCGGGAGTACGGTGTCGCGGTCTTTCCCCGGAAGGGCTATCACCGGGGCCATCTCAAGGCCCGCCTCCTTCGGGAATGTCCGGATTACCGGATCGACCTCCTGAAGGCCCCCCGCGTGGACATTTCCTCCACCGAAATCCGCGACGGCCTTGCCGCCGGGCGGGATATGAGCGCTTTTCTGATGTAGCTTATGCAGATAGAAACCGAACGGAAGTTCCTCGTGACAGGGGACGGGTACAAGGCGGAGGCGGTGGAAAAGCACCGGATCCGCCAGGGGTATATCGCCCATGACAGCGGTCGCAGCGTGCGCGTGCGCATCAGCGACGGGCAGGGCTTCCTGACCATCAAGGGACCGTACATCGCTCTGGGGAGCCGTCCGGAGTGGGAGAAGGAGATATCCCTGCAGGAGGCGGAGGACCTGTTTGTACTGTGCAAGCCGGGGAGCATCGACAAGACCCGCTGGATCGTGCCGATAGATTCCTTCGCTCCGCTCGGAATGAAAGACGCTTCCCGTTTCTTCGAGGTGGACGAGTTCCATGGGGAGAACGAGGGTCTCGTGCTGGCCGAAATCGAACTCTCCGAGGCTGACGAAGCCTTTCCCCGGCCGTCCTGGCTGGGGAAAGAAGTGACGGACGACAAGCGTTACTACAACGGCTATCTCGCGCGGAAACCCTTCAAATCCTGGTAGAATTTCCTTTTTTTTCGTATTTTTGCGCCGGATGAGGGTGCCCGGACCGGGAGTCTTCCCGGTGGGCTCAAAAGGGAATCCGGTGCGAATCCGGGACTGTGCCCGCAGCTGTGTCGTCCATAACGGCTCCGAATCATTGCCATTGTCCCCCCGGGGATGAGAAGGCCGGGGCCGGGACCAGTCAGAAGACCTGCCATCGTCAAGTTGCACAAAAGGGCTCGGGGACAAGTCCTTGTGGGAACGTAAACCATTGTAATCCATGAAAAAAGCGATGCTGCTTTTGCTTTGCGGTTCGCTGTGCCTCTGTGCATGCCGCAAGGATCCCGTACCGGAAACTCCGTCCAAGGATGCGGACTTGACCGGTCAGTATGTCGATGTCTCGAGCTTCCCGGAGTCCTTCCGGAAGATCTTCCTGCTCAATGAAGGTGGGATGGGCTCGAACAATGCCACGCTCGATTTCCTCCGCCTCTCCGACGGAATGTATGTGAGCGGAGCCTTCCGGAAGATGAATCCGGATGTAGCGGCCGGTCTGGGCGATGTGGGGAACGACATTGCGGTCCACGGCGACGAGGTCTGGATCGTAGTGAACAATTCCGGCCTGGTCGAGGTCGTTTCCGCCCGTGATGAGACGGAAATCGCGGCTGTCCCGGTCCCGACGCCCCGTGCCGTCGCCTTCGATGACAGGTACGCCTATGTCACTTCCTGGGCAGGAGCTTATGCGACAGGAAGTTACGACGAGAATGGGAATTATTCTGTGACGGACTCCAGGAACCCGAAAGGACAGGTATATCGGATCGACCTGAAAACCAGGAAGGTCGATGGCTCGGTGGAGGTGGGATACCAGCCGGAAGGGATCGCCTTTTATGACGGAAAGCTGTATGTCGCCAATTCCGGCGGCATTTCCAGCCAGCTTCCCCCGGACTATGCCTATGACAATACCGTCAGCGTCATCGACACGAAGAGCTTCAAGGTTACGCAGACCGTGGATGTGCAGGTGAACCTGAAGAACGTCTATTCGGACGGAAAGGGCAACATCTATGTGACGACACTGGGCAATTACTGGGATGTCCATTCAGGGCTGTACCGGATATCCACGAAGGCCGGAAGCGGAGACACCGTTTCCAAAGTGGGGGATTATGTGAGCGTTTCCGCCCTGTGCGGGGATACGGTCTATTGCATCGGGACGGATACGGAATTCGACTGGACGGCTACGCATGTTTATAAAGCCTGGCGCGTTCAGGACGGAAACAGGGCGGATTGGCCCCTGGATGTGTCGGCGACGGTCCCGTACGGCCTTTGTGCGCTGGATGCGGACACCTTCCTGGTCGGGGATGCCGGTGATTATTTCAATCCCGGTTCCGTGTCCTGTTACAGCAAGGGTGCCCGGATTTGGAACGTGAACGCCGGCGTCTGCCCGGGGCATTTCGCCGTGTATTAGTGCGGAAGGCCGGTCTCATAGCGTTGGCCCTCGTCCTGTCCGTTTCATGGACCCTGAACGCCCAGGACGCGGACACGCTGGCCGCGGCTTCGGTCTGGTCCGTCCAGGTATTCCCCGTGGTCCGGCCAGCCGAACAGGTGGACCTGTCCGCCGCTGTGGCGCCGCCTGACCAGGTTGCCGACGTCCTCCGCCGGTTCACCGGTGTCCAGGTAAAGGATTACGGAGGCGTAGGCGGCCTCAAGACCGTCAATGTCCGGAGCCTCGGCAGTGAGCACGTAGGCATTTTCCTGGATGGCATCCAGGTGGACAACGCCCAGAACATGCAGGTGGACCTGGGACGGTTTTCCACGGATGGGATGTTCATGGTCTCCTTGTATAACGGGCAGAAGACCAGGCGTTTGCAAACGGCGAAAGAGTACGCTTCCGGTGCAGCCGTGCACCTGGACGCGGCGCCGCCCCTCCTGGTGGACCGGGACGCGGGAAAGGTCCGTCTCCGGGGCGGTTCGTTCGGGACTTTCCAGCCGTCCATCCAATGGGACCGTTCGTGTGGTCCTGTCATCCTCCGTGTCTCGGCCGAGGGGGTGGTCAGCGATGGCAAGTATGAATATCCTTACTATGACACCACCCTGGTCCGGGAAAACGGAGACATCCGGAGCTTTCGGCTGGAAACCACGCTGTTCGGCCGCTTGCGGCAAGGTGATTGGCGCATCCGCCTGTATGGCTACGGGTCGGAGCGGGGATTTCCCGGACCGGTCGTCCGGCGGGCCCTGGGCTTCCCTTTCAGCGCCGAGCGTCAGGCCGACCGTGACCTTTTTGTCCAGGGCGGCTGGAACCAGGACTGGACCACGCGCTATTCCACGGCCGTCAAGTTCAAGTTCGCCGACGATTACACACACTACGACACCCATCCGGAGAAGAATCCGATGGCCTTGCCCTATGACCTGCACTACCGTCAGCGGTCCGGCTATCTGTCCGTGGCCCAGTCGCTCATCCTGGCCGATTCCTGGTCGCTGGACCTGGCCACCGACCTGCAGCGGAACGCCCTGGATACCGACGCCGGCCAGTCCGTCACGCCGCGCCGGACCGTTTTCACGGGCGCGCTGGCGATACGGGCCGCTTGGGAAAGGTTCCGGACGGCGGCCCATCTGGTGTATCTGGGCGCCTGGGACCACTTTCAAACGCCGCAGGCGGGCGGCTGGTCCCGCGAGGACGCCTTCCGGGATGCCTGGATGCCGTCCTTGAGCTTTTTCTATGCGCCCTTCCCCTTCCTGGAGCTGGATGCCTTCCTGAAGCGCACGTATCGGCTTCCATCCTTCAATGACCTGTATTACAGCCTGATGGGAAATGCCTCCCTCGTCCCCGAATCCGCGGCTCAGGCCGGGGTCGATATCCAGCTGAAGCATGGGTCCGGGCCGTGGACCTGGAAGGGGAGAGTCTCACCCTACCTGAACAGGGTCACCGACAAGATCGTGGCCATCCCGACGGCCTCCCAGTTCCGCTGGACGATGCTCAACATCGGAACCGTGGATGTGGCGGGGCTGGATGCCAAGGCCGAAGTGGGCTATGACCGGAAAGAGTGGAAACTCGAGGCCGTCCTCCGCTACTCTTTCCAGCGGGCACTGGACCATAGTGACGTGTCGGGCAGCACTTTTGGCAACCAGATCCCTTATATTCCCCTGCACAGCGGCGGCATCGACCTGGCGACCGGCTGGAAGGACTGGTCTTTCCACTGGCAGACCGAACTTGTCGGCGCCAAATGGTCCCGGACGGCCAACACGCCGGACTACTACATCGCCCCCTGGACGGTCAGCGACGTTTCCCTGTCCCGAAAGATGTCATTGCCCCTGTTTAGACACCGGGTGTCCGTACCGGAGGTGAATGTGGACCTGACTGTCCGGAATCTTTTCAATCACCGGTATCAGATCGTCCAGGGGTATCCGATGCCGGGACGGAATTTCATGCTGACGGTTACTTATCTCTGGTAAGCGGGGCGGATGCGGTGTTCGTTCCGGGCCCCTTGCCGCCATCTATCGTGGAAATATCTGTCAATCAGTTATTTGACATAAAGCAAACGGCAAGGGGTATCGGATTTCGTACCCCTTGCCGTTGTAAAGATGCGGAATGTCTGATAATCAGCGTGTTATGAATTATGACGCGGCAGAGGTTACAGAACCTCAATAAGCTCCACGACAAACTTCAGGGCGCTGTACGGAGGAATGGCGTTGCCGGCTCCGTGCTCGCCGTAGGCCAGGTTGTACGGCAGATACAGCTCGTATTTGGCGCCTTCGGCCATCAGCTGGAGGCCTTCGGTCCAGCCCTTGATGACCTGGTTCAGGCCGAAGACGGCGGGTTCGCCGCGCTTGTAGGAGCTGTCGAAGATCTGCCCGTTGGGGAAAGTCCCCTCGTAGTGGCACTTGACCTGGCTCGTCGCAGAGGGCTTCTTGCCGGTGCCTTCCTTCAGGACCTTGTACATCAGGCCGCTGCCGGTGGCGCGGACCTCGGGGTCGCGGGCGGCCTGGGCGAGGAACTTCTCGCCTTCCTCCTTCGCGGCCTTTCCGGCGACGGCGGCCCGCTCGGAGGCTTCCTCTTCCATTTCCTTGTAGAACGCTTCCAGGGCTTCACCGGCCTCGTTCATGGAGATGGCGAGTTTCTCACCCTGCAGCATAGCCTTCAGACCGGCTACGAAGTCGTCGAAATTGAGCCCGTGCACGCCCGACTGGAGCAGGTTGCCGGCGAGGCTCATACCGAATGCATAACTTTTCTTGTCCATTGTGTCGTAATGATTGTCTGCAAAGGTACGGATTTTTCCTGTTATTTTGATTATCTTTGTACGTTATGGACATCATTCAAGCCATTGAGATTTTCGCATTCGTGACGGGTGTCGCCTACGTCGTCCTGGAGATCCTCCAGAAGAATGCGATGTGGGTGGTGGGCATCCTGACCGGAGTCGCCTGCGCCTACAGTTTCGCGGTGCAGCGGAGCTGGGGGATGACGGGACTGAACATCTATTACGTCGTGATGTCCGTCATCGGCCTCATCCAGTGGCGGAAAGACAGCGCCGCCGTGGGGGAGGATGTGATCCATCTGCGGCCCCTGCCGAAGAAAACGGCCCTCTGGAGCGCCGTGGCTTTCGTCGTGGGCTCCCTCGCCCTGACCTGGGCATTCCGTGCCCTTGGGGATACGGTGTCCGAGCTGGACGCTCCCGCGACGGTCCTCAGCGTCATCGCCACCTGGTGGCTCACCCGTTCCTATATCCAGCAGTGGATGCTGTGGGTGGTGGCCGATACCCTTACGACCGCTTTGTGTGTGGTGAACGGGCAGTACTGGATGGCCCTCCTGTATCTTGCTTACGTCGCTTCTGCCGTATACGGCTATTACCATTGGAAAAAGAAAGGAGTGGAACTATGATCCTGATTGTCGAAAGCGGCGCCACCAAGACCGACTGGTGCCTTGTGGATGCCGGAAAGCCGGTCCGCAGGCTGCAAACTCCGGGAATGAACCTGTCCACGATCGCTGCGGAGGCCAATTCCGCCGTTTTTGCGGAGGCGGTCGATGCTTTCACGGATGTGGACGAGGTCCATTTCTACGCGGCCGGCCTGCTGGAATTCCCCACGGAACTGGACCGCGTGTTCAAGGGGCGGTTCCCGCATGTCCGATGCGAATACGCGTCCGACCTCCTGGCGGCTGCCCGTGCGGCCTGCGGCCACTCATCGGGCCTGGCCGCCATCCTGGGCACCGGCTCCAACACCTGCCACTATGACGGGGAAAAGATTGTCCGGAACATCCATGGCGGCGGTTTCATCATCGGTGACGAAGGCAGTGCCGCGGCCCTGGGGCGGATGTTCCTGGCCGACCTGGTAAAGGACCTGGTCCCTGCTGATATCGCGGATGCGTTTGCCGCCGGGCACGAAGCGGATTACGCTTCCCTCGTCCGGAACGTCTACAAGACTCCCGCCCCTTCCCGTTACCTGGGAAGTCTCGCTCCCTTCATTCTGGCACATCGGGGAAATGCTTATGTGGACGCGCTGGTCGAGCGGAACTTCCGTGACCTGTTCGAACGGGCGCTCCTGCGATACGACCGGCTCCCCGTGGGCGTTGTCGGCGGTTTCGGATGCGCCTGCCGGGCGGAACTGGAGGGCCTCGGTGCCGCGTATGGCCTGTCTTTCTCCCGTTTCATCCCTTCCCCGATGGAGGGACTCATCGACTATCATGGCGTATAAAGAGAAATACCCTTCCGAACTCCTTTCCGATGCGGTCGATGCCATTGGCTCCCTGCCCGGCGTGGGCCGTCGCAGCGCCCTCCGGCTGGCCTTGCACCTGCTCCGGCAGCCGCAGGAGAATGTCCACCATTTCACAGAGTCCATCAACCGTCTCCGGGACGAGGTCCGCTACTGCCGGGAATGCCGGATGATTGCGGACGGCGACATCTGCTCCCTCTGCGCAGACCATTCCCGCGACCACAGCGCCATCTGCGTGGTGGAGAGCGTCCGGGATGTGATGAGCATCGAGAACACCGGGCAGTACCACGGCGTGTACCACGTGCTGGGCGGCATCATTTCCCCGATTGCCGGCATCGGCCCTTCCGACTTGAGTATCAGTGAGCTCGTCCGTCGCGTGGAGGCCCTGGAACAGCCGGAAAACGCCGAGGTCATCTTCGCCCTCAGCGGCGATGTGGAAGGGGAGTCCACCGCCTTCTATATCTATCGGAAAATCGCCCATACCGGGGTCCGGGTATCCTCCCTGGCCCGCGGGCTCGGATTCGGGGACGACCTGGAGTATGCCGACCAGCTGACTCTCGGACGTTCCATCGTCAACCGCCAGGAATTCAAGCCATGACCGGACTGCTGGACGCCATCCTGATCGGCCTTTCCCTCTGCGCCGACTGTTTTGCGGTTTCCCTGTGCTCTTCCTTCCTGGTGCCGAAAGAAGAACTGCGGAAAAAGGTGGCGGTCGTCGCCCTTGTCTTCGCGGTGGTCCAGACCGGGCTCCTTCTGGCCGGATGGCTGCTCGGCGCGTTTGCGACGGACCTCATCTCCGCCCATGTCGCGCATTTCGAGACAGCCGCCCACCTCATCGGTTTCCTCCTGCTCCTGTATGTCGGCGGGGCGATGTTCCTGGACGGCGTACGCGGCAAGTCCGAGCACTTGAGCCTGGATGGCTTCAGGGGAATCCTGCTCGGTGGCGTGGCGACCTCCATAGACGCGGCGGTCGTTGGCCTGTCCATGGCTATGGACACCGCATCCTGGGCTTCCATCGCCCCGATTTCGGTGTCCGTCTTTGTCTTCACGGCCCTGTCGGTCGTGGCAGGTATGTGTTCAGGCAGTTTTGTCGGCCGGAAACTCGGCTATTCCGCCCGCATCATCGGCGGGCTCGTCCTCATCGGCCTGGGAATCAACATCCTTCTTTAGGTTCCGTCCTCGTGTAAGAGAGCACCGTCTCGATGGCCTCTTCGGGGTCGTCGGTCACGGAAATGATGAGATTCTTGTATTTGTCCCGCGCCAGAAGGTCTTCCAGCAGCGGATAGATGGGGATTTCCCGGGTGAAGAAGTCCTTTCCCAGGAAGACCATCGGGCTGGGGGCGCCGAAGGTCTGGTAGTGGTTCTGCGCGGCATCCTGGAAGATCTCCTGGATGGTGCCGGCCGAGCCGGGGGAGTAGATGATGCCGCCCTTGGCGATCGAAAGGAGGGTGTCCTCGCGGACGCTGTTGTAGAAGTACTTGGCAATCTCCGTAGCGAACGGCGAGGCCGGTTCATGCCCATAGAACCAGGTGGGGATGCCCAGGCTGTGGTACTTGGATTGCGGATACTTCTTCCGGACCTGGAAAGCCGAACGCAGCCAGCCTTCGTCCCGGAAGGTCTGTGCGACGGAGAGGATGCCGAGGGCGTCCTCGAACTCCTCGTCCGTCCGGCCGGCCATCCAGGCGCCCAGATGTGTCGCTTCCATCGCGCCCGGGCCGCCGCCCGAAGCCATCAGCTTGCCTTTCTCAGTCAGTTTCTTGCTGATATAGGCGACATTCCGGTATCCGGCATCGGAGCGGTTCAGGGCGTGGCCGCCCATGATGGCGACCACCTGCTGCTCGTCGAACTTCCGCAGGAATTCCCGCATGGCGTCGCCCATGGCGCGGTCGTGCAGCGTACGGCCCAGCGTTTCCCGGACATCGCCGCACTGCTGTCCCTTTTCCTTGTAGTCCGCATAGACGCGGGAGTCGAAACAGGTCTCGAACGTGTCCTCGTTGTCCGGATCGTACCCTTCATACAGGTCTTCACCCGAATACAACCGGCTGCGGAATACATTGTATGAACGTCCCATCCGGGGGAAGATCAGGCAGGTCCGCCCGATGTTCCCCTCCATCTCCGATGGAATCTCACATCCCAGGAAGCAGCAGTCCGAGTAGCGGTGTCCCGCCGCAAGGTACTGCGGTACCTTGAAGAAGTCGAGATACTGGAAAACATAGTGGGAAATGATTCCCGTCTCGTCCGGAGCGGGAAGCTGGGAAAGGTCGGATATTTCCTGGTAGGGTCTGTCGGTCATCATTTTGTTTGTAAAGAGAGTCGGTAGGGATTATTCGCCTTTGTCCTGCTCCGGAGCTTGTCCGTGCAGCACTCCTCCCAGAATCGCCTTCGCCTCCGGGGTCAGGAAACGTTCGATGTCGGCATAGGGGATGGTGAAACTGGGCATTCCGGCGACATACGGGGCGATTTCGTATTGCCCGTAGGTGAAGACCAGCCCTTCGTCGGAAGGCTCCAGCGACATGGCCGGGAAGGGGATGATGTCGCTTTCCAGCATCAGCCATTCATTCAGTTCGCGGTTGCTGATCTTCTGGCCGTCCTCGGAGAAATACTCCCGGAGCCCGTTCCGGATCAGCGGTTGTATGTCATTCAGGCAGGACGGGACCAGGAAATGCGCGATCAGGCTGCCGTCGGATTTGTTGAAAGTCATCGGACCGTCTCCGAATACCCCACCGTGGGCGCCGCCCAGATAGGCATAACCCGTGGCGTTGAAAACCACGTAGTTATCCGTCTCGCGGGTCTTTTGGACAGTGTACTCGTATTCATATCCCGGCATTTCCCCGTAGTCTTCATGGGCTTCCTCGGCGTCTTTGGCAAATGCCTCAAAAGCCTTTTCGTGGCAATATGCGACCATTTTTTCTGCATTCCCGGTATCTCCGTCGTAGGCGGGAAAACTCCGCCGGTCATACTGGACGATATGACTGAGTTGTCCGTCCAGCACGTCGAGGAGTTTCTTGCGGATCTGATCCGCCGCTTTTCCCTGGCCGGGAGCAGGAAGCTCAACTACGGTGGTGAGATGGGCAAAAGAAGAAGAATCGGCGTAATGGAGTTTTTCGGTGTCCAGGTCCCTGTTGGCGCTCGTTTGATGGCATGCTATCAGGATCAAAGCAGACAGCGTTGCGAAAAACAGACTGTATTTTTTCATGATGGTCAGGTTGTGGATTCAGTTCCAGATTCAAAAATACAAAAAATCCGTTAATTTATGTACATTTGTAAAAATGCAAGAATAGAAACCGTCCGTTATGAAAAGAATCATTAAATTGGTTGTCGCCCTCGTCATCATTTTCCTGGGCGTTAGGCTTTGTACCCGCAGCGTGGGGAGCATCATCCCCATTCCCGGGGGAACGGGAACCGGAAGTTCCAATGAATCAGGAGGCTGGTTCAGCCCGAAAGGACAGGAATCCGGCGGGGCTGTCATCGATGACATCGACATCAAGGACCTGGAGAGGGAACTGGGAGTCGGAACGAACCGGGGACAGACGACAACCCCTACGATTCCTTCCACCACGCCATCGTCTTCGGCCCCGCTGACTTTCAAAGGCATTCCCATCACCGGCACCTTGTCGGCCTTCGGGTCCGAACTGGTCAAGGCCGGATTCCGGAATGCGGGGAACGGTACCTATGTCGGTGATTTCGCAGGCTACAGCGGGTGCAAGGTCACGCCCATCGGCAACAATCCGGTCCAGGAAGTCCGTGTGGATTTCCCGGTCATCTCGGACTGGGACGCGCTGGAGAAGGCCTACGACAACCTCCAGGCGGATCTGACGCGGAAATACGGTATGGAGCCGAATGCCAATCCCGCTACCAGCAATCTCGCCGTCTACAACCTGCCTAACGGAACCATTTCCCTGGATGCCGACGTGAAAGACCGCTCCACCTGGCACGTGACCCTGACCTACTCGAGCCTTCCGTCGATGACCGTGACTACTTCTTCCGGAAGGAATCCCATCGACGACCTGTGATCGGCCGGGAAAGTATCAGTCATTGGTGTATAAACTGTGCAAATGAAAGCGAACAACCAGGCAGTGACGGTCAACTCGAAAGGTTGGCCGTCTTTTTTGAAAAGGACCCCCGCCGATGGAGTGAAGGTCCAGCGTGGATAGGTGAGACATATTACAGGGTGTTCGGTCTGCGGTCTTTGAGCGAAGACAAAATAGCCCGTTTTTGCTTCCAGCGAGAAACTTTAGTGCGTCGTCGGGGACGTTTTCAAGGGTTTTTGCTTCCAACGAGAGGAATAGACTAGTCGGAAAATTGAATAAAAAAGCACCTGCGAGTTCGCAAGTGCTTTTTTGAGTGGCTCCCCCTGTTGGACTTGAACCAACGACCCTCTGATTAACAGTCAGATGCTCTAACCAACTGAGCTAAGGAGGAATATTTCACCGCTGCGCGGCGCCCTTGTTTCATTTCGGGAATGCAAAGGTACAACCTTTTTTCGAATCTCCAAATAAATTGTGCAGTTTTTTCGCTATCTTTGCGGAGCAATCTAAAACCGAACCGGCGATGGATATCGATCTGCTTGCAAAGATGGTCAAGGAGGCAATCCTTGACAACGATACCGTGACCCTCCCAGGGGTCGGGTGTTTCGTGGCCGAACTGATGCCCTCCACCTTCTCTGACAAAGGGTACACGATCCATCCGCCGTACCGTAGGCTCTATTTCTCGCCCCGGCAGGGGAGCGACAACCATCTGGCGGCGCTTTATGCCCGTGATAACGAAGGGGTTGACCTGGAAACGGCCACCCGGATCCTGGCCGAGTTCCTCTCCGAGATGAAAGAGGTCCTCAAGGTCCGTAAAACGGTCGTCTTTCCCGGATTGGGCCGTCTCCGGGCCACACGGGAGAACCATTTCTTCTTCGTGGCCGATGAGGACCTGGACATCTATCCCGAAGGCCTCGGCCTCGCCCCCGTCTCCCTGAAGACGCACGTTGAAACTCCGGAAGAGGTTGCCTCCGCCGTTGCGGGCCTGGCCGATCTGATGGAGACCCCTGCGGCCGTGGAGCCTCCCGTTGCCGAGGAGGAGCCGCCCATCGCCGAGGTGAAACTTCCTATTGTCGACGAGGAACCGCCCGTTCCCGTGGTGGAGCCCCCTGTTCCCGCGGAAGAACCTCCTGTCGTTGAGGCCCCCTCCGTTGCCGAAGAACCTTCGGCGGAGGCCGAGGAGTCTCCTGTCACCGGGGAACCGGACCACGCCATCCCGGTTTCCGAGGCATTCAAGGAAACCCAGCGTGCGGAATACAGGATCCGCCGCAGGAGGAAGATTGGGCTGAAGGTGTTGAAAGTGTCCCTCTGGGTGTTGGCAGTCCTGCTGGTCCTTCTGCTCCTTTTCATCGTGGTTTCCCGGGTCGCTCCGAACTTGCTGGACCCGCTCCTGTATTCCCGGGAGGAACTTGAAATTCTCCGTTATTAATGCTAATTTTGCAGCCGCAAAAGCGAAGTTAGTATGAGTGAAGTCAGAAGAGAAGGTTACAAGTTCTGCCAGGATATCTGCGTCCCCTGCTACGAAACGGACGCTTCCTTTTACCTGAAACCGGCCGCCTTCATGGACATGGCGCAGGAAATCGCTTACTGGGCCGCCCAGATGCTGGGTTTCGGCTATGACGACCTGCATGTCCACCATACGGCCTGGGTCCTGTCCCGGATGCACTTCCATTTTGCGGATCCACCCCAGTGGCGGGACAATGTCACCCTGTACACCTGGCACAAAGGCCCTTCCGGCCTGTTCTTCCTCCGTGATTTCTACCTGCAGGATGCCGGGGGGCATCGCCTGGTGACCTGCACCAGTTCCTGGGTCGTGATCGACGAACAGACCCGTCGTCTGGTCCGCCCCGAAGAAATGTCCCACTTGCTTTCTCTGGAAGAGGAAGTGGACAGCGCCATTGCGGAACCGGCCCCGAAGGTCATGATGCCGCGGGGAACCGATCCGGAACCGGCCGGTGAACATGTCGTCACCTATTCCGACGTGGATATCCTGGGTCATTCCAACAACGCCCGCTACATGGTCTGGGCCATGGATGCCCTGGACTACGGGGTTGTCTCGACCCGGAGGGTCAGGGATGTCTATCTCAATTTCAACAAGGAAACCACGCCTGGCACCGTCGTCCGTCTGTTCCGCCTTCAGACGGAGGAGGACGGCAACCCGGTCCATTATGTGGAAGGACGCGTGGACGGCAAGGCAGTCTTCTGCGTCAAGATGGTATTTTAAGCTATGAAAGATCTGTTTCTCGGGCAAGGTGTCGCCCACACCATCCTCCTGCTTGCCTTCGTCATCGGCGTGGGAATCTATCTCGGACGGTTCAAGGTCAAGGGTGTGTCCCTGGGTTCCACCTGGATCCTTTTCGTGGGCATCCTGGTCAGTCATTTCGGTTTCCGGGCCGATTCGGAAATCCTCCATTTCGTCAAGGAGTTCGGCCTGATCCTGTTCGTCTTCTCCATCGGCCTCCAGGTCGGTCCCGGTTTCTTCCATTCTTTCAAGTCCGGGGGCGTGAAGATGAATCTGCTCGCCGCGATGAACATCCTGCTGGCGGTCGCCGTCACCTGGGTCATCTCCGCGACGACGGGCGAGGACCTCAGGACGATGGTCGGCGTCATGTCCGGCGCGGTAACCAACACCCCGGGCCTCGGTGCTGCCCAGCAGACGTTCGTCGACGTGGCTTCCGCGGGTGGCCTGGATCCCGTTGAGGCCTCCCGGGCCGCTTCGGGGCTGGCTTCCGGCTATGCCGTGGCCTATCCGATCGGCGTCATCGGCGTCATTGCCGTCCTGATCCTGGGCAAGAGTCTCTTCAAGATCGATGCGGCGAAGGAGCTTTCGGAACTGGAATCCCGGGAAGACAATGCGGGCCAGGCCCGCCGGATGCACCTGGCCGTGGAAAACCCCGCCATCTTCGGAAAGAAACTCTATGACATCCTGCGTGAGTTCGGCGGCGATTTCGTCGTTTCACGCATCATGAAGGGGGAAGAGGTGGTTTTCCCTACCGGTGACACGGTCCTGGAGGAAGGAGACAAGGTCCTGGTGGTCACCTCGCAGGACGAGGTGGACAAGCTCCGTATCCTGTTCGGCCAGGAAGTGCCGATGCATGTGGGGGACTGGGTTGAGAAAGACCATCATCTGGTGACCCGCCGCGTGACGGTCACTAAGTCTTCCCTTACCGGTAAGAAGTTGAAGAACCTGCATTTCCGCGGAGCATACGAGGTCAGTGTGACCCGCGTCATCCGCGCCGGTGTCGAGCTCGTCGCCCGCCCGGACCTGTATCTCCAGATGGGTGACGCCCTGATCTGTGTCGGCGCCGAAGAGAACATCCAGCGCGTGGCCGAGACCGTGGGCAATTCCAGCGGCGCCCTGGACAAACCCAACCTCGTGCCCATCTTCCTGGGCATCGTGGTCGGTATCATTTTCGGCTCTCTCCCCATCCGTTTCCCGGGCATTCCCCAGGCCATCAAGCTCGGCCTCGCAGGCGGACCGCTCATCATCGCCATCCTGATCGGCCATTTCGGCCCCCGTTACAAGATCACGACCTATACGACCATGAGTGCCAACCTGATGATCCGCGAGATCGGCATCTCCCTCTTCCTGGCAGCGGTCGGTCTCGGGGCAGGGGAGAACTTCGTCAGTTCCATCGTGAACGGCGGTTACTGGTGGATTCTGTACGGGGCGCTGATTACGATCGTGCCGCTGTGCATCACCTTCGTCATCGCCCGTGTTTTCGCCCATCTGAACTTTTACCAGATCTGCGGCCTCATCTCCGGTTCCTGTACCAATCCTCCCGTGCTGGCTTTTGCACAGGGGATGTATGGAAGTGACTATTCTTCCGTGAATTACGCGACGGTTTATCCGCTTTCGATGTTCCTCCGCGTGCTGGTTGCCCAACTGCTCATCCTCATTTCCTTCGCCTGATGTTCGAACTGGTCTATCCCCTGGAGCCGGCGCCGGTCTACCCCCGGCCGACCGTGGACCATCCCGGCACGTCGGCCGTTACCTCCGGCGAGATGCTCCCGCTTATCGAGCCCAGCGGTCTGGTGTATGGCCAGGCTTCCCGGGATTGGTGCCATAGCGGAGCCAAGCCCCTGCATCCCGTGGTCCATCTGCACCTTGTCGACCGGCTGGGCCGGGTCTTTCTCCAGAAACGAGCGATGTCCAAGGACCTCCTGCCCGGCTATTGGGATACCGCTGTGGGCGGACACGTCACCTATGGTGAGTTGGCGGAGGAATCCCTGTACCGGGAAGCAGCTGAGGAATTGGGACTTACAAATTTCAATCCCGTTTTTCTCGGCACGTCGGAATGGGAGACGGAAAGGGACCGGGAATTCGTCTTCATCTTTGCCTCGGTGGGCCATCCCGACCTGCATCCGGATAATGAGGAAGTCTCCGAGGGACGCTGGTGGACCCAGGAGGAACTCACGGCCGCCATCGGCAAAAACCTCCTGACCCCCAATTTCGAGGCGGAATATGCCCGGATCCAGGGAAAGCTTCTTGCGCTCCTGTAGGAAATACCCTGAAAAATGCCTACCTTTACAAGGTTATGGCAATCGACATCGATAAATTCGTCCACGACCAGCTGTCGGTATGGCCGGCCGTTGCAGCGAAATACCGGGCGCTTAAAAGCACCCAGACCCGCCAGCTGCCTGTCGGCGGTCTCCTCGCCACCCTCCAGTCCAATCCCGGACGCATGCCCATCTTCGACCACGGCTGCCCGCTCTGCGAGGAAAACTACCTGCCCTACCAGCATTTCCTTTCCTTCGAAGGCCGGAAGGGGCGGAAATACCGCGTCCTGGTGAACCGGGCCCCCATCTTCCCGAACCACCTGGTCATCACCCGGGACGTCCACGTGCCCCAGACTATCTGGCACCGTTACCCGGACATGCTGGACCTCTCGGCCCAGTTCCCCGACTATGTCGTCTTCTATAACAGCCCTTTCAGCGGGACCACGGTTCCGGGACATGCCCATTTCCAGGCCTGCCCCAAGGGCTATATGCCTCTTGAACGCACCGCGGAGCGCATCCTTCATGCCATCGCCGTGAATAAAGGGCAGGTCCCTGAGAACCTGTCCGCTGACATCTCCTTCGTGGCTTCCGCGCGGGATGCCCAACTGTTCCATTACAAGCACTTTACACGAGGGGTGTTCTTCCTCCGGGCGGAAACCGCCAAGTCGATGGCGAAGATGTTCTACCGGCTGCTGGACTGCTGCGACCTGGCGGAAGGGGAGAGTGAACCACGGTTCAACGCACTGACTTTCCGCAGTGAAGGGGAGTATCGGGCTGTCGTGATGTGCAGGGCCCTCCACCGTCCGCATCATTTCTATGCGGAAGGGGAGGACCATTTCGCCCTGAGCCCCGGCGCCGCCGACATGGCCGGCTTCTTCGTCATTCCGGAAGTGGCCGATTATGACCGGCTTACCCGGGAGAAACTGACGGAAATTCTCCAGGAGGTCTCCCTTTCCGAGAAACAGGAGGAGCAGCTGCTCTGGCGCCTGGTCCGCACGCAGCCCAGGATCGAGGTGGGCATCATGTCCGGCCCGGAAATCACTTTCGAGATCATCTCCGACGGCGCCGGTCCCCAGAAGGTCTCCTATCGCGAAGGGAAAATCGATTACAACGGTACCCTCTACGATGAACTGGTCTTCGAAGCCCCCACGGTTTCCACCCTCTTCGCCGAGCCATCGTTCATCCTGTACGGGGTGACCATCGGGGTCGATTTCCATTGGCAGCGGCAGCAGGACCAGCGGTTCGCCGGCGCGCTCAAGTTTATCGTGGATGAGGGTAAAGTGGTGGCTGTCAATTCCATCGGCGTGGAGGACTATCTTCTCAGCGTGATCTCTTCCGAAATGAAGGCGACCGCTTCCCCGGAGTTTTTGAAGGCCCATGCGATCATCTCCCGCTCCTGGGTGATGGCGCAGATCGCCCACCGTCAGGTGCATCGGGAAGTGGAGGTCCCGTTCCGGTTCGACAATGTCCCCGCACTGGTGACCTGGCTGGATACGAATCATTCCTCCTCCCCGGACCATCCTACCGGCGAAATCATCCGCTGGTTCGACCACGACGACCATCGGCGCTTCGACGTCTGTGCCGACGACCACTGCCAACGCTATCAGGGACTTACCCTGGCGGTGGGTGCCAAGGTCCGGGAAGCCATCGATGCGACCTGGGGCCTGGTGCTCAAAAGCGGAGGCGAGCTGGTGGACGCCCGCTTCTCCAAGTGCTGCGGCGGTCGGACCGAACGCTTTTCCACGGCCTGGGCCGATCGGGATTATCCCTATCTGACGGTCCATGACGACCCCTGGTGCGATACCCGCGACAAGGATATCCTCGGCCAGGTCCTCAACGACTATGACCTGGAGACCGAGGATTTCCACGACTGGACGGTCCGCTACGGCCGGGCTGAATTGTCGGCGCTGATCAGCCGGAAGTCCGGCGTGGATATCGGTGAACTGACCGCCCTGGAACCCTTGGAGAGGGGTGGCTCCGGCCGGATCAAACTCCTCCGGATTGTCGGTACCAAAGCGACATTAACCGTTGGCAAGGAGCTGCTTATCAGGCGTTTCCTTTCCGAAAGCCATCTCTACAGCTCCTGGTTTGACGTGGAGATGACTCCGACCGAGGTCATTCTCCGCGGTCATGGCTGGGGCCATGGCGTCGGCCTGTGCCAGATCGGCGCCGCCGTGATGGCCGCCCACGGAAAGACTTTCGGGCAAATCCTCTCCTTCTACTATCCCGGCACCACCCTCGAACGATGAAAGCAAGAAATCCCTGGCTCTGGGTTCCCACCCTGTATTTCGCGGAAGGCCTTCCGTATTTTATCGTGAATACGATATCCGTCGTGATTCTCAAGGACCTCGGCATGGACAATGCCCGGCTGGCCCTGCTGACCAGCCTCATCGGCCTTCCCTGGCTCGTCAAGCCGCTTTGGAGCCCCTTCGTGGACATCTTCAAGAGCAAGCGCTGGTGGATCGTGACGATGCAGCTGCTGATGGCGGTTTCCGTCGGCGTCCTCGCATCGACCCTTCCTGCGTCTTCCACCTTCACGTGGATGCTCATCCTGTTTGTCATTACGGGATTCGCCTCCGCTTCCCACGACATCGCGGCGGACGGGTACTATATGCTGGCTCTCGACGAGGGACGGCAATCGGCGTTCGTAGGCATCCGGAACACTTTCTACCGGATAGCGATGGTGTTCGGACAGGGGGTGCTCATCGTACTGGCCGGCATGCTGGAAAAACAGACCGGAGACGTGTCCAGGGCCTGGTCCTGGACGCTCCTGGCCACAGCGGCCATCCTGGCCCTGGTGACTGCCTATCACGCCTTCGTCCTGCCCCGTCCCGCCGAGGACCGGACGGCCGGGCGGAAATCCACCGGCGAGGTATTCTCGGAGTTCGGCGAGGCGTTCCGGAGCTTTTTCACGAAGCCGGGCATCGGCCTGCTCGTAGCCTTCCTCCTTCTGTACCGCCTTCCGGAGGCGCTGTCCGTCAAACTTCTGTATCCCTTCTTCAGCGACGGTATCGCGGAAGGAGGCCTGGGTCTGGACAAGGCTGCTTACGGGATGGTGTATGGTACCGCCGGGGTGATTGCGCTGCTCGTGGGCGGCATCCTGGGCGGATGGCACATTTCCCGCCGGGGCCTCCGCAGCTGTCTGCTTCCGATGGCCCTCAGCCTAGCCCTGCCGTGCGCCGTGTACCTGTTCCTGGCTATTGTCCAGCCCTCCTCCGTGTGGACGGTCGGCGCCTGCGTCGTTTTCGACCAGTTCGGCTATGGCTACGGCTTTACGGCCTACACGGTTTACATGATGTACTTCTCCGACGGTCCGCTCAAGACCTCGCACTATGCCATCTGCACCGGTTTCATGGCCCTGTCCATGCTGCTGCCGGGCGCTGTGGCGGGCTATCTGCAGAGCGGGTTGGGCTACGTGGGTTTCTATTCCTTGGTGATGGCTTGCTGCCTGGCCACGGTTTTTGTCACCCTGTATGCCCGCCGCCGCATACCGGCCGATTATGGACGCGCTAGAACAACTGATCATGAATAGAGTTCTTTTCCTTTTCTCCTTCCTGGCCTGCCTGGGCTGTTCGCACCCGGCTTCCAGTCAGTCCCAGCCTCAAGCGCTGTCTCCTTCACCTGCCGGATCCCCGTACCAGCCGGTCGTGTATACCGGCATCGACATGCTGGAACGCTATGACTTCGAAGACCTCAAAGGCAAGCGTGTGGGTTTGGTGACGAATCCCTCCGGCGTGGACCGGAATCTCCGCTCCACCATCGACGTCCTTTTTGACGCCCCCGAAGTGAATCTCGTCGCTCTCTACGGGCCGGAACATGGGGTGAGGGGAGATGCCTATGCGGGCGACCATGTCTCCAGCGGAAAGGATCCCAAGACCGGCCTTCCCGTCTATTCCCTCTACGGCTCCACCCGGAAGCCCACGCCGGAGATGCTGAAAGGAATCGATGTCATGGTCTATGATATCCAGGATGTAGGAACACGCTCATACACATTCATTTCCACCCTTGGCCTCGTCATGCGGGCCTGTGCCGAGCAGGATATCGAAGTGATGGTCCTGGATCGGCCGAACCCCTTGGGAGGCCTGAAGGTCGAGGGCTGCCTGGTCGAGCCGGGATTCCATTCATTCGTCAGTGAATTCCGCATTCCCTATGTGTATGGCCTAACGGTCGGCGAACTGGCCGGACTTCTCAACGAGGAAGGCCTGAACTGCGGAGTCAGTGGCGACGAGAAGCCGCTTAAATGCCGTCTGACGGTCATCCCGATGAGCGGATGGGAACGCTGGATGCTGTACCGGGATACCGGTCTGCCCTGGATCCTTCCCTCGCCGAACATCCCTTCGGACGTGTCGGCCATCGGCTATCCTTCCGCGGGCATCGCCGGCGAGTTCGGCTATCTGAACATCGGTGTCGGTTACACGATTCCTTTCCAGGTTTTCGCCGCCCCCTGGATTGATGCGGACAAACTCAAGCAGAAGCTTGACAGTTACCGGATTCCGGGCACGGCTTTCCGCACCATCCACTTCAAGCCCATGGCTGGATCTGCCCCCCAGATGCAGCACGGCGTCCAATTTTTCTATACCGAGTATGAATCTGCAACCATCACGCTGACGCAGTTTTATGTGATTCAGGCCATCCAGGAGCTGTATCCGGACCACAATCCGTACAAGACTTTCAAGAAAACCCGGATGATGGATATCGTTTGTGGCACGGATTATGTGAGAAGGGAGTTCGGGAAGCGTCTGAAAGTCGAGGATATCCAATCCTACTGGATGAAAGATGCCGACGCTTTCAAGGAGCTTTCCCGGAATTATTACCTATATCGCTAACTTTTAAAACGAAAAAGCCATGAGAAGGATGATCAACAACTTAGCCGCCCTCTTCATCGCGATGACGATGATTGCGGCTCCTGAGGCCATCGCCCAGGCCCGCCGTTCCGGCGGATCCTCCACCACCTCCCGGTCGTCCTCTTCGCAGACTACGACTCGTGGATCTTCTTCCAGCCGTTCCACCGGCTCCGTCGCCACCGGCCGCGGATCCTCCGGAACTTCCTATACCCGTTCGGCCAGCGCCGCACCCAGCCGTTCTGCCGTAGTGCAGAATGACCGGACCCGCTCCACGGGCACGACCACACGTTCCACGGGTTCTTCCACCCAGCGCGGTACCGGAAGCGCCACCAGAAGCACGGGCTCCAGCTCCACTTCCCGCGGTTCTTCCTCCGCTGTAACGAGCCGTTCCTCCGGTTCTTCCACCACCCGTTCCGCGGGTACCGTGGACCAGAACACCCGGACCACCCGTTCCACCGGCAGCAGCACTGCCACCCAGCGTGGCACTGGAAGCGCCACCAGAAGCACGGGCTCCAGCTCCACTTCCCGCGGTTCTTCCTCCGCTGCGACGAGCCGTTCCACCGGTTCTTCCACCACCCGTTCCGCGGGTACTGTGGACCAGAACACCCGGACCAGCCGTTCCACCGGTTCTTCCACCACCCGTTCCGCGGGTACTGTGGACCAGAACACCCGGACCAGCCGTTCCACCGGCAGCAGCGCTGCAACCAGCCGCAGCACTGGCAGCAATGCCCGTAGCTCCGCTTCTTCCAGCCGCAGCTCTTCCGCTTCTACCGACCGGGGCACCGGCGCCGTCCGCTCTTCCAGCAACGTCACCCGCAACGGTCTCGGCTATAACGCCGGAAACGACAACTCCGCCGCTTCCGTGAAGAATACCGAGCCTGTCCGCGACCGTGGCGGCAACTACCGCTACAATGACGACTTCCGGATGGATGAAGGCCACAACCTCTACCGGGTACCTCCGCGCGAGCGTGACTTCATGCCGTGGGACCGTCCGGGCTACTTCTGGGACAACCGTCCTCACTATTTCGGCTACCGGATCCAGGTACTGCCTCCGCGCTACCGCCGGATCACCCACTGGGGCATCGACTACTACTTCTATGAGGGTATTTACTACCGTCCGTTCGGAGGTGTGTACGTCGTCTGCCGTCCGCCTTACTTCACTCCGCTCGAGAGAGCGATTGACAGGGCCCTGTTCAACCTGGTCAAGTTCTCCTACTACTGCAACACGTACCGGACCTACAACACGGTCTTCGACAATTACAACGTGATTGCCCAGCAGAACCTGATCATCGCCCAGAACAACGCCCGCATCGCCGCCCAGAACGCCACTTACGCGCTCAACAACGGCCGCGCCCTCTCCGCCTACGAGCTGGCCAACAAGCTCGGCCTCGTGCAGAGCTACGCCTACGCCAACTCCGAGTACTTCTACCAGGACGGTGTCTTCTACAGTGTGAATGCCTCCGGCACTTACACGACCATCGTCCCGCCGGCCGGAGCCCTCGTGACCTCCCTCCCGGACGACTACGAGACCATCGTGCTGAACGGCATCGAGTATTACATGGTCGATAACACGGTTTACCGCACCATCCTCTTTGACGGACAGCCTTATCTCGAAGTCCTGGGCCAGATGTACGGGTCGATGTACAACCAGTACAGTATCTACCGGTAGTTTACGGTCCAATTGAAAAATGGCGTCACTTTTTGGGTGGCGCCATTGTTTTTGATAATCAATGTGTTAATGGGGTATGCCCTGTGTTTGGAATCACAGGGCATATCTATTTAATGCGTTTATAATCAGGTGAATATGTGCCAAGCTATAACAGCGCGAAGATTCTTTGCAAAGATGCCGGCTCTCCCGAGAAATACAGATCCACGCTGAAGGGACCCTCGCCGATAGGGATACCGCGTTTGTCGAGCATGCGGACCGTCTGGCGGGCGACGGCGGGGGCCGGGTCGATGACTTGGACAGAGGGACCGGCGATGGCCTCGATGATGGTACGGAGAAAAGGATAGTGCGTACATCCGAGGACAATGCGGTCCGCGCCGGCGTCCAGCAGGGGCTGAAGGGAGCGGCGGACTGTCTCATGGGCCTCCGGACCGTCCAGGATGCCGTTTTCCACCAGTTCCACAAAACCTTCGCCTACGTGTTCCACGATGCGGACATCGTCTTCGAAACGGCCTTTCGTCTTCAGGTATTTCGACCCTTTCAGTGTTCCTGCCGTTGCCAGGACACCGATGACCCCGGTTTTCGTGCCAAGGGCTGCCGGTTTCACGGCGGGTTCCATTCCGACGAACGTCGTGTCCGGATACGTTTCCCGAAGCATGGCGATGGCCGCTGCTGTGGCGGTGTTGCAGGCGACGACGATGATGTCGGCACCCATCCCCAGCAGGATGTCGGTAATGGTGCGGGCGCGGTCCTGGATGTATTCCACCGACTTTTCACCGTACGGGCAATGAGCGTTGTCCGCGAAATAGACATACCGTTCCTGCGGGAGAAGTTTCACGATCTCCCGATACACGGACAGGCCGCCGGAGCCAGAGTCGAATATGCCGATGGTCGCCATACAATGCAAATATAAGGGAAATTATTCGTATTTTTGTACGTTTATACGGAAAGACCTATGACGACCCTCGAACAAATCAAGGACCTGCGCGAGCGACTGGATACCCTGGAAAAATGCCTGGACATCGCAGGAAAGCGGAAAGAAGTGGAGCAGAAGACGAAGGAGAGCCTCTCGCCCGATTTCTGGAACGACCCCAAGGCCGCCGAGCTGTTTCTCAAGAAACTCGCCGGCGTGAAAGCCTGGGTGGCGGATTTCCAGAAGGCGGCCGGTTTCGTGGACGACCTGGACGTGCTGTACGATTTCGCGAAGGACAGCGTCAGCGGCACGGAGGACGAAGCTGTCGAGACCGACGAAACCCGCGAACTGGACGCTACTTACGCGAAGGCCGTCGAGGCTGTTGAAGCACTGGAGCTCAAGAACATGCTGGGAAATGAAGGCGACAACCTGGGCGCCGTCCTCACCATCAACTCCGGGGCCGGCGGCACGGAGGCGAACGACTGGTCGTCGATGCTCATGCGCATGTACCTCCGCTGGGGCGAACGGAACGGCTACAAGATGACCGTCACCTCCCTCCTGGAAGGGGAAGAGGCCGGCATCAAGTCCGCCACCATCGAAGTCGAAGGGGACTATGCCTATGGTTATCTCAAGGCGGAGAACGGCGTACACCGCCTGGTCCGCATCTCCCCGTTCAATGCGCAGGGAAAGCGCCAGACCACCTTCTCGTCGGTCTTCGTCTATCCGCTGGTCGACGATTCCATCCACATCGAAATCAATCCCGGCGACCTGGAATGGGATACCTTCCGCTCCGGCGGCCACGGCGGCCAGAACGTGAACAAGGTGGAAACCGGCGTCCGCGTGCGGCACATTCCCTCGGGCATCATGGTGGAGAACACCGAAACCCGCTCCCAGCAGGACAACCGCCAGCGCGCCCTCCTTATCCTCAAATCGCGCTTGTACGACATCGAGCTCAAGAAGCGCCAGGAGAAACAGGCCGAACTGGAAGGCCAGAAGAAGCGCATCGAATGGGGCTCCCAGATACGCAACTACGTCCTCCATCCCTACAAACTTGTGAAAGACCTCCGTACCGGTTACAGCACCGCCGACACCCAGGGCGTCCTGGACGGTGACCTCAACGAGTTCATGAAATCCTTCCTGATGGGCAACGGCGCGGCCGTTACGGATGTGGACGAAGACCTGGAGTAGTTCCTTCTGTGTCAGTTAATTGCTTGATGAGTAGCTTTTTATGGGGAGATGCCCTGTGATTCCGTTCACAGGGCATCCCTATGTTGGAGTCTTATAATCAAATAGTTAGATGACACTGCAGTTATAAATCCAAAAACTTCTTCAACTGGTAGTAAGTGGCACCGGTACGTTGTTGAAGGATATTCGCTATCCTTATCTTTTCTGCTTTGGGAAGAACAAGCATCGCTTTGGGATTATCGGCAAAGGAAGAATGCTGACAGGCTTTCAGTATTTCCCTGTAAATGGTATGAGGCTCGTTGTCGAAGTCTTCTTTAATATCATACTCGCTGCCTGTATTTGAGTTGATGGCTGTCAACATGGTCTGGTAATTTCCATACAGAAGGGATCGTTCCTCTTTGTCGATGGGAAGGTATGTGTATATGATAAAGTCGATGAGTTGTTCTGCCTCATTCTTTTTCAATCCGTCAAATAAGTCACGAAGGATCCGATAAGATAGATATGCATTGGCTTTGAAGAAAGCTTCCACCCTTTTCATGGAACGCAGAAGTTTTCTGGAGGCATGGCTTCTGACAATCTTTTCGGAAAAAGGATGGGAACTATCCAGAAAAGCGATGGCATTCCAACGGTCCTGCTCGGCTTTCTCAAACAACATTTTCTCGACAGCGTTGTTGTCTATATAAGAAACGTTTGTCCGGATCTTCTTCGCCCCGATCTTGGGCGCATTTCCATAGGCGCATCGGAATAAAGGACCATGTCGACCGATATCCCTATTGAATTCCATCGCATAAACCGACGTGTAGTCCCTTACAAAATCTCCCATTCGTGACGGCTCTTGAAGTCGGACGGATGAATGGGTATGATCATACATCAATGAAATGGCTAGAACCTGGGCATGATACTTTCGCGCCATCGCTGCAAATGCGGTGTAATAGACCAGACGGTCCATGTCATTGTAAAACAACAGCACACCCCGACAGGTGTTCTGATAAAGATGTTGAAATGCATTCTCGATGATTCTTCTTTTCCTGACACGCATACTCTCTCACTCTTTTTCAAAGCTATCCTTTTTGGGTGATTCTGTCAAGAGCCCCGTGTATATTTTTATGTTTTTTATTGATTTTTACGATTCTTATGATTTTTGAAGCTGGCACATAATATGTTGATTTGCAGAATGTTGAATGGGTATGCCCTGCGACTGAAATCACAGGGCATACCCATTCAACGTATTGATTACCAAATAGAAAGGCGCCATCGGGAAAGATGGCGCCTGAAGTGAGGGATCGTCGCTTTTACAGCCCGATCGTCTTGAAAAAGTCGTTCCCCTTGTCATCCACGAGGATGAAGGCGGGGAAGTCTTCGACTTCGATCTTCCAGATCGCTTCCATGCCCAGTTCCGGATACTCTACGCACTCGATGCTGCGGATGCTGCTCTGGGACAGGACGGCGGCCACGCCGCCGATGGTTCCGAGGTAGAAGCCGCCGTGCTTCTGGCAGGCATCGGTGACCGCCTTGGTGCGGTTGCCCTTGGCAATCATCACCAGGGAAGCGCCGACTTCCTGGAATTCGTCCACATAGGGGTCCATGCGGTTGGCCGTGGTGGGGCCCATGCTGCCGCAAGGGTAGCCTTCCGGGGTCTTGGCGGGGCCGGCGTAGAGGATGGGGTGGTCCTTGAAGTAGGACGGCATCCCTTCGCCCGCATCCAGACGAGCCTTGAGCTTCGCGTGGGCGATGTCGCGGGCCACGATAATCGTGCCCTTCAGGTTCACGCGGGTTCCCACGGTGTATTTGGTGAGTTCGGCGCGCACGGCGTCGATGCCCTTGTCCAGGTCGATCTCGATGCCCTTCGGGCCCTCGCCGGGACGGCGGAGCGCCTCGGGAATCAGCTCGGACGGGTTGGTGTCCATCTTTTCGATCCAGACACCGTCGGCGTTGATCTTGGACTTGATGTTCCGGTCGGCGCTGCAGCTGACGCCCATGCCGATCGGGCAGCTTGCCCCGTGGCGGGGGAGACGCACCACACGGATGTCGTGGGCGAGATACTTGCCGCCGAACTGGGCGCCCAGGCCGATCTTCTGGGCTTCCTTCAGGAGTTTTTCCTCCAGGTCGATGTCACGGAACGCCCGGCCGGTCTCATCGCCGGTGGTGGGCAGGGCGTCGTAATACTTGATGCTGGCGAGTTTGACCGTGAGGAGGTTCTTCTCGGCCGAGGTGCCGCCGATGACGAAGGCGATGTGGTAGGGAGGGCAAGCCGCGGTGCCCAGGCTCTTCATCTTCTCCACCAGGAACGGAAGGAGCGTTCCCTCGTTCTGGATGGTGGCCTTGGTCATGGGGTAGAAATAGGTCTTGTTGGCGCTGCCGCCGCCCTTGGCGACCATGATGAAGCGGTATTCACTGCCCTGGGTAGCCTCGATGTCGATCTGCGCGGGAAGGTTGCACTTGGTGTTCACTTCGTTGTACATGTCCAGCGGGGCGTTCTGGCTGTAGCGGAGATTCTCCTGGGTATAGGTGTCGAAGACACCGCGGCTCAGGGCCTCTTCGTCTTCGAAACCGGTCCATACGTGCTGTCCCTTTTCACCGTGGATGATGGCAGTGCCGGTGTCCTGGCAGAACGGAAGCACTCCCTTCGCGGCGGTTTCCGCATTGCGCAGGAACTGGAGGGCGACGTACTTGTCGTTGTCGCTGGCTTCGGGATCGTCCAGGATGGCCGCCACCTGCTCGTTGTGCGCGCGGCGGAGCATGAACTGGCAGTCGTGGAATGACTGCCGGGCGACCAGCGTAAGGGCCTCCGGGGAGACTTCCAGGAGGGTTTTATCGCCGCAAGTGCAAGTTTTTACGAGTTTTTCGGAACCGGGGATCTTGTAGTACTCGGTTGTGTCGGGACCCAACTGGAACATGGGTGCGTATTTGAATTCGGCCATATGGAACTTGAATTGGTTTCTTTTATCATACAAAGATAGTGTTTTTCGTCCGATTTGTAAATTTCTTGAAATAATTAGTACCTTGTATTGCAAAGTATCAAAAAAAAATTATATCTTTGCATCGACAAATATTTTGTACGATATGAAACGCGTGACCAATGCTTGTATCGGAGGGCGCAATTTCACCCTCAACGATGATGCCTACAATCGCCTTGACGCCTATCTGCGCAACTTCAAGGCCAAGCTGAACGTTCCCGAAAGCCAGAAGGGGGAAGTGATGGACGACATCGAGAGCCGGATTTCCGAACTGTTCTACCAGGAGGTAGGGGAGAGTTCCCGGGTCGTGACCCTGGAAATGGTGGAAAAGGTGGTGTCGACCCTCGGCATGCCCGACGGGTCGGCGGAAACCGGATACACCTATTCCAGCGCATTCCCGGAGGATAAGGCCCCCAGGAAGCTGTACCGCGATGTGGACAACAAGGGGGTTGCCGGTGTGTGCTCCGGACTGGGATGGTACTTCAACATCGACGTAACCATCATCCGGATCATCATGCTGGTCGCCCTGCTGGCCGGTACCTCCGGATTCTGGATCTACGTGGTGCTGTGGATCGCCGTCCCCAAGGCGCTGACCCCGGCCCAGAAGTGCGAGATGCGGGGCATTCCCGCCACGGCGGAGAACATGTCCCGGTTCACGAATCACGCGCAGGACACTTATAACCGATAGCCTTATGGAGAGTACGACCGACAATGTCCGTTCCCAGATGCGGAAAGGCGTGCTGGAATACTGCATCCTGTGTATTCTCAGCAAGCGGGAGGCCTATGCCTCCAGTATCATCGACGCCCTCAAGGCCGCGAACATGATCGTGGTCGAGGGTACCCTGTATCCCTTGCTTATCCGTCAGAAGAACCAGGGGCTGCTTACCTACCGGTGGGAGGAGTCCACGCAGGGCCCGCCCCGGAAATACTATGGAATTACGGAGAAGGGCCGGGCCCAGCTTGCCGAAATGGACGCGGCCTGGCAGGAAATGGTGGAAAGCATTGACACATTG
Source organism: uncultured Bacteroidia bacterium (assembly GCA_902778105.1). Taxonomy (GTDB): domain Bacteria; phylum Bacteroidota; class Bacteroidia; order Bacteroidales; family UBA932; genus Cryptobacteroides. The sequence goes on from CACYWN010000001.1 coordinate 126,602, forward strand.
AAACGATGACGGAAGTAGAGAAAGTGAGCATTGGGGGCTATGCCTTCACGCTCGAAAAAGACGCCTCGATGGAGGTGGAACACTATCTGAAGGGGCTGGAAGCCCATTATCTGAGCCAGCCGGGCGGCAAGGAGATCATGGAGGGCATCGAGGAAAGGATGGCCGAACTCCTGCTGGAGCGGTGCGGCCAGCACGGCGTGGCTTCGGTGCAGGACATCCGCGGGATCATCGACATCCTCGGGCGCCCCGAAAGGATCGAAGCCGACGACCCCGAACCCGAGCGGCCGCAGGAGGCCCCGCAAAGGAAACTGTACCGCGACCTGGAGAACAAGCGCATCGGCGGAGTCTGCGCCGGACTGGCGAACTACTTCCATTTCGATGTCGTCGCGATGCGGATCATCTTCTCCGTCATCGCCCTGGCCCTCTTTTTCGGAGGGGCCGACGACGGCGTCTGGTCGCTGCTCGGTTTCGTCGCCTATGCCATCCTGTGGCTGGCGATGCCGCCGGCCCGCACGGCGCAGGAACGCTGGGCCATGAAGGGAGACGGCGGAACGCTGGACGACATCCAGCGCAACGTCCGCAGCGGCATCCAGGAGATGGGAGATACCGCCCGGAAAGGCGTGAATGCGGTGCGGAATGAGCTTCAGTCCCGCCCTGGGAGCGAACTGGGACGGATCATCCTGATCGTCATCGGCATCATCCTCCTGCTTTCCGGCGTATCCGGCCTGGCCTCGGTCTCCGTGCTCGGTCTCAAGGGAACGACGCTCTTCAGTGCGCCCCTCGACCGTTTCCTGGACGACCTCTCCACGCACGTTCCCATCTTCTACGACCTGGTGTCCACACCGTGGATCATGGTCCTGATGGTCCTGGCCATCGTCCTGCCCCTGATCGGGCTGATCTATGGCGGCGTGCAGATGATCTTCGGCTTCAAGCCGCCCAAATGGCGCCCCGGCCTGGTGATTTTCGTGGTCTGGCTCGTCGTCCTGGTGGTGCTTGCGGTCCTGTTCGCCCTGGGGGCGATCTCGACAGATTACCTCTCTATCTGATGACGGAAAAGGGCGGTCCCGCGGGGCCGCCCTTTACATCTGTAAAAGAATGCGCTGAACCTACTTGATGAAGGCGTGCGCAGAGGTCATGGCCTTCGGGTCCAGGGCCTCGTCCAGCTTCTCCTGGGTCATGAGGCCGTGCTCAAGCACGAGGTCGTACACGCTGCGGCCGGTCTCGAGGGCTTCCTTGGCCACCTTCGTGGAGGCCTTGTAGCCGATGTACGGGTTCAGGGCGGTGACGATGCCGATGGAATTCTTCACCATGTCGTAGCAGTGGTCCGCATTGACGGTGATGCCGTCGATACACTTGGTGCGGAGGGTGTTCATGACGTTGACCAGCCAGGTCTGGCTTTCGAGGATGCACTGGACGATGACGGGTTCCATCACGTTCAACTGCAGCTGGCCGGCTTCGGCGGCGAAGGCGACGGCGGTGTCGTTGCCGATGACCTTGAAGCACACCTGGTTCGTCACTTCGGGGATGACGGGGTTCACCTTGCCCGGCATGATGGAGGATCCCGGCGCCATGGGAGGCAGGTTGATCTCATGCAGGCCGCAGCGCGGGCCGGAGGCCATCAGGCGCAGGTCGTTGCAGATTTTGGAGAGTTTGATGGCGAGGCGCTTGAGGGCGGCGGAATAGCTTACGTAGGCACCGGTGTCCGGGGTGGCTTCCACCAGGTCCGGGGCCTTCTCGAACTTGTCGCCGGTGAACTCGGAGAGGCGGATGGTGCACAGTTCCGCGAAACCCGGGACGGCGTTGAGGCCGGTGCCGATGGCGGTTCCGCCCATGTTGACCTCCTTGAGGAGGACGGCGTTGCGTTCGAGGTTGGCGATTTCCTCTTCCAGGTTGTTCGCAAAAGCGTTGAATTCCTGTCCGGAAGTCATCGGGACGGCGTCCTGCAGCTGCGTGCGGCCCATCTTGATGATGTCCTTGAATTCCTGGCCCTTGGCGCGGAAGGAGGCGATCAGGTCGGAAAGGGCCTTCTCGACATGCCGGTTCATCCGGACGAAGGTGTAGCGGAAGGCGCTCGGGAAAGCGTCGTTCGTGGACTGGGCGCAGTTCACGTGGTCGTTGGGGGAGCAGTACTGGTATTCGCCCTTGTTGTGTCCCATGATCTCGAGGGCGCGGTTCGCAATCACCTCGTTGGCGTTCATGTTCACGGAGGTGCCGGCGCCGCCCTGCATCATGTCCACGGGGAACTGGTCGTGGAACTTGCCGTCGACGATTTCCCGGCAGGCCTGGACGATGGCGTCCGCGATGGTGCGGTCCAGTACGCCCAGTTCGGCGTTGGCCTCAGCGGCGGCCATTTTCACATAGGCGATCGCGATGATGTACTCGGGATAGTGAGACATCCGCGTGGTGGAAATCTTGTAATTATTGAGGGCCCGTTGGGTCTGTACGCCGTAGTAGGCGTCGGCGGGAACCTTGAGTTCCCCCAGGAGGTCGCTTTCGACCCGGAATTTGGTAGAAGACATAGATAAGTGTTATCAATGGTTGCGCAAAGATAACCATTTATCTTGATTATTCCAGCATCAGGGCCCGCAAGTCGTCGATGTCCTTCTGCGCGACGCCGATCTTGAGCAGGTACTTGACGATGCGCTCCTGATAGGTCCCGCCGTCGGTCTCGTTGAAGATGGTCTTGCGGATGGACGGATAGCTGTAGTTGTTGCGCGTGTGCTTGTAGACAGGGTTTCCGTCGTCATCCTTGGACATTCCCCAGTCGGCAGGGGAGAAGTAGGTGAGTTCATAGTCTTTGGCCATGTCGCTTTCGCTCACGCCCAGGGTGCCCAGGATCAGGACGGCGAGGGTGCCCGTCCGGTCGCGGCCTGCGGCGCAGTGGAAATACAGGGGTTTCCCTTCCCGCACGCAATGCACGACATATTCGAAGGTGGCCTTTACCTTGGGCTGGTTGTCCCGGACCATGTGGTTGTAACCACTGTCAAAACCGGGTGCATAGAAGGTGATATCGCTGCCCAGCGGGGACCTGGAAGGAACGTCTTCCGCCTCGCGGAGATCCAGTTCGGCCTTGATCCCTTCCGCGCGCATTTCCTGTTTCCCCATGTCGTTCATATACTTCCCGTCCAGGCGACCGCCTCGGTAGATCTTGCGGAAAACCACTGTCTTCCCGTTCAGTCCCTTCCATCCTCCCAGATCACGGGCGTTGCGGACGTTGGGCTCGAAGTATACCTGATGCAGCAGACCCCGGGTCTTGAAGGAACCGTTGGCTATGACTTTTCCGCCGGAAGTCACGCTGTAGTGATATTCACGCCCCGGAACCAGGTTGGTAAGGCCCCTGACTGGCCGTACCGGCCGGCAGGCTGTACTCCCGGCTCCAGTCGCTTTCCCAGACTTTCAGGGTTTCGGCCGAGGTGCTGGGCGTCCACGTAATCGTATGGGTAGGAGGGATATCCGCTTCACCGGGTCCGCCGCCGGGGTAGTCGAGGATCCGCGTGGTCTTGTAGTCGGTATCCGTATAGGTCACTTCCTCCAGGAACTTCTGGACATAGGGATTCGTTACCAGGATGGCGTCCGGGTCTTCCGGGGGAGTCGGAGGAACGTAGTCCGGGAGCAGGCGGGAGGCAACGGCGTGGCCCAGGGTGAAGGAGGCGTCATCGGCCTCGATGTTCCAGTACATCGCCCCGGCGAGGTCCTTCTGGATGACAAACTCAGCCTTGAGTCCGACGGACCGGTCATTGTCGAAGTTGAGGACCATGTCCCCGGTGGAATTCACGACATAGGGGACCATGGCGGTGTTGTCCCACATGACCTTGTACTTGCTTTCGTCGATGACAATGTCCTTGTAATCAACGTAATCGTCGAACGCTTTCCCGTCTCCGTGGCCGTAGAAGGGGATGCCGAGGACGATCTTCTCGTAAGGGACGCCGGCGGCGAAATGGGCGGCGACCGACTCGTCACAGCTTTCCGAGGCCTTGGAACTGCGGTGCAGGGCGCTGTTGTGCCTGGGCGGATGGCCCATGTCGTAGGTCATCACATTGACGAAATCCATATAGGGAATGGCTTCCTTGAAGTCCACGTACTTGGCGTTGGAGGCCGATGCCATTGTCAGGAGCTTGTCCTTTCCGAGCGTCTCCCGCAGGTTCCGCATCAGGAGCGTGAAGTTCCTGGTGTCTTCCGGTGAGGAAGAGATGCCGGCCGCACTGCTCGTCGGGTATTCCCAGTCGATGTCGATTCCGTCCAGCCCGAACCTGTTCACTGCGGCCAGACAGTTCTTGCAGAAGTTCTTCCGGTGGGTTTCGCTGGCCGCCATCTCGCTGAAGTTGCCGGCTTCCCAGCCGCCGACGGAGAGGAGGACCTTCAGGGAAGGCTTCTGCTTTTTCAGCGCCACGATCTGCGAAAGGCGGCTCTCCTTCTTGATGTCCAGGGACTCGAAATCGCTTTTGATGTGGGCGAACGCATAATTGATGTGCGTGAGCAGCGAGGGATCGGGCATCGTGGACTCCCAGTAAACCGCGTAGCCCACGATGACGGTTTCCGAGGGCGGGGCCGTAGGGGTTGCGGGCGTCGCAGGCGTGTCAGGCGTATCAGGATCCTTTCCGGCAGGTTTGTCCGGATCCGTCTGTCCCTGCTGCCCGCTGGGCTTCACGGGCGGCTCGATGATGAATTTCTCTGCTGGCTTGTTGCACGAAAGCAGCAGCGGAAGGCTGATAAAGAAGAAGGTCAGAAGTCTTTTCATAACGATGTCCTTTACGGCTCCAGGACAAATGTAGGAAAAACGCCTGATAATCCGCTCCTTGTGCGCAATTTGGATAGAACTTTCCGTAAATTGCGGATACGGAATCAATCCTGCCGTTTCAGGGGAAGTTTTTTGCCGTAGGTGAGCATGCGCCAGAGCCATTCCACGGGTCCGAAGGCAAAGGGGCGGAGCCAAAGGATGCTGAACAGCACCTGGAAGGCATATACGCCCAGGGCGATGAGCTCGGTTTCCAACAGGCCCACCCGGTTTCCGAGGCCGAAACCGATCCCATAGAACAGGATGATGCCGATGACCGACTGACCGAGGTAGTTCGTACAGGCCATCCGCCCGGGCTTGGAGAGCAGCTGCCATCCGGGAGCGTTCCCGCTCCGGGCGAACAGCAGGGCAAAGCCTGCGGCGTAGGCGAAACCCATGGGATACACGCTCAGCAGGTAGGCGAAGTCATGGGCAACCCGTCCCCAAGGATAGCCCTGCATGGCGCTCCAGGTGTACAGGAGGCCGATGGGGAGGCCCAGGGCGAGGCCCCAGGCAAGGATCTTCTTCAGCAGGCCTCTGTTGCCTTCCAGGTCGGCATAGATCCGTTCCCGGCCCACGGCGAAGCCTACGATGAACAGGCCCAGGACCTTGAACAGGCGGTGGCCCGAAACGAACTCCCACATCCTTTCAACAGCTCCCTGGTGCAGGAACTGGAGGACTTCCCGGTAGCTCCGGGCGTCGGAGAGCCAGGTGCCGAAGTTGGCCTCCGTGATGCCGTACAGGCCGCAGATGCGCCACTGCTCCCGCTCCAGCGGATCGGCCAGGCGCGTTCCGAAAACGGCGTCCAGTAGTACGGGCATGAGGAAAAGGCCGCCCGCCGCCAGCAGGAGTTTCCGGGTGGGCAGCTTCCGGAACAGGGGCAGCAGCATCCCGCACACGGCGTAAAGCATGAGGATGTCTCCGCTCCAGAGGAAACACAGGTGCAGAAGGCCGATGACAAGGAGCACGGTCATCCGCCGGTAGAAGGTTTTCAGTTTCCCTTCCGCATGGGCCAGCTGGATGCTGAACCCCATCCCGAACAGGAGCGAGAACAGCGTATAGAACTCCCCGTCCACGAAAAAGGTCTGCACGGCCCGGGTGACGACGTCCGTCCGGGTCCATGCAGACGGGTCCGAGAAGGTCCACAGCGAGAATTCCGGGAAGTTCGCGAGGATGATTCCCAGGATGGCGAACCCCCGGAGGGCGTCCAGTATGACATAGCGTTTCTTCGGCATGGGCTCTGCAAAGATAAGGTTTTTTTCCGGGCGGTTTGTCGTCGAGCGATGGATGCACTACATTCTGTATGCCGACGCGGCGGGGAATCGGGCCGATTCCCCGAGCCCCTTACCGCTTATTCTGTGACAGGACGCACGGAGTGTCCATAGTACCGGGCAGACGAGTATTCCCCTTTGAACTTGTTTTCCTTGAAGAACATGTACCAGGCGTCGGACGGGGAATCCGTCCTGATGATAGAGGACCAGTAGCAGCCATAAGAGACCGTGTCATCGATGCCGGCATCCTTGCGGTAACCCGCTGCGGGGAGGAAGATGTTCTCTCCGCCGGATGACACAGGCCAAGGGTATCGCCTACCTGTTCACGAATGAATCCCATACGGGGGAGCAGTACTCTTCCTTCGCAACCACCATCAACGCCATTGAGGACCGCACCGGCATCGATTTCTTTGCGAATGTTCCCGTTGAATTCCAAGAACCAGCGGAACAGACGAATAAACAACTATGGTAACACTGATTGTGTAAATCACGGTCCTCTGCACAATTATTGACCGAAATGGCCGATAATTGTGCAAATCACGGTCCTCTGCACAATTACTGACCGAAATGGCCGATAATTGTGTAAATCACGGTCCTCTGCACAATTACTGACCGAAATGGCCGATAATTGTGTATATAAGGGCGATATACACAGTTTTTTCGTGACAGGTCAAAAAACGGACGATCGGGGCAGGCCCTATTTCATCCCCCGCTCCTTTTTTATCGTCTCGTAGGCCTCCTGGATCTTCTGGAACTTGGCCTGGGCGGCTTTCTGGACCTCGGGGCCTAGGGTGGCGACTTTGTCGGGGTGGTTCTTCATGGCCATCCGGCGGTAGGCGGTGCGGACTTCATCGTCCGTGGCAGAGGGGGAAATCTCAAGGACGGCGTAGGCCGATTCGCTGGTTTCCCTGTAGAACATCGCGATGTTCGAGGCGACGTCGGAGGCGTTGAGCCGGAGGGCGCTGCCGATGGATTCCAGGACGGATTTCTCGGACTTGGTGAATTCGCCGTCGGCGATGGCGATCCGGACCAGGTAGTCGAACAGCTGCAGCCGCTGGGAATAGTTCATGTTGTCGGCGATCTGCGTGCCCACCGAGTAGATGTTGACCTGCTGGGATTCCAGGCGGGAGAGGAACTGCATCGCCTGGGTGGCGGCGTCGGTCCCGAAATTCTGGCGGATGAAGTTCCTCACGTAGTCCAGTTCCGACTGAAGGGTGCGGCCGTCCGCCTTGATGACGGCGGATGACAGGATGAGCAGGCTGACAAAGAAGCTGTTACGCTGCTCCGTGCCCGTCGTATACCCGCCTGTATTACGCCGATAGGTCCGTCCTGAAGTCCCTGAAGTCCCGGAAGTCCCCGCGGTCCCGGAAGACGTCCCCGGCCCGAGCTGACGGGCCGCTTCGATGCCGCGCTCCAGCGCCGATCCGAGGAAGTAGCCGATGAGTGCTCCGATCGGCCCTCCATAGACCCATCCGAGAAAACCTGCGATCCATTTTGCCGATCCCATAGCGATTCATGTTGATTGTCCGCAAGGACATCTATCAAAATCCGGTCCATCGAAAAAGAGACTGACAAACTGGCATCTTTCATGAAATTGATTATCTTTGCATTATCAGGAAAATGCTTAACTAATAATACTGTATTATGAAAATGTTCAAACGCATCGCGGCGGCCCTCGCGGCCCTCATGCTCCTTTCGTCCTGCTCCATTCTCAAGAATGTCGCTTCCAATGCCACTTCCATGGGCTCCAGCACGGGCTCCGGCCTGGCGGCCATCTACAATGTCCTCAAGGCTACGGGCGGCATCGACCTCTCCAACCTGACGAACATTATCAACATCGGGAAGATCCTTACCGGCGCCGGCTCCCTTTCCGGTGCGACGAACACTTTCATGGACGATTTCGTCTCCGGCCTGATCAAGGGATCCTCCAACCTTGTGAACAGCTCCAACATCTCATCGGTCATCAGCGGTCTGCAATCGCTCTCGAACATTGACACATCCGCGCTCACGGCTGCGGCAGCTGCGGCTGCTGCCGGCAAGGCGACGGAGGTGTCCGCTTCCAACGCAGGCGTCGCCGCCACGGTGAACGCCCTGAAGAGTATCGTCAACGCCCTGCAGTAATCCTCCCTCCGGGATGTTCCGGAAGTTTCTGACACTGATTGGGGCGCTTTTCCTTTCCCTCGCGCTCTTTGCCCAGACGGATACCGTCCGGCTGGGGTATGTCGTGTCCGGAAAGGTGTTGGACGGGATGACAGGCCGCCCCCTGGAGTCGGTCCACGTGTCCGTTCCGGAACGCCACTTTGCTACCGTCACGAATGCTGACGGTGAATTCTCCATCAAGTCTGACCAGCCCATCATCGAGGTTGTCTTTTCCTATGTGGGCTACCGGACGCTCCGGCAGCGGAGCGGTGCGAAGAAGATGACGGTCCGCCTGGTTCCGGAATCCATCAGCCTGGACGAATCGTCCATCATTACGGGCGATCCGTACGAGATCGTCCAGACGGCCGTCAACCTCATTCCCGACAACTATCCCGACCATCCGGAGCTTCTGGAGTGCTTCTATCGGGAAACGCTCCAGAAGCGCAACCGGTATACGTATGTGTCCGAGGCAGTCTCGCGGGTCTACAAGACCGAGTACAACGGGACCGTGTACCGGGACCGTGCGGCGCTGGAAAAGAGCCGGGTGCTGCTGAGCCAGCGCCGGAGGGACACCCTGAGCGTCAAGATGCAGGGAGGTCCCACGCAGGCCATCACCTTCGATGTTGTCAAGAATCCGGAGATCCTGCTGGATCAGGAGGAACTCAAACGCTACACCTTCGAGATGGGGATGCCGCTCTATATCGGCGACCGTCTCCAGTTCGTGATCCATTTCCATCCGTCCAATCCGGCCGAGACCGACTGGGCCCTGTATCACGGGACGATGTATATCGACCGGGAACTCCTTTCCTTCACCCGGATCGAGATGACCCTGGACATGTCCGATGTGGGGAAAGCCACCCGGCTGATGGTGGTGCGAAAGCCCCTTTCCCTCCGGCTGACTCCCAAGGAACTGTCGGCCATCGTCACCTACCGCCTGCAGGACGGGAAGAGCCGGCTGGAGTATTTCCGTTCCACGATGCGTTTCAACTGCGACTGGAAGAAACGCCTGATCGCCACCAGTTACACGCTGGTGAACGAACTGGTGGTCACCGACCTCCGGGAGCCGGCCGTCCAGATTCCACGGTCCGAAATGTTCCGCACCAACGACATCCTTTCCGAGAAGGCGGCCGAGTTCCAGGACCCGGATTTCTGGAAGGATTACAACATCATCGAACCCACCGAGAGCCTGGAACATGCCATCGGCAGGCTCCGGAAAGGTCGGTAAGGGCTGCATTTCGCCCCTATTGAAGCGATTTCATCACTTTTTCCCCTTTTTGACCACCTTTTTTTGTCCCCGCCGGGCGGGCGGCCTACCTTCGCTTTGAACAAAACGCGAAACGTTATGGCACAGTCTCTTGGAATCCCCGCCCGGATGCGGATCGACAATGCGGCGAACATCTACCCGGCCTCCCTCAGCAAGCATTACGCTTCCTTGTACAGGATAAGCGTCACGCTCTCCGAACCCGTGGACCTGACCTGTCTGCAGCAGGCGTTGCTGACGGTATCGGAACGGATTCCTACGTTCCGGTGCGAACTCCGCTCCGGCGCTTTCTGGTGGCACCTGAACCGGATGGACAAGACGCCGGAGATCGGTCCGGCCACGCCGCTCAGCCGCTTCCATTTCAGCGACAACGGCGGGTTTCTGTACAAGGTATGTGCCGACGGCAACCGGATCGTCCTGGATGTTTTCCATGTCCTGGCCGACGGCACGGGCTCCGAGACGTTCCTGCTCACCCTGACGGGGGAGTATCTCCGGCTGAGATACGGCTTGAAGATCTCCTATTCCGGCAAGGTGCTCGACCCCTCCGAAACGCCCGACATCGGGGAATTGGAAGACAGTTTCAAGACCGTTTTCGCGGGGCGGAAGGGGGCGTTGGAAAAGAATGTCCCGGCTTATCACATCCATGGGGAACGGCTTCCTTCCGCCGGGCTGCGGGACATCCGGGCCGTCATGCCGCTGGATGCCCTGAAAGTGGTTTGCAGGCGGATGGACTGTACGGTGACGGACCTGCTGACCGGGATGATGCTGGAGGCGCTCCAGAAACTGTATCGGGCAGACGGGGACCGGAAAAAGGTTTCCAGCGTCCTGAAAGTGAGCGTTCCCGTGAACCTGCGTCCGATGTACGGCAGCCGGTCGGTGCGGAACTTTTCCTCCTATGTCAACCTGGGGCTGGATGTCCGTAGCGGTTATCTCCAGCTGGACCAGCTGGTCCGTCTCGTGAAGATGCAGAAACGGGCGATGCTGCGCCCCGAGAACCTGGAGCCGAAGATCGCCGCCAACGTGGAGCTTGAGCGGAACTTTGCCGTCCGCTGCCTCCCGCTGTTTGTGAAAAAGCCCGTCATCGACTATATCAACCGTCATCACGGGGATAATTACTGCTCCCAGACTCTGTCCAATCTGGGAGAAATCCGGCTTCCGGAGGAGATGCGCCCGTACGTGACGGCGTTCGATTTCATCCTTGGACGTCAGCGGGGCAACAGCGGGGCCGTTTCCTGCGCCGGCTATGACGGGAATCTGGTCCTGCATCTGTCCCGGAATATCTTCGGGGCGGAATTCGAGCAGTTTTTCCTGGACCGGGCCTCGGCGCTGGGCATCCTGTCTGACGTCTCGCACCAGATCCTGGCCTAGGGCCTGTTCATAACTTTCGGGCCGGAATCCGGAAAAGATTCCTTATATTTGGGTGATCCCATGGAGAAAGCCCGGACTTATATCGCCATCGACCTCAAGTCGTTTTATGCCTCGGTTGAGTGTGTGGAGCGGAATCTGGACCCGCTCACGACCAACCTCGTGGTGGCGGACGAGTCGCGGACCGACAAGACCATCTGCCTGGCCGTTTCCCCGTCGCTCAAATCCTACGGCATCCCCGGACGCGGAAGGCTCTTCGAAGTCAGGCAGAAGGTCCGGGAGATCAATGCCGCCCGTGCCCGGAAGGCGCGGCTCGCCGGTTCCTCCTCCGACAATGCCGAAGTCCTCGCCAACCCGCACCTCTTCCTCGACTTTATCGTCGCCGTGCCGCGGATGGCCTTGTACATGGCGGTCAGTGCGCGGATCTATGAAGTGTACCTGAAGTATGTCTCTTCCGAGGACATCCATGTGTATTCCATCGACGAAGTTTTCATCGACGCGACCGACTATCTGCCCCTGTATAAGCTGACCGCCCATGAAATGGCCATCCGGATGATCCGGGATGTGCTGGCGACGACCGGCATCACCGCGACGGCCGGTATCGCCCCGAACATGTACCTGGCGAAGGTGGCGATGGATATCGAGGCGAAGCATTCCCCGGCCGACAGGGATGGCGTGCGGATTGCGGAGCTGGACGAGATGACCTACAGGCGGAAGTACTGGACGCACAGGCCCCTGACCGACTTCTGGCGGATCGGCCGCGGCATCGCCGCCCGGTTGGAGAAGAACGGGATGTACACGCTCGGCGACGTGGCCCGCTGCTCCCTTCAGCACGAGGCCGTATTGTATCGCCTGTTCGGGGTCAATGCGGAACTGCTCATCGATCATGCCTGGGGGTGGGAGCCCTGCACGATGGCCGACATCAAGTCCTATCGCCCTTCGGCGAACAGCCTTTCCAGCGGGCAGGTCCTTTCCAGCCCGTATTCTTTCGAAAAGGCCCGGATCATCGTCCGGGAGATGACGGACCTGCTGGTGCTGGACCTGGTGGAAAAACGCCTGGTGACGGACCAGATGGTCCTTCACGTCGGCTATGACGCGGAGAGCGTCAAGGAGGACTATCACGGGGACTTGGAGGCCGACTGGTACGGCCGGAGCGTCCCCAAGCCGGCGCACGGTTCGGTGAATCTGGGCCGGCAGACTTCTTCGACGACGCTCATCGCCGATGCGATGATGGACCTGTACGACCGCATCGTGGACCGCCGCCTGTTTGTCCGCCGGGTCTATGTCGTGGCGAACCACGTGGTGAACGAATCCAGCATAGACGGCGTCCAGTTGGATCTGTTCGAGGAGGTGGAGGACACGTCCCGGGAACGGAACCGGCAGGAGGCCATCCTGGAAATCCGGCGTAAATTCGGGAAGAACGCCATCCTGACGGGCATCAATTTCGAGGAAGGGGCGACAACCCGTGAACGGAACAATCAGATTGGAGGACACCGAAAATGACCGGAAAGTACGACGACATCATCGGTCTCCCGCACTGGGAACCGAAGCATCATCCGAGGATGTCCATCCTGGACCGCGCCGCCCAGTTTGCCCCCTTTGCGGCCCTCACGGGCTTCGAAGGCGTCATCGACGATACCTCCCGGAAGGTCAACGCCAATGATGGCATGGCTCCGTATGGAGATGATTATCAATAATAAATGCAATACGATGATGAAAAGAATCCTTTTGTTTCTGACGGCCGCCCTGCTGGCCACCTCCCTGACCGCCCAGATCCTTCCCGGCGAACAGGCTCCGCCGGCCGATCCCGGACAGAAGAACTTCGGCGGGATGCAGATGGGGGACACCACCGGCCTGGCCGCCCGGATGCGCGCCCGCCTCGCCGAGATGAATCGCATCCGGACCGTCTCCTTCGACGAACTGTCGATGAGCGACCCGTTCATCTATCCTGACCCTCAGACACATACGTACTACCTGACTTCTTCCGGTGGCCGGATGTGGAAGAGTAAGGACCTCAAGACGTGGACCGGCCCGTACAACATCATCGACATCCAGGGATTATGGCTGGAGAAGGCTGGTTTCGCCGCTGCGGCGGAGATCCACAAGATCGGGGACTGGTACTACTATGCCGGCACCTGGAGCGACCATTCCGACCTGATCCAGCAGGTTCCGCGCCGCTACAATGTCCCGCACAACCAGACCTACATCCTCCGTTCCGACAAGCCGGAAGGGCCGTACACCTCCTTTGCCATCACGCCCGGCTATGACTACCAGCCGCGCGAATGGGACTGCATCGACGGAACCCTGTACGAGGAGAACGGGAAGGTGTACATGATCTTCGTCCACGAGTGGACGCAAATCATTGACGGGACGATGGATTACATCGAACTCGCTCCGGACCTCTCCTATACGCTGTCCCCGCATCCGGTCACGATGTTCCGCGCGAGCGAGCTGCCGTGCGGCGGTGAGATGAATTCCCTCGGGGAGGCGACCTTCGGGCTGAAGATGCCCGGCTGGGTGACCGACGGTCCGCAGCTGTTCCGGACGCAGACGGGACGCCTGGGCATGCTCTGGTCCTCCTGGGGCAAGGAACGCTACTTGCAGGCCGTGTGCTATTCGGAATCCGGGACCATCGCCGGCCCGTGGATCCAGGAACCGGAGCCGTTCCTCTCGGACAACTCCGGTCACGGGATGCTTTTCCGTACGTTTGAAGGGAAACTCGTCTACATCGTCCACCACGTCGAGGGGGACGGTCCGCGCAAGCCCCAGATGTGGAGCGTGGACGATTCCGGCGACAAACTGGTGCTGCTGGACCGGTGGTATCCGGAGTAGACGGTTCCTGAGCTTGTCGAAGGACCGCCGTTTATTCCATCAACTTTTTGTATTTGAAGCGCTTGGGCTCCACATCACCCAGGCGCATCTTTTTGTTGGCCTCGTATTCGGAATAGTTGCCGTCGAAGAAGACGACCTGCGAGTCGCCTTCGAAGGCGAGGATGTGTGTGGCGATGCGGTCCAGGAACCAGCGGTCGTGGGAGACCACGACGGCGCAGCCCGCGAAGCCGTCCAGACCCTCTTCCAGGGCGCGGATGGTATTGACATCCACGTCGTTGGTGGGTTCGTCCAGGAGGAGGACGTTGCCTTCGTCCTTGAGGGTTAGGGCCAGGTGGAGGCGGTTCCGCTCACCGCCGGAGAGGACCCCGCACAGCTTTTCCTGGTCGGCTCCGGAGAAATTGAAGCGGGACACCCAGGAACGGGCGTTGATGTCGCGGTTCCCGAGGCGCACCCATTCGGAGTTCCCCGCAATCGTCTCATAGACCGTCTTGTCCGGGTCGATGGACTTGTGCTGCTGGTCCACGTAGGCGATCTTCACCGTCTCGCCGATCTCGATGGTGCCGGTGTCCGGCTTTTCGATGCCCATGATGAGACGGAAGAGGGTGGTCTTGCCGGCGCCGTTCGGGCCGATGACGCCCACGATGCCTGCGGGAGGCAGTTCGAAGGTCAGATGTTCGAACAGCACCTTGCCGTCATAGGCTTTGGAAACGTCGTTGAACCGGATGACCTTGTTGCCGAGGTGCGGTCCGTTGGGAATGTAGATTTCGAGGTTCGCTTCCTTCTGCTTCACATCGGCCGAGGCCAGTTTCTCGTAGGCGCCCAGACGGGCCTTCTGCTTGGCCTGGCGTGCCTTCGGGGCCATCCGAACCCACTCCAGCTCGCGTTCCAGCGTCTTCCGGCGCTTGGATTCCTGCTTTTCTTCGAGGGCGAGCCGCTTGGTCTTCTGGTCCAGCCAGGAGGAATAGTTCCCCTTCCACGGGATGCCCTCGCCACGGTCCAGTTCCAGGATCCAGCCGGCTACGTTGTCCAGGAAGTAGCGGTCGTGGGTGACGGCGATGACCGTACCCTTGTACTGCTGCAGATGCGCTTCCAGCCACTGGATGGACTCGGTGTCCAGGTGGTTCGTGGGCTCGTCCAGCAGGAGGACGTCCGGCTGCTGCAGCAGGAGGCGGCACAGTGCGACGCGGCGGCGCTCACCGCCGGAAAGGGTGCGGATTTTCGCATCCGAAGGCGGGCACTGGAGGGCGTCCATCGCCCGCTCCAGCTTCGCATCAATTTCCCAACCATCCAGGTGCTCAATGAGTTCCGTGAGTTCGCCCTGGCGCTCGATGAGGCGGTTCATCTCGTCATCGTCCATGGGCTCCATGAACTTCATGGAGATGTCGTTGTATTCCGCAAGGACGTCCATCACTTCCTGCACGCCCTCCTGGACCACCTCGATGACGGTCTTGTCCGGGTCCATCTCCGGTTCCTGGGCGAGATATCCGACCGTGTAACCCGGCGCCCAGACGACCTCGCCCTTGTAGGATTTCTCCACCCCGGCGATGATCTTCAGGAGCGTGGACTTACCGGATCCGTTCAGACCGATGATGCCGATCTTCGCCCCGTAGAAGAAGGAAAGGTAGATGTCCTTGAGGATGACTTTGTTGTTGTGGGGGAGGACTTTCCCCACCCCGTTCATCGAAAATATGATCTTTTCGTCTGCCATGGTGGTTGTATTTTTACAAATATACGGATTTTTTCCATTATCTTTGCGTAGGATTTACACGCATATGTACACTTATCAATACCCCCATCCGGCCGTTACGACCGACTGCGTCATTTTCGGATACGACCTTCGCGAAGGCCTGTCGATCCTCCTGGTCCAGCGCGGGATCGACCCTTTCAAGGGCCGCTGGGCCTTTCCGGGCGGTTTCCTCCGGATGGACGAGGATGCCGACACCGGCGCCCGGCGCGAACTGATGGAAGAAACCGGCTTCGAGGCGGAGTCCATCACCCAGTTCGGCGCTTTCACCGCCGTGGACCGCGATCCGCGTGAGCGGGTGATTACCATCGCCTACCTGGCCCTGGTCCGGAAAGGCGATGTCCAGGGAGGGGATGATGCGGCCGACGCCCGCTGGTTCCCGGTGACGGCTGTCCCGCCGCTGGCTTTCGACCATGACCGGATCCTGCGGATCGCCCTGGAGCAGCTCAAGGAGCAGATCCATTTCCGCCCTGTCGGTTTCGAACTGCTGCCGGAGGTGTTTACGATGTCCCAGCTCCAGGCCCTGTACGAGGCCATCCTGGGCGTCCGCTTTGACCGGCGGAATTTTGCCTCGAAGATGCTCAAACTGGGCCTCCTCCAGCCCACGGGGCAGCGTCCCGCGGATGCGGCGCGTCGGATTCCGCAGCTGTACCGGTTCAATCTGCAGAAGTATGACGATCTGAAGCAGGGCGGTTTCCGGCTCGAGTTCTAATAACGGAAGGTCTCCAGGAAGCGGGCCAGGTTCATGAATCCCTCGAACCAGTGGCCGACCACGACGAACGCGCATTTGACAACGAGATAGACGAGGAGGAGGTTCTCCGGGTCGTTCAGTTTCAGCATGACCTGTTCCTTGCTCATCTGGCGGAAAAAGCTTCTCCGCGTCGGGGTTTCGACGAGGCAGGAGAGGAAGAGGGCGCCCCATCCCAGGGCCAACAGGCCTGTACAAACGAACAAGTCGATCCGGTTCGTCAGGAATGCGGCGCACAGCACCAGCCCGACGAGCAGGGCGGGCAGGAGGAACAGGCAGCGCCGTTTCCGCAGCATCCTGAGCACATAGTAGATGGACAGCAACAGGGCGGTTTCTCCCACGAATCCGATGAGTCCGCCGATCACCTCGCTGCTTTGGAGCGTCTTGGACCAGAGGAACAGGTAGGTGAGGAGGGCGTAAATGGCCGTGAGAACGACCAGGGCGGCATAGAGGATACCCGTGGTGAAGCGGGGGAGTGTCCCGAATTCGATCCCGTTGGTCTTGTCGATGTACGGATGCTTGATTTGCGTGACGATGCGCTCCAGGGCCTCTTTCTGCCCGAGTTCCATCCAGTCGATGTATTGGACGGAGGACAGGTACAGGCTCACGGCGTCGTCATACTGCGAATTGTCCAGCCGGACGGGAATGATGCGTTTCCCCAGCGTGACGGCCGTCCCGATTTCCCGCCGGGTCCATTCGGAGGCGTTGGCGGCTTCCGTGGACAGGAACAGGAATACTTCGCATTCCTTGATGTTGCGCGTGATGCGGGCTGCGTACGTATCCCCGCCGGCGAGTTGTTCACGGTCCAGCCAGTAACTGATACCTTCCTTCTGGAGCGCGTCGATAACTTTGTCGATGCAATTGCCCGGGATGGCACTGCCGTCCGGGGCAATGTAATCCTTTTTCGCGTAACTGATAAAGACTTGGGCCATACGTTTACAAAGATACGAACTCCTGCGGATATCTTTGCCGGATCGCGAAAAAATAATTTTATGTAAATTTTACGCAAAAAATTTGGAAGACTGGCGGAAAGTTCTTACTTTTGCGTAGAAATTACACAATTAATTATGAAACTGAAAGATTCCCTTCCCCTGAAGATCGCCCTGATGGGCGTGCTTGCCCTTTTGATGCTCATTCCGCTGGCGATGGTCCAGGGCCAGATCCGGGACCGCCAGATGGCGGCCGAATCCAGCCGGGACGAAGTCTCCGCCAGCTGGGGCCGCGCCCAGACGCTCACCGGCCCGGTCCTGAAGTTCTCCTACGAGATGGAGCTCATCGACAAGGACCAGAAGAAGACGACGAAGGAGGCCACCGGGACGGTCTATCCCCGGAAGCTGTCCTATGAGATCGACACGCAGACCCAGACCCTCCACCGCTCCATCTACGACATCATGGTCTATGGGGCCGATGTCGTCGTGACGGGTGATTTCGTGATCCCGGCATATCTCGCGAAGGAAAAGCTCACGGAACAAACCGTATCGATGGGGCTGAGCGACCTCCGGGGCATCGAGGGCAGCGTGGACATTGCGCTGGGGGAGAAATCCTATTCCTTCCATTCCGGCTCGGGCAGCAAGGTCAGTCCCTATTCGGAAGCCGAGACCAAGGCCTCGCTCTCCGAACCCATTGACATGGACGTGGCCCTGATGGATGGAAAGACGGTTCTGCCGTTCCGGCTTACTTACCGCGTGAAGGGATCTTCTTCCCTGATGGTCCGTCCGTACGGCGAAACCACGGAGGTCAAAATGCGCTCCAACTGCCCGGATCCGTCTTTCACCGGCGACTTCCTCCCGTCGGAGCGTGAAGTGACGGCGGACGGATTCACGGCCCGCTGGTCGGTGACCGAAATCAACCGCGGCAATCCTGACGACACCTCTTTCGGCGTGAACATGCTCCAGGGCGTCACCCAGTACCAGCAGACCACCCGGTCGGCCAAATACGGCATCCTCGTGATCCTGCTGGTGTTCATCGCCGGACTGGCTGTGGAACTCGTAGGCAAGAAGAAGATCGACCTGGTGCAGTACCTCGTGATCGGCCTGTCCCTCGTGCTCTTCTATGCCCTGGTGCTGTCCTTCTCCGAGTTCATGCGCTTCCCGGTGGCCTATGCCCTGGCCGCCCTGATGACCATCGCCGCCCTCTTCGGCTACTTCCGCGGCATCCTCCGGGACAAGACAGCCTACCTGCTCACGGCCCTGGTCACCCTGGCCTATGTACTCAGTTACATCCTCCTCCAGATGGAAACCTACGCCCTCATCGCCGGCACGCTGGTCCTGTTCTTCCTCCTGGTGGGCATCATGTACCTCACCCGCAACCTGAATCAACGGGCGGAGTAAAACCTACCGTTCCTGGAAGGAAACGACCTTGCCGTCTTTCCAGAAGATGTCCAGGGTCTTTCCTTTCCGGGTGCGGATTCCCTTGATGGATCCGGTGGGCCAGGCCGAGGGCATGGTGCCGCGCGGGTTGTCATTGAGCATGAGCATCTCCATGACACCGGCGCAGCCGCCGAAGTTCCCGTCGATCTGGAACGGGGAGTGGGCGTCGAAGAGGTTCGGGTAGGTGCCGCCGCCGCGGCGGGCGTCCGGCCCGCGGTAGCGGTCGGGGCTCACGTAGCGGAGAAGGCGCCGGAACATCTTGTAGGCATTCTCCGTATCACCCAGTCGGGCGTACAGGTTGATGCGCCAGCCACAGCTCCAGCCGGTGGTCTCGAAGCCTCTGATTTCCAAGGTCTTCAGTGCTGCTTCTGCAAAAGGTCCGGTCGTAATCTGGTGGCCGGGGTAGGCACCGATAAGGTGCGACTGGTGCCGATGGTGCGGGTCCTCGTCCTTCCAGTCGTGATACCATTCCTGCAGTTTGCCTTCGGCGTCGACCTGGTAGGGCTGGAGCTGAACGACGGTTTTCGCCGCTTCGTCGGCAAAGTCCGGATCCACGCCCAGTGCCCGTGCGGCCAGCATTGCATCGGTAACGCATTCATTGACAAGGGCCAGGTCCGCCGTGGCGCCGTACAGGCTGGCGCCGTGGAAGCCCTCGGGCGTTACGTAACGGTTCTCGGGCGAGGTCCCGGGGGAGGTGACCAGCCGGCCGTCCTTCTCCACGAGCCAGTCCATGCAGAACTCTGCAGCACCCTTCAGCACGGGGTAGTCGCGCTCCAGGGCGGCCCGGTCGCGGGTGTAGAGGTAATGCTCCCAGATGTGGGTGGAGAGCCAGGCGCCGCCCATCGTCCAGTTGGCCCAGGACGGGTCGCCGGTACCCAGGCCCACGGGGGTGGCCATCGCCCAGATGTCGGAATTGTGTCCGGCGTTCCAGCCCCGGGTGGCGCCGTACAGGCGGCGGGAGACAGGTTCGCCGTTCTTGCTCAGGTTATGGATGAAGGAAAGCAGGACTTCGTGCATTTCAGGCAGGGCGGCTGCTTCCGCAGGCCAGTAGTTCTCCTCCAGGTTGATGTTGATCGTGTAGTTGCAGCTCCACGGCGGGTCCATGCTTTCATTCCACAGACCCTGCAGGTTCGCCGGGACCCCTTCCGTCCGGGAAGAGGAAATCAGGAGATATCTACCGTACTGATAATAAAGCGCTTCCAGCTCTGGGTTCGCTTCGCCGAGGTCCGTGTAACGCTTGAGCTGGACGTCGGTGGGAAGGACGCGGACGGAGTCCGGCGTCGCGCCCAGGTCGATGGAGACGCGGTCGAAAAACTCCTTGTAGTCGGCCTCATGACGGGAGAGAAGGCGGGTGTAACCGGCCTCCCGGACTCGCTGCAGGTTCGCATCGGCCAGGGCCTGGTACGGCTTTCCCTCCTTCACCGGATCCTTGTCGAACCCGTTGAAACTCGTGGAATTAACCACGTACAGGGTGGCTTCACGGACGCCGTTCAGAACCAATGCACCGTCGGCCAGGGAGACATTGCCACCGGAAGCGTCGGCATAGACGCGCGTACGGAAATGGATGCCCCGATCCGGGTCGTACCAGTATTTCTCCGGACTGGCCTGGGTATGCGGGTAGTATCCCGGGTAGGTGTGCCAGGCGACGTAGCCGTCGACGGCGAGGCCCGCCTCCGATGCCGAAGATTCATGCGGCAGGGGAGTATCCAGCGATACCCGGGCATTCACGGGCGCTTCCGAGACGATATGGACGACGATCACCGAGTCTGGCGCCGAGGCAAAAACTTCGCTCCGGAACAGGGCGCCGTCCCGCAGGTACGAGACCGTAGCTACGGCGCGGGAAAGGTCCAGGGTACGCGTATAGTTCTCCACGGCGCAGGTATCATAATCGATCCGGAGCGTCCCCAGCGGCATGTAGCTTTCGCTGAAATGCCCCTGCAGGCCTCTCTGGAGCTGTTCGGCTGCGGCATAGTCCTCGCGGTCCAGCGCCTCGCGGGCGGCCTTCAGGGCTTCCGCCCCGTCGCCCCCGAGTCCCAGGTTCTTGATGTCCGGATGCTCCGGTCCCTTGTCCGGCTCGCCGGTCCAGAGGGTAATGTCGTTCAAGGAGAGATGCTCGTGGACGGGATCGCCGTAGACCATGGCGCCCAGGCGTCCGTTGCCCACGGGGAGGGCTTCTTCGAAGAAGGCCGCAGGCTGGTCATAGTGCAGGGTCAGTCCGCGCTGCGGAGCGGCCGTACAGGCCGTCAGGAGCAGCAGGAAGGGGATGAATCGTTTCATTATTCGACAGTTTTGTTTTCCATCGGCCAACCGGTGATGGTGGAGAGGACGGGAATGAGGGAATAGGCCTTTTTCACGTGGCCGGAATAGTTCGGATGCCAGGAGGCGCCGAGGTCGGCCTCGTCGTCATGGACCCGTTCGGGAAGTCCGGCCAGATAGACCGCGGAAAGGCCGCAGGTCTCCACGACGCCGCGGACGTAGTCATACAGCACCTGACTGTGGCGCGGGACCACGCACAGGATGGGATGTCCCTCCCCATAATGCTCCTTGGCTGCCCGGAGGATACGCAGGTATCCGGACTTGAACTCCGGGTAGCCGGGCTGCCTTCCGGTGGAGAAGTCATTGGTTCCCAGGTAGATAATCGTGATGTCGGGCTTCGGCCCCCGGAAATCCCAGACCGGTTCCCGGGCGAGGTCGAAGGTCTGGAGATACCGGTCGGGCATGTGCCAGCCGCGGACGGCGTCGTTGTAGTTGCGGTCGATGCCCATTCCCGAGTGGGCGACCCGGAGGATGTCGGCGCCGAAGTAGCGGCCCAGGACGTCGGCATAGGTCTTGGCGGGATTCTCGTCTTCCGGCCGGAAGGGATCCTCCCGGACGCTGTTCTCCGAGCCGTAGCCGCAGGTGTAGGAATCGCCCACGACCTCGATGAGACGCTCTTTCGTCCCTTCCGCCTGAAGGAACTGGCCCTCAGCCTCGAAGGTGTGGAAAGCGGCCCGTCCCTGCTCGCCCTCGGTGCGTTTCTGGATGATGATCCGGTGGGGGAGAGGCTTCCGTTCTTTCTGCCGGAACAGCACGAGGGTGGTATCCCGGTCGATGATGACGACCCTGTCCGGTTCTGCGGAAGGGTCCCGGTCGATCCAGACGTTGAAATAATCCTTCCCCGTGTCTCCGGCCTCTAGGGCCAGGTAGCCGCCGGTGAAGGCGACGCGGGCATAGACGCCGCTCCAGTCGAAGGAAACAGTCCCTTCCGTGACGGAGGTGCGTCCGACAAAGGTGATGCGGCTGTCGGTGGCCGGTACTTTTTCCCGGGCGGCAGCGGTGCAGGCCACGGCGGCCAGGACGAACAAGGCGATGATGCGTTTCATAGCCGAAAGATAGGAAAATTTCGCAGGGCGTTCAAATTTTAGCACAAATAGTTCAAAACAGGTTTTGGAATTTGACGGATACCCTTTATTTCGTAAGTTTGCGTCCAGAATAACCAATTAAACCGACATATGAAGAAAGTTTCCCTGATGCTTGGTGCAGCGCTTTGCACCGTCTCCGCCCTGGCACAGCCCCAGTTGCGTCCGGACAACATCGACGAGGTCCTGAAGGCCATGACCCTCGAGGAAAAGGCCACGCTCCTGGTGGGCTCCGGCTGGGGCAGTATGGTGGGTGGTCTCACGGGTTCCGACGAGGTTCTCGTCTCCGGCGCCGCCGGTACCACCCGGGCTATACCGCGCCTTGGCATCCCGCAGACCGTCCTCTCCGACGGCCCTGCCGGCCTCCGCATCAACCCTACCCGTCCGGGCACGGACAAGACCTTTTACTGCACCGGATTCCCGGTAGGCACCTCGCTGGCATCGTCCTGGAATGCTCCGCTGGTGGAGGAACTCACCACCGCGATGGGCGAGGAAGTCAAGGAATACGGCGCCGACGTTCTGCTGGCCCCCGGCATGAACCTGCACCGCAACCCCCTCTGCGGCCGTAACTTCGAGTATTTCTCCGAGGACCCGCTCCTGACCGGCAAGATGGCCGCCGCCTATACCCGCGGCATCCAGTCGAACGGCGTCGGCGTGTCCGTCAAGCACTTCGCTGGCAACAGCCAGGAGACGAACCGCATGGCGAATGACGCCCGCATCAACCCGAGAGCCCTCCGCGAGCTCTATCTCAAGGGCTTCGAGATTGCCGTCAAGGAATCCGACCCCTGGACCATCATGTCCTCCTATAACCGGATCAACGGTCCCTACACCCAGGCCAACCGTGACCTCCTCTACACCATTCTGCGCGAAGAGTGGGGTTTCAAGGGCATCGTCATGACCGACTGGACCGGCCCCCGCAAGACCGTGCAGCAGATCGGTGCCATCAACGACCTCCTGGAACCGGGCATGGACCAGTTCATCGGTGAAATCGTTGCCGGTGTCCAGAACGGTACCCTGAAGATCGAAGACGTGGACATGTGCGTCCGTAACATGCTGGAATACATCGTGAAGACTCCGCGTTTCCAGGATTACAAGTATTCCGACAAGCCCGACCTTGAGGGCCATGCCAAGCTCGTCCGCAAGGCGGCGGCTGAGGGAATGGTTCTCCTGGAGAACAATGGTGTCCTGCCCCTCAAGGGCGTGAAGAAGGTTGCCCTCTACGGCGTAGGCTCCTATGACTTCATCGCCGGCGGCACCGGCTCCGGCAATGTGAACAAGAAATATGTCCGCAACGTCGCCGAAGGCCTTCGCGTGAATGGCTTCGAGGTCAATACCGACATCGAGACCTGGTACAACCAGTATATCGCGCTGCAGAAGACGGAACTCAAGAATAACGTTTCTCCTTCCTCCGTCCTTCTCGGCGAACCTGTCATCCCCGAAATGGAGGTTTCCCGCGGATTCATCAACAAGGTGGTTCCGCAGTCCGACATCGCTGTTCTTACCATCTCCCGCAACGCGGGCGAGGGGGGCGACCGCCGGGCCGAGGACGGCGACTGGACCCTCACCGGGGCCGAGCGCAAGCTCCTGCAGGATCTCTGCGACGCCTACCACTATGCCGGCAAGAAGGTTGTCGTGGTCCTGAATATCGGCGGCGTGATCGAGACCGCTTCCTGGAAGAATCTTCCGGATGCCGTTCTCCTTGCCTGGACTCCGGGCCAGGAAGGCGGCTACACCGTAGCGGATGTCCTTTCCGGTGCCTCCTATCCTTCCGGCAAGCTCCCGATGACTTTCCCGGTCAGCTATTTCGACATCCCTTCCTCCTATAACTTCCCGTTCGACTACGTGGGTGACGGCTCCTTCAACCCGTTCGCATCCGATGACGAGGACGAAGAGGCTAATGCGTTGGCCGCTATGTTCGGATACGGAAAGGTGAAGAAGGCCAACGTGGATTTCACCGAATACAAGGAAGGTATCTGGGTTGGTTACCGTTACTTCACTACGGCCGGAAAGGACGTCTCCTATCCGTTCGGCTACGGTCTCGGCTACACGACCTTCGGCTACTCCAAGCCGGTCGTGAAGGTGGCGAAGGACGGAACTGTTACCGCTTCCATCACCGTGACCAACACCGGTTCCTTCGCCGGTAAGGAGGCTGTGCAGCTGTATGTTACGGCTCCGGACGGCGGTCTTGTGAAGCCCGCTTGCGAGCTCCGTGCCTTCGCGAAGACCCGCGAGTTGAAGCCCGGCGAGAGCCAGACGCTCACGATGACCGTGGATCCGTACACCCTCGCTTCCTTCAACGAAACCACCAGTTCCTGGGAGACTGCCGCCGGCGCCTATACCGCCCACTTCGGTGCCTCCGTCGCCGACATCCGCGCCACGGCACCCTTCAAGCTGGCGAAGGCTCAGTCCTGGCCGGCGCACCGGGTGATGCTTCCCACGGAGCCGGTTGAAGAAATCAAGGTGAAATAGATTCCTTCGCTTCGCTCGGAATGACAAAAGAGCGCTCGGAATGACAAGGGACCTGCCGTGAAGCGGGTCCCTTTTGTCATCCCGAGGAGGTCAAAGACCGACGAAGGGATCTATTGTACTTTTCGTCATCCTACATACTCCGACGGCGGGACGCCGAACTGCTTCTTGAAGGAAGTGGAGAAGTGGGAGAGGGTGTTGAAGCCGGTCATATAGGCGATCTCAGACATGTTGTGCTTTCCTTCCTTCAGAAGGTCAGCGGCCCGGTTCAATTTATACCGCTTGAAAAAGACGCTCGGATTCTCGCCGGTGAGGCCCTTGACTTTGTAATAGAACTTGGTGCGGGAAATCTTCATCATCTCGGTAATACGGGTGATGTCCAGGTCCACGTTCGCGAGCTCCTTTTCCATCAGTTCGTAGAGTTCCTTCATGAATGCGGCGTCACGCGGTGAGAGAGCTTCGGGTTCGATGTCCTCCGTCGTGGTAACGGATCCCAGCCGCTGGTGCAGTTTCTCGCGGTTGTCCAGCAAGGACTTGACCAGGGCAAGCAGATAGGCGGGCTGGAAGGGCTTCGTGACGTAAGCATCCGCTCCTTCCTGAAGGCCCTGGACCTGGTTTTCCACGGCGACCTTGGCCGTAACCAGCACTACGGGGATGTGACTGAGCTGAAGATCGCCCTTGATGCGGGCGCAGAGCTCATACCCGTCCATGCCCGGCATGACCACATCGCTGATGATGAGGTCCGGTGTATCTTCCTCCATTCCTTTGAGCGCACTGGCGGCATCGAAGAACAGGGAGACCCGATACTGCGTCTTGAGCATCACTTTCAGGTAGTTGGCGATGTCGATGTCGTCATCCACGATGGCGATATGCCGTTTCTTGTTCTCCTGCTCCGGAACGTCCTCGGTGATGGATTCGGCCAGGGCGTGCGAGGAAAGTTGAGGCGTGTCTTCCGTGCGCTCTTCTTCCGTGTACGAACTGGCACTCACGGGGAGGACCAGGCTGAAGAGAGCACCCCCTTCCTCCCGGTTCCAGGCGCGGATATAACCATGGTGAAGCATACAAAGTGCGCGGGCATAATAGAGGCCGATTCCGGAACCGGCGACCTTCTTCCCGGGAGTTGCCTGGTAAAAGCGCTCGAAAACCTTCTCCAACTGGTCTTCGGAGATGCCGGGGCCCGAATCGGAAACGCTGATGCAGGCGTACTGGCCGTCTGTATCGGCTTCCGTAAGGGGGAAGCGGGCGGCGGCGTCGGCACGGGAAATCACATCGAAGGCGAGGGAGACCTTTCCTCCGGCGGGAGTGAACTTGAGCGCGTTGGAGAGCAGGTTCATCACTACCTTCTGTACCTTGTCGGCGTCGACCCACATGGTGAAGGAATCTTCCAGTCCATAAGTGTTGAGTTCGATTCCCTTGGATTGGGAGTTGAAACGGAAGAGACTGGCGGTGTCCCGCAAGGGCTCCACGATATCCATCTTGGCCACCTTCATCTGGAGTTTGCTGTTCCCGATGCGGTTGAAATCCAATAGCTGGTTCACCAGCGACAGCATCCAGGTGGTGTTGCGGCGGATGATGTCCACCAGCTTCCGGTCCTGTCCCTGGATGCCGTCCGAGTCGGAAAGCTGCTGGGCGGGACCAGCAATCATGGTGAGCGGGGTGCGGAACTCGTGGGCGACGTTGGAGAAGTAGTCCATCTGGATCTTGTTCAGGGCCTTTTCCGCCCTTTCGGCCTCTTCCGCTTTTTCCCGTTCGCGGCGGACTTCCCGGATCCGACGGGCCGCCTCTTTCCGGACGCGATGGATGTGCCGGTAGAATGTGTAGAGGATGCCGATGAAGAAAACGGCCAGGAGGATCCACAGCAGCGTGGCCCACCAGGTGCAGTACCAAGGCGGCAGGACGTGGATGTCCAGGATCTCCTCGGTCTCGGTCAGGGTATGGCTTCCGTTCGCGATGCGCACGTGCAGTTTATAGCGTCCGGCAGGGAGGTTGGCGAAATAGGCGTCGTGCCGCGTGTTGATCTTCACCCAGTCTTTGTCGAAACCTTCCAGTTTGTAGGCATACCGGATTTGCTCGAATTCACTGTAATCCAGGGCGGAGAAAGAGATGTTGAAGGCGTTCTGGCTGTTCCGGATGGTGACTTGCGGTTTTTCGCACAGTTCCTTGTCCATGGGACCGTCCGGGGAAGGCTTTACCAGCTGGTTGTGGATGGTGAGATGCTCGAAAACAAGCGGAACGGTCCGTTTGCCGGGAGCGTCCAGCGGATTGAACCAGGTGATTCCGTGCGTGCCGCCGAACACCAGCGTACCGTCCGGCAGGATGCAGGACGCGCGGTCGTTGAACTGGTCCCCGCCGATGCCGTCGGCCTCGAAGAAATGAACGAAAGTACCGACCGTTCGGTCGTATTTCGCCAGGCCGTTCATCGTACTGACCCAAATATTCCCCTGACGGTCCTCCTCGATGGAACAGATGTCCAGGCAGGGAAGACCTTCCATGGGGTGGGTTTTTCCCAGCGTCCTGTCGTCCAGCAGGAGACCGTTGGCAATGGTTCCGATCCAGATATTGCCGCTGCTGTCCTTGTGGAGGCAGTTGGGGATGATGACCGAACGGCGCACGCAGGCAGCCTGTTCCTCTTCCGTCATCGTGTGAGGCTTAACCTCCATGGAATAGGTGTTCACATAGACGGGAGACATGTTGAAGCGCCCTGCAAGAAGCTGGCCGGGCTCGTTCAGGATCATGCTGGGCACGAAAGTCCATTCTCCTTCGCCGACAAGCCTGACTTCCTCCCGGCTCCGGTCTTTCTTGTCATAGCGGGTGAGGCTTTCGCTTAATCCGCCGATCCACAGGATTCCCCGGTCATCCTCCAGGACGGAGAGGGGAGAGAGGACATAGACCACATCTTTGGAAATGAGGCGGTTGCCGTCCCAAAGACAGCGGATGACCCGCATCTTGCTCGAGAAAGATACCCAGAGGTCTCCGTCCCGGTCGCAATAGACGCCGGAACTGCGGATATAGCCCACGCCGCTGTCCGGAATGAGATGGTCGATGGAAACCTCTTTCAATTGCTTGGTAGACAGGTCATAACGGAACAGGCCGTCCTGCAGGGTGGTGATCCAGAGAGCGCCGGCCTTGTCCGGACAGAGGGAGATGACGTTCTTGTTCCTGAGCGCCTCGGTCAAATACTTGTTGGTACCGAACTGGCTGTGTCCCTGATAAGAGACATGGTAGCCTTGGTCGGTGGTCCCGAACCAGAGATTCCCATGACTGTCGCGGAAGATAGTCCTTACTTCGGTATCCGGAACCGTGAGGGGAAAATCACCATGGTCCTGGAACAGGACGGTTTCATGGGTCCGGTTGTACAGGAAGAAGCCTTTGCCAATAGCATTCATCAGCAGGGAGTTGCCGTCAATGGCGAAGATGATGTCGATGTCTCCGCTCATGAGATGCTTCTCCGCAGCGACGGCGTCGGGAAGGGGCTTCCAGTTACCGCTGCGGATATCCAGGATGCTCAGCTGCCCCATGCCCGAAAGCCAAAGCTCACCTTGTCCGGCATCGCAGAGGTGATAGACTTGATGGGGAAGGGAATAGGTCTGCTGGAGGGAGAAATCCTGCGTGGAATAGCAGTTGAGCAGGAAACCGCCACCGGTAATCACCCACAGGCGGTCGTCGGCAGTGACGAGGGCGGATGGAGTACCGAAAGCGTTGAACTCCCGGAGGACGGGGCGCAGGGCTTCCTGCGCGGCGTCATAAAGGAACAGTTCCATTCCGTTGGAAAACAGGAGTTTCCCGTCGTGTGTCTCCAGGATCTGGGAAATGTTGCGGTTGTCGCTCAGGAGGCCGACCCGATGGAATCCATCCTGTTGCGTATGCCTGGCCACGCCATTGACCGTTGCGACCCACAACGTTCCATCCTGCGCGCTGTGCAGGGCGTTGATCTGGTTGTCCGGAAGGCCTGATTGGTCGTCCATGCAGAAAAAATGCTGGAATTCTCCGGGTGTATACTTGTTCAGCCCCCGGAAAGTGCCCATCCAGATATGTCCGTACCGGTCTTCTGCAAAGCAGTTCACCCGTTGGTTGGACAGGCGGTCGGAGATGACGACGCTCCCCTCTGCGGGTGTGGGTAGGGGTGGTTGATGGGATTGGCAGGCGCCCAGGACCAGGAGTCCCAGGACCAGGCCGGTCAGTGGTGCTCTCATGATACAAATATACCTTACTTTTTGTAAAAACGCGTGTATTTGAACAAATCGAAAGACTTTTGAACAATTAAAAATCTTTATAAAACGCAAGGAAAAGGATTTGAAACAGGGTAAAAAGGTTTGCCGTGTTTTCTTCTCAATTTTGCATCCGACAAACCATATCGTCGAATGACATTGAAACCCATAGCCGCCCTTTTGGGCATCACGCTCCTCCTGGCCGCCTGCGGACAGCCGGCCCGCCGCGGAGCATCGCAGTGCTTGTCTGCCTTGGAGACATCCTCCACCAGTTCCGTCGTTACCACCCAGTCCGGCCCTGTTGCCGGATATATCGACGACGGTGTGTACATCTACAAAGGCATCCCTTATGGTAAAGCCGACCGCTTCATGCCTCCCGTGGATCCGGACCCCTGGAAGGAAGTCCGTCCCAGCCGTGCATTCGGCCCGGTGTCTCCCCATGGCGAACGGATGGGTTGGCGGGATGACAACCAGGCTTTCACCATGCATTGGGACGACGGTTTTCCGGGTGAAGACTGTCTCCGGGTGAATGTGTGGACAGCCAGCATCAAGGCGGGGAGCAAGCTCCCGGTGATGGTCTGGCTGCACGGTGGCGGTTTCAGCGAAGGCTCTTCCCAGGAACTGATCTGTTATGACGGGACCAACTTGGCTCGTGACCACGGGGTCGTCGTTGTTTCGCTGAATCACCGGCTCAATGCCCTGGGGTATCTGGATTTGAGCGCGTATGGCGCGAAATACGCCAGCAGTGGCAACGTGGGCATGCTGGACATCGTGAAAGCCCTGGAGTGGGTCCGTGACAATATCGCCAATTTCGGCGGAGACCCCTCCAATGTGACCATTTTCGGACAGAGCGGAGGCGGAGGCAAGGTAAGCACCGTGATGGCGATGCCCTCGGCGAAGGGCCTTTTCCACAAGGCCATTGTGCAGAGCGGCTCGATTTTCAACCTGATGACGCCCCAGTATTCCCGCCGGATCGGTGCCGCCACGGTCTCCAACCTGGGCATCGCCCCTTCGAAGGTGGACGAGATAGCCTCGGTCCCTTATGAGAAATTGCTTGCGGCCTACAGGCAAGCCGTGAAGCAGGTAACCGAGGAGGCCCGTCAGGACGGTACACTCCCGACCAATATCCTGGATATGATTATCTATGGGCAGCTTCCCGTCGTGGACGGTGAGGTGATTCCTTACCAGCCCGCCTCTTCGGAAGCCCTGGCCTTCTCGAAGGACATCCCGGTCATCATCGGCACGGTGTACAACGAGTTCACCCCCGACCGTGAGGATCCCATCTTCCGTCCGTTGGCCATCCGGCAGGCCGAGGACCGGACCGCTGCCGGGTGCGCGCCCGTATATATGTACCTTTTTAATTGGAAGACTCCGGTGCTGGACGGCTCCATGGGCAGTCCCCATTGCATCGAAATCCCCTTTGTCTTTGACAATGTCCTCCTGCACCGTACGTTCACGGGCGGGGGAGAGGACGCTGTGGAACTGGGTCACCGCGTGAGTCGCCTGTGGACCGGTTTTGCCAAGACCGGCAAGCCGGAGTCTGACGGTTTCCCCGCTTGGGAACCTTATCCGAAGACGCTCTCGATCGATATCGAACCAACTATCCAATAACTTCTAACCAACAACAACAATGAGACATTCAGCAATGAAATCTCTGGCTGTCCTTGCCTTGTCCCTCACTACCGCCGTGGCGGCGTTCGCGCAGAACGCAGTCGTCACCGGTAGGGTCGTCGACGAGCAGAACGAGCCGATGATCGCCGCGGGCGTGGTGCAGCAAGGTACCACCAACGGCACCATCACCGATCTGGACGGTCAGTTCCGCCTCGTGGTTCCCAAGGGTGCCACCGTCGTTTTCTCCACCATCGGCTATCTGCCGCAGGAAAGGGTGATCGAAGGTGATACAACCTTGGAAATCAAAATGATGCCTGACTCCCAGATGATCGAGGAAACGGTCGTCGTCGGTTACGGCGTGCAGAAAAAATCGGATGTTACCGGCGCTATTTCCCAAGTGAAGGAGGAAGACATCCAGAACCGTACCATCGCTTCCCCGGAGCAGGCTCTTCAGGGTAAGACCGCCGGTGTGCAGGCCTTTGCGAGTTCTGCGCGTCCGGGGGCGACCCCTGCCATCCGCATCCGTGGTATTTCATCCAACAACGACGCCAACCCGTTGTATGTCGTGGACGGCCGGATAACCAATTCCATCGCCGGTATCGACCCGAACGACATCGAGTCGATGGAAGTCCTGAAGGACGGCGCCTCCGCTGCCATCTACGGTGCCCAGGCCGGTAACGGCGTGGTGATGATCACCACCCGCCGAGGCAAGGGCGACGGCAAGATCAGCTATTCCTATCAGCTCTCTTCCCAGAGTCTCGGCAAGGTTCCCCAGGTGATGAATTCAGAGGAATTCATCCAGTTCTACACGGAGAAGGGGAACATTACCCTCAAGGATATCTACAGCAAGTGGGACCAGAAGACCAATACCGACTGGCTGGCCGAGTCCTACGAGAATTCCCTGATGCATCACCACAACCTGACTTTCAGCGCCGGCAATGAGCGCGGCAACCTGTATATCTCCGGTTCCTATCTCTCCAACAACGGTATGTTCAAGGGAGACGCCGATGTGTACAACCGCGTAACCGGCATGGTGAACGGATCCTGGAAGTTCAAGCCCTGGCTGGAAGTCCAGACCAACAACCAGGTGGAATACTACAAGGCCCGCAGTGTCTCCGAAGGCTCCGATTACGGTTCCGCCGTCCTGGCCGCCCTGCAGCTGGATCCGATGACCCCGGCTTATTACACCCCGGACAACCTGCCTGTCTTCATGCAGGATTACCTGGCCGACGGCAAGGTGCTCCTGACCGACGAGAACGGGAATTACTACGGCATTTCCCAGTTCAACATCTCTGAAAACGTGCATCCGCTGGTGCAGCGTGACCGTTCCTACAACATCTCCAAGGGATTCAACGTCAACGGTTCCACAGCTGTCAACTTCCGTCCCTTCCGGGATATCACCATCACTTCCCGTCTGGGATACCGCCTTTCGGCCGGTGACAGCTACGGCTACAGCCATGACTATTACTATAATGAGGGCTATGCCAAGCAGTACTATATGAGCGTGAGTGCCAGTGCGAGCGATTCCATCTATTACCAATGGGAAAACTTCGCGAACTGGATGCATCAGTTCGGCCGCCACAATCTCATGGCGATGGCCGGCGTCTCTTTCTCCGAGAGCCGCAGCTACAGCGCCAATTCCGGAATCAGCGGTTCCGACTCCGGCGGCGTCATCGACTTCGGTATCAAGCGGGATGATCCGCTGTTCTACTACATCAGCCAGGCAACGCCTACGGCCACCAAGACGGCCGGCGGCGGTGTCGAGAACTACAGCTATAAGTACTCCTACTTCGGCCGTATTGGCTGGAGCTATATGAACAAGTATAATGTCCAGGCCACCTTCCGTGCCGATGCGGCAGACCTCTCCATCCTCCCGAAGCCGATGCGTTGGGGTTACTTCCCGTCCGTTTCCGTTGGTTGGACCCTTTCCGAGGAGCCTTTCTTCGCCTCTCTCCGTTCCGTGATTCCTTTTGCCAAGCTGCGCTTGAGCTGGGGTCAGAACGGTTCCATCGCCGGTCTGGGCGGCTATTCCTACGCCAATGACATCACCAGCACCGGCCAGTATCCTACCGGCTTGCAGAATGCAGACGGCTCCTTCCAGTACATCATCGGATACGCCCCGAGCATGGCGGGTAACCAGGAATTGAAATGGGAAACCTCCGAGCAGATCAACGCGGGTCTGGACATGCGCTTCCTGCGCGACCGCCTCACCGTGAACTTCGACTGGTTCGACAAGCGGACCAAGGACCTGATCGTCACCGGCATCACGACTTCCACGATCGTGGGTGTGGGCGCTTCCCCGATGAATGCCGGTAACGTGGACAATCAGGGTGTCGAACTGGAAATCCGCTGGAGGGACCAGATCGGCGACTTCTTCTACGGAATCAGCGGCAACTTCTCCACCCTGAAGAACCGGGTGACTTATCTGCACCCGACCCTGAAGGACGGCCTGGGTGGCGTCGGTGTCCGTAATTACGGCACTGTCACCCGCTTCGAGAAAGGCTATCCCGCCTGGCATCTGTATGGCTATGAGTTCGCCGGAATCCAGGAATCATCCGGTGAAGCCCTTTTCAACCACTACAACGAGGACGGAACCCTGGGTGAACCGACCACCGACCCGGCCGACTCCGACAAGCGTCACCTGGGATCCGGCATCCCGACCTATAACTATGGCCTTACCCTGAATGCCGGCTGGAAGGGCATCGACTTCACAATGTTCATGGCCGGTGCAGGCGGGAACCGGATCCTCAACGCCCTCAACAATATCGACTACACTTCCAACCGTCTGACCTACCTGACCAAGGATCGTTGGACTCCGGAGCACACGAACGGCACGATGCCGGCCGCCAATGCCGCCAACTATGCCAAGTTCCTGACTTCCAGCGGCGTAGTGATGGATGCGGGTTATCTCAAGATCAAGCAGATCCAGTTGGGTTACAACTTCCCGCAGCCGCTGCTGAGAAGGATCTTCATTGACCAGCTCCGCCTCTATGCTTCCCTGGACGACTGGTTCACCTTCACCAAGTACCCGGGCTTCGACCCCGAAATCGTGGGCGTGGGCTCCTCGATGGGCGTGGACAAGGGTAACTATCCTACCTCCAAGAAGGTTGTCTTCGGTGTCAACATCACTTTCTAATCCGACTGCCTTATGAAAACAAGATATATCATCCTGACGGTCCTTGCGGCGATGGCTTTCACCTCCTGCGACAAGATGCTGGACGTTCCCCGCAAAGGCGTTATCGACTACAACACCTACTACAAGACCGACGAGGAGATCGAGTCTGCCGGCATAACGATGTACAGCGACGTCCGTGGCTGGTACTATAACGTGATGCTGGTAAAGAACATCATCTCCGACGATTACTATGCCGGCGGTGCCGCCCACGGCGACAACGTGGACATGGACGCCCTGGGCGAATTCGGTTTCAATTCTGAAACCGGTCAGATCGAGAGTTCCTTCACCGGATACTACGGGCTTATCTATCATGCCAACGTGATTATCGGCCATATCGACCCCGAACAGAGTGCGGCTGCTGCCCGGGCTGTGGCTGAAGCACATCTCTTCCGGGGCTGGGCCTATTTCGAACTCACCACCCTGTGGGGCAATCCGCCCATCGTGGACCACGAACTGGCTCCGTCCGAGTACAAGCAGGGCAACGGCTCTACCGAGGACCTTTGGAAACTCATCGAAGATGACCTGACCTACGCCGTGAATTCCGGTGCCCTGGCCCAGAAGTCTTCCCTGAATGACAATACGACCTGGCGTGTGACCAAGCAGTATGGCCAGGCCCTCCTGGGCAAGGCATACCTGTGGATGGCGACCGAGTTGAACGACAAGGCTTACTACCAGAAGGCGGCCGACCAGCTCAATGCCGTGGTGAACTCCAACCTGTATGACCTGTTCACTGCCGACACCTATGGCAGCATCAACCACATCGCCAACAAGATGAACTGCGAGAACCTCTTCGAGAGCATCCGCGTGAACGACCTGGACAACCAGTTCGACAACTTCGATTTCTATGGCGCAATGGTGAACCCGAGAAGCTCCGGCGGCGAGATGACCATCCCCGCCGATGTCTGCGCAACCGGTGGCTGGGGCTTCATGGTTCCGACCATGGACCTGTATCAGACTTTCGTCAAGTATGAGGGCGCCGACAGCTATCGTCGGAAAGAAACCCTCAAGACCTACGATGAAATGCGCGCGATGGGCGTTTCCTTCAACCAGACGACCCTGAGCACCGGCCTGTTCAAGTGGAAGGGCCGTTTCATGACCGACGAGGTGACCTTCAACTGCATGGTCAATTTCAAGAACCCGCTGTGGATGCGTTTCGCCGAAGTTCTCCTCCTGGGTGCCGAAGCCAATTTCCAGGCCGGCAAGACCGATGTCGCGCTGCAGTATGTGAACCGGGTCCGCGCCCGGGCGCAGCTTTCCGCCCTGAACTCCGTGGACATGGAGACGATCAAGACCGAGAAGCGGCTGGAACTCTGCGGAGAGGGACAGCGTTTCCAGGACCTGCTCCGCTGGGGGGATGCCTATGACCGCCTGAAAGACATGGGCAAGGACTATCCCAAGATGGACCCCAACGGTACCGTCACCTATGTTTCCAGCGGGCGTTCCGTCTATGGTTTCAAGAAGGGAAAGCACGAACACCTGCCTTATCCGTTCACGGAAACGATGCTCAACGAGAACGTGATCCAGAATCCCGGTTATTGATTCTTATAAAGGAATAAAGCAATGAAAAAAGCATTCATATACAGCTTGATGGCGGCCGCTCTGGCCCTCGTCTCCTGCACCAAGACCGAACTTGCTCCGCTCAAGGGTATCTATCCGGCGGCGCAGGAGCCGGTGCTCACTACGCTGGCGGCCTCTTCCTTCGAGAAGACGGATGCGAACCGCATCTTCCACGTCAAGTTCACGGGTGAAGGCAATTCGGCCGTGGATACCTATCTGGTCGGTGCCCGCGCCCAGTACTATCTGGAACCCGGCGTCTATGGCCCTGGTGAAAAGAATCTCTGCTTCCTGGTGGACGGGAAGACCACGATCAACGGCAAGACCGTGAAAGACGGCCAGATTACCGTGAAGAAAGACGGCGACATCTACCGTTTCGTCTTCGTCCTTTTCGATACGGAAGGCAATGCCTACCGCACGATGTGGCAGGGTGAGCTGGTCTATGAGCCGGATCCGGAACCGGTGGCCCTCACGAAGGTGCTTACCGCCCAGAGCAATGTCGAAAGCGGGACCAATTCCGTTACCCTGAGCCTGGGCACTTCCGGTTTGGAGAGCGTCAATGGTTCGGTGACCGGCGACGGCAACTACCTGGCAGTCGACCTGTACAGCGCTGACGGTTACCTCCATGAGGGTACTTATACGGCCTCTGCAGCCGGTGGTGTCATCAACGAGGGTGAATTCGGCATCGGCTGGGATCCCGGCGACCTTTGGGGCATCGGCTGGGTGTTCGAAAACTGGGGCACCTGCTGGTGGACGGTTTCCGGCGGCCAGTCTTCCGCCCGGAAGATCACTTCCGGAACCATCACCGTGGAGAAGAAGGGCTCCAAGTATGTCATCACCTGGGGCAGCGAGAACACCTATCCCGACTGGGCCGTGTTCGAAGGAACCGTGGATGCCCTGGCTCCCGGATCGGGTCCTTCGTACGATTATACGTATACCGAAAACTTGTCCGACGCCGTCGACAGTTCATTCTCTCCCGTTGCCGGCGTGAAGACCCACAACCTGGTGTTCTTTAACGCTGCCGGCGAGGAGGTCGCCTACTTCGACCTGGTCCTGGCCGAAGGCGAGACGGATCTGTCCGGTGAGTACACCTGCACCGAGTATGCCCACGAGCCTTATACCTTCGGAAACGGCTACGACCTCAGCATGTGGGGTATGGGTGTCGGCGGTTCCCGTTATGTGGGTGCCGACGGTGTCGTCGTCCTTCTTGGCGTAGGCGAGAAACTCACCGTGTCGAAGTTGGGTGAGGGTATCTACGAGTTCGCCGGAAACGGGTTCGATTTCATCGTCGGTTCCGGTGATGGCGGTGGTACCGTCACGGCTGATTACACCATCACGGAAAGCCTGTCCGACGCCGTCGACAGTTCATTCTCTCCCGTTGCCGGCGTGAAGACTCACAACCTGGTTTTCGCCAATGCCGCCGGTGAAGAGGTGGCTTATTTCGACCTGGTGCTCGCCGAAGGCGAGACGGATCTGTCCGGTGAATACACCTGCACCGAATATGCCCATGAGCCTTTCACCTTCGGTAATGGCTATGACCTGAGCATGTGGGGTATGGGTGTCGGTGGTTCCCGTTACACGGGCGCCGACGGCGCCGTCGTCCTCATCAATCCCGCTGAGACTTTGACTGTCACCAAACTGGCGGAAGGAATCTACAAGTTTGCGGGCTCTACAGGATACGAGTTCGTGGGTGAAATGGCGGAGTGATGAGACGCGTTCTGTTGCTTTTTGCTGCGGCACTGGGGATGCTCGTCCCCGGTGCCTGCGGCAAGACGGATCCTGAACAGGAGGCGGAACAGGTGGACCTGTTGGACCTCCTGTATCCCAACGGACAGGCCGTACGGGCCCTGGAGATCAAAAGCGCGGCGATGAAGCAGACCATGAGATACAATGTCTGGCTTCCGCCCAAGTTTGATGAAAATACGGCTTATCCCATCCTGTATCTGCTTCACGGCGCCGGTGATGACCAGAATGCCTGGCTGGACCAGGGCGATGCGATGAACATCGCAGCGAAGTATGTGAAAGCCAACGGCGTTCCGATGATCATCGTGATGCCGGACGCCCAGATGTCTTTCTATATGGGCGATTTCGAGGCATATATGCACGGGGAACTGATGCCGGCTGTGGAAACCAAATACAAGTTTAATGGCAAACGCGCTGTCGCCGGCCTGTCGATGGGTGGTTTCGGAACCCTCTATTATGGGTTGAAGTACCCCGAAAAGTTCACCTACGCCTATTCAATGAGTCCGGCCGCGTCCTACGATATGTTCAAGATGCTGGTGGATGCGCAGCAGAACAAGGGCGTTTTCCCCGCTTTCACGATCGAAGTGGGCAACCAGGACACGACGGTGAATAACGAGGAGACCAGGAAATGTGCCGACTATATGTCGGAACAGGGCCTGACGGTCGAATACATCGCCCGGGACGGCATCCATTACTGGAACTTTTGGCAGGAGTGCCTGCCCAAAGCGCTCTCCAAAGCGGGAGAATCGTTTAAATAATCGTATATTTGTCCAAATAAACCATCTGATATGAAAAAATTGATTACCCTGGTTGCGGGTCTGGTCATCGGCGGCCTGTCTGCCTTTGCGCAGCAGGCCTTGTATGGAGGTCCGCAGGTCGAGTCTCCCGTGATCAACCCCGACGGCACTGTCACTTTCCGCTATCAGGCTCCCAAGGCCGTGAAAGTGGAGGTTACCGGTGACTTCCTCCCCACCGAGAAGGTGGAGGTGGAATTCAATGGTCAGAAGATGGCCTTTGACGCTCCCGGAGTGGGGGTTCTCAAGGAAGGACAGAACGGCGTCTGGGAATACACCACCCCGTTCAAGGTGGCCCCTGAGCTGTACAACTACACCTTCCGGGTTGACGGCAATACGGTCATCGACCCGAACAACATGTGGGTAAACCGCGACGTGGCTTCCCTCACGAGCGTCCTGCTCGTCCCCGAAGCCGGTGCCCGTTCCGACCTGTATGCCATCCATGCCGTCCCGCACGGCACCGTGTCCAAGGTCTGGTATCATTCCGACAAACAGGGCTTCGACCGCCGCCTGACGGTCTACACCCCGGCCGGATACGAGACGTCCAAGGCCAAGTACCCCGTCCTGTACGTTCTCCATGGCATCGGCGGTGACGAGGATGCCTGGGTCACCCAGGGCCGTGCCACGCAGATTCTCGACAACCTCATCGCCCGCGGTGAAGCCAAGCCGATGATTGTCGTCTTTACGAACGGCAATATTTCCCAGGAGGCTGCCCCGCTGGAGAATTCCACCGGTTACACCCGTCCGACGATGTCTCTCCCGCAGACGATGGAGGGCACCTTCGAGACGGCGTTCCCGGAGATTGTCAAGTTCATCGACAGCCGCTACCGGACCCTTGCGAAGAAGCAGTTCCGGGCCATCTGCGGCCTCTCGATGGGCGGTTTCCACACGCTGAACATCAGCCTGAACTATCCGGACCTGTTCAACTATTCCGGCATGTTCTCCGCCGCCATCGGCGTGACCGATCCTTCCATCAGCCCGATGTACCAGGATTTCGACCGGAAGCTCGCGGCCTACTTCGCCAAGAAGCCGGCCCTCCTGTGGATCGGCATCGGCCGGACCGATTTCCTCATCCAGTCCAACAACGAGTTCCGCGCCAAGCTTGATGCGGCGGGTTACCCGTACAAGTACATGGAAACCGACGGCGGTCACATCTGGCGCAACTGGAGGATCTACCTTTCCGAATTCGTACCGCTTCTGTTCAAATAAACCATGAAGAAACTGTTTGTCCTCGCAGCCGGCGCCCTGCTTGCCGTCGCCTGCAACTCGACCCAGTCCCCGCAGGACCGGCTTACCGCCCATGACAAGGAAATCGACGCCATGATCGCCCAGATGACCTTGGAAGAGAAGGTGGAGATGCTCCATTCCAAGACCAACATGTCCTCCGCCGGCGTAGAGCGCCTGGGCATCGCCGACATGAACTATGCCGACGGTCCCTTCGGCATCCGCGAGGAAGGCGTGCCGAACGGGTTCCAGTCCGCCGGCTGGACGCTGGACTCCGCCACCTACTTCCCGACCGGATCGGCCCTGGCGGCCACCTGGTCCAAGGAAATGGCATACCTCTATGGCACCGGAATGGGCAAGGAAGCCCGCCTCCGGGGCAAGGACGTGATCCTGGGTCCTGCTGTGAACATCCAACGCCTGCCTGTGGGCGGCCGTACCTATGAGTACCTGAGTGAGGACCCGATCCTGTCCGCTGCCCTGGCCCTGGGCTATACGGAAGGTGTCCAGGATGAAGGAACGGCCGTGTGTATCAAGCACTTCGCCGTGAACAACCAGGAAACCAACCGCGGCAGCGTGGATGCGCAGGTCGATGAGCGCACGCTCCGGGAGATCTACCTCAAGCCCTTCGAACGCGCCATCATTGAAGGCGGTGCCATGAGCGTGATGCCGGCCTACAACAAGGTAAACGGCGACTACTGCTCCGAGAACGAACACCTGCTGAACGAAATCCTCCGCGGCGAGTGGGGCTTCAAGGGCTTCACGGTCTCCGACTGGGGCGGCACGCACAGCACCATCGGCGCCATGCTCCACGGTCTGAACGTCCAGATGACAGGTTCCAATTACCTGGGTCAGCCGGTCATCGACTCCATCGCCACAGGCGCCCTCACCGAGGACCTGGTCAATGAAAAAGTCAAGCAGATCCTTCGCGTTCGCTACGCCATCAAGGCCGTTCCGGACGATGTCGCCAACACGGTGATGACCTCCCAGCCGGAGAGCCAGAAAATCGCCCTCCAGGTGGCTGAGAAATCCATCGTTCTCCTCAAGAACGAGGGTGTCCTCCCGATTGCGAAGGACGTGAAGAAGATCGCCGTCATCGGCCAGAACGCCGTCCTGAAGACCCAGAGCGGCGGAATGGGTGCCGGCGTGAAGGCTCTCTATGAGGTTACCCCGCTCGAAGGCATCTGCAAGCGCGCCGGTGAAAATGTCGAAGTCACCTATGCCCCCGGTTACAAGAACTTCCCGGGCCGCCGCTGGGGACCTGCGCCTGCCGTACCGAACCCGCTGGAAGCCGCCGCCATCGACGAGCCGGCCGATCCCGCCCTCTGCGCAGAGGCTGTCGCCCTCGCCAAGGACGCCGACCTGGTGATTTTCTTCGGCGGTACCAACAAGAGCATCGAGACCGAAGGTTCCGACCGCAAGGACATCAACCTCCCGACCGGTCAGAACGAGGTCGTCGCCGCCCTGCACGAGGCCAATCCGAACCTCGTGACTGTCCTCATCTCCGGTGGTCCCACCGACCTGCGCCAGCTGGAGCCCGTCTCCCCGGCCATTGTCCAGGGCTGGTGGAACGGCACCGAAGGCGGTACGGCCCTTGCCGAAGTCCTCTTTGGCGACATCGCTCCTTCCGGCAAGCTTCCGTTCACTTTCCCGATGCAGCTGGAAGACTCGCCGGCCTACGCGATGGGCAATTTCCCGGACCCGAACGCCGGCGGCGACCTGTTCACCCTGATGTACCGCCAGGATGTCCTGAACATGACTCCGGCCGAGCGCCAGGCCTTCCTTGATTCCCTGCCGAAGCCCGTATCCAAATACACCGAAGGCTCCCTGGTGGGCTACCGCTGGTATGACACCAAGAACGTGAAGCCGATGTTCGCCTTCGGCCACGGTCTCTCCTATGTCGACTTCGAATACGGCGCTATGCAGGCTTCCGTGAAGAAGGATGTCGTCAAGGTAACCTTCACCCTTGCGAACAAGGGCGGAATGGCTGCCGACGAAGTTGTCCAACTCTATGTCGCCCGACCGGAGGCCACCGTCGAGTGGCCGGTGAAGGAACTCAAGGCCTTCGACCGCGTGCCCCTCGCTGCCGGTGAGACCAAGACCGTCACCCTGGAGATTCCTGTGAAGGACCTCCGCTACTGGAATGTCGACAAGAACGCCTGGGACCTGGAGCACGGCAAGCTCGTCCTCCTGCTCGGCGCCGCCTCCGACGATATCCGTCAGCAGGCCGAAGTGACCATCTAAGCATATGCGCAAGTACATGATGCTCGGGGCCGCCCTGCTCGCCGTAGCGTGCGGCCCCAAACCTTCCGCCCAGGTGGAGAAGGTCGACCTGTTCACCGCCGTCGGCGACTACGGCATGGTCGCGGACGCCATCGAAATCACCGTCTCCAACCCCCGTTCGCTGAAGGGTTTGACAGCTGCCGATTTCGATCTCGTGAACAACGTCTCCGGCGCGTTCATCGACGCTGCGACCGGCCAGGCGCCCGTCGAGTTCGAGGATGACGGCCTCGTCCTTACGCGGCCGAAAAAGAACGTCCTCCGCATCGAGGCCACGCCTTTCAACAAGGCGGGCAAGGCGGAAGGGTGGTTCAAGCGCATTCCCTGGGAACTGCATTGCACCGCGGACTCCCTGCTGAACGTCACGCTGGACAAGGTGACGGAAGAGCATATCGCCATTCTGGACGACTGTGAGAAGGGTTCCTTTACGTTTGGCGGTCTTACGCGGGAGTATATGCTGCATCTCCCGAAGGACGCCTCCGGAAACGTGATTCCGAACGCACCCCTGCTGGTCTGGCAGATCGGAGGCGGCGAATACGACAAAGACCTGATGACCGTAGCGACGGCGAACCGCTGCCTGGTTTCCCTGCCGACAGAGGGTGTGCCCTGTGCCACGCTGGTCTTCGCCATCGCCAACCCGAACTATCATTACAGCGCTTCGCTGCATCCCGAAAAGATTGAACTCATCGACCGGAACAACGCCCTCCAGATGGCCTTCATCGACCAGCTCATCGCGGACGGGAAGGTCGACGGCAACCGTCTTTTCTGTGCCGGCGCTTCCAGCGGCGGCGGTTGCACCATGCGCTTCATGATGCAGTTCGCGGGCCGTTTCAAGGCTGCCATCCCCTGCTGCGCGATGGATCCGATCGTTCCCATCCACCAGGTGGAGGAGAAGTATCCCGGACAGTTCACTGACGACGTGGAAAAGGTCTGGCGCAGCGATGCATCCGTCTACAGATGGGATGGTACCGACATGGTCCTTTCACCGATGGATACCGCCGCTTTCACGAAGCTTCCCATGTACTTCGTCCACGCCGAGACCGACCGTACCTGCAAGGTCGCCAGCACCTACGCCTATTCCGAGGCCCGCAAACGCATGGGTGCAAAGGACGACAAGGTCCTCATCTATTCCGACGAAGACCTTGTCCGCTGGGGTGTCGCCCCGATGATGGCCCATTTCTCCTGGGTACCGCTCCTGGATGACTATTCAGAAGGCAGTCCGATGGACTGGCTGGTAAAGCAACTGTAAAAACCTGACAGAAAAACAATTAAACGCAGAGAGTCAGATAATCCCGTCGAATGGAAACGGCTGATATGCAAATAATTAACGAAATGTGCCTAGGTAAAATAGCCTAGGCACATTTGTGTAAGTGATTGTTTGATAATCATTTCCATTCGACGCCCGTGCCGAGGTCCTTCAGGTGCTTTTCAAATAATCTGTTGTCGGAAGGTCTCAGGGTGTCTTGTCGGCTCAGTGGACATCGAATTCCTGCTTGTACGGCTTGTCGTGCTTGTAGGCCTCCCAGCCGGGATTCCCTTCGCGGCAGAATGCGGTCCAGGCATCCAGCATCTCTTCCGAGAGCCGGTAGTCGCCTTCGGTGAAGGGGCGCCAGCTGTGGGAGAGGGTGCCGAACATATACCAAAGTTCGGCGGAATGGAAAGCCCCTTGGTCGGAATCGGGATGCGCGTCGTCGCAGGGAAGTTCGCGGAGGAACTCGTACTCATAGACCGGGAATCCCAGGGAGTCACGGATGGCGCAAAAACGGTCCACGGGGCCGCCTGCAAGTCCGCCCATATCGTCCTTGGTATAACCGATCATCACAGGGACCGGAGCCATCGTCCCGCCATACAACGCCTCGTCGAAGGTCTGGGTAAGGACCTTCCCGTCGATGTGGGGAGCCATCCGGATTCCGCGGTTTCCGGCGGCGGCATACTTGTCGGCCGCCGAAAGGATCTCTGCTGCGGGCGCACTTCTCATCGCGGCGAGATCAGGATAGCCCGCGAAGTCCATCAGCTCCTTGCCTTGCAGGTCGTAGAAATCCTGGGAGACAAGCTCCGTCGGGGACAGAAGCCGCAGGCCGACTCCACCGCCGCTTTGGATGATGGCGCCGGCAAAAAGGTCGCGGGAGAGGGGCGAGGTGAGCAGGTTTTTCACGCTCATCGCTCCGGCGCTCTGGCCGAAGATGGTAATCCGGTCCGGATCTCCGCCGAATGCGGCGATGTTGTCATGGACCCAACGGAGTGCGGCGATCTGGTCCATCGTCCCATAGTTGCCGGACTGGCCTTGTTCGGCGGTCAGTTCAGGATGGGAGAGAAAACCGAAGGTCCCGAGCCGGTAGTTGATGGTAACGAGGATTACACCCCTTTCGGCCCATTTGTCGCCGTCCATCGAGACCTCGAAGCCATATCCGTTTACATATCCCCCGCCGTGGATCCACATCGCCACGGGGAGTTTCGCATCGGTTTTGCCGACCGTCGCGGAAGGGGCCCACACGTTCAGGTACAGGCAGTCCTCGTTCTGGTCAGGCGTCCCTTCCCAATAGAATTCGTCGTAATAGAAGGTGCCGGGAGGAGCGCCCGGCTGCCAGGCGATGTCACTGAAGTGGTCGCAGACACGGACTCCTTCCCATGCCGGGACCGGCTGGGGTGCGGCCCACCGGAGTTCGCCTACCGGTGGAGCAGCATACGGAATACCCTTGAAGACAAGGACTTCCGGATTTTCGGAAGGGACGCCTTGGACCTGTCCTCCTTCGATGGTCAGGACGGGATTCCTGGCAGTACAGGCGGCCAAGGACAGCAAGGCGACCAGGAGGAAGCGTTGCGGTTTCATAAGGGGGCTACTTGAACAGTTTCGGGGCAAAGGTGTTCAGATACAGTCTCCAGTTGGCCCAGGTGTGGCCGCCTTCGGAAACGAAGTACTCGTGTTTGAAGTTCTGCTCGTCCAGCTTGGCGTGCATGTCTTCAGCCCGCTGGAACAGGAAATCGGTGTTGCCGCAAGCGAGGAAGTACAGTTTCACACCGGCTTTCTTGAGCGTGGCAAGCTGCTCGGGAGTCGCGTCACCGGCTGCGGAGAGCGGGCAGATGTAGTCGAAAAGTTCCGGATAGAGAACGGAGGCAGAGATGGTATGGCCACCGCCCATCGACAGACCGGCGATCGCGCGGGAAGCCGGTTTCGGGATGGCCCGGAAGTTCTTCTCGATGAAGGGGACGATTTCGGTGCAGAGACTGTTCACATAGGCATTGCGGAACTGTTCGGAGCGCCAGTCAATCTGCTTTTCCGGAATGCCCAGGGTGCGGGCTGCCTGCTGACCGGGATTGCCGTTGGGCATGACGACGATCATCGGCTCGGCCAGGCCCTTCTCGATGAGGTTGTCCAGGATCTGGGCGGTACGGCCCATGGAAATCCAGGCTTCCTCGTCACCGCCGGCGCCGTGCAGGAGGTACAGAACCGGATATTTCTTCTTGGGATTGGCCTCGTAGCCATACGGGGTGTAGACCGTCAGGCGGCGGGCATATCCGAGGATCTTGCTGTCATACCAAGGGTGGCTGACGGTTCCGTGCTGAGTGGCCTCACCATAGTTCTCGGTCCGCTTGCCGGGAACGATGAGCATCGGAAGATAGCGGGTGCCGTCGCGCTGGACATACACGTTCTGCGGGTCGTTCACGGCCACGCCGTCCACCACGAAGTTATACGTGTAGATTTCCGGCTCGGGAAGGGGAATCTTCACTTCCCAGACATTGTTCTCGCCGCGCTGCATGTCGATGGTGCCGCCGTAAGGGTTGGGCATCCAGGAGCCGCTGAGCTTGACGATGGTGGCATAGTCGGCCTTCAGGCGGAAGGTGACGCTGTCGTTCTGGATCTCGGGGGAGAT
This sequence comes from uncultured Bacteroidia bacterium, assembly GCA_902778105.1. GTDB lineage: Bacteria > Bacteroidota > Bacteroidia > Bacteroidales > UBA932 > Cryptobacteroides. The sequence goes on from CACYWN010000001.1 coordinate 171,427, forward strand.
GACGGGACGCTGGCGGCCTCCGAAGTTGAAGTTGGCCAGTTCCTGGGCATGGAGCGATCCGGCTATCGCGAGGCTCGCTGCAACAAGGGTAAGGATTCTTTTCATTATGATGTGGTTTTGGTTTCCCTTCGGAAAGATACGGATTCTGCCCGGATTTGCCAAACGGAATGGCCAATCAGATAAATTTTTGACAGTCAAGCGAAAAAAACGTATTTTTGCCTCGTAACAAACCCCTTGATATGAAACGGATTGCCTTCTTTTTCGCCGCCTTGTTCGTCCTCTCCTGCACCGATCCTGCCGGCCCGCTTCCGCGGGGCCGGGCCTCTGCCGCCCTGGACGAAGCCTTCGCCTCCTATCTCCAGGCCGTCTCCGACAGCACCGAGGACCTGCACAGCGTCATGGTTCTCCAGCACGGGAAGATCCTGGAGGAAAAGTTCTTCGTCCCCGACACGGCCCACATCCTCAATTCCGTGTCCAAGACATTCACGTCCACGGCCGTGGGTTTCGCCATCTCGGAAGGCTTGCTGTCGCTGGATGACAAGATTGTGGACCTGTTCCCCGAGAGTGTTCCGGAGAATGCTTCCGACACGCTGAAACGCGTTACCGTCCGGCATCTTCTCACGATGAATTCCGGTCATGGGACCGACCCTACCGGCGCTACGCGCAGGGGAGACGGAGACTGGATCAGGGGCTTCATGGAGTGGCCCTTGGAATATGAGCCGGGCACGTGTTACTGTTACAACAGCCTGGCTACCTATGTCCTCTCCGCCGCTGTGCAGAAGGTCACGGGACAGAAAGTCGTCGACTATCTGGACACCCGCCTGTGGCAGCCGCTTGGCATCGGGAAGCCGAAATGGCTGGAGAGCCCGGCCGGTATCAACACCGGCGGTTGGGGCCTCTACCTGAAGACGGAAGACCTGGCCAGGATGGGGCTTTGCCTCCTGGGCGGCGGCAAATTCGCCGGCAAGCAGGTCATCCCTGCCGGCTGGGTGGCCGAAATGTCCGCCAAGCAGGTTACCTGCGTGAATGCCGGGATGAACGAACGGCAGCTTCAGGAAATCCAGTCCAATCCGGAGCACCCCGCCTATGCGGCCTATCAGCCGGAAAACAATGACTGGATACAGGGATACGGCTATCAGATGTGGCGGTGCCGCCACGGAGCTTTCCGTGCTGACGGTGCCAACGGCCAGTACATCATCGTCATTCCCGACAAGGATGCCGTGGTCGTGACGACCGCCCACATCCGCAACATGCAGCAGGAACTGAACCTGATCTGGGATCACATTCTGCCTGCCCTGTAGTTTCCCTTACGGCCGGATGCCGTACAGATAACCCAGAAGGGCCATTTTGCCCCGCATGGTTTCACGCGGGGTAAACTCTCCGTTTACCCAGAAATACCGCTGGTTGAAGAAGGATTCCTGACGCGGCCAGCCTCCGGTGTTCCAATCGGGGTAGCAGTAGGCCAGGATGACACGGGCATCTCCGCCGTTGTGACCGGGAGACCAGGTTTCAGTACCGTTGAAGGGAGTCTTATTCATAAGGGAAACTAGGCTTCGTCCAGCAGCCGTACGCCGGCCTGTTCGCCGATGGCCTGCGTCCTGTTCATCACCGTGGTGAGCATGAGCATGTTGGCTGCGATTTCCTGGACAGTCCGGTCCGTGCTGGCCTTGAGGGAGTACCAGTTCATGTCGCGGTGCTCCTCGATGGAGTCGACGAAATCCACGCGTTCCGCGAAACGCCCCTTGATGCTCTCGTGCAAGGCTTCGGTGTATTGGCTGCACAAGGCGGCAACCTCTTGCTCCATCCCGGTTTTCACCTCCACGGCCCGGGCCCGACGGTACTGCTCCTTCAGGAGGTCGTATTCCTTGTCCTGCCGGATTTCCGTCTTGTCGCCGGAAATCTTCAGGATTTCCACGCGGTCGATGTCCCCGTGCTCCGGCTCCAGTTCGCTGGAGATGTCATGCAGTTTCTCGAAGCGGGCGCCGTAGAAGATGACCTTTTCGCCGTCGAAGGCGTACATCATCTTCCGGAAGTCGATGCCCAGCGACACCTTATAGTAGAACTTGTGGATATACAGGATCTTGCGGATGCTGGCTTCCTTGAGCATGCTGTCTTCGAGGATGCTCTCGAAGAACTTCCGGTCGGGGATGTTGAACTGTTCCCGGTCCAGCGCATCGACTTCTTCCTCCTTGACCACATACCCTTGCTTCGCATACTCCATCTGTTCCACCTTGAAGGTATAGTCGATCTGGGCGGGGAGGGAGACGGTCTGGTCCTTCGTGTCCAGTTTGTCGGTCAGACGCCGGTTCTCCTGTTCCAGGCTTTCCACCTTCCGCTCCAGTTCGCGGTCTTTCTCCAGTTTGGCGATCAGTTCCTGCTGACGCTCCAGCAGGTCCGCCTGCAGCCAGTCGTTGATGGGCTTGAAGGCCAGGAAGGTCAGGATGAGGGTGATTGCATTGGAAAGGACGATGGCCATCCCGGACACCAGGCGCGGGACCAGCAGGAAAACGGCCACATTGACGCCGACCAGCAGGAAGCAGCCGGCGATCCAGAGGGTATTCTTGATCTTTTTCATCCTATCTTACCACCTGCGTGAATACAGGGGCTTTACCCTCCTCGGCAAGGACATGGATTTTCATGGTAGAGGCCGGCATTTCCGCGGCGGGGTCCCGGGGAAGGTCCCGGGCGGTGAAGATGTATTCGGTCCCCCCGGGAACAGGACGGGAGGACACTTCCTCCGCTTTGGCGTGGATCATCGGATAATCGCCGACGGCGGCATCGAAAAGGGCGGACTCCTCCTCCGTGACCGGACGTACTTCGGAAAATTCCTCCACGACGGGAACCTCACCCTCGAGGAAACCGCCGGTTTTCAGGAAGCGGTCGATTTCCGCCGGCATCGCGTCGATACGGGCGGCCCGGACTCCGTAGCCCGGAAGGATCTCCGCGTTCGGCAGTTTGGCCTTGAGATCCCTCACGCTGGCGTCGAGGCCGCCGCTGCCGAAGGTGCAGAAGGGGACGATCTTCTTTCCGTCCAGGTCCACGGTCTCCAGCAGTCCGGCTATCGGAGGGGCGTAGGTCCCGAACCAGATGGGATACCCCAGGAAGATGTAGTCATAGGCGTCAAGGTCGGCGGCGAGGGGCCGGATTTCCGGAACGGTTCCTTCCTCCCGTTCCTGGATGCCGCGGCTGATGGTCGCCTGGTAGTCACCGTCGTAGGGAACGGCCGGGACGATGGCCTCGATGTCGGCTCCGAGACGGCTGCCGATTTCCTCCGCTACCGTCCGGGTGGTGGATGTCTGGGAATAGTACAGGACGAGGATCTTGGGCGCCTTGTTCGTGGCGCAGGATACCGTCAGGGCCACGAGGGCGAAAGCAAGCAGGAATTTCTTCATGACACGACTGTTTATCGCGACTAAGTTAATCATTTTTCTTGATTTATTCTTACCTTTGCCCCCATGATGGGTAGCCGGTTCCTGATAGTTCTTTTCGCATTCTTCGCTTCCCTTGCCTATGTCGTCTGGCATCTCTGGCGCATCACCCCCGGGGGATGGGCCTTGAAACTGACGGCGGCGGGCCTGTTCCTGCTTTGGATGGCGCTCGCTTTCGCCGACTTCGGCCTGACGGAGCGGGTTCCCGTCAGGACGGCCACCGTCCTTTATGAGGCGGGGCATCCCTGGCTCATCGCTTTCCTGTACCTGCTTCTCGTTTTCTTCCTGGCCGATGTGGCGTCGCTCTGCCGTCTTCTTCCGAAGTCACTGCTCCGCGACAGCGCCGCCGGCCTGTGGTCGGTACTTGGCCTGACAGCGGTCATCCTGATGGCGGGAAGCATCCATTACAGGCACAAGTATCGCGAGGAGATGACCATCCAGACGGAGAAGCCGTTGGACAAACCCCTTACGGTTGTCCTTGCAAGTGATCTGCATATAGGCTACCACAACCGGAAGGCGGAGTTGGGCCGGTGGATGGACCTCTTCAACGCCGAGCATCCGGACCTGGTCCTCATCGGCGGGGATATCATCGACCGGAGCATCCGGCCGGTCCTGGAAGGGGATTACGCGGCGGAATTCCGCCGCTTGGACACTCCTGTATGGACGATTCTGGGAAATCACGAGTACTACAGCGACGAGGCTGCGGCCGAACGGTTCTTCGAGGCGTCCGGCATCCACCTTCTCCGGGACGAGGTCAAGGATTTCTCCGGAATCCGGGTCATCGGCCGGGATGACCGCACCAATCCCCGGCGGAAATCCCTCTCCGAATTGGCGGATACATCGGACCGGTTCACCATCCTCCTGGACCACCAGCCTTACCGGCTGGAGGAAGCGGAGCGGGCGGGTGTTGACTTCCAGTTCAGCGGACATACCCATCACGGACAGGTCTGGCCTGTCTCCTGGGTGACAGATGCCCTGTTCGAGAAAGCCTGGGGCCCTCATCAACGGGGCCGGACGCAGTATTATGTCAGTTCAGGCATCGGCATCTGGGGACCCAAGATCCGGATCGGCACCCGGTCGGAGTATCTGGTCCTGCATATTGTCCCGAGGTATGCTTTTTGCAGCCCAGGGGCGGCTAATTGAATGAATGGAATGAAAAAACTGCTGATTTTCCTATCCCTTATCCTGGTCGGCATCGGCGCCGGAGCCCAGGATCTGAGTTGTACGTTCACCCAGAAAAAGACCCTCAAGGCGCTCAACAAGGTGATTCCCGGCAAGGGAACCGTCACCTTCAAGGCTCCGGACCACCTGACCATGATGTACGACGAGCCGCAGGGGGAATACCTCATCATCGACGGTGACCAGCTCAAGAATGCCGTGAAGGGAAAAGCCATCACCGTGGACACTTCCAAGAACGCCTATATGCGGAACCTCCGCAACACGCTCCTGAACTGCATCACCGGCAATTACGAGGCTGCGGCGAAGGATAACGATGCGAACCTGGTCGTGGAAGAGAAGGGCGGTATCAAGACCGTTACCCTGATCGCCCGGAAGCAGGCGGTCAAGGGGTACTCCCGCATCGTCATGGACTATAACAAAAAGGGTCTTCCCGTCCGGATGGTTCTGGACGAGTTCACAGGCATAGTGACGGAGTACACGTTTACGTATTAGAGCCGGGTCCCTTCCTGTTCCAGGTATGCGACCACGTCTCCGACGGTCTGGAAGGTCGCCAGGGCCTTGTCGGGAATGGTGATCCCATACTGGTCCTCGATGCGCATGAGGAGCTGGAGGATGTCCAGCGAATCGGCACCGAGGTCTTTTTTTATCTGCGCTTCCAGCGTAACGATCGCGGGGTCCACCCGCAGCTGCCTGGCCAGGATGGCCTGGACTCTCTCATACATCGTTTCCATCAGTCTTCGTAGTGTTCATAGCGGGCGACGGCCTCTTCAATCCGGTCGGAGAGATGGCTCACCTCCATCCGCCAGGCCTGTTCGATGCATTTCTCCACGGCCACGGCCTTGCTGCTGCCGTGTCCCTTGACCACCACCTTGGAGGTCCCGAGGAGAACGCTTCCGCCATAGTTCTGGTAATTCATGAACTCCTTCTCCTCCAGGAACATCCGTTTCATCAGGAGGGCGCCCAGCTTGTACAGGGGGCGGGAGTGGATATCTCTCTTGAGTTTCCTGAGCAGTTCCAGGGCCGTTCCTTCCGTCGTCTTGACGAGGACGTTGCCGGAGAAGCCGTCGGTTACGACGACATCGTAGGACCCTGACAGCAGGTCGCGGCTTTCCATGTTGCCCACAAAGTTCACGCAGTCCGTGTCCTGCAGGAGGGCATAGGTCTCTCTCCGCAGGTCATCGCCCTTCTCGGCTTCCTTGCCCACGTTCAGGAGTGCGGTGCGGGGATTCTGGACCCCGTATACTTCCTGCATGTACAGGCTGGCCATGATGGCGAACTGGCGCAGGTGGGCGGGCGTCACCTCCACGTTGGCACCGCTGTCGCAGATGCCCACAAGGCCGCCGTCCATCGTGGGCAGGATGGGGCAGAAGGCCGGCCGGATGATGCCGCGGATGCGGCCCAGGCGCACCAGGGCGCCGGTTACCAGGGCACCCGTGGAGCCGGTGGATACCATCCCGGCGAGGTCATCCTCGTCCCGGAGCATCATGATCGCCTTCATCATGGAGCTGTTCCGCTTGAGCCGCACCACGTCGGTGGGCTTTTCGTCGCAGCCGATGATTTCGGGCGCGTGGACGATCTCCAGCCGGGAAGGATCGAAGGCCTTGCCTTCCAGCTCCTTCTTGAGGATGGATTCATCCCCGGTGAGGATCAGGTGCAGGTCCGGATTTTTCGCAAGGGCGGCGAGGGCGCCTGCAACAGGTGCCTGAGGCGAATGGTCGCCGCCGAAACAGTCGACAAGCAGCTTGATCATAGATTCTTTCGCTTCGCTCAGTATGACAAATGTTTTACATACGACCGGTAGCGCTTGACCTGTTCCTTGCGGAAGCGCTTCCATTGGTTCAGGATGGCGTAATTGTCCTCCAGGTTCAGGTTCGTGTCGGCGAAACGGAGGTCCGGGTTGTCCCGGAGCATCTTCATGATGGCGACGGAGAAGACGGCGGAAATGCCCCGGTTCAGGTATTCCGGCTCCACGCCCACGAGGCAAAGGTCCAGGGCATCCGGTTTCTTCAGGGCCTTCAGCAGGCGGATGGCCGTGCGGGGCGTGAGCTTGCCACGGCCACCGGCCAGGGCGCCGGCCAGGGCGGGGAAGGTGAGACCGAAGCATACCATCTTCCCGTTTTCGTCCAGAACCACGGCCACGTACTTGGGGTCGATGACCAGCTTGAAGTTGTCAATCATCAGTTTCCGCATCCCCTCCGTGAAAGGGACGGTCCCGTACAGGCCCTCATAGGACTTGTCAATGAGTTCGAAGATGCCGTCGGCATAGCGCTTCAGGAAGTCGGATCCGCTGCTGGAAGGCCCCAGATGCAGTTTATAGCGGCGGAAGATGAAGTCGGAGGTCTTTTCCATCTCCTCCATCGTTTCCGGACTGTCGGCCCCGTAGAGGCGGAACCCCACCCAGTCCACTTCCTTTACGTACCCCAGCCGTTCGATATGCTCGCCATAATAGGGGGCATTGTAATTCTCCTCGAAGGTCGCCTGCTGGTCAAAGCCCTCGACCAGAAGTCCTTCCCGCTCCAGGTCGGAAAAGCCGAGGGGACCGCACACTGTGTCCATCCCTTTCTCCAGCGCCCATTTTTCCGCGGCCTCGAAGAGGGCCTTGGACACGTCGAAATCCTCGATGGCATCGAACCGGTTGAAACGGACGCGTTTCTCCCCGTTCTTTTCGTTCGCGGCTTTCTGGATGATGGCCTGGATGCGTCCTGCAACGATGCCGTCCTTGTAGGCGAGGAAGTTGACGAAGTCGCAGCAGTCACGATAGACATAGTCGTCCCGGAAGATCTTCTTCTCGTCCAAGTACAGCGGCGGAACGAAGCAGGGATTCCCCGCGTACAGGTCCAGCGGGAAATCCAGGAACGCCTTCTGCTCCTTCCGGGTGGTTACTTCCTTGACCGTAATCATATTACCGATGCTTGGCATGGAAACAAACGCCCACTCCGTTCGGGCCGGCGTGGCTGCCGGCGGTCGGGTTGGCGACGACGTATTCGATGGGGAAGTCATCCCCGAAGCGTTCGCGGATCATCTTTCCGACCTCCTCCGCCAGTTCGGGCGCATCGGTATGGCCGATGACGAACCGGTGGGACTTGAAGTCATCGCCCAGGTCAGCAACCTGCTGCACAAGGCGTTCCATCGCCTTGAGGCGGCCTTTCTCCTTGCCGCAGGAAACCATCTTGCCTTCCTGGCTCATGTAGATGATCGGACGGATGCCGATGAGGGTGCCCATCGTCGCAGCGAGCCCGCTGACGCGGCCGCTGCGGCGGAAAAACTTGAGGTCGTCGGCGAAGAAGTACATCGCGAACTTGTCCACCTCGGTCTTCGCCCAGTCCAGCACTTCCTCCAGGCTCTTGCCGGCCTTGAGAAGGTCGCCCACTTCGCGCACGATGGTGTAGCTGATGGTGGTGATGCCTTTGGTGTCGATTTCGTGGAACTGACGCGTCGGATACTTGGCCTTGAGCTCCGCCACGGCCTCGTCCATCGCGTTGAAAGTGACGGTCATCGCCCGGGAGAAGTGGACATACAGGATGTCGTTTCCGGCGGCGAATTCCGGTTCGAAATACGCGATATACCGCTCCTTGGAGATGGCGCTCGTCGTAGGCAGGACGCCGCTGCGGAGCATGTCATAGAACTTGCGGGCTTCGAATTCGTCAAAGTCCACGTACGGGTAGACGGTCTTGGCATCCACGCTGTACGGCATGCTGATGAGACGGTAGCCGTATTCGGCCGCGACGGCGGGGGTGATGTCGGTATCGGTGTCAGTAAACAGTCTGAGCATATCGGTTTGAGGTATTAGAACAAGACAAGGATGTATTCATAGACCGGCTGTCCTCCGGATTGGAGGATGACTTCCGAACGGGGATACCGGGCGGCCAGGGCTTTCCGGACGCCGTCGGAATCCCTTGCTTCGGATCCGGCAAAGACGAGGATGACGTCGAAGGAACCGGCCTTCATGGTGTCGGCGAGGGCGAGGAGGGCGCTCTCCGGATCCGGCCCGGCCGTGAGGATCTTCTTTCCCTGGATGCCGAGATACTCCCCTTCATGGAAATCCCCGCTGTCGCGGATGGCGCGGGACACCAGGCCCGTCGCGACCTCTTCCGCAGCCTCGGTGAGGGCCGTCTCGACTGCGCTGGCATCGCCCGCTTCCGTGTCCAGGTTCGCAAGGGCATAGTACCCTTCGCCCAGAGTCCTGGTGGGGATGACCCGGATGTCGGCCTTGTCGTACATCTCCGCAGCCTGACGGGCTGTCAGGAGGATATTTCCGTTGTTCGGAAGGACGAAGACCGTCTCCGCGTTCACCGTGTCGAAAGCCTCGATGAAGCACTCCACGGACGGATTCATCGTCTGGCCGCCTTCGATGACGACGCCGGCTCCCAGTTCCTTGAATGTGTCCGCAAGCCCGGAACCGGAGGCGACGGCCACGACCCCGTAAGCCTTCCGTCCAGCCTTGAAACGCTCATCCATGTGATTCTCATGGTGTTGGAGGGTCATGTTTTCCACCTTGATGGTGAGGAACTCGCCGTATTGCTGGCAGTGGTTCAAGATCTCGCCCGGGGTGCGGGTATGGACATGGACTTTGACGATGGAACCGTCGCGGAAGAAAACGAGCGAATCGCCATGGCTTGAGAGCCAGTCCTGGATGACGGTTTCATCGAAGGTGTCCAGGTCCACTTTGCTGCGCTGCAGCCGGAGGAGGAATTCCGTACAGTAGCCGAATTCCAGGACGCTGTCTTCCGTAAAGGCATTCAGGTCCACGTGCTGTGCCGCCGGGGCGACCTCTTCCAGGACTTCGGCGGCCTCCCCGTGCAGGGCGGCACGCATGCCCTCGGCGATGTACAGCAGGCCGGCTCCGCCGCTGTCCACGACGCCGGCCTTCTTGAGGACGTCCAGCAGTTCGGGCGTATGCTGGAGCGACAGGTCCATCGCGGAGATCAGCAGGTCGAAGTATTCCTCCAGGTCCTTGCTGCCGGCCGCGGCTTCCACGCCTTCCCGGAAGACGGTCAGAATCGTACCCTCAACGGGCTCTGAGACAGCGTGATAGGACTCCTCGACTCCGGCCTGCATGGCACGGGAGAAGGTGCCGACCCCGGCTTCCCGGATGTCGGCGAGGCCTTTGGCGAGACCTGCGAAGATGCGGGAAAGGATGACGCCGGAATTGCCCCGGGCGCCCATCAGCATGCCGGCGGAAACGGCCTTCGCCATCTCGGCGAGCGTCGTTCCGGTTCCCGAGCCTGTCGAAGGGTGGCAGCCCGCCTGGATGGTCATGAACATATTGTCTCCCGTATCCCCGTCGGGGATGGGGAAGACATTGAGGTCGTTGACGGTCTGCCGATGCGCCGAAAGCCGGGCGGCGCCCCCGCGGATCAGGTTCAGGTACAGTCTGGCGTCAATGGAATCCATTTATGCACGGATACGCTTCCGGTACCAGTCCCATTTGAGCAGGCGGCGGAAGATGAAGGGTTCAAGGGAATAGGTCAGCAGGATGGTGGTCGCCATCCCGATGAGGGTGATGATGCCGATGGAGCGGATGGCCGGATGCCGGGCGAAGACCAGGGACAGGACCACGATGGCCAGCACGAGGGCGGAGAAGACGATGGCCACCTTGTGGAAATCCAACATCTCCCGCTGTCCGGTCCGGGCTTCCTTCAGGAGCCCCTCCATCACGAAAATGCTGTAATCCACTCCGATGCCGAAGATGAAGGTGGAGATGACGATGTTGATCAGGTTGAACTCCAACCCCAGGAGGGCCATCAGGCCCTGCAGGACATACCAGCTCAGGAACATCGGGAGGAAGGCCACAAGGGCCGTAATGATGTTCCGGAAAGCGATAAGCAGGACCAGCAGGACGAACAGGGAGGAGATCCACTGGGTCGTGTTGAAGTCGTCGTGGACGATCTCGACCATGTCCCGGCAGTAATAGAACGGTTCCAGGACCAGGGCTTGGGGGCCTGAGACAAGGGCGGCGGTCACGGCGTCGGCGTCCTCCGGACGGAAGGCGACGGACGTAAAGACCATGTACCGGCCACTCTTCTGCCGCTCGATGTAATTGTCCGTCAATTCTTTCGGGAAAACCTCCGCCTCATAGAGGTTTCCGGGGCAGTAGTCGGCGTCCAACAGGGCCTGGAAGGGCTGGAACAGGGAGGCTTCCAGTCCGTTGTGACGGGCGGCCGCTGCGATCTCACGCCAGGCCTGGGTTTCCCTTTCCGGCGTCCAGAAGGCTTTCCAGGCGGCAATCCGCGCTTCCTGGTCCTTTTCGGACAGGAAAAGAAGCGACGCAAGGGGTGAATAGCCTTTTACCAGACCGGCGGCGGACAGGGAGTCCAGTTTCCGGGTCAGGACCTTGTTGTATTCGAGTGCCTGGTCCAGGTCCTCGTCATAGGCGGCGAAGTACAGGTCCATGTTGCCGCTGGCGTTCTTCTCGCTGTAAAGGCGCTGGCTCTCGGTGAGGACCGGCTCGTCGTAGTCCAGGTTCCGCAGGTCGCTGTCGAACTTGACCCGATGGCTCAGGGCGACGCCGGCGACGATCACCGCCGCCATCGCCAGGAGCACCCAGCGGTTCCGGTCCCAGGGAAGGTTGTTGATGCGGTCGATGGCGTGGAATCCCTTGTAACGCTTGAACTTGACCTGCTCCGGCTTCATGAAGTGGGGCAGGAAGAACAGGGCGAAGAAGGTATTGCCGAACAGGGCGAAGGTGGCGAACAGGCCGAAGTCCCGGAGCAGGTCGCTTTCCGTGAACAGGAGACCCAGGAAAGCGCCGATCGTGGTGATGCATCCCAGGGTGACGGGAGTGGATTCCTCCCGGAGCATCTGTTCCACGTCACCCACGTAGTAGTGGTGGATGAGCACGTGCAGGCAATAGCTGATCGCTACGCCCAGGACGATGGCGCCAAGCCCGAGGGCCATCAGCGACATATACCCCTTGATCCAGTACATGCAGGAGAGCGAAAAAGCGGCTCCGTACACGATGGGGACGATCTGTTGCCAGATGAAGGTCCAGCTGTGGAAGCTCAGCAGCAGGATGACGAGGATGATGAGCAGGGAGACGCCCACGGTCATCAGCAGGTCACCCTTGATGGTGCTGGCGTTGGAGACGCTGCCCAGCGGTGTCCCGTGTGCCAGGACACGGACATCGGGATGGGCGGCTTCGAAATCCTTGCGGGTCCGGTTCATCAGGCGGTAGAACTTCGTACCGGCCCCGGAGTCCATCGAATTGAATCCCGGTGACAGGAATGCCAGGGCGACCGTCTTGTCGGGGCAGAAGAAGTGCCCCTCGTCAAGGGTGAATCCGCCGGCGGAGACCCCGCCCTCCGGCATCAGCTGCCCGAGGAGGATATTCCTCAGTCCCAACGGGTCCATCGTGACCAGCTGGGTGATCTCCCCGGTTTCGTCTGCCTCCAGCAGGGCCAGGTTGTCCTGCATCGCCTTCTCCACCGCTTCGGGTTCCAGGGCCGCGGCGAACGCGGCATACAGGGACGTGTCGATGAAGGTCGGAAGATGTTCGAACCCGTAATCGATGGCTCCCTGCATCGTACCCATGTCCAGGTTGTGCAGGATGCCGGTGATGAAACTGCCCGTCGAGTCCTGCTGCAGCAGGGCCTCGCAGTATTCGTCCAGACAGGCCCCCAGGGTGGCCGGGTCCAGCGGGTTTGACGGATCCGTGGACGTGACCTGGATGAAAACTTTGTCTTTCAGCCCTATATCGCTGAATGCCAGTTCATTGTCCGTGCTGGAACGGGGAAGGAGCTTGACGATGTCCTCCTCGTAACGGAGTTTGAGGCCGAAGAAGAGGAAAAGGAGGAAACTGCCTGCCAGCAGCAGGTACAGGAAACTCCTGTGTTTCTGGAAATAGCGGTAAAGAGGAAGGAAAATCCTGTGCATCGCGTGTTCTCGGGCTTAGTCGTTGTCCTCCGTCGCACGGTGGAACTCGTAGGTGGATGTCTCTTTGGCGGAGATGATCTTGCCGAAGTGCTGTTCGTCGGACTGGCTGAGGACGAGGCGGCTCCTGCTGAGTTCTTTCACGTCATAAGCACCCTGGAGGACCATCGATTTGCCGAAGTCCGCGACGGAGATTTTCCGGGCGAAGTCGATCCGCTTGCTGTCCGGGTCGTAGGAATAGGACGTGACTTCCATCTCGAAGCCCATCCTGCCGGCGGCGACGAGGTCCTCGTCCAGGACCAGTTTGCATCCGGAGTCGGTGAAATCCACCGTGACGGTCCTGCCGTTTCCGCTGCTTTCGGAAATAGAGGTGTCCGTTTCGAGGGTGTAGGTATCCAGTATCCAGGTCCCGTAGATGGCGGTATCGTCCTCCGCTTTGTTCTTGTAACAGGAGACGGCCAGGGACGACAGGAAAGCAAACACCAGGATATGCAGGAAGCTCTTCATTGTACAATTGGTTTTCATTGTACAAAGATAAGGAATCCTTCCCACAATTAAAAACAGTTCCGCAGGACTTCCACCACGTTGGACGACTTGCCCATGGTATAGAAATGGACGGCCGGCACCCCGTGCCGGAGCAGGTCGCGGCACTGGGCGGTGCACCATTCGACGCCCAGCCGTCTGACCGCTTCCTTGTCATCTCCGGCATCCCGGACGGCATCCGTGAGTTCCACGGGAATGTCGATGGAGAAGGATTCGGGTAGCAGGCTGACCTGCCGGGCCGTCGTGAGCGGCTTGAGGCCGGGGATGACCGGGACCGTGATGCCGGCTTTCCGGCAGCGGTCCGCGAAACGGTAGAAAACGGCGTTGTCGAAGAACATCTGGGTGATGATGCAGTCGGCTCCTGCCTCGACCTTCTGCTTGAGGAAGGCGATGTCGGTTTCCGGATTCGCCGCCTCGAAATGCTTCTCCGGGTAACCGCCGACACCGATGCACAGCCTCTTGCCCGCCTCCATCCGCCGGATGGCGCGGACCAGTTCGTCGGCGTGGGCATATCCTCCGGGAACAGGCGAGAACCGTTTCTCTCCTTCGAGGGAATCGCCCCGGAGCGCCATCACGTTGTCGATGCCCATGAAATGGAAGTCCTGCACCAGCCACTCGATTTCGGAGGCGGTATTGCCTGCACAGATGATGTGGGGAACCACCTCGATGTCGTAACGTCCCTGGATGCAGCCGCAGACGGCGACGGGGGAGACGCGGCTGCGGACCAGCTGCCGGCGGAAGGATCCGTCGGGCTGGGGAACGTACTGGATTTCGTCCCGATGCGTCGTGACGTTGATGTAGCGGGGCTTGAACTCCATCAGGGGAGCGATGCTTTCCAGCAGCTGATCCTTGGAGATCCCGCTCAGGGGAGGAACGATTTCCAGGGAAGGGAAGGGATGGCGGGCATCCAGGAGGTCGGTGATTCTCATAGCAGATGGGAGAGGAAGGCCTGCGCTTCGGCGGGAGAGAAGCCGCGTGCAGCCGTGTAAAGATCGTATTGCTTCCTGCCGATATGGCGGATTTCGGGATATCCGGCCTCCGGGTGGAGGACGATAAAGCCGCAGATGGCGGCGTCGGGTTGCATCGCGCAGCTTTCGGTAAGGGTGATGTCCAGTCCCTCCGGCAACAGGCGGAGAATGTCGCGTTTGAGGCTGTGGTCCGGGCAGGAGGCGTAGCCGGCGGCGGGTTTGGCGATGCGGATCCCTTCGGGAAGTCCGGCCTGGAGCCGCCTGTCCAGCCAGGTGGAGGCCGCCTCGGCCAGGGTGACCCGGACGGCGCGCTCCATCATGGAATCGTAGTCGTTGCGGCAGGCCTCGCAGGAACAACCTTCGGGATGCGGGTGGGAATGCACGCTGATGGCGAAGATACCGAAAGGTCCGGTACCCTCGGACGGGACGAAGTCGGCAAGGGAACGTGCGGGAGCTTCCTCCTGCCGGAGCATCGGAAGGGAACAGGCACCGAGGTCGATGGCCTCACCGGTCCGGTGGGCGGAGAAGAACCGGGCGGCCAGACGCACCGAGACGCTGTTTTCCCGTACCATCCGATCCAGGACGGCGCGGCCTTCGGCGGTGAGGTCTTCGGATTCCCGGACGCCCCACACGGCGCGGAACATCGACCAGTCGAAAAGGGGAGTCAGCTCCGTCAGCGGGATTTCCGTCAGCGGCAGGTCTTCCGGGATACAGGTCGTGTAACTGTCCGGGGCAAAGCCGGTCCGCGGCGTTGCCGGCGCCGTTTTCCTTCCTTCGTGCAGGGCGCGGATTCGGGCCTGTTCCGCATGTTCGGCGGCTTCGAAAGCCGCCCGGTCACGGAGACAGCGTTTGGCCATCACGGCCCCGGCCGAAGCGTCCGGCGCATAAAAGACGTGGTCGTACAGGGGCGCCAGCCTGACCGCCGTATGGAGGGCGGATGTCGTGGCGCCGCCGATGAACAGGGGCGTGTCCAGTCCGCGGGCCGCCATCTCCCGACAGAGCTCCTCCATCTGGAAGAGGGAAGGGGTGATGAGCCCGCTGACGCCGATGAGGGCGGCCTTGTGCTTTCCGGCGGCCTCCAGGATGGTCTCCTTGTCCACCATTACACCCAGGTCCACCACCTCGAACCCATTGCAGCGGAGGACGATGCCGGCGATGTTCTTGCCGATGTCGTGGACGTCTCCCTTCACGGTCGCATGGATGACGACGGGCCGCCTGGCCGTCTGCTCTCCCTCGGTCATATAGGGTTCCAGCAGGGCTACGGCATCCTTCATCACTTTGGCGGACTTGACCACCTGGGGAAGGAACATCTTGCCTTCGCCGAAGCGCCGCCCCACTTCTTCCATCCCTTCCATCAGCGGTCCCTCGATGACCTGTACGGCTGATCCCAGCCGTTCCCGGGCGGCATTCACGGCCTCCGCGAGGCCCTCTTCCCGACCGGTGAGCAGGAACGTTTCCAGAGATTTCCCGGCTCCGCCCGAAATGACAAAACCCTTGTCATCCTGAGGAGGCCTTTGGCCGACGTGAGGATCTGCCGCCACAGCCATCAACCGTTCCGTCGCATGCGGATCGCGGCACAGGATCAGGTCTTCGACCGCTGCGCGCAGTCCGGGTTCGATGTCATCATACTGCAGGACCATCCCTGGGTTCACGATGGCCATGTCCAGGCCTGCCCGGATGGCGTGGTACAGGAATACGGCATGCATGGCGCTCCGGACCGGATTGTTGCCGCGGAACGCGAAGGACAGGTTGGAGATGCCACCGGAGGTGTAGGCTCCGGGGAGGTTCAGCTTGATCCAGCGGACCGCCTCGATGAAATCGATGGCATACCGGTCGTGCTCGGGGATGCCCGTGCCGATAGAGAGGACGTTCACGTCGAAAATGAGGTCCTCGGGAGGGATGCCGATGCCGGTGAGAAGCTTGTATGCGCGTTCCGAAACGGTGATTTTCTTGTCAAAGGTCGTTGCCTGCCCTTCCTCATCGAAGGCCATGACGACCATCGCGGCGCCCAGCCGGTGGATTTCTTTCGCCTTCTCCAGGAAGGCTTCTTCTCCGTCCTTGAGACTGATGGAGTTGACGATGCACTTGCCCTGGGCATTCTTGAGCCCGGCGAGGATGCATTCCCAGTGGGACGAGTCGATCATCAGGGCCGCCTTCGCCACGGCAGGGTCGTTCTGCAGGGTGCGGACGAAGGTCTCCATCGCCACCGGCCCGTCCAGCATCGCATCGTCCATATTGATGTCGATGATGTTGGCCCCGCCCTCGATTTGGCCGGCCGCCACCTCCAGCGCCGCGTCATAGTCGCCGGCGGCGACCAGGCGGGCGAACTTCCGGCTGCCGGCGACGTTCGTCCGTTCGCCGATGAGGGTGAAGTTCCGCTTTTCCGTGTCGATGAGATACGCTTCCAGTCCGCTGACCGTCAGTTTGTTATGCGGTTGCTTCGGCAGGGCGGGGGAGAGGGCCGGGAGGGCCTTGATATGGTCCGGGGTGGTGCCGCAGCAGCCGCCCGCGATGTTCAGGAGCCCGTCGAACCGGGCCATCCCGGCGGCCATCTGGGCCGGTGTCTGGTCGTACCCGCCCAACTCGTTGGGCAGGCCGGCGTTCGGGTAGCAGATCACCGGCACGTCGCTGAAGGACGCGATGTCCTTCACCAGCGGCAGGAGCCCGTCCGCTCCGAGCGAACAGTTGACGCCGAAGGCCGTGAGGGGATAATGCCGGACGGCGGTGTAGAAGGCTTCCAGTGTCTGCCCCGTCAGCGTCCTCCCGCTCTTGTCCCCCACGGATACGGACACAATAACAGGGAACGGCTCGTTGTCATTCCGAGCGTCCCCTTCTTTGTCATTCCGAGCGGAGCGAAGGAATCTCGTCTCCACCGCGTACAGCGCCGCCTTCACATTCAGCGCGTCGAACGCCGTCTCGATGAGCAGCAGGTCCACCCCGCCCTCGATGAGGGCCTCGACCTGCTCGCGGTAGCTGGCCGCCATTTCGTCGAAACCGTACGGTCTTTCCGCCGGAGAAGCGATGTCCGGCGCCAGCGTCAGCGACTTGGAAGTCGGGCCGATGCTGCCGGCCACCCAGACCTTCCGCCCGGCCTTGTCGGCCGCGTCGCGCGCGATCCGGGCCCCCGCGAGGGCCATTTCCTGCGCATGGGCCTCCAGCCCGTACTCCTTCTGGGAGATCCGGTTGGCACTGAAAGTATTGGTCTCGATGATATCCGCCCCGGCCTCGATATAGGCCTTGTGCACGGCCGCGATGACATCCGGCCGCGTGAGGTTCAGGCATTCGTTGTTCCCTTTCAGGGGAATCCGGGCGTCGACAAAGGTTTCCCCGCGGAAATCATGTTCCGTCAGGGAATACCGCTGAATCTGGGTGCCCATCGCCCCGTCCAGGCGGAGCAGCCGCTTGCTCATTTCTTCCCGTAAATCCATTCCACTACTGTTCACCAACCTGTTTGACATATCCTTGCAAATATAGAAACAATCTTTGAAGAATGAAAAGAGTGGTAATCAGTGTTTTTTTCGTATATTTGTCGAGGTGTATAACGAACTTACTTGGAATGAGAGTCAAACGATTGCTGCTCGGTGACGAGGCTTTGGCCTTGGGTGCGCTCCACGCCGGCCTGTCCGGGGTGTACGCCTATCCCGGAACCCCCTCCACCGAAATCACGGAATTCATCCAGGGTGACCCCCTCGCACGGGAGCGCGGGGTGCGGAGCCGCTGGTGTACCAACGAGAAAACGGCGATGGAAGCCGCTCTGGGCATGTTCTATGCGGGAAAACGTGCCCTGGTCTGCATGAAGCACGTCGGAATGAATGTCTGTGCCGATGCCTTCGTGAATGCCGGCATCCGCGAGGAGATGGAGTACAGGGGCGTTTCCGTCATCATCCCGCAGCGTGAGTGCATGCAGACGCTCGCGCGCAAGAACCGTCAAAAGAAAGCAGCGCAATGAAAACCGATATCAAGTTAGCCGGCGTGGGCGGGAAGGGTATCCTGTCCACGGACCCCATCCACAGCGACCTGATTCCCCGGGGCGGGGCGGACCTCATCCTCTCGATGGAGCCGATGGAGGCGCTGCGCTATCTGCCCTATCTGAGCCCGGAAGGGGCTGTCGTGACCTCCTCCCGGCCTTTTGTCAATATCCCCGACTACCCTGACGAGGCCGCGGTCCTCCAGGAACTGGATGCACTTCCCCATGTGACGCGGATGGACATCGAGCAGGTGGCCAAAAGCCTGCTGGCTCCCCGCAGTGCCAACATGGTGCTGCTCGGGATGGCTGCCCGCCATCTGGCGATCCTGTCGCCGGACGAATTGAGGAAGGCCTTCCGGACCGTGTTCGCCCGGAAGGGAGACAAGGTCGTAGCAGATAATCTCAAGGCATTCGACGCAGGTTATGAAGGTCTTCAGTGAAGCATTGGTCGAGGAGGCGCGGGTGGCTTCCCGCGTCGCGGACCTCTCGCAGGCTACCATCGGTGAAGTCCTGCTCGTGGCCCAGTATCTGGAGCGGAAGACAGGCATTCCTTTCATCCGCATGGACCAGGGTTCCCCGGGCCTGCCTGCCAACCACTATGGCGTAGAGGCGGAGAAAGAGGCCCTGGAACGGGGCGTCGGCTCCCAGTATCCGCCCGCCGAAGGTGTGCCGGAACTGAAAAAGGCGGCCGCCCGTTTCATCAAGGCGTTTATCGATGTCGATATTGATCCGGCAGGCTGCATCCCCACGACAGGATCCGTGGCCGGTTCCTTTGGCTCGTTCATCGCGTGTACCCAGCGTATCCCGGGGAAGGACAAGGTCCTGTTCATCGACCCGGGTTTCCCGATCCAGAAATCCCAGCTCCGGGTGCTCGGCATCGGCTGGCGGGAGTTCGACATCTACCCGTACCGCGGAGAAGGCCTCCGGGCGAAGCTGGAGGAAGAGCTGGCGGAGGGCGACATCGCCGCCATCGTATACTCCAACCCCAACAACCCCGCATGGATCTGTCTGGAAGAAAGCGAGCTGCAGATTATCGGCGAGTTGGCGACGAAGTACGACGCCATCGTCATGGAGGACCTGGCGTACTTCTGCATGGACTACCGCCGGGATCTCGGCCGGCCTTTCGAGCCGCCCTTCGTTCCCTCGGTCGCCCATTATACGGACAATTACATCCTGATGCTGTCTTCGTCCAAGATCTTCAGTTACGCGGGGCAGCGGATGGCACTCGTCGGCATCGGCGACAATCTTTTCACGCGGCATTATCCCGCCCTGGCGGAGCGTTACTACGACGCCGGTATCTTCGGCCAGACGCTCACCGCCTCCATCCTCTATATGATTACCAGCGGTTGTACTGCGTCCACGCAATATGCCTATGCGCGCATGCTGGAACTCTCATGCGACGGCGTGATCAATTTCGTGGAGGATACACGCGAGTACGAGCGTCGCGCGGCCAGGATGAAGGATATCTTCTGCCGGAACGGATTCCACGTGGTCTATGACCATGATGTGACGCGACCGGTGGGCGACGGTTTCTTCTTTACCCTTGGTTACGAGGGTCTTACGGGCGGGGAACTGCTCCGCGAGCTCCTTTATTACGGCGTGAGCTGCATTTCCCTGTCCACTACCGGAAGCCTGCAGAACGGCGTCCGGGGTTGCACGAGCCGCATGCGCGACGAGCTTTATCCCGTCCTGGAAGAGCGGATGAAGGCATTCCGCGAGGATCATCCTTAATGAGAACACAGAACGAACTTGACAATATGATCTGGAACCCCAACAAAGAGTGCATGAGTCGCGACGAAATGAGCGCGCTCCAAGGTAAACGGCTGCACAAAATCGTGGAGTACGTATACCACAACGTCCCTTTCTACCGTCACAAACTGCAGGAAATGGACCTCACCCCGGATGATATCCGGACCATCGATGACATCGTAAAGCTTCCCTTTACGACGAAGAAGGACCTCCGCGACAACTATCCCTTCGGCCTGCAGGCCGCTCCCCAAAGCGAAATCATCCGTATCCACGCTTCTTCCGGCACGACCGGCAACCCGACCATCGTGGGATATACCCGCAAGGATATCGGGGTGTGGAGCGAATGCATGGCGCGGTGTCTGACGGCCTATGGCGTGGGCCGGGAGGACATTTTCTCCGTCTCTTACGGTTATGGCCTCTTCACCGGCGGCCTCGGTGCCCACAACGGCGTGGAGATGGTCGGTGCATCCGTGGTACCCGCCTCCACCGGCAATACGGAAAAGCATGCGAAGCTCATCCGTGACCTGGGCATTACCGGGATCGCCTGCACGCCGTCCTATGCCCTCTATTTGGCCGAAACGATGGAGCAGATGGGCATCACCAAGGACCAGATCAAGCTCCGTGTGGGTGCGTTCGGTGCCGAGCCGTGGACCGAGAATATGCGCGAGGAGATCCAGGAACGCCTGGGACTCAAGGGCTTCAACCTGTATGGCCTGAGCGAGATCATGGGCCCGAGCGTGAGCTATGAGTGCCAGATGCAGAACGGTTCCCACATCAACGAGGACCATTTCTATTCCGAAATCATCAATCCGGTCACGCTGGAGCCGCTTCCGAAGGGGCAGTCGGGCGAGCTGGTGTTCACCACCCTCACGAAGGAGGGGATGCCGGTACTCCGCTACCGCACCCGCGACCTGTGCTCCCTGATGCCGGGCGATTGTGACTGCGGAAGGACGAGTGTCCGGATGACCCCGATTACGGGCCGCAGCGACGACATGCTCATCATCCGCGGTATCAACGTGTTCCCGTCCCAGGTGGAGAGCGTCGTACTGAGCATGAAGGAGTTTGCGCCGCGGTATCTCCTTGTCGTGGACCGCATCAACAATCTGGATACGCTGGAGGTGCAGGTGGAACTGCGGCAGGAGTACTTTACCGCCACCTTCGACACCCCGGCCGCCATCGACGACCTGAAGAAGCGCCTGGTCGACAAGCTTCGCAGCGTCCTTTCCATCAACGCGAAGGTCCAGCTCAAGGCTCCGAATGCCATCGAGCGCAGCCAGGGCAAGAGCGTCCGCGTCATCGACAATCGTAAACTGAAATAAATCACCGCGATATGACCGTCAATCAGCTTAGCATCTTCCTCGAGAACCGGGCCGGTACCCTGACCAAGGTTCTTGACCTGTTCAAGGAGGCCGGAATCCTGATCATCGCCTCCTCCATCGCCGATACGGCCCAGTACGGCCTTCTCCGGATTATCTGCACGGACCCGCAGCGCGCTTATCACGAACTGGAGCGGAGCGGTGTCGCCGTCGCCCTGTCCGACGTGTTTGCCATCGAACTGGATGAACGCCCGGGCCAGATCGCGGAAATTGTCCGCGGTCTGAGCGAGGCGCAGATCGGAATCGTGTACATGTATTCCTTTTTCATCCGCGGGAAGGGACTCCTGATCATCCGGGCGGACAAAACGGAAGAAGCGCGGGATGTCATCCTGCGCTCCTCCTTGAGATGTGTTCCGGAAAAGGAACTGATCGACTGGCAATAGCCTGATTCTCCGTTCCTTACTTGTACCTGTGGTAGGCGTACGTCGTGGTTCCGCCCAGAAGGTTCGTCTGCCGCAGGACAAATTTCTTGTCGGTCAGTTCGAGCACGTCGAAGGTGCCGTCCAGGATCATGTGGTAGACGACGCTGTCAGAGAGCCAAAGCCGCTTGTTGAAGGTGATCTTGCTCTGGTTGGCGTTGTAAGTGAAGGTAACGGCGTCAACGTCCACGTCCTTCAGGTCGAATTCCGTGAAGCTGCCTTTCTTGGCGATGGCATGCGGGAAGGGGAATTCGCCGAAGGTCAGATAGAAGTGGCAGGCGGTATAGTCGACGGTGTTGGTAGTCTGTTTGTCACCGGTCCCCGTGACCTCTGTCTTGGTGTCCAGGGCCCATACGCCGTACAGGTTGCCGGTCGTGTCTCCGGTGTGGGGTACGCCCTGCTTTTCACAGGAAGTGAAGAGGGCCAGGCAGGCGATAGCCGCCGCAAAAAGAAGCTTTTTCATAAAAAGATACATTTGTTTTGCTATAGGATTCGCTTCAAATACTGTTCCAAACTGGGTCTTTGTCATTATTGGCGGTATTTCGCAGTCCTTCCGTCCTCAATCGGGCCTGACCAGTTCAGGCCGTAGGCGAAGTCCCAGACGTTCCCGTCGGCATCGACAAGCGGACGCATGTCATGCGGTACGTCCTCCTGTTGCTCTTCCACGGTGCGCATGTCGGCGGGGAACTGCATCGGCAGCAGGCCGGACGGTTCGGCGGTACCGGAGACGAGATCCAGGATGGCCTGGTTCTGCACGCCGAAGGTCACCAGGATGGCATCGGCGTAGGGCTCCACCTCGGAAAGAACGACGGGCCGTGTGACATTCACGACGACGATGACGGGTTTTTCACCCATCTGTTTGCGGGTCTGGATCACCAGGTCCAGGTCTTTTTCATTATAAGTAGTGACGGTCTTTCCCTGATAGGAGCGGTTGACAAACGTTTCCTTCGGATCTCCGCCGGCGACGGATTCCTTCCGTGCGGAAACCGCCTTGTAGGGCCTGTACTGGAGGCTGATGGGCACGTAGCCGTTTCCGCGCTTTTCCCGGTCCTTGACGTCATACCCCGTTCCAGGATGCGGCTCCTGGATCAGGACCAGGGCGAAGTCGGCTTCCCCAGGAGTCTCGGCCCAGTCGAAATACTTCTCTATGAGGGCTTTGGCTACAGGATAGTCCCAATGCGCGGGAGCGCCCATGGACAGACCGAACATGCCCGGGGTCTGAGGATAATAGCGCTGGGGGACGAAGACCTTTTTCCGGTTATTCTCCGGCAGCGCACCTCCATGGTTCTTCACCATCACGACGGACTTCAGCTGGGCCTCGTAACCGGCCTGCATGAATTCGGGCTTGCCCACGATGGAAGCCGAGGTGGCAGGGTCGAGGTAAGGGTTCTCGAAGAGGCCGGTACGGAAAGAATTGAGGAGGAGACGGACGGCCGATGCTTCGAAACGCTTGCGGGCACTTTCTTCACCGAAATCGCGTACCCACATCTGATACGCTTCCAGGACGGGCCCCTTGTCGTTGTTGCCGCCGAACTGGTCCACACCGGCCTTGATGACCTCATAATGGCGTTCGGCAACGGTGAGGCCTTCTACGCCCCAGCATTTCCCGTCAAAGGATTCGATGGCTGCGTTGTCATAGGTGATGTTCCAGTCGGTGCAAACGACGCCGCCATAGTCGTATTTTTCCCGTAAGAGGCTGGTGATGATATACTTGCTATAGCTGTTGCCTACATTGTTTCCGGAGGGGTCCACTCCATAGGAGATGGTGTAATAGGGCATCACGGCCGCCGCTTTGCCCGTGCCGCCCTCCAACTTGAACGCCCCTTCGGTGAAGGCTTTCAGGTGGTCTTCGAAATGGCCTCCGGGGTAGACGGCATATTTGCCGTAGTTGAAATGGGCGTCCCGTCCGCCTTCCTCCGGACCGCCGGAGGGCCAGTGCTTGACCATCGCATTGACGCTTTGCACGCCCCAGCCGTCCGGGGCTCCCGGTGTGGTCTGGAATCCGTCCACGTAGGCCCGTGCCATCTCGGTGTCCAGGTCCGGGTCCTCGCCGAAGGTGCCGTTGAACCGGCTCCAGCGCGGCTCGGTGGCCAGGTCGATCTGCGGGCTCAGGGCGGTGGCGATGCCGAGGGCCCGGTATTCTTCGGAAGCGATCTGCCCGAACTCTTTCACCAGTTCCGGGTCGAACGTCGCGGCGAGCCCGAGGGGTGTGGGCCAAAGGGAAATCTTTCCGCCGGCTCCCATGTTGAATTCAGCCGTCGCCGCGGTCTCGTTGCGGGGGTCGGAGGAGTTGTTGGCCGGGATGCCGTGGCCCAGGGATTCGGTGAGGGTCTGGACGTTGTTGTTCCAGCGGGCAGCCACTTCGGGACTGTCCACGGTGGTGACGAGAACCGCCCGGAGATGGTCCTCGGTGAGGAATTTCCGCTGCTGGTCGGTGATTTCGGATCCACGAACCGCCTGATGGCCGCTGTAGAGCATCAGGCCGGCGATTTCCTCGATGGAGAGCTGCGCAGCCAGATTCCGGGCGCGTTCTTCAGAGGGCAGGCGCCAGTCCTCATACGGGTCCAGGGCCCCGTTCCGGTTCAGGTCCTTGAAGGCGTAGCCGTCCACCGTCAGCAGGGGGACCGATGTAAAGCCCAGCGTGGCACCGCCTTTCTGGGTGACCAGCCTGAATCCGTCGGCTTCGGATTCCTGCCATTTCGGGCCGCAGGCCGCGAGAAAGAGAAGGGCGAACAGGGCTGAATAGGTTTTCCGGTTCATTTTTTGACTCACTAGTTTCCACAAACTTACGAAAATTCCCCGATTTTTCGTAAGTTTGGAAAAATTAACGACGCATGAACCGCAAGTTTTTCCTGGTCCTGCTCCTGGCCCTCTTCGCCTGGAGCCTCTCCGCCCAGACGGTACGGAAAGTGGAGAACATCCGATACACCGATTCGACGGATCCCTATGCGCAGGAGCGCTGCGTGTTGGATGTCATTTATCCCGAAGGGGCCAGGGACCTTCCCGTCGTCGTCTGGTTCCATGGGGGAGGGTTGACCGGAGGAGACAAGCAATGGACCCCTGCAGCGCTGCTGGACGGCAGTTTCGTCGTCGTCCGGGCGAATTACCGGCTCATTCCGAAGGTGCACGTCCAGGTCTGCATCGAAGATGCGGCGGCCGTGGTTGCCTGGGCTTTCCGGCATGCGGCGGAATATGGCGGGTCCCCGGACAAGATCTTTGTCTCCGGCCATTCCGCAGGCGGCTACCTGACCGACCTGGTCGGCTTGGACAAACACTACCTGGAGGCCTGGGGAATCGACGCCGACCGGATTGCCGGTCTCATCCCCTTCAGCGGGCAGGTCGTCAGCCATTATTCCTATCGGAAGACCCTCGGTATCGGCGAGTTGCAGCCCATCATCGACCAGTATGCGCCGCTCTATCACATCCGTCCGGATGCACCTCCCATCGTCATCATCTCCGGTGACCGGGAGACGGAATTGTACGGCCGGTACGAAGAGACGGCCTATTTCTGGCGGATGCTGAAGATCGCCGGCCATCCGGATGTCCATCTCTATGAACTGCAGGGGTATGACCATAGCTCGATGGCCGATCCGGCTGTTCCCATCCTCAAGGACCATGTAAAACGGATTCTGGACAAACAGAAATGATCATCGATATGAAAAAAGCGTTTTTCCTTCTTTCTCTGGCGCTGTTGCTGCCGGCCCTGTCCGCCCATGCCGGAAAGGTCGTCACGGACAGCATGCAGAGTGTCACCCTGGGCTCCGAGGTGAAGTTCAATGTCTATCTTCCGGACGGGTTCGACCAATCCGGGAAAAAGTATCCGGTGGTGTATCTGCTGCACGGACTGAGCGACGACTATCAGGCGTGGGTCCAGCGGGGTAACATGCAGACGGTCCTGGATGAACTGATCGGCACGGGCGAAGCCTGTGAAATGATCGTCGTGATGCCCAATGCCGGCGGTCCGGACATCCGTAACACCTGGAACGGCTATTTCAACATGCCGGGCTGGAACTATGAGGATTTCTTCTTCAAGGAGTTCCTGCCTTTCGTGGAGGCCAAATACCGCGTCATCGGAGATAAAGGCCACCGGGCCGTGATGGGCCTGTCGATGGGCGGCGGCGGCAGTACGGTCTATGCCCAGCGCCATCCGGACCTTTTCTCCAGCTGCTATGCGATGAGCGCCTGGCTGGACAACAAGGGCGGAGAAGTGGGCGGTTCCGGCAATGCGAAGAAAGACTGCTTCTATTATGTCCGTGAGGCGGTCCGCAACCATTCCGCCCTGGATTTCATCGACACGGCCGATGAGGAGACCCTCTCCCGCCTGCGTACCGTCGCCTGGTTCATCGACTGCGGTGACGACGACTACCTGCTTGACCTGAATGTCGCCCTTCACCAGAAGATGCGGAACCACAAGGTAAAGAGCGAATTCCGCGTCCGGAACGGCGTCCATAACTGGGAATACTGGCACCTGGCGCTTCGCTGGGCTTTTCCTTTCGCCACCCGCAATTTCTCGGAATAGGGTCCGATGCGCTCCGGCCTGTACAGGAAGGTCATCATCGCCCCGGATTCCTTCAAGGGTTGCCTTGCTGCGAGGGAGGTGGCCCATGCTGTAGCATCCGCCCTCCACGAAGGATATCCTGACCGGGAGATCGTGGAGTTCCCGCTCGCCGACGGGGGAGAGGGAACGGTCGATGTCGTCATTCCGCCTCTGGGCGGAACCCTCTGCAAGGCGGTCGTGTCCGACCCGTTGGGGAGGCCTGTCACTGCGCGGTATGGTCTGTCGGGTGATATGGCTGTCGTGGAAGTGGCGGAGGCTTGTGGCTTGAAGTATCTTGCACCCCAGGAGCGGAATCCGCTGGTCGCTACCAGTTATGGCGTCGGGGAACTGCTGATGGCTGCAAGGTCCCGGGGCGCCTGCCGATTCCTGATCGGCCTCGGGGGAACGGCCACCTGTGACGGCGGTGCCGGGATGATGCGGGTTCCAGGCCTTCGGGAAGCCTTGAAGGATTGTTCGTTCGAGTTGCTCTGCGATGTATCTGTCCCTTTCGTCGGTCCGCAGGGAGCCGTCCGGGTTTTTGCGCCCCAGAAGGGTGCTGCTGCCGGGGACCTTCCGCTCCTGGAAGACCGGATGGCAGCTTTTGCCCGGACCATGCATGCGGAAACCGGCGTGGATGTCCTGGCATTGCCGGGTACCGGTGCCGCAGGGGGGCTGGCGGGTGCTTTCATGGCGTATTTCAAGGCCGTGAATGTCTCCGGCATCGACCGGATCCTGGACTTGACCGGCTTTGATGCCGTAGCAAGGGATGCGGACCTGATCATTACCGGGGAGGGCAAATCCGACCTTCAGACCCTGGCCGGCAAAGTGCCCCTGGGCGTGCTGCGCCGCTCCCGCGGCGTCCCGGTTGTCCTGCTGTCCGGTAGGGTGGAGAATCGGGAAGCCCTTGCCGCCGCCGGCTTCTCCCGCCTGGTCCAGGTCTCCCCGGACGACCTGCCGCTCGAAGAAGCGATGAAACCGGAGGTTGCCGTTGCGAATCTGCGCGCAGCTGTGTCTGATGCCTTGTAATAGCAAGAAAGGAGATCCGACCTGATGGTCAAATCTCCTTTCTGCGGTGCGGACGAGGCTCGAACTCGCGACCCCCGGCGTGACAGGCCGGTATTCTAAACCGACTGAACTACCGCACCAATTATTCAGTGAACTTTCCGTTCTTGTTGAACGGGATTGCAAAGGTACAACTAAAATTTGAATTTGCAAATATTTTCTCAAAAAAATGTCCGGTCAACGGCCGGACATTTTCAAAATGGGGGTGTTTACTGCACTTCAATCTGCTTGCGGACCTTTTCAGGCTCCACTTTCCTGACTTTCGCGATGGTGACGGTCAGGACACCGTGTTCCACCTTGGCTGCGATGTTTTCGCGGTTTGCATCCTCGGGGAGGAGCATCGTCTGCTGGAACTTGGTGTAGGAGAATTCGCGGCGGAGATAATGGCCTTTGTGCTCCTTCTCCTTCTCCTTCTCCTTGTTCTCGACCTTCTTCTCCATGTTGATCACCAGGTCGCCTTCCTCGTCCAGATGGACATTGAAGTCTTCCTTGGTCATGCCCGGGGCGGCGAGTTCCAACTCGTAAGCATCCGGAGTCTCGATGACGTTGATGGCCGGTGCGGTCGCTTTCGGACGGTCCATCCAAGCCGTGTCGAAGAAATCGTTGAAAATGTCGGGCATCCAGTTGTTGTGTCTTGCAGGTAACATGGTTTCAGTCTCCTATAATTTAAGTTTGACAATCTTGCTTCTGAACCGTCCCGTTGCCGGGCCGCGTTCGACTGGAGAATAGGCAAAGTCAGGGCCAATGCCGGAAAAGGGACAAAATGACAGATGTAACTGACTAATTGTCAATTGATTATGTCAATTTGGCAGAAAATTGCCTATTCCGTGCAAATTCCGTAACTTTGCATTTGTATGGAAGAAAACAGGCTCGGATGGTACGCCCTGAAGGTGTTTTTCAACAAGGTCTTCGAAATCGAGGCCTTGCTGGATGACATGGGCTTGGAGACGTACATCCCTGTCCGAAGGGTTCAGTTGAAGGGGGAGGAGCACATGCGTATCGCCCGTCGGCTGGCCACGCCGGATGACCGCCGTCGCGACAACCAGTTCATCCAGGCCGGTCCGGTCATTTACAAGCGGGTTCCAGTCGTCTCTTCATTATTGTTCGTCCGTACTTCCAGGGACATGCTCCCGAAGGTCGAATCGTGCGTCAAGGAAAAGGGATTCGTCTACAAGACCGCCGACCGCAAGGACTGCGCGGTCATTCCCGACAAGCAGATGGCGATGTTCCGGCTGGTTTGCTCTTCCGGAGCCGACGGACTGGATTTCTTCGCCGACGATGACATGACCCGCTACAAGAGTGGGGACCGGGTACGGGTGATGGAAGGTCCGCTCAAAGGGGCCGAGGGCTATATCAAGCGGATCCGGAAGGACCGTCGGCTGCTGGTTGCGATCGAAGGATTCATCGCCGTGGCGACGTCCTTCATTCCACCTCAGTTTCTTGCCAAGGTAACAGATTGAGCCAGTCGTAGAAAAAGCCGTACGAGAAGATCGTAAGGACCGCTCCGGGGAGTTTCCACCAGCCCGGCAGCACGATCACCCACAGCAGGACCATCAGCGGCATGCCGAACAGGCGGAACATGGCGCGTACCGTATTCCGCCAGGCAGGATCCTTCAGCTTTTTGTGGCAGACGAATTCCGCACCGGCCCACAGGGGCAGGCTCAGGATGGCGCTCACCAGGAAAAGGGGCGACAGGAGGACCGCCAGGGGGATGTTTGTCTTATGCGGGGGCTTGACCTCCGCGAGCCGGGCCTTGTAATTCCCGTCGTCCGGGATAAAGAGGATTTCCGCAGCGATCCGGTCATGGACCAGGTCCCGGAAAGCCTGATAGGTCTCGGCTTCGGTGCTGCTTTCGTGTTCGTGCAGGAAAGCGTTGACATCGATGGGTTCCCCGAACCGGATGTCGCAGGTTGTCCTGTAATGGAAATAATCTCCGTATTCGATGCCGGTAGGGACCACGTAGGTCTGCCGTTTTTCCGCACTGGCAAAGGCGATGCGGGCGATACCCTTCTGGATGGGCAGGAGGGAATGCTTGGGACGGTGCCTTCCTTCGCTGAAAAGGCAGAAGGGTACGCCGTGCTCCAGTACTTCGTCCACTTCGTTGAAGGTTTCCCAGTTCTGGAGGACGGCACGTCCGCCATCCCGGCTGCGTGCCATCGGGACGATCTTGATGAGCCGGAGGAACCGGGCGATGGCGGGTTTCTTGAAAATGTCGGCCCGGGCGCCGAAGGCGGTGGGTGTCTTGCGGGTACGCAGGACCACCAGGGCGTCCATCAATGTGTTCGTATGGTTCGGGGCGATGATGACGGCACCGTCCTGAGGAAGCTCTCCCTGGACCGTCGTCTTGCAGTAGCTACGCCTCGTGTTGCAGTCGCACCACAGCCTCAGGAAGCTGTAGCGGATGTCTTTTTCCCAGAGTTTCGCCATGATTTACGATTGAAATAGAAAGCGGTGGTCAGGCCGGATACGATGTGCCAGATGCCCCACCAGGCAGTGATCACGAGCAGGCCGCCGTGGGGCGGAAAGTTTGCGAAAAGGGGTGTTCCCAGCAGGAGGACAAGGCCCAGTCCGGAGTTCTGGATGCCGGTCTCGATCGTAAGGGTGCGGCGGTCCTCCTCGGGGACCCGGAAGGCGGTGCCGATACCGTGCCCGATCATGAGGGCCATGAGATTATGGATGAAGACCACCAGGAAGATGTATTTGACACACTTGAGGAAAGCATCCATATTGCCTGCGAAGGCCAGGATGACCATGGCAATGAAAAAGAGGATGGAAATCCACTGGAGCGGCTTCTTGAGGAAAGCGGCCACCTTGGGCAGGAACCGGGAGGTCAGGATGCCGGCGACCAGCGGAATGCCCAGCAGGATGAAGATGGTCTTGAACACATCCATCAGGGGAATCACCAGGGTAGGGATGTCGGCATGGACGGCCGCAAAATGCAGGTAGGCGTTGCCCCAGAGCCAGAAATTGAACGGGGTCATCAGGACGGCGAGGGCCGTCGTCACGGCGGTGAGGCTCACGGACAGTTCGACATTGGCCTTGGCCAGGGAGGACATGAAGTTGGAGATGTTCCCGCCCGGGCAGGAGGCTACGAGGATCATGCCGAGACCCATCATCGGTGATATCCACCAGCTCATGAAGATGGCCAGCAGGCAGGAGAAGGCGGGCAGCAGGACCAGCTGGCAGACGAGGCCCAGGATGACGGATTTGGGTTCGCTGAAAACTTTGATGAAGGTGCCCGGCTTGATGCCCAGCGAGACGCCGTACATGACGAACGCGAGGACGATGTTGATCGTATTCATTCCGCCGGCATTCAGGGTGACCTGGATCTGGTCGATGGCGGCAGCGGTTTCAGGTGACATGGTCTATTAGTATATGCAACTTGCAAATATATGCATAATTTCGTAAATTGGCAGGAATAATTGCGATCTGATTATATGGAAAAGCCCCCGATCCGACTGATTATCCTGGATTTTGACGGGACTCTCGGAGATACGAGAGCCAATATCGTGCTGACGATGACGCGGACGCTGCGCCTTCTCGGGTATCCCGTTGCCAGCGAGGAGGCCATTGCCGCGACGATCGGCGTCCCTCTGGAGGAAGGATTCGCGCAGCTTCTCCCCGACCTGTCTCCTGATGAAGCGCTGATGTGTGCCCGTACGTACAGGGAACAGTTTGAACTATGCCGCAAGATCCTGGTTCCCGAAGTCTTTCCGCATGTGAAGGATACGCTGTCCGCCCTCAAGGAGGCCGGCTATATCCTGACGGTCGCTTCGTCGCGGAGGTCGCAGTCCCTGAACGAGTTCCTGGTAGACATGGAAATCGCCCCCTATATCTCCTATGTGCTGGGAGCCGACAATGTCACCCAGGCCAAGCCGCATCCTGAACCCGTCCTGAAGACGCTGGCTGAACTGGGCATCCCGGCCGGAGAAACCCTGGTTGTGGGGGATATGCCGGTGGATATCCAGATGGGCAAATCTGCCGGTGCGAGAACCTGTGCGGTTACCTACGGAAACGCCTCCCGCGAAGAGCTGTCGGAGGCGGATTACATCATCGACGATTTTGCGGAAATGCTTCCGCTGATGGCGGACCTTCAGAGCGCCTAGGCTTCCTCTGCCAGCCGGAAGATAGCCGGAGAGAGGTGGCAGTAGCCGGTCGGGTTCTTTTCCAGGTAATCCTGATGGTATTCTTCGGCCCGGTAGAAATTCTGCAGGGGGAGGAGTTCCACGGCGAGGGGCTGTCCCAGCGCCCCGGCTGTCCGGTCCAGGGCTTTGCGGATACCGGGCACCTGGTCTTCCGAGACAAAATAGACTCCCGTACGATAGCGCGTGCCTTCATCCTCACCTTGTTTGTTGAGGCTCAGCGGGTCGATGGCTTTCAGGAACAGTTCCGTCAGCCGTTCTTCCGTAATTGTCGTTGAATCATATTGCAGATGAACCGTTTCTGCATAACCGGTCTGGTCGGTGTACACCTCTTTGTAGGTGGGGTTCTCTGTGAACCCGTTGGCAAATCCGACCTCGGTGAAAGTCACGCCTTTCACGAGGGAAAAGAACTTTTGGGCGCCCCAGAAACATCCGGCGGCAAAATACAGGTCTTGGATCATGTTAAAGCAATCTGATGGCGATTCGGGCGCAGGCTTCTGCATCAGCCAGCGCGTGATGATGTCGGGTGAGGTCGTAGCCGCAGGCGGCGGCGACGGTCGGAAGCCGATGGTTGGGCAGGCTGTATCCGAAATGGCGGCGGGAGGCCGCCAGCGTATCGAAGAAACGGTAGTCCGGATAGTCCATCTGATAAACCCGGAAAACGGCCTTGAGGCAGCCTTCGTCAAACCGGGCATTATGGGCGACCAGCGGCAGTCCTTCGATCAGCGGCCCGACTTTCTCCCAAACGGACGGAAACACCGGTGCATCCTCCGTATCCTCCGGCCCCAGTCCGTGCACTTGCCGGCAAAACCATTGGTAGTATTCCGGTTCCGGATGGATCAGGCTGTAGAAGTGGTCGGCAATCTCGCCGTCGCGGACGATGACGATGCCCACGCTGCAGACGCTGGACGGCTGCTCGTTGGCGGTTTCAAAGTCTATGGCGGCGAAATCCTTCATTTTTGGATGGGACAAATTTAGCATTTTATTCGTATCTTCGTATCCTTAAGTGCTGGTAACATGAACTTTCTCGGTAACATTCTCTGGCTGGTCCTGGGTGGAATCCTGGTCGCTTTCTTCTATTTCGCGGTCGGTCTGCTGATGTGCATCACCATCATCGGCATTCCCTTCGGCACCCAGCTTTTCAAACTGGGGGGATATGCCCTCTGGCCCTTCGGACACGAACTGGTGGACCGGCCGGGAGAGCCGGGCTGCCTGTCCATTGTGATGAACCTGCTCTGGATCCTGCTCGGGTGGTGGGAAATCGCCCTTGTCCATCTGGTTTTCGGCCTGGTCTTCTGTCTCACGATCGTGGGCATACCCTGGGGTATCCAGCATTTCAAGATGGCCTTGAATTCCATTTTCCCTTTCGGAAAGGAAGTCCGCTGACCCCAATCGTTGAAATAGTTGGGCGAAGCCAGGATTTTTTCGTAACTTTAAAGGCTCATCTTATTGGATATGCCTACCGAAGGGAACATCATCATACGCAGGGCGAAGGTCAATAACCTCAAAGACATAACAGTGGAGATTCCGCGGAACCGGCTCGTGGTCGTCACGGGCATTTCCGGGAGCGGAAAGTCGTCCCTGGCGTTCGATACCCTGTTCGCCGAGGGCCAGCGCCGTTTCGCCGAGAGCCTTTCATCCTATGCCCGCCAGTTCCTGGGCCGGATGTCCAAGCCCGACGTGGAGATGATCGAGGGCATTCCGCCGGCCATCGCCATCGAGCAGAAGGTGAATGTCCGGAATCCGCGCTCGACCGTGGCGACGACGACGGAAATCTATGATTACCTGCGTCTGCTGTTCGCCCGGATCGGCCGGACCTATTCCCCGGTGAGCGGGGAGGAAGTCAAGGCCCATACGGTCCAGGATGTCCTGGACTGCATTTTTGACGGAGAGGCCCACACGGTCTATATCCTGTCCGACATCCGCTGGAAAGCCAGGAAGGACAAGGTGGAGCTGATGCTCGCCCTCAAGGAGGAAGGCTTCGGCCGCTTCTATGACCTGGACCGGCAGGAAGCCCTCCGCATCGAGGACGTCATGCAGATGGACGGACATTATCCGGAGAGCCTGCACCTGCTGGTGGACCGCGCCAAGACCCGGGCCGAGGTGGACGAGGACCTCATGACCCGTCTCCAGTCCTCCGTCCAGACCGCCTTTGACAAGGGGGAAGGGGATATGTCCATTGTCCTGGACGGAGAGGTCAAATCCTTCTGCTCCCGCTTCGAGCGCGACGGGATGACCTTCCGGGTGCCGGACGAGTATCTGTTCAGCTTCAACAGTCCGCTGGGCGCCTGCCCCGAGTGCGGCGGCCTGGGAAAGATCATCGGCATCAGCGAGGACCTGGTGGTTCCAGACAAGACCCGGTCCATCTATGACGGCGCCGTCGCCTGCTGGCGGGGCGACAAGATGAGCTGGTTCAAGGACCTTGTGGTGAAGAATGCGGAGAAGTACGGCATCCCCGTGTTCGTCCCTTATTGCAAGCTCACGGAGAAACAGAAAAATACCCTTTGGACCGCCCGCAGCGGCGGCGTGATGGACGAATCCGCCATGGTCGGCATCGACGAATTCTTCGAATGGGTGAACCAGAACCGCTATAAGATCCAGTACAAGTACATGCTCAGCCGGTATTCCGGCCGGACGACCTGCCATGCCTGCGGCGGCAGCCGGCTCCGGAAGGAGGCCCTGTATGTCCGCGTGGGCGGGAAGAACATCCATGAACTCCTGTCGATGACCATCGATGAGCTGCTGGGCTATTTCGCATCGGTTGAACTCACGGAGTATGAACGGAATGTCGCGGGAAAGGCCATCGAGGAGATCGTCTACCGCCTGCGCTGCATCCAGGACGTCGGACTGGGGTACCTGACCCTCAGCCGGACGATGAACACCCTGTCGGGCGGCGAGAGCCAGCGGGTGAACCTGGTGACGGCCCTAGGCAGTTCCCTGGTGGGCTCCATGTACATCCTGGACGAGCCTTCCATCGGCCTGCATCCGCGGGATACCGACCGTCTTATCGCGGTGCTCAAGCGGCTCCGGGATATCGGAAATACGGTTGTCGTCGTGGAGCACGACCCGGAGATCATCCGGGCGGCGGACCTCCTCATCGACATGGGCCCGAAAGCCGGCATTCATGGCGGGGAAGTGGTGTTCCAGGGAGTAGCCGGGCAATTCACGCCCGAGGAGCTGAAACGGTCGCTGACGCTCCAGTACCTCAACGGTGAAAGGAAGCAGTATGTCCGCGCAAAGCGTCCCTGGCAGTATTCCATCACCGTGAACGGGGCGATGCAGAACAACCTCAAGGACATAGACGTACAGTTCCCGTTGGGCGTCCTCACGGTCGTCACGGGCGTTTCCGGCAGCGGCAAGTCCTCCCTTGTGGGGGATATCCTGTTCCCGGCCTTGCACCGGCGCATCAACGAGACCGGCGACCTGCCGGGCACTTTCAAGGGCTTGTCCGGCAACCTGGACCGTGTCACCCGCGTGGAATATGTGGACCAGAACCCCATCGGCAAGAGCTCCCGCTCCAATGCCGTCACGTATCTGAAGGTCTATGACGATATCCGGAAGCTTCTGAGCGACCAGCAGTTCGCGAAAATCAACGGATTCACCCCGTCTTACTTCTCCTTCAACCAGGAAGGCGGCCGCTGCCCGGAATGCCAGGGCGACGGTTTCGTGAAGATCGGGATGCAGTTCATGGCCGATGTGACGATGGTGTGCGAGTCCTGCGGCGGCAAGCGCTTCAAGCCCGAGATCCTGGAGGTCCGTTACCGGGACCGGAACATCGACGACATCCTGAACATGAGCGTGGAGGAGGCGATCGCCTTCTTCGGCGCACAGCCGGAGGACCTGGCGAAATCCATTGCGGAACAGCTGCGGCCGCTGGTGGATGTGGGCTTGGGATACATCAAGCTGGGACAGCCCTCCAGCACCCTTTCCGGCGGTGAGAGCCAGCGGATCAAGCTGGCCTATTTTCTGAGCCTGAGCCGGGGGGACGACCGTCCGCGGAAGGACAGGATCCTGTTCATGTTCGACGAGCCCACGACCGGCCTGCATTTCTACGATGTGGAAAAACTCCTGAAGGCGTTCGACGCCCTGCTTTCCCGCGGCCATTCCGTCATCGTGGTGGAGCATAACCTGGACGTCATCCGGAGCGCCGACTGGGTCATCGACCTGGGGCCGGATGCGGGTGAACGGGGCGGGGAAGTGGTCTTTGCGGGAACGCCGGAGGACCTGGCCGCCCGGGCCGACACCTTCACGGCGAAGTATCTCAGGGGTTAACCCTCTTTCCAGTACCGGACCAGCCGGTCGGCGAAGGAGCCGGGCACGATGTTCTCCAGTTCCCTGTAACTCGTTTTCTGATAGAAGAATCCTTCTTCCGCCGCCTTGCGGAAGATGGCGGGATCGTAGGGAAGGTCCTTGTACTCGTAGATGTACAGATGGGTGGGATACTGGTCCATCTTCGGCATCCGGGCAAAGTATTCCCGGGCCACGGGATTCTCCGTGACCAGGGTCCGGAACATCACCTGGTGCATGAAATACTCCACCCGGATGTCTTCATGCATCCAGTAATCCAGGATCATCGCCCGCCAGGCCTCCAGCAGGTACGCTCCCTTCCGGGCCCGGATGAAACAGTTCTGGATGAAGCTGTAGTCGCATTTGACCCGGTCGCCGGCCATGAATACAAAGAAATCCTGCTCCGTGATGAAGGAGGGGATGGGAGCGCTGACAAAGCAGGTGGCATCCAGCCAGTATCCCCCATGCCGGTACAGGAGTTCCACGCGGCAGATATCTGCGAAATGAGCCGCCTTGATCTTCCCGGAACGGTATTTCTCTACAATGGCCTCCGGAAGGTCGATATAGTCGAACAGGGTCTTTCCGTCCAGGACGACCAGTTCCTGCGGGCAATGCTCCCGGATGCTGCGGAAACAGGATTTGACAATGTCCGGTGCCTGGTCCTCCCCCTGGAACCAGATGGCGAAGATCTTCTCTTCCCCGTCCCGGAACGGGACCGGGGAAGGTTTGACGGCCGCGGCGGCCGAAAGCCAGTTCCGGCGGAAGTAGCGGGTGAGGATCCGCCCGAAAGCATCATAGCGGTGGGCGCGGCGTTTGTCCGTGCTTTTCCAGATGGGGTTCAGGAGATGCCCGTGGAGGAGCAGCAGGAAGCGGGTCCAGCCGACCGTGTCGAAGAAGGGTTTCCGTTCAGATTGCATACGGATGCAAAAGTAGCAAAAAAAAACGTATCTTTGTCTTTCATGAAGCGCATTGCAGCAGTCACGATGGCCCGTAACGACGACTTCTACCTGCGGAAGTGGGTGGAGTACTATGGCGGGCAGCTCGGAAAGGAAAACCTGTACATCTATCTGGACGGCCTGGACCAGGTCGTCGGGGATTTCTGTGAAGGGACCCATGCCATGGCGGTGGAAAAGATCGGTACGCAGCTTGTGGCGGCGGAGAAAGGGCGGCTCAAGTTCCTCTCGGACAAAGCTGCCGACCTGCTGTCCGGCGGTTACGACCTGGTGATCGGCGTCGATGCGGACGAATACGTCGTCGTCGACCCGAAATGCGGAATGGGCCTTGCCGCATATCTCAGTTCACTGGATATCAAGTACTCCGTTTCGGCCCTCGGCGTCGATTTCGGACAGAAACTGGGAGAGGAGGGGGACATCACGGAGGACCGTCCCTTCCTGCAGCAGCGGCATTATGCGCGGCTGGGTACGCGGTACACCAAGCCGTCCGTGGTGGCGGCTCCCGTTGTGTGGGGCAGTGGTTTCCATCGGATAAAAGGGCACAACTTCCATATCGCCAAGGACTTGTACCTGTTCCATTTCGGCTATTTCGACATGAAGCGCATCCAGAACCGCGTGCAGGACCAGGACCGTGCGGCGCAGGGCTGGGGAAAGCATGTACTCAAGCGTGCCAGGACCATCCGGCTCGTGACGGAGCGGAAGGCGCGCGATTTCGACCGTTGGACGCGGTTCGCCCGCGTCGCCCAGACCATCTGCCGCCCGCCCTATGCCTGGAACAAACCGGGAATGATGGAACTGGTGCTCATCGTCCGGATTCCGGACCGCTTTGCCAGTCTGGGATTATGAGTGAAACCCGGAATACGCCCCCGCTGGTCTCCGTCATCGTCCCGATGTACGGGGTCGAGGACTACATCGCCTGTTGCGCGGAAAGCCTTTTTGCGCAGTCCTATCCCGCCATCGAGTTCCTGTTCGTGGATGATGGCGGCAAGGACCGGACGGTGGAGATCCTGCGCGGCATCCTGGAACGGCAGGCTCCGGAGCTGCAGGCACGGGTACGGATTATTTCCAAGGCCAATGCTGGACTCCCGCAAGCCCGCAAGACCGGATTGGATGCGGCGACGGGGGATTATATCTTCCATCTGGACGCCGATGACTGGGTGGAGCCGGATGCGGTCGAAAGGCTGGTGCGGGAAGCGCTTCGCACCGATGCCGACCTGGTCTATTTCGATTTCTGGAAAGAGTATGGATCGCGGCACAAGCTGGACCGCGAACGGGCTTATTCCGAACAGGACAAGGAGCGTTGGATGAAGCGCCTGTATAACGACAGGGCATACGGTTACGTGTGGTGCAAATTCGCCCGAAAGGCTTTGTACAGGGATATTTTCGTTCCCCGGTACAACATGCACGAGGATATCGTCTTCTCGACGCAGCTTATCTGGCGGGCCTCCCGGATTGTCCGGCTCAGTGTCCCTCTTGTCCATTACCGCCGCACCAATGCGGCATCGGCCACCCGGGTGGACAAGGCCACGAGGAGGATCCAGTCGGCGCGGAACATCCTGGACCTGTACGTGAACGGTGGCCCGGAAGTGGCGGTCGTCCGGAAGGAGATCATCCGGAAAGCATCCTGGAACGCGTTCCGCTACGACCATTCCCTGTTCGATGCTTATCCTTTCCTGCGCAGGGAGGCTCCGCTCATTCTGAGGCTGTCAGGCGTCTGAAGAGGCTGTCCCACTGCGGGAGGATCCGTTCCGGGGTGAAATCCCCGGCTTTTTTGTTGATTTCCCTTCCCATGCGCCGGCGCAGTTCCGGGTTTTCGATAAGGGTACAGACCTTCCGGGCCATGGTTTCGATGTCCCCCGGATCGGCCAGCATGCCGCTCACGCCGTCTTCGATGAACTCGCCGGGGCCGCAGGGGCAGCGCATGCATACGCAGGGGAGGCCGATGGCGGCCGTCTCCACCAGCACCATGGGGAACCCCTCGTACAGGGAAGTCATCAGGTAGATGGAACTGCCCATCATCGCTTCCTTGATCCGGGAAGTCGCAGGGTGCAGGACAATGGCCCCCTCCAGGCCTTCCCGGCGGATCAGTGCCTCGGTCCGTGCCTTCTTCTTCCCATTTCCGAAAAGGTCCAGGGTCCAGTCCGGGTGCGCCTGGTGGACGATCTTCCAGACGCGGACCATGTCGTCGTAGTTCTTCTGCTTTTCAAACCGTCCGCCGCTGATGCACCGCTTCGCCTCCAGGGGCGCCAGCCCGCCGGGTGTATATTCCGTGGGATTGTAGATCTGTTCCAGGTGGTTGCAGAATGGAGCCCAGGCTTCCCGGTCCTCGCGGGTAAGCACCACGAAGCAGTCCAGTTCCCCGGCGGCCTTCTCGAGGGCGCGGAGTTCCCTGGGCCGGCCTTTGATGTAGTAGCCGTCGTGGGAGAAATGGAATTCAGCCATGACGGTCCTGCAGTGGCCTTTTAAGTGGTGAAGGTAAGCCAGTTCCTTGAGGAACAGGGCGTCGATGATATCGGGTTTCTCGGCACGGATGAGATCCTTCATGCGCCGCAGGTAGCGAGGCATGTTCCAGGGCAGGTGCGTATTGACATCCAGGTCGATATGCCTGACGTGCGGGTCCAGCGGAAAGAAGGTAGGCCGGCCTTTCTGCCGGTTGGTGACGATCACTACGTCATAACCGTAACGGGTGGCCAGCAAGTTGGCTTTGAGGATGAGCACCCGTTCCAATCCCGCGGAATTGTAGATGGTATTTGCGAGATAGAAGATCTTCATGTCTGCAAATATACGCAAAAAAACCGCTATCTTTGCAGCCTATGAAACTTCTCGTCCATCTGCACGTCTTCTATCACGACCAGGTTCCCTGGTTCCTGGAGCGGCTTCGTTCCCTGGATGGATATGACTGGGACCTGATCGTCACTTTCTGCGAAGCGGACGCTGCCATGGAAAAAGCCGTCAAAGCCCTGAAGCCGGATGCCCGTTTCCTGCCGGTGGAGAATGTCGGTTATGATGTCTGGCCCTTCCTGAAAATGCTGTCGCTGGTGGATCTGGCCCCCTACGACATCCTTTTCAAGCTGCACACGAAGAATATCACTTCCCGGACGACCGTCCATCTGAACGGGCTGCACTTGCGGAAATCGGCCTGGCGGGACATTCTGGTGGATGCCCTTCTGGACAGTCCGGCCCAGGTTGACAGGGTGGTCTCCGTTTTTCGGGAGCAGCCGGATGCCGGGATGGTCTGTTCCTCCCTCCTGTACGCCTCCATGGGTTTCCCGGAAGACGGGCAGATGCTTACGGACGAGCTTGCTGCCCTGGGAATGCAGACGGAGGAAAGGCGTTTTTGCATCGGTAACATGTTTGCTATCCGTCCCTGCCTTCTGTCCCTGCTTGGGAAACGGGATTTCCGTCCCGAACAGTTTCCTTCCCATAGCGAAAGCGGTTCCGGGGGCACGCTTGCACATGTTTATGAGCGGGTGCTGTCGCTGCTTGCTCCTTCACAGGGATACAGGGTGGTTACCTGCACCAGTGCTTCGGATGCCGCCTGCATGCGGAGCGTTCGCCTGTGGAGATTATGCAAGCCCGTCTTGACTTTTCTGTTCAACATGGACTGGGAAGGGATACCCCGGCGGAAGGTCCTGACCATCCTGGGGCTCAAATTCAACTTGCATTCCTGACGGACTCCCGCCCGTACTACGGGTCGATGACCACGAGGGCGAGCGTATCCCGGTTCACGGGCGGCCCTGCCTTGAAATGGACCAGGACCGATCCTCCTTTCCAGGTATGGACGGTGAGGCCGTGGCCGTCCGGGTCGATGTCGAACGTGTACAGGTCGTTCACCCGTTCGTCGTCGTCCCAGGCAACCGGCTCGATTTCAAACGGGGTATCTTCCGGATAAACGTCGCACCAGAGGTGGAAGTCGTCGCCCGACCGGCATTCGTTGTAGGCTGCCGGATGCAGGTCGAATCGGGTCTGGGCGACCAGGTGGTCCTTTTCCACCCGCCAGCTGTCTTCGGACAGGCCGTCTCCCTGCAGGCAGACGATCACTCGGCAGGCGGTATTGCGTTCGACATCGAAGTTTCCCGGTCCGTCTCCCAGGTAGAACCGGTAGGTCAGGTATTCTCCGGCTTGCGTGTGCTGTTTGGAAGAGTGATAGCTGCCCCTGATTTCCAGGTAGGAGCAAACTTCCGCATAACGGCCTTCCGTGAAGGATTTCTCGCGTTCGTCTCCGGTTTCCAGCAGGTCTCCCTGCAGGTTCTCCGGCAGATACAGGCTTACCGTGCCGCTGACCCCCAGGGATTCGTCGATGTTCAGGGGCTGTACCTGCTTTCCGTCCAGCACGAAACCGCTTGGAAAGACCTGGGCGGCCGATTCGGCCCGGCTGTCGCTGAACAGGCAAACCGAGGACGGCCCGTTCCGGACAGTCACCGACGCGACCAGGAACGTGACATCGCTGTCCAGTCCTTTCCGATTGATCTGCAGGTCGATCCGTGCCATCGTCCGGATCAGGGGAATCTGTGCTGCGGCTCCGTCCTCTTCGAGGATGAATCCGTCCAGGCGTCCGCTCATCGGGATGCCGCGGGTATATTCGTCGGGATAGGCCAGGTGATACCGGTAGGATTCCACTTCTTCCCGGCTGAGGGCGGGAAGGGCGTAGCCGGTATTGGCGCAGACGAAGATGTCGTAGGGCACTCCGGTGAGCAGGGTCGTCTTCAACCGGATCTCGCCGTCAGAGACCGTCAGCCCTCGTCCGCTCAGGAACCGTTGCTCTTCCAGGAGGCCGGCTTCGTTGAAAATCAGCAGATTGATGTCGGAGACAAGCCACTCGTCCGGCAGGATGGAGCGGGTTCCCCCTTCTGTTTCCAGTTCCAGGACGAGTTCGGCGCCGGAACGTACGTCCCGGGGATCCCCGCTTTGGCATCCTATCATCAACAAAACCGAAACGAGCAGGGCTCCAACCATCCTTCTCATCGCTTGTCTCCTCCATCAATCATTGGAAATGGATGTCTTCCCATTCCCGCCCGTCCCAGTCCAGGACCCGGGTTTCCAGGCGGACGGAACCTGGTACGGCAGGCAGGTCGGGGTCGGTGGTCCCGGCCCGCATCAAGGTCACATCCAGCGTATACCGGACGTCCGGTTCCAGGCCGGGCAGGTCGATGGGGTAATAGTAGGTGACTCCATCCAGCCTGCCTTCGATGACCAGCCGGGTGACCGGCTGGCCGAACGAGGGCCCGTCGGAGGGATTTGGGTAACAGTAGAATTCCTTTCCAGGACGGATCCTGCTCCCGAGGGATGGGCTGATGTCGGCCAGCAGCATTTCGGGGTGGGCGAGCGAGGCGGTTTCCGTCTCGTCCAGGTGGCCGGCATTGATCCAGACGGCGGGAGCCCTTTCCGGCTCCAGGGGATGATACGCTCCCCGGGCGTATGTCAGGTAGGCGCGGACATCCTTCAAACGCTCCCTGGCGTAAGGATGGCCGCTGAAATCGCAGGCGATCGACTGCAGGGTGATCCTGCTCAGCATCGGTCTCATGGTCACCGGGCAACTCTTCAGCCTGCCTTCCGGTATTTCAGTGAAACCCGTCAGCACGGGTGACGAGGGATCCTCGTCTTCCAGGCTGAAGGCGAGTTCCCGCAGACTGTCAAACGTCCGGATGTGGCTCCATTGGTAGATGTCGCCGGGGCAGTTTCCGAAGACGGCGAGTTTTTGCGCTGCCGTGGAGGAAACGCCGGCGATCCGGTTGCCCGGGACGGCATCAAAATGCTGGTAGGCATCCAGCCGTTCCAGGGAGTCGGCCTGGAAAAAGAACATATCCAGCGTTTCAGGGGTTGTTTTTCCGCTTGGAAGTACATATATTTGCACTTTCCGCATCCCAGGGGTGGGATTCGGGCTGCTCTCCGGCAGCGGTGAACAGGCGATTAAAAAGGCCGGCAGGTGCCAGAAAGCACCCCGATGAGCCGCAGAGAGGCGGCGCCCGATGCGGGAGAAGAATGACGATAGTGTATGTATTGGGGTCCGGCCTTTGTCGTTTCCAGGCATTTCTTCTTTGTTTTTGGTTGATGCAAAGCTACGCAAGAGGATGGGAAACCGGTTCCGGAAACAGGGTACGTAAGTATCTTTTTTTACGTTTTTGAGGCATTTTGACGCTTTCTTTTCCTTTGGGGATAAGAATCGGTTAACCATAATTTTGTTTGTTATGCATTTTTTGCGGACTTTTCGTCACCTGTTCCATCCCAAGAGGGACCTGACACCCATTTTCATGCAGCAGGCTGCCTTTCTCTGCCAGTCTTCCGAGTCGCTTGCGAAGATGCTGGATACGGAGAATCCGGCGGAATGGAAGCGTATCCATCGGGAAATCAAAACCTGCGAGGTGCAGGGCGATGCCCTTCTGACCGAATTCCGGGAGCAGCTTTCCGAGCGTCTTCTGGGTTCCCTGGAAAGGACTGACCTCTCCACTGTCGCGATGTCGATGGATGACTGCCTGGATGTGATCAAGGATGCGTCGAATGCAGTCCTCATCTATAATCCCCGGAAAATAGATCCGCAACTCCGCGACCTCGCGCAGCTCATCCACAGCGAGGCGCTGGTTCTCCGTGAACTCCTGCCGATGTTATGGGACATCCGCCACAAGGCGGCCGCCATC
Source organism: uncultured Bacteroidia bacterium (assembly GCA_902778105.1). GTDB lineage: Bacteria > Bacteroidota > Bacteroidia > Bacteroidales > UBA932 > Cryptobacteroides. The sequence goes on from CACYWN010000001.1 coordinate 214,541, forward strand.
TCCCTCCAGTGCGACCGGGTCACCGAGTTGGAGCATGCTGCAGATGACGCGTACGAGGAGTACATCGGCTTCATCTTCTCCGAGGAGGAGGATTTCCGCGAGATGACCAAGTACAAGAACCTGGCGGAACTCTTCGAGAAAGCGACCGATTCGGAAAAGCGCGTCGCCGACTGTATCCGCCTGATGGTCCTTCGGTACCTGCACGAATAGTTCCTTCGACAGCCTTGGAATGTCAGTCAGAAGACATATCAGAAATCTATGTTGATAAAATAATACTTGTTATAATACACAGTTGATTATCGGGAGTCAGGGGACACCATCCCGGAGGCGTGTCCACCCCCGGACACGGGCAGGGGTAGGGGCCCGCCAGCTACAAGTTATTTGCGCAGCAAATGACGCAGGAGATGGTGGGAGGGGCCGAAGCGGAGCGCGGCAGCGCGGAGCGGAGTCCTCCGGGATGGTGTTCCCTGACTCCCGAACTCATCTGTATGCAAAGAAAAAGGATGACCTTCAGTCAATCTGACTTTTTGGTCATCCTTTCTCATGGATGGAACGGAGATTAACCTCCGAAGTTGTCGTAGAGGATGCTCTCGGGGGCGACGCCCAGGGAGTCGAGGAGTTCGTTCACGCACTTGACCATCATGGGCGGGCCGCACATGAAGTACTTGATGTCCTCGGGAGCCTCGTGGTTCTTGAGGTAGGTCTCGTACATCACGTTGTGGACGAAGCCAGGAGTGTACTTCACGCCGGCGGCATCGGCGGCCGGGTCCGGACGGTCGAGGGCCAGGGTGAAGTGGAAGTTCGGGAACTCCTTCTCGATCTCGGCGAAGTCCTCCAGGTAGAAGGCCTCGACGAGGGCGCGGGCGCCGTAGAAGAAGCGGACCGGCTTCTTGGTCTTGAGGGTCTTGAACAGGTGCATGATGTGGCTGCGGAGCGGAGCCATGCCGGCGCCGCCGCCCACGAAGATGTACTCCTGGGTGTCCGGGTCGTCCTTCGGAAGGAGGAACTCGCCGTAAGGGCCGCTGATCATGACCTTGTCACCTTTCTTGCGGGAGAAGACATAGGTGGAGGCGATTCCCGGAGGAACGCCCGGGACGAACTTGAACACGCCCTTCGGCTGGGTGCGGTCGAACGGAGGGGTAGCGATACGCACGTTCAGCTTGATGACGTCCTTCTCGGCCGGATACGAGGCCATGGAGTAGGCGCGGATCGTGGGAACCGTGTTCTTGAACTTCAGGGAGGTGATGCCGTACTTCTCCCAGTCGCCCATGTAGATGGGAGCGACACCCATGTCGGAGAAATCGGCCTCGTACTCCGGAATGTCGATCTGGATGTACTCGCCGGACTTGAAGTCGATGTGCTCGCCTTCCGGGAGACGCACGGTGAATTCCTTGATGAAGGTCGCGACGTTCTCGTTGGAGATGACTTCGCACTCGAGTTTCTTCACGCTGAGGGCGGATTCCGGAACGGCGATCTGGAGGTTGTCCTTGACCTTGACCTGGCAGCCGAGGCGCCAGCCGTCCTTGATCTGCTTGCGGGAGAAGAAACCGGTCTCGGTGGGGAGGATGGTTCCGCCACCTTCGAGGACCTGCAGCTTGCACTGTCCGCAGTTGGCCTTGCCGCCGCAGGCGGAAGGAAGGAAGATGCCGTGGTCGGCGAGGGTGTGCATCAGGTCGCCGCCAGGGGTGACCTCCAGTTCCTTGGAACCTCCGTTGATGGAGACCTTGACGGAACCGGACGGGGTAAGGGCGCTCTTGATCCAAAGGAGCAGGGCCACGAGGATGAGCGTGACCACGAACATCACGAGGATGGCGAAAAGAATGGTATTTGTCATAACGCGTTCCTCCGGATTACAGTGAAATACCCATGAAGGTCATGAAGGCGATGCCCATCAGACCCACCGTGATGAAGGTGATGCCCAGGCCCTTGAGTGCCGGCGGCACGTTGGAGTAGGCCATCTTCTCGCGGATCGCCGCGAGGGAGACGATGGCGAGGAACCAGCCGATACCGGAACCGAGGGAATAGACGACGGCTTCACCGATGTTCAGGAAGTCCTTCTGCTGCATGAACAGGGAACCGCCCAGGATGGCGCAGTTCACCGCAATCAGCGGCAGGAAGATACCGAGGGAGGAGTACAGTTCCGGGGAGAATTTCTCCACGACCATCTCCACGACCTGCACGATGGCGGCGATGACCGCGATGAAGACGATGAAGCTGAGGAAGCTCAGGTCCACCCCTTCGATCAGGGCGTCGGGGGCCAGCACATAGGTATTGAGGAGATAGTTGACCGGAAGGGTGATCAGAAGGACGGCGATCACGGCGAGACCCAGGCCCGCAGCCGTCTTCACATTCTTCGATACCGCCAGGAATGAGCACATTCCCAGGAAGTATGCGAAGATCATATTGTCCACGAAGATGGACTTGACGAATAAGCTGAGATATTCCATAGGGCGTCGTCGTTATTTTTCCTGGAGGTCTTTCTGGATGCTCCGCTGGACCCAGACGATGCATCCCAGGAGGATGAGGGCGAACGGAGGCAGGATCACGAGGTTGTTCGGAACATAGCCGAAGCGGTTCAGGATGTCGATCCCGAAGAGGGTGCCGCTTCCGAGAAGCTCACGGAAGAAGGCGACGACGAGGAGGATCATGCCGTAACCGGCTCCGTTGGCCACGCCGTCGAGGAAGGAAGGCCAGGGCTTGTTGCCCAGGGCGAACGCCTCGATGCGGCCCATCACGATGCAGTTCGTGATGATGAGGCCGATGTACACGGACAACTGCTTGTCGATGGCGTAGGTGGCTTCGAAGCTCTTGAGGATCTGGTCCACCAGGATCACCATCATGGCAACCACCACGAGCTGGACGATGATACGTACGCGGCCCGGGATGGTGTTGCGCAGCAGGGAGAGGATCAGGCTGGAAATGCCCGTGACCACGATGACGGAGAGGGCCATGACGAGCGCACCCTTCATCGTGACGGTCACCGCGAGGGAAGAGCAGATGCCCAGCACCAGGACGGTGATCGGATTACCCTTGAAAATCGGGTTGAGAATGGTTTCTTTTTCTTTGTTTTCGCAGTCTTTTTCACCTTCGCACTCGCCCTCGCCGCCTTCCTGGCAGCAAGCCTTTTCGCAGGCGGGCGCAGCGCCGGTGAAATACTTGGCATAGGCGCCGAGCCAGGTGTCGATCGCAGCGTCCAGACCGTTGGAGGTCATGGTCGCACCGGTGATGGCGTCGATCTTGTTGTCCATGATTTCGGCGTCGCCTTCCTTCGGGGAGCCGCCCTTGACGATGTCAAAGACATTGGCTTCGGAGAAAGCGGGCTTCTCGCCGACGAACTCCGCCTGGAAGGCGGGATCGTCCTTGATCTTGGCGCCGAGGCCGGCGGTCTCGGACTCATGGTCGAAATAGGCGCCGGCGATGGTCTTCAGGTCCTTCTCGAAGGCGATGTAGCCCCAGACCGGACCCCACAGGCCGGCACCGTAGATGGGAACCACGGTCTTGCCGTTCTTGAACACGAAGACGGGAATCTCGGGCTCGCCGGTCTTGTTGGCGCCGCCCTTGATGTTGTAGTTCTGGCGCTTGAGCTCCTTCGGGCTGTACACCTTGGTGAGGTCCAGGTCCTGGACTTTCTCGCCGCTGACATTGACCGTGAAGGCCTGGCCGATCTCCTCGGCATACTTGGCGAGGACGGCGGCGTTCCCGATCTTCTGGAACTCGGCCTTGGTCCCGAACTGGGCGGCGGTGAGCATCTGGGAAATCGTGTCGGCCTTTTCATTCGCCTCCTGCTTGCCCTTGAGGGACTGGGAGACGAAGGCGAGGAGCGCGGCTACGACGACCACGATGAGGGTCGTATAGATGACCGTATAAAGATTGTTGTTGGTATTCATAGCGCGTGTCCTTTAAGCGGTTTTCACACTTTTTGTCCGACGGTTGATGTGGGTCGTGACGACGCAGTGGTCGATGAGCGGGGCCATCGTGTTCATGAACAGGATGGCGAGCATCATGCCTTCCATGTAGCCGGGGTTCCACAGGCGGACCACGACGGCGAGGGCGCCGACGAGGAAGCCGTAGATCCACTTGCCGGTCTCGGTCTGGGCCGCGGTCACCGGATCGGTGGCCATGAAGACGGAGCCGAACAGGAAGCCGCCCATGACGAGCTGGTAGTAGCAAGGCAGGTCGGTAGCACCGGCCAGCTGGCCCAGCCAGCCGACGAGGAGACCGCCGGCGATGCTGGAAACCATGATCTTCCAGGAGGCGACACCCGTCCAGACCAGGAGGATGGCGCCGAGAAGGATGGCGATCACGCTGGTCTCACCGGTGGAGCCGGGAATGAAACCATAAACCATGTCCATGAAGGAATACTGGGAGCTGAGGGCAGCGGCGCCGCCGTCATGCGCGATGGCGAGCGGGGTGGCCGCGGAAACCGCATCCACATCCTTGAGGGCGGAAACCCATGTCTTGGACACCCAGACGGAAGATCCGGACATCGAGGAGGGGTAGGAGAAGAACAGGAAGGCACGGGCCACCAGGGCGGGGTTCCAGATGTTCATGCCGGTGCCGCCGAACACTTCCTTCACGAAGATGACGGAGAAGGCGACGGCGAGGGCGAGCATCCACAGGGGAACGTCCACCGGGACGATGAGCGGGATGAGGAAGCCGGTGACGAGGTAACCCTCGTTCACTTCCTCGCCGCGGATCTGGGAGGAGCCGAACTCGATGGCGAGGCCGACGAGATAGGATACGACGAACAGCGGAAGCATCCGGAGCAGTCCGTACCAGAACATGTGCCAGAAATTCCAGTCGAGTCCATAGGTGAGGGAGGTCTGGAGACCTACGTTGTACATGCCGAAGAGGGCTGCCGGGACGAGGGCGATGACGACCATGATCATCACGCGCTTGAGGTCGATGCCGTCACGGACATGGGCGCCTTTCGCGGTCACGGTTCCCGGGACGCGCAGGAAGGTGTCGAATGCATCGATGGTAGAGTGAAGCCAGTACAGCTTGCCGCCTTTTTCGAAGAGGCCGGGTTTCTTTTCGTCTGCCATAACTTATGCCATTTCTTTAATCATC
>CACYWN010000002.1 GCA_902778105.1 uncultured Bacteroidia bacterium
TCGATGTCGTCCTCGATGATGCCGTCGGTGGAGGGGATGCAGGTGCCGCGGAGGGCGAGGACGGCGGACTGGATGGCGCTGGAGACGCCGGAGGCGACCTTCATCGCGCATCCGACCTTGGCTCCGTCGCACACCATGCCGGTGATGTTCCCGACCATGTTCTTGATGGCGGCGCACACCTGTTCGTAGGTGCCTCCCTGCAGGTAGACGATGCCGCAGGCGGAGCCGGTGGAGGCGACCACGCACCCGCACAGGGCAGACAGCTTGCCCAGGTATCCCTTGATGTGGATAGCCACGAGATTGCTCAGGATCAGGGCTCGGGCCAGTTTCTCGTCCGCGATGTCATATTTGAGCGCATAGGCGATGATGGGCATCGACACGGTGATACCCTGGTTGCCGCTGCCGCTGTTGGACATGGCAGGAAGGGTGCAGCCGGCCATGCGGGCGTCGGAAGCCGCTGCCGTCATGCCCATCGCAAAACTCATGAGGTCGTCACCGAACACTTCCAGCTGGTTCTCGCGGATGGCCTTGCCTACGCGGAGGCCATAGTCTCCGTCAAGTCCTTCCCTGGCCAGGGCGAGGTTCAGGGTTCGGTCCTCCAGGATGAACGCAATGTCTTCGAAATCAGCGTTGCAGGCGAAGTCATAGATCTCCCGGACGGTGAGGTGGTAGTCCAGGGTAGTGCGGTCCTTCACGGCAGCGCCGGATTCGGAAGACATCAGGATCCGGTCCGCGAAACTGGTCTCCACGATCTTGTCGTGGTCGTCTTCGATGACGGCGTAGGCGTGGGGACGGACTTCGGCCGAAGCCCGGAGGCCTTCCCCCAGGGAGACCGTGGCCTTCACATACAGGAGATGGTCCGTGTCGGCGACGGAAATCTTCACTTTCTTGGAGGAGACGAGTTCCTTCGCCCGGGCGACCGCGCTTTCCGAGACCCCATGGAGGACTTCCAGGCCGAGGGCGGGGTTGCCGCACACGGCACCGAGGGCGGCTGCGATGGGAAGCCCCACCATGCCGGTTCCGGGGATGCCGACGCCCATCCCGTTCTTGAGGATATTGCCGCTGACGGCCACCGAGATGTTGAAATCGGCCGTCTGCCGCCACAGGAGGCAGTCCCCGCAGCGGGAGCAGTTCTCCGAAATGATGTCCACGGCCTTCGCGACGGCGAGGGCGACGGCAATGGGTTCGGTGCAGCCCAGGGCGGGCTTCACTTCCTTGTGTATGAGGCCGATGAGTTCGGCTTGGCGGTCGGTCATTGCATCTAAAACGGGGAGTGATACAAATGTAGCCTCTTTTTGGACGAAATGCAAATATTCATTATCTTTGAAAATTGATAGAACTGAAACCTGCATACTGATGACACTGATCAAATCCGCCCTGAAGGCCTTTGCCTTCATCCTGGCCGCTTCGGCCTCCGTCGCCTGCGGCCGCCAAACCCCCGCCGTCAATCCCGCCATCGCCCCGGACAAGGACGTGGAAGCGAAAGTGGAACAGGTCCTCAAGGGAATGACCCTGGAGGAGAAGGTGGGCCAGATGGTCCAGATCACCATCGACTATATCTCGAACGATGCCCGCGACGACGTGGATCCCGCGAAGATGGACATCCTCTTCGGCAAGTACAAGGTAGGATCCGTCCTGAACGTCCTGCAGGGCCACGCCTTCGACCGTGCGAAGACGGCGGATTACCTTTCCAAGATCCAGGAGAAGTCCATGGAGCACATCGGCATCCCGTGCATCTATGGACTGGACATGATCCACGGCGCTTCCTATCTTACCGACGGCAGCTTCTATCCGCAGGAAATCAACCTCGGGGCCACTTTCAACCGCGATTATGCCCGGATGATGGGCCATGCGATGGCCTATGAGACCCGTGCCGCGCAGTGTGCCTGGGTGTTCTCCCCGGTGATGGACCTCGGGCGCGATCCGCGCTGGCCGCGCCTGTGGGAGAGCTGGGGCGAGGACCCGTACCTGCAGGCCGAGATGGCCCGCACCGAGACCGTAGCCATCCAGGGAGAGGATCCCAACCACATCGACGTGGAACATGCGGCCGTGAGCATCAAGCATTTCATGGGTTACGGCGTGCCGCACACCGGCAAGGACCGCACCCCCGCCTATATCGCGGAGAATGACCTGCGCGAGAAGTATTTCCGTCCGTTCAAGGAGTGCTTCCAGGCCGGAGCCCTTACCGCGATGGTCAATTCCGCCTCCATCAACGGCATCCCAACCCATGCCAACAAGACCCTTCTCACCGGCTGGGTGAAGGAGCAGCTGGGCTGGGACGGCATGCTCGTGACCGACTGGGCCGATATCGACAATCTCTATACCCGGGACCATGTGGCCGCCGACAAGGCGGAGGCCGTGGCCCTCGGGATCAATGCCGGCATCGACATGATCATGGATCCGTACGACCCCGAGTGCTGCAACGTCCTCATCGGCCTGGTGAAGGACGGTCGGATCCCGATGGCGCGCATCGATGACGCCGTGCGCCGTGTGCTCAGGCTGAAGGTCCGTCTGGGCCTGTTCGACGATCCGATCTGGGAACACGAATATCCCGAATTCGCCTCCGAGGCCTTTGCGAAGCAGTCCTATGACGCCGCCGTCGAGTCCGAGGTTCTCCTCAAGAACGAGGGCATCCTTCCGCTCAAGGGCACCGAACGCATCCTCGTAACCGGTCCGAATGCCAACTCCCTCCGCACCCTGAACGGCGGCTGGTCCTATACCTGGCAGGGTGAGGGCGATGCGTTCGCCCCGCAGTACAATACCATCCTGGAAGCCCTCAGGAACCGTTTTACCAAGGTGTCCTACGAGCCAGGTGTCGTGTATGAGGGCCGTGACTGGCAGGGTGAGAACCCTTCCGGCATCGCGAAAGCCGTCGCCGCCGCCCGCGGGGCCGATGTCATCATCGCCTGCGTGGGTGAGAATTCCTACTGCGAGACGCCCGGCAACATGAACGACCTGAATCTTTCCGCGAACCAGAAGGAACTCGTCCGCAGGCTCGCGGCCACCGGAAAGCCCGTCATCCTCGTGCTGAACGAGGGCCGTCCCCGCATCATCGGCGACATCGAACCCCTGGCGAAGGCTGTCATCGACGTGATGCTCCCGTCCAACTACGGCGGCGACGCCCTGGCGGCCCTCCTCGCCGGCGACGAGAATTTCTCCGGTAAGCTCCCGTTCACCTATCCCAAGTACATCAACTCCCTCCATACCTATGACTACAAGGTGTCCGAGCATCGCGAGGTGATGGACGGAGCCTACAACTACGACGCCATCATGGACGTGCAGTGGGCCTTCGGCCATGGCCTCAGCTATACGACCTTCGCCTACAGCGACCTCAATCTGGATACCCCGGCCGTCTTCAAGGCCGGTGATGACCTGAAAGTCTCCGTCAAGGTGACCAATACCGGCGACCGCGCCGGCAAGGAGGCCGTCCTGCTGTACAGTTCCGACCTGGTCGCCTCCCTCATCCCGGATGTCAAGCGCCTCCGTGGCTTCGAAAAGATTGCGCTGGAACCGGGGGAGACCAGGACCGTCACCTTCGTGGTTCCGGCCCGCGAACTCGCTTTCGTCGGTGCCGACGGCAAGTGGCGCCTGGAGGCCGGCGATTTCCGCCTGAGTTGCGGTGGCCTGGGTGTCATGGCCCGCTGCACCGAAACCAAGATTTGGGAAACGCCTAATATCTAATCCCATATGAAAACTCTGGAAGAACTCAAATCCATTGTTGCTCAGTTTGCCATCCAGGGACAGGTCCTGGAAATCAAGCCCCTTGGCAACGGCCTCATCAACGACACCCTGCTCGTCAGGACAGACGGGCCTGACAACTATGTCCTCCAGCGTGTGAACAACGCAATTTTCAAGGACGTGGAACTGCTCCAGCACAACATTGACTGTGCGACGGCCCATATCCGTCGGAAACTCGCCGGCGATCCCGACATCGACCGGAAAGTGTTGACCTTCATCCCCTGCAAGGCAACCGGAAAAACCTACTGGACCGACGGGGAGACATTCTGGCGCATCTCTGTCTTCATCAAGGACGCCTACACGTACGAGACGGTGAATCCGGAGTATTCCTATTACGCCGGCAAAGCGTTCGGCCAGTTCGAGGCCATGCTCTCCGACATCCCGGACACCCTGGGCGAGACCATTCCGGATTTCCATAACATGGAACTCCGCGCCCGGCAGCTTGCCGAGGCCGTGGCGGCCGATCCGGTGGGCCGGATGGCGGAACCCGAGGTACAGGCGATCCTCTCGGACCTCAAGCCGTTCGAGGAGGAAATGTGCAAGGCGGAACGCATGTATCGCGAAGGCGTGCTTCCGAAGCGCATCTGCCACTGCGATACCAAGGTGAACAACATGATGTTCGACAAGGAGGGCAATATTCTCTGCGTCATCGACCTGGATACCCTGATGCCGTCCTTCGTCTTCTCCGATTTCGGCGATTTCCTCCGGACGGCCGCCAATACCGTCGCCGAGGACGATCCCGCCGTGGAGAAGGTGGATTTCAAGATGGATATCTTCGAAGCTTTCGCGAAGGGCTATGTGGAGTCCGCCAAGGTGTTCCTGACGCAGATCGAGAAGGAGAACCTTCCGTATGCGGCCTGCCTCTTCCCGTATATGCAGGCCGTCCGCTTCTTCGCCGACTATATCAACGGTGACACGTACTACAAGATCAAGTATCCGGAGCATAATCTGGTGCGCACCCGCAACCAGGTCGCCCTCTTCCATGCGGCCTATGCGAAGGTCCCGCAGATGAAGGCGTTCATCGAAAGCCTGTAAGACCATGGATACGCATGTGGTGATTATGGCCGGAGGCATCGGCAGCCGCCTCTGGCCGCTGTCGACGCCGGAACGCCCGAAGCAGTTCATCGATGTATTGGGTGTGGGGAAAACCCTCCTCCAGCTCACGGTGGAACGCTTCCTGCCCGTATGCGCCCCTGACCATTTCTGGGTGGTAACATCGGAACGGTACGTGGACATGGTCCGGGAGCAGCTTCCCGGGATTCCCCAGGAACAGATCCTCGCGGAGCCGGAGCCGCGCAACACGGCTCCCTGCATTGCCTACGCTTGTTGGAAGATTTCCGAACGCTATCCGAGTGCCAACATCGTCGTCACTCCCGCTGACGCCCTGGTGTTGAAGACGGCGGAGTTCGCCGAGGTCATCCGGAAGGCGCTGGCCGTGACGGACGGGACTGACGCCATCGTCACCGTGGGCATCGCCCCCACGCGCCCCGAGACCGGTTACGGTTATATCTTCGCTTCGAAAGCCGTGAGGGGGGAGGTGGTGAAAGTCTCTGCCTTCAAGGAGAAACCGGACCTGGCCACGGCGGAAGCCTACCTCGCGGACGGCCATTATTTCTGGAATGCCGGCATCTTTGTCTGGAATGCGAGGACCATCACCGGCCAGCTCCGAGCCTACGCTCCGCAGATCGCCGGGGTGATGGATACGATCGCTCCAGCCCTGTTCACCGATGCCGAAGCCTCCGTGGTCCGGAAACTTTTCCCGACCTGCGACAAGATTTCCATCGACTATGCGGTCATGGAAAAATCCCGGAACATCCACGTGATCGCCGAGGACCTGGGCTGGAGCGATCTCGGAAGCTGGGGCTCCATCAAGACGCACGTCGTACCGGATGAGGACGGAAATGCCGTCATCGGCGGAGATGTCCGTCTGCACGGTTGCAAGGATTGCTTTGTCCATACCGCCGGGGTGAAAACCGTCATCGTGGAAGGACTTGAAGGCTACATCGTTGCGGAATCCGCCGGGCGTCTGCTGGTCTGCCGTCTCTCCGAAGAACAGCGGATCAAGGAATATTCTTCCGAAAAAAAATGAAAAAACGCTTGCGGAATCAAAAAAAGTGACTACCTTTGCAATCCCGTTTGGGAAACAAGGAGGACTCGTTAGCTCAGTTGGTAGAGCACAACACTTTTAATGTTGGGGTCTCGGGTTCGAGCCCCGAACGGGTCACAAAGGAAGCGAGTCTTCCAGAGCATTACCAGCACCCTTAGCTCAGCTGGTAGAGCAGCTGACTCTTAATCAGCGGGTCCAGGGTTCGAGTCCCTGAGGGTGTACTTGAAAAAAGATCGGAGAAATCCGGTCTTTTTTCTTTTTTATCATTATATTTGTTCCTGCTGAACACAAACACTTAACACTAATACAAATGAATCTCAGTGACATCCTCCTGCAGCAGGTGACCAAGAGCGTTGCCGGCAGCAACATCCAGATCCCCCAGAATCTTCAGCAGCAGGTCCTCGGCGGCCTGTCCGATTCCATTCTCGGCAGCCTCGCCAAGACGGCGACCGCCCCGGGCGGCCTCGACCAGATCAAGGGTCTGCTCACCGGCCAGACCGATGCGGCCAAGAGCCCGATTACGGCCCTTGCCGGCAATATCTTCAATTCGAATGTCCTTTCCAAGCTCAAGCTCGGCGCCGCCGGCGCTGCGCTCCTCGCTTTCATCCCCAAGATCATGGGTGGCCTCAAGGGCATCATCAAGGACCAGGACGGTGATGGAGACGTGGACCTGAACGATGTTCTTCTCACCCTCAAGGGTGGCAGCAGCAGCATCCTCGGTTCCATCCTGGGTGGGGCGCTTGCCGGAGGCGCGGCCAAGAAGGCCAGCACCGGTGGTCTCGGGAGCATTGCCGGCAGTATCCTCGGCGGCATCCTGGGCGGAAAGAAATAAGTCCGAATCTTTTGGACGAGTATTTGCGGGCGACCCTTCGGGGCCGTCCGTTTTGCATTTGTGAGGGGGATTGCTTAAATTTGTATGATATGCTGCGACTGATCATCCTTGCCGTAACCCAAAGCATTATCCTCTGCGGAGGATAGGTGCTGCTAACCCTGCGACACGTTCCGTCCTGTTTTCCGGAGAATTTATACCGGCCCCTTGTTATGAGAAAGACATTGATACTCCTTGTCCTGGCCTTCCTGAGCCAGGCCCTCTCCGCCCAGGTATTCACGGATGCCTCGGTTTTTCCGGTATATGGAAAGGTTTCCGACGCTACGAAGACCCCCTATCAGCGGCTTCCTGCCGACCTGGAAGGGGTATCGCGCGATGACGTCTGGTATCTCGGCACCCAGAGCGCCGGCCTGTATATCCGTTTCCGGTCCAATTCCACGGCCATCCACGCCCGTTGGACTTCGCGTTACGGCAGCTGGCTTTCCAACATGAACCCGACCGGCGTACGTGGACTGGACCTTTATGTCCTGGTGGACGGCAGGTGGCGGCATGCGGGCGTGGGGCAGCCTTCACAAGAGAAGACATCGACCCATTGCCTGGTGAAGAACATGACGCCTCAGGAGCGGGAGTACATGCTGTATCTGTCACTGTATGACGGGATCGACCAGTTGGAGATCGGCGTGGACGAAGGTGCCTCCCTCTCTCCGGCGCAGGTGGAATCGCCGCGCCGCGGGTGCCCGGTGGTGATGTACGGCACCAGCATCCTGCAGGGATGCAGCGCGAGCCGTCCCGGGATGGCCCATACGAACATCATCTCCCGCGCCCTGGACCGTGAAGTCATCAACCTGGGCTTCAGCGGAAATGCCCTGCTGGACCTGGAAATCGCCCGCCTGATGGCCTCCGTGCCCGATCCGGCGGTGTATGTCCTGGACTATGCGCCCAACGCCTACGCTCCGATGATCAAGGAACACGGCGAAGAATTCTTCCGGATCCTTCGGGATGCGCATCCGGATGTCCCGGTCATCTTCATCGAGGACGTGATCTTCCCGCACACGCACTTTGACAGTGCTATCCGGAAGGAGGTGGAGGACAAGAACTTCGAGCAGAAAGCCCTGTTCGACCGCCTGAAGGGACAGGGGGAGAAGCAGATCTACTTCATCCCTGCCGCCTCCATGACCGAACCTGACGGGGAAACCACGGCCGATACCATCCACCTGACGGACCTCGGCATGCAACGATATGTGAACCTCGTCCTTCCGGTCATCCGGAAAGCGATTCGCCGCGCGCGGAAATAATTGCTATCTTTGCAGTCGATGCCGATTCACAGCGATATGGTATGGGACCCGCTCCGTCGCAAGAGCGTCTCTCTGACCCCCGAGGAGGAGGTCAGGCAGTGGTTCATTTCCGTTCTGGGTACGGGAATGAAGGTGCCCGAACACATGATGATGAGTGAGGTGGCATTGAAGTGGAACGGCCTGGATTACCGGGCCGACATCCTGGTCTATGACCGCAGCGCGCATCCGCTCCTCGTCGTCGAATGCAAGCGGCCGGAAGTGGAGCTGACGCAGGAAGTGGTGGACCAGGCACTTCGCTACAACAACGCGCTGGACGTGCGTTATATCGTGATTACCAACGGGTTGAAAACCTTCATGTTCGAACGCGGACCGGAAGGTTTCACCTTCGTGGAAAAAGCACCGTTATGGGAGGAAATGCTATGTCGACGATAACGAGCGGATATCTGGACGCACCGGTGTTCAAGCTGGTGTCGGACGTGGCGGCGGAACTCGGAGTACGCGCCTTCGTCATCGGCGGTTATGTCCGGGACTGCTTCCTGGGACGGCCGAATACCGACATCGACATCGTCGTGGAGGGAAGCGGAATCGCCCTGGCGGAAGCCGTGGCGGCGAAGGTCCATACGAATGTGAGCGTTTTCCGGAATTTCGGCACCGCCATGCTGCATTACAAGGGCATCGAGGTGGAATTCGTCGGCGCCAGGAAGGAGTCGTACCACCGCGATTCCCGGAAACCCATCGTCGAGGACGGCACCCTGGAAGAGGACCAGCTCCGCAGGGATTTCACCATCAATGCGATGGCCTTCAGCCTGTGCAAGGAGGATTTCGGCGCCCTGGTCGATCCTTTCGGCGGCATCCGCGACCTTGCCTCCGGCATTATCCGGACCCCGCTCCAACCCGAACAAACCTACAGCGACGACCCTTTGCGCATGCTCCGTGCCATCCGTTTCGCCGCCCAGCTGTCCACCCCGGAGCATCCGTTCACCATCGTCCCGGAATCGCTGGCCGCGATGAAGGCGATGGCATCCCGGATGAAGATCCTGTCCTCCGAACGCATCGTGGAAGAAGTGAACAAGATGCTCCTCACCCGGAAGCCGTCCATGGCCTTCCGCCTGATGGACGACACCGGCCTGTTGGAACAGTTCCTTCCCCAGCTGGTGCAGCTCAAGGGTGTGGAAACCGTTGAAGGAAAGGGACATAAGGAGAATTTCTCCCATACGCTGCAGGTGCTTGACAATGTGGCGGAAAGCGAAGTGGGGGAGCCCAACCTCTGGCTCCGCTGGGCTGCGCTCCTGCACGACATCGGCAAGCCGGCCTCCAAGCGTTATGCGCCCGGCCAGGGCTGGACTTTCCATGGGCACGAAGTCATCGGCGCCCGGATGGTCCCGAAGATCTTCCAGGGGCTGAAGATGCCCTTGAACGAGAAGATGAAGTACGTGCAGAAACTGGTCGGCCTGCACCTGCGCCCCATCGCCCTCGTGGATGAGGAAGTGACCGATTCCGCCGTCCGCCGGCTCCTGTTCGATGCCGGCGATGACATCGACGACCTCATGCTCCTGTGCCATGCCGACATCACGTCCAAGAACCCGGCGAAAGTGGCCCGCCTGCACCGGAACTTCGAACTGGTGAAGGAAAAGCTGGTGGAAGTGGAGGAGAAGGACAAGATCCGGAACTGGAAGAACCCCATCACCGGCGACTACGTGATGGAAGTCTTCGGCATCGAGCCCTGCAACCTCATCGGCCAGATCAAGGAAACGGTGAAAAACGCCATCCTGGACGGGTTGATTCCCAATGACTTCGAGGCGGCGGACCGCCTGATGCGGGAAAAGGCTGCCCAGCTGGGACTCACTCCCGTGAAATGATCGACGCCTTTATCGCATACCTCCGCGACATCCGGCGGTATTCGCCGCGGACGCAGGACATCTACCGGGATGTGCTGGAGGATTTCACGCGGTTCTGTGACGGGGACGTGGCGGCGTCGATGACTCCGTCCATGCTGCGGCAGTATGAGGCGGACCTGATGAACCGCGGGATGAAGCCCCGTACTGTGCACCAGCACATGTCCGTACTGAGCAGTTTCTGCCGTTTCCTGATGCAGAAAGGTGTCCTGAAATCCAATCCCGCGCGTTCCGTCAAGCGTCCCAAGATGGAGAAGCGTCTGCCGGAATACTATCAGGAACGCTCGATGGATGAGTACTTTGCGGAGACGGAGCATTGGGCGGGGGAGGATGAACTCGACATCCTCCGGAGTTATGGACCGGCGTCCCGGGACAAGTCGGCCGTGGAAATCTACCGGCACCGGCTCCGCCGTCTCATTATCAGTCTCCTGTACGGGACCGGCATCCGGCGGGCGGAACTCATCGGCCTGAAAGCAGGCTCGTTCGATCCGTCCAGGCAGGTACTCCGGGTGCTTGGGAAAGGAGATAAAATGCGGGAAATTCCGGTTATCCCTTCACTTTGTCACGAAATTTGTTTATATTTACAAGCAGTTGAGTCGATGAGAGGGGGCGCAAGCCCTGCGGACGGACCGCTCCTCGTGACGGAAAAGGGCCGTGCCCTGTATCCGGAATATGTGGACCGGGCCGTGAAGACGGAACTCGACGGGTACGGCATCACCGGGAGGAAATCCCCCCATGTGCTCAGGCATTCGGTCGCCACGGCCCTCCTGGACGACGGTGCCGACCTGAACTCCATCAAGGAGATGCTCGGACACGCGTCCCTCGCCGCCACGCAGGTGTACACGCACAACTCCGTCGACCGGCTGAAAAAAGTGTATAACAACGCCCATCCCAGGGCAAAAAACGGAGGCTCAAATGATTAATGTGAAGTCCCTGAAGTTCGATGCAGACCAGAAGCTGCTCGACTATGTGGAGAAGAAAGTCGGAAAGATCGAGAAGTTCTTCGACAACCTCGGCGACATCGACGTCACCCTCTCCCTGTCCCCGGAACCCGACAACAAGAACGTCCGGCTCCAGACCCGTTTCCCCGGTGAAGACCTCGTGATCGAGCGCAACGCCAAGACCTTCGAAGAAGCCGTTACCGAGGCGGTGGACGCGATGAAGGAGAAGATCGTTCGCGCCAAGGAGAAGAGATTCGACAAATAATCCTTTGAAAACCTTTCAGGCGGCCGCTTTTGGCCGCCTTTTTTTGTATATTTGTAAGATTGTTAACCGTATACAGAAACCGCTTGCCGATGAACCGTCCTGCTTTCCTTTTCTGCCTCGCCCTTGTTGCCGTTGCTTGCGGGCAGGCTCCCCAGAAGAAGTCGAACCTTCCCGTCTATCTGGACGACGCCCAGCCGCTGGAAGCGCGGGTGGATGACGCTTTTTCCCGGATGACCCTCGACGAAAAGATCGCGATGGTCCACGCCCAGTCCAAATTCAGTTCTCCCGGCGTTCCGCGCCTGGGTATCCCCGAGGTCTGGTGTACCGACGGTCCCCATGGCATCCGGGCGGAAGTCCTGTGGGACGAATGGGACCAGGCCGGATGGACCAACGATTCCATCACGGCGTTCCCGGCCCTGAGCGGCCTTGCAGCGACCTGGGACCGCGAGCTCTCCCGGCTCTATGGCAAGAGCATTGGCGAGGAGGCGCGTTACCGGAACAAAACCGTCCTGCTGGGTCCTGGCGTGAATATCTACCGTTTTCCGCTGAACGGCCGCAATTTCGAATATATGGGCGAGGATCCGTACCTCGCCGGCGAGATGGTCGTCCCCTATGTGGAAGGCGTACAGTCCAACGGTGTTGCCGTGTGCGTGAAGCATTATGCGCTGAACAACAGCGAGGTGAACCGACACGTTGCGAACACCATCGTGGACGACCGGACGCTCTATGAGATTTATCTCCCGGCTTTCAAGGCGGCCGTGCAGAAGGGCCACGCCTGGTCCGTCATGGCGGCTTACAATCTGTATAACAACGAGCATCTGTGCTCCAACGAGGTCCTCCTGGACAAGATCCTCCGCGGGGAGTGGGGCTTCGACGGGGTTGTCATCAGCGACTGGGGCGGCGTGCATAACACCCTCCAGACCGCAAAGCACGGAGTGGACCTGGAGTACGGTTCCTGGACCGACGGTCTCACCATGGGCAAGACCAATGCCTATGACAGTTACTTCCTGGCGAACCCCTATAAGGAGGCCATCCGGAAGGGCGAGATTGGCACAGAGGAACTTGACGCCCGTGTGAAGCGCATCCTGCGCCTCATTTTCCGCACCTCCATGGACCGCAACCGTCCTTTCGGCAGCCAGACCTCGCCGGAACACTATGCCGCGGCGCGCAAGATTGGTGCTGAATCCATCGTCCTTCTCAAGAATGACAGCGGTATCCTGCCGATGGCGGCCGATCCGAAGAAGATCGTCGTGGTGGGCGAGAACGCCGTGAAGATGATGACGGTGGGCGGCGGATCCTCCTCGCTCAAGGCGAAATTGGAGGTCTCTCCACTGGACGGTATCAAGGCTCGCTGGCCCGAGGCCGAGGTCATCTGGGAGCGCGGTTATGTGGGGGACATCGGAACGGATTACAACGGCGTTTCTACCGGTCAGGACCTCCGGGAAGGCCGCAGTGCCTCGGCGCTCGTCGCCGATGCGGTGAAAGCAGTGGAAGGGGCTGATTATGTGATTTTCATCGGCGGACTGAACAAGGCCGACAACCAGGATGCCGAGGGCCTGGACCGCCTCCAGTACGGTCTTCCGTACAACCAGGATGCCGTGATCGAGGCGCTTGCCGCCGCCACGGACAAGCTCGTCGTCGTCAACATTTCCGGCAACGCCGTGGCGATGCCGTGGGTGGAGAAGGTTCCCGCCATCGTCCAGGACTGGTACCTGGGCACGCAGGCAGGACATTCCCTGGCCGATGTGCTTTCCGGCGATGTGAACCCTTCCGGGCATCTTCCTTTCACCATCCCGGTCTCCTATGCCGACAATCCGGTCCAGACCGAGGCGCAGTATCCCGGTATCCTTCGTGATACGATGCTTGACGGTCTGCCGGTACTGGATATGGAGTATACCGAGGGCATCTATGTGGGTTACCGTTGGTACGACCTGCACGGCGGCGTCCTCTTCCCGTTCGGCCATGGCCTGAGCTATACGACCTTTGAGTTCGGCGAACCGACTCTGAGCAAGAAGTCGATGAAGGAAGACGGAACCGTGACGGTGACCGTCCCGGTGAAGAACACGGGCTCCGTGGCGGGCTCCGAGGTAGTCCAGCTGTACATCGCTGACGTGGAGGCCTCCGTGGGCCGTCCCGCCAAGGAACTCAAGGGCTTCGCCAAGGTGGCACTGGAACCGGGCCAGAAGGCCGATGTAGCGTTCACCATCGACAAGGATGCGCTGAGTTTCTTCGATGCCGAAAAACATGCCTGGGTGGCCGAGAAGGGCCTCTTCCGGGCGCTGGTCGCCGCCTCGGCGCAGGATATCCGTGGGACCGTGGAATTTGAGTTGAAATAGTGGCAGAAAAAAAATCATATGTGGAGACGGACCGGCAGGTCCGGAATCTCATCGAAGAGATCAAGGCGGGTGTCTTCAAGCCGATATATCTTCTGATGGGGGAGGAACCCTATTACCCGGAACTGGTGTGCCAGGCCATCATCGACAACTGCCTGCAGGACTGGGAGAAGGACTTCAATGAAACCATCTGTTACGGGGCCGACGTGGACGCCGACACCGTGATCACGGCCGCCCGCCGCTTCCCGATGATGGCGGACCGGCAGTTGGTTGTCGTAAAGGAAGCCCAGTCGATGAAGACGCTGGAGGACCTGGCCCTCTATTGCCAGAAACCCCTGGACTCCACCGTCTTAGTGCTTTTGATGCACGGTGCGCGGGCGGACAAGCGCAGGGCCCTTTACAAGGAGGTCCTGAAGCAGGGGGTGGTCGTTGATTCGCTCCCGCTCAAAGATTATGAGGCGGAAAAATGGGTTTCCGCCTATTACGGCGAACGTGGTCTCCAAATCGATCCGGAAGCCGTGCGGCTGCTGGTGGAAGCGGCCGGTACCGACCTGGGCAAGATAGCCGTGGAAACGGAAAAGATGCTCAAGAACCTGCCGGAAGGGGTCAGCGACATCACGCCGGAGGACATCGAGAAGAATGTGGGCATCAGCCGGCAGTTCAGCGTGTTTGAACTGACGAAGGCCCTCTCTTACAAGGATGCCCCCCGGGCCGTGAAGGTCGCCCGCTATCTGGGGGAAGCCCCCAAGTTCTTCCTGCCGATGACCGTCAGCGCCCTTTTCCTGCATTTCCAGCGGATTCTCAAGTACAATGCCCTCCTCCAGTCCGGCCAGGGCGGGGACAGCGCTATGAAGGCCAAGGTCCTGGGCGTGAACCCTTATTTCTTCAAGGAATACGACGCGGCTGTCCGGAATTATCCGATCCGGAAATCGATGCAGGTGATCTCCCTCCTGAACGAGTATGACTTCAAGGGAAAAGGCGGCGACGCCGGTGAGGCCACCCCAGGGGAACTCCTGGTGGAATTGACGACGAAGATTTTGAATATTTGATATATTATTATTGTAATTCAATAAATTCTTTCTATATTTGCTGAAAACTAAGCAACGATGTCCATCATTGAAGTCAAACAAGTGAGCAAACGCTTCGGGGAAAAGGTCGCCTTGGACAAGGTGACGCTTTCCATCCCCGAAGGGAAAATCTTCGGCCTGCTGGGGCCGAACGGGGCGGGCAAGTCCACCCTGATCCGGATCATCAACCGTATCACCCTCGCCTCGGAAGGAGAGGTCCTGTTCCAGGGGCATCCCATCACGGCCGAGGATGTCGCCCATATCGGTTACCTGCCGGAAGAGCGCGGCCTGTACCGCAAGATGAAGGTCGGCGACCAGGCGATGTACCTCGCCCAGCTGCGGGGGATGTCCTCCCGCGAAGCCGCCTATGAACTGAAACAGTGGTTTGTCCGCTTCGGCATCCAGGACTGGTGGAACAAGAAGGTGGAGGAACTCTCCAAGGGCATGGCCCAGAAGGTCCAGTTCATCACCACCGTGGTGCACAAGCCGTCCCTGATGATCCTGGACGAGCCTTTCTCCGGCTTCGATCCGGTCAATGCGGACCTGATCCGCAAGGAAATCCTCCGGCTGAAGGACGAGGGGGCCACCATCATCCTTTCCACCCACAACATGGAGTCGGTGGAGGAGCTCTGCGACGAGATCGCCCTGCTGAACAAGGCCAAACTTGTGATCACCGGCGGTACGGATGACATCCGTCACCGTTTCGGCGAGGACAACGTGGAGATCGAGTACACGGAGGACTACGTCCGCAAGACCGAGGTGGTTTCCCGCGAGAAGGCCTCCGCACGCCTGACGGAGCTCATCGAAGGAGGCATCCGCATCAACGCGTACCGGGAACTCGTTCCGCGCATGAACGACATCTTTATCAAACTCGTAACGGAAGGGGAGGACCAGTAGTATGGATTTCAAGAAATTAGGCATCATCATCGAGCGGGAATACCTGAACAAGGTCAAGAAAAAGTCATTCCTCCTGACCACCTTCGGTGTCCCCATCCTGTTCGCCGCCATGTATGCGGTGATGATCTTCATCATGCTCCGGACCGAAGGCGATTCCAAGCGGATCGCAGTCATCGACAACTCCGGCATCGTGATGGAGAAACTCGAGAACACCAAGCAGCTTACCTTCACGCAGCTGGACGAGAAGGATCCGGAAGCGGTGAAGAACAACCTCTCCGACATTGACGCGGACATCCTCCTGTACATTTCCCCGCTGGACAGCGCCACCAAGTCGGTGACGGCGACCACCTATGCCGACAAGCCGATGGGCATGGAGACGGCCGAAGTAATCGAAAACCGCATCAACGACGCCGTGGAGGCCTACCGGATCGATTCCTACGGGATCGAGGGACTGGACCAGATCCTGGCCGACGTGCATTCCAACATCCATCTTACTTCCTACACGGTGGATGAGAAGGGCAAGGAGACCATCTCCCAGAGCGAGGTGTACATGATCATCTCGATGCTGCTCGCCATGGGCCTGTACATGTTCATCGCCATCTTCAGCGGCATGGTGATGTCTTCCGTCATCGAGGAGAAGTCCTCCCGCGTGGTGGAAGTCCTCGTTTCTTCCGTCAAGTCCACGGAGCTGATGTTCGGCAAGATTATCGGCGTGGCCCTGGTGGCCCTGACCCAGTTCCTGCTGTGGATCGTCCTGACGGTCCTGATCATCGGCATCATCGGCGGTGTGGTCGGCATGGACAAGCTGACCGGCGGCATGGATTCCTCCCAGATGGAGCAGATCCAGGAAATGTCCACGATGGGCACCGGTATGGGCAATACGCTTGACTTGCAGGCGCTGACGGATACCACCGCCGTGGCGGAAGGTCCGACCGGCATGCAGGCAATCCTGGGCACGCTGAGCTCCCTGAACTATACGCAGATCTTCGTTTCCTTCTTCCTGTTCTTCATCTTCGGCTACCTGCTGTACGCGTCGCTGTTCGCGGCCATCGGCTCGGCCGTGGAGAATGAGGCGGATACCCAGCAGCTGCAGATCCCGGTCACGATTCCGCTTCTCATCGGCTTCTTCGTGGCCTTCTATGCCTTCCGTTCGCCGGAAAGTTCGCTGGTATGGTGGTTCTCGATGATCCCGTTCACCTCTCCGATCGTGATGCTTGCCCGCATTCCTTTCGGCGTGGCCACCTGGGAACTCGTCCTCTCCATCGGACTGCTGATCCTCACCTTTGTCGCCTGCGCCTGGGTCTCCGCCAAGATCTACAAGGTGGGTATCCTGATGTACGGTAAGAAATCGACCTTCAAAGACCTTTGGAAATGGCTAAAGCAAAGCTGATCCCAGCTTTGCTTTCGCTACCCCTCAGGCCGCAGGCGGCCAGCTCCCCCGGGGAGCGTCACCCACCTTCCGTCCTCCCTCTCCGGGAGGAAACTGTCGCCAGCAAGTGGCTCCGAAATAAGGAAATTTGTTTATTATGAAAAAGGTTTTACCTATATTCTGCGTCTGTGCCCTGCTTGCTGTCTCCTGCGCGCAGCCGGGGCCCAGGATGGAGTGGAAGCGGGTGCCGATGGACGGGAGCCGGACCGGTGTCGTCCCGGTGAATGCCGAGAATATGGAAACGGCCCTGGGCACGTTCGAGGACGACTATGTCGCCCCGAACGGCAGGCATTTTACCGAAGGGGCGACTCCCGAGGTGGCGATGCTCCTCCAGGAAGCGCAGCCCCGGATGGCCCGTCTCAAGCAGGTGGTGGGACACAGCACCCATATGCTGCTGAACCTTCGGAACGAACCCGACCTGCCGCTTGGCAACCTGGTGGCGGATGCCCTGCGGGCCAAGGGAAGCGACTATTTCGGCGTACCGATGGATTTCGCGATCACGAACTACGGCGGCATCCGCGTGCCGTTGCCGGAGGGACCCGTCACCCTGGACGACATGGAGTCCATGTTCCCTTTCAAGAACTACATGTGCTACGCGAAGGTCCGGGGAAACAACCTGCTGCGCCTGCTGGAGCAACTGGCAAGGACGCCGGCCTTCCAGGCGGTCAGCGGCTGCAAGGTGAAAGTCAAGGCCCACGAGCTCGTGGAAGCGGAAGTGGGCGGCCAGCCCATCGATCCCGACAAGCTGTACAACGTCACGACCATCGACTTCCTCCTGTCCGGCGGCGACCAGATCGCCATCGGTGCCCTGGCCGAGGATGTGGTCCTGACGCCCGTACTCATCCGGGACGTGATGCTGGAATATGTTCAGGGAATGGAGGCGGAAGGTAAAGTGCTGGACGGAAAGAAAGACGGACGCGTCGTGATGGAGGATTAGGCAATGGACAAGACTGCAAGAATCATTTTCATCTGCCTTTCCGTGGCGATTGCCGCCGCGGCGGGTTACTGCTGGCAGGCTGGAAAGAATGGGGATAAGGGGATGCGCCACCTGGTGATCCTCCACGTCAATGACACCCACAGCCATTTCGAGCCCGAGAAAGTCGGGGAGTATGCCGGCATGGGCGGCATCATCGAAAGGGCCGCTTTCGTGGACAGTGTCCGGAAGGCGGAAGGACCGGAGAACGTGCTCCTGCTCCATGCCGGGGACTTCAGCCAGGGAACGACCTATTTCTCCGAGCTGGGCGGCCGGCTGGAAGTCCAGGCACTCAATGCGATGGGATACGACGCGGTCACGCTTGGGAACCACGAGTTCGACAACGGCCTGGAGGACCTGGGCGACCGGCTTTCCTCCCTGGAAATGCCGGTGGTGGTGTGCAACTACGACTTCTCGCCCTTCGAGATCGGGAAATATGTCAAGCCTTACGTCATCCTGGAGAAGGCCGGCATGAAAATCGGAATCCTGGGAGTCCTGTGCGACCTCAAGTCGATGGTTGCCGGCGACATCGCCGAACGAGTCCCTGAATTCCCGCTGTATGAGACGGTCCAGAAGTATGCGGACCTGTTGAAGCTGGAGGAGAAGTGCGACCTGGTCATCGCCCTGACGCACATCGGCTATACCGAACACAACCCCGGAGACATCACCGATCCCATCCTGTGCGCGAAGACACGGAACATCGACCTGTTTGTGGGCGGTCATTCCCATACCTTCCTGGACAAGATGGAATACCATCCGAACGAGGACGGAATACCCACCCCGGTTGTTCAGGATGGGTGGATGGGTGTCTATGTCGGTCAGATCGACTACCGCCTATAGGATATTCATCGACTGTTCCCGGATTTTCTCCAATTCATCTTTCATGCGGACAACCAGTTTCTGGATGCCCGCATGATTCGCCTTGGAGCCGGTGGTGTTGATCTCGCGGCCCATTTCCTGGATGATGAAACCGAGTTTCTTGCCGGGATAGGGCTCGCCGTCGATGGTTTCCATGAAATACCGGCAGTGCTGGCGCAGCCGGACCTTTTCCTCGTTGATGTCGTACTTTTCCAGGTAGAAGATGAGTTCCTGCTCAAAGCGGGCGGGATCGGGCTTCTGGGCGAGTTCCTCGAGGTTCTTGAGGAGGCGGGCCTTGACCGTTTCGATCCGTTCACCTTCCAGGGCTTCGACCTGGTCATACAGGTCCAGGATGGTCTGCACGCGGCCGGTGACGTCCCTGTACAGGGCGGCGCCCTCCTGGATGCGGAAGGCCTGGAGATGGTCCAGCGCCTCGTCAATGGCTGCTTCCACGGCTGGCCAGTCATCGTCGGCGATGGCGTCGGACTTCTTGGCGTCCACCACATCGGGGAGGCGGAGGAGGGAAGCGAGCAGTTCGCTGTTGGCTTCGTCACCGGGAGCGGTGAAGCCCGGCAGTTCCCGCCGCAGGGCAAGAGCCTGGTTGTAGTAGGCCTTCAATGCGTCGGCATTGATAGGGCGGACGGACTCGCCGGCAGCGGCTTCGTACGTCAGGAAAAAGTCGATGGTACCCCGCTGCAGGCGGTCGGCGAGCTTTTTCCGGACCGGAATGTCCTTGTCCTTGGGAAGGATGGATGTCTTGATGTTGATGTCCGCGCTCTTGGCGTTGAGCGTGCGGATTTCCACGGTCAGCTTTCCGTTTTTCAGCGTGGCTTCGGCCTTGCCGTAGCCGGTCATCGACTGGATCATCACTATTTGATAATGTCTAATTCCTTGAACACCTTGGTGAGGGCGATGACGGCCCGGTCCACCTGTTCCTTGGTGTGGGTGGCCATCAGCGCGAAGCGGACGAGGGTGTCCTGCGGGGCGCAAGCCGGCGGGATGACGGCGTTGATGAACACGCCTTCGTCGAAAGCCATCTTCGTGACCATGAAGGTCTTCTCCAGGTCGCGGACGTACAGCGGGATGATGGGACTTTCGGTCTCGCCGATCTCAAAGCCCGCCTCCCGGAACTTCATCAGGGCGTAGTTCGTCACTTCCCACAGGGCCTTGATCCGTTTCGGCTCTTTCTGGAGGATATGCAGGGCTTCCAGGGCGCTGGCCGTGGCGGCCGGGGTGGCGGAGGCGCTGAAGATATAGGTGCGGGCGGTGTGGCGGAGCCAGTTGATGATGATCTTGTCCGCCGCGACGAAGCCGCCGATGGAGGCGAGGGACTTGGAGAAGGTACCCATGATGATGTCGATCTCCTTGGTCAGGTTGAAATGGTCGCAGACACCCCGGCCCTGGCGGCCGAAGACGCCGAGACCGTGGGCCTCGTCCACCATGATGACGACATTGTCGTACTTGTGCTTGAGCTCCACGATTTCAGGGAGCTTGCACAGGTCACCCTCCATGGAGAACACGCCGTCCACGACGATGAGCTTGACGGAATTCTTGGGGCAGCGCCTGAGGCAGCGCTCCAGGTCCTTCATGTCGTTGTGCTTGTAATGGAGGGCCTTGGCGAAGGACAGACGGCGTCCGTCCACGATGGAAGCGTGGTCGCGGTCGTCACAGATGATGAAGTCGTCCTTGGTCAGGAGCTGGGGGATGACGCCGGAATTCACCGTGAAGCCGGTGGAGAAGCAAAGGGCTTCGTCCTTGCCTACGAAGGCGGCCAGTTCTTTCTCGAGCTGGACATGGATGTCCAGGGTTCCGTTGAGGAAGCGGGAGCCGGCACAGCCGGAACCGTATTGTTTCAGGGCCTTGACACCCGCCTCGATCACGCGCTCGTCGCCGGTGAGGCCCGTATAGGCGTTGGAACCGAACATCAGGACCTGATGGCCATCCATTTCGACTTCCGTACCCTGTTTGCTTTCTATTTCGCGGAAGTATGGATATACTCCCTTCTCAATCATTTTCTGCGGCAGGTCGTATTTTGCCAGCCTTGCATGCAATAATCCCATACTAGGTTCGTTTTAGTAACCTGCGAATTTAGCAAAAATAATTTAAATGATGTATCTTTGTACTTTATAATGGAACGAAACCATGGAAGAACGCAAACTCAATTTCCTCGAAGAAATCATTGAATCGGACCTTGCGTCCGGCAAAGTGGATGCCATCGTCACCCGCTTTCCGCCTGAGCCGAACGGCTACCTGCACCTCGGTCATGCGAAGTCCATCTGCCTGAACTTCGGCCTTGCGCAGAAGTACGGCGGAAAGACCAACCTCCGCTATGACGACACCAATCCGACCAAGGAGGACACCGAGTATGTGGACTCCATCAAGGAGGATATCAAATGGCTTGGTTTCCAGTGGGATAAGGAGCTGTATGCTTCCGACTATTTCGACCAGCTGTACGCGTGGGCGGAGGAACTCATCCAGCGCGGCCTCGCCTATGTCGATGACCAGACGCAGGAGGAGATCCGCCTGAACCGCGGCACCGTGGACAAGCCCGGTACCCCTAGCCCCTGGCGCGACCGTACCCCGGAGGAGAACCTGAAGCTCTTCCGCGAGATGAAGGCCGGCAAGTATGCGGAAGGGGAGAAGGTCCTCCGCGCGAAGATCGACATGGCCCATCCGAACATGATGTTCCGCGACCCGCTCCTGTACCGGATCAAGTTCGCGCACCATCACCGGACGGGGGACAAGTGGTGCATCTATCCGATGTACGACTTCACCCACGGCCAGTGCGATTCCATCGAGCATATCACCCACTCCATCTGCACGCTGGAGTTTGACGTCCACCGTCCCCTCTACGACTGGTTCATCGAGACGCTGGGAATCTATCCTTCTCATCAGTACGAATTTGCACGTCTTAACCTCACGTATACCTTGATGTCCAAGCGGAAGCTGCTCGAGCTGGTCCAGAAGGGACTCGTGAGCGGCTGGGACGATCCCCGGATGCCTACCCTTTGCGGTGTCCGGCGCCGCGGCTACACGGCCGAGGCGCTCCGGATGTTCTGCGAGAAGATCGGTGTTTCCAAGCGCGACCAGCTGATGGATATCCAGCTTCTCGAGTGGTGCGTCCGCCAGGACCTGAACGCCCGTTCCAACCGTTATATGGTCGTGCAGGATCCGGTCAAGGTCACGCTCACCAATTATCCGGAAGGCCAGGTCGAATGGTTTGACTGTCCGCTCAATCCGGCCGACCCGGAGGGCGCAACCCGCAGGGTCCCCTTCAGCCGCGAACTCTACATCGACCGGGCCGACTTCATGGAGGAGGCTCCCAAGAAGTTCTTCCGCCTCAAGCCGGACGGCGAGGTCCGCCTCAAGTATACCTATATCATCAAGTGCAATGAGGTTGTTAAAAATGCTGATGGAGAAATCGTTGAGTTGAAGTGTACCTATGATCCCTCCACGCATCCGACCACGGGTGAATGGCGTTCCGTCAAGGGAACCATCCACTGGGTGAGCGTCCCCCATGCAAAGGAATTGGAGGTGCGCAACTACGACCGCCTCTTCACCCTGGCCGACATGTCCCAGGTCCCCGAGGACAAGGATTACAAGGATTTCCTGAATCCCGATTCCCTCATCGTCAATTCCGGCTATGCCGAACCCGCCCTGCTGGAGGACGCCTCCGGCATCGCCGTCCAGTTCGAGCGTACGGGTTACTACGTGCAGGACAAGGACTCAACGCCGGAAAAGGCCGTCTTCAACAAGACCACGGCCCTGAAGGATTCCTACAAGCCGGAATAGTTATCTCAGGAAGAGTAGCATCACCTTCCGCCACCCCAGGCGGACACGGTATCGGACATTGCCCCAGGTCAGACGGCCCGGGGTATTTTCTTTTCCGGTCGGCGGATGGAGGGTATACCGGAGGCAGGGTACGTTCCGGGTGTTGCCTCCTTTCCCGAAAAAGAGGGCGGGACGGAGGCCGAACGCCTGGAGAACCGGCATGAGCGCCAGTTGGTCGCGGCCGTCGCAGCCCTGGAATTCCTTCCACCAAGCCTCGTCCAGGGCCAGGATGTCCGGGTTCCGATGTTCCCGGAACAGGATATTGTTCTCGTACAGTCCGATATGGCGGGGGAGGCCGTCCCGCTTCCATTGACGGTGCAGCCGGAAGGCGGTCCGGAGGCCGATCTTGTCCTTCAGGTAGCAGTACCGGAGTTCGTCGAATACGCAGTCCCGGCTGGGGTGCTCCACCTGCGCGTAAATGGTTTTCCGGGCGATGAGCCGGTCCACGGTCCGGTAGAGCTCCGCATCCATGATCCGTACGTTCGCGTCCAGGTAGACACTGCAGTCATAGTCGGCCAGGACCCGGTGCGGCAGCAGTTTCGGATAGCGGGAACGACGGACCGGGTCGGGACTCTCGCAGGGGATCCGGCGGAACTGCCACACCCCGTCCTGCCCTTCCGTGTCCGTGAAACAGATG
The DNA here is from genome assembly GCA_902778105.1 of uncultured Bacteroidia bacterium. Classification (GTDB taxonomy): domain Bacteria; phylum Bacteroidota; class Bacteroidia; order Bacteroidales; family UBA932; genus Cryptobacteroides. The sequence continues at coordinate 23,096 of CACYWN010000002.1, forward strand.
TAGTCGAAGGACGGGTCCACGACGGCGGGCTGTTCCAGGCGGTCATACCCGCCCGTGAGGCATGTATAGATGACTTTTCTCATAGGCGGAACCGTTTTCCGATCTCCAGGTCGGCCTCGTCGGGGACGAAGGGGACGAACCCTCCGGTCGGGGTGAAAGTCATTTCTCCGAAGTAGACGGTGCCGTTGATCTCGTACAGGTCCACGCGCACGAAGCGGAATCCCTCGGACAGGCGCCGGGCCATGGTGACCATCTCGTCAAACCGCTCCGGTCTGGGCGGAAGCTCCTCGAAGCCGGCAAAGTCGGACCGGAGGAAAGGCGCACGCGTCCAGTCGAGGTTGAGGAAGCTGATGCGGGCGGTCCGGTGGTCCTCCAGGCCTTCCGAAACGTACAGGAAGGCGGGCTCTCCATCGAAGCAGTAGAACTTGTAGTCCTTGAGCTCCCGGCTGTCACCATCCTGCATGTAGGGTTCGGCGATGATGCGGGGAGGGATGTCCTTGTACTGCCATTCCCGGCTGTGGTGGTAGAAGTTGGTCCGCAGGGAGGCTTCGATTTTCCGGCGGGCGGCAGCCAGGTCCAGTTCCTTCCGGTCCCGGCAGATGACGAGGCCGCCGGAATCGTGCGTACACTTGAGCACGAACTGCTCCGGCAGCGCGGAGAAGTCGATCTGGTCGAAATGGTCCCATACCCCCAGGGTAGGGATGACGTGCTCCTGTCCGATCAGTCCGGCAACCACCGCCTTCACCCGGAACTTGTCGGAAAGGACCGTATAGCGCGGATCATGGTCGTAGACCTTCATCCACTGCAGTTTTTCATTGAAAGTCCGGGGATGCTCCAGGTCGAGGGACCGGCCGAAAGCCTGGTAATAACGGGCTTTCAGGATCGCTTTGTCGCTGAAAATCCGGGGGAAGCGGGGATTGTCCGTTTTCAGGACGAGGAAACGGGCGGCTTTCTCCCGTTCGGAGGGCTTGAAGCCCACGAAGAGGAGGACAGCGGCCGTGACGCAGGTCGTGAGGATGAGTCCGCCCAGTTTCGCCCAGCCGGTCTCCAGGGGGAGAAGCCGGTAGAGGAAAAGCCAGCCGATGAGGATGGCGGCGGCGATGGCAGGACGCAGATAGGCTTCCTTCAGGAAGTTCCGGATGTTGAATCCGAATTGGAAGTGCAGCAGGACGAGCTGGATGATCCGGCTCAGGAGGTCCGCCAGGACGAAGCAGACGATGATGCTCCAGGCCGGATGGCCGGTGCGGAAGAGCCACCAGCCCGCGACCAGGCAACCCAGGTACAAGACGCTGAACTCAATCTTGTACCACTTGATGCGCCCGTACGCGTTGATCAGCTGGGCCAGACCGGCCGAGGTGGCCGAGGCGGCGGCGACCAGCAGGGTCCACCGGCACATCAGGACGGTCCCTTCCGGCATCTTGGGCCCAAGCCACAGCTGCATGATGAAGTCCAGCTCGCTCCACAGCGGGAAAAACAGCAGCAGGAACAGCAGGATGCAGATGCGGCAGACCCGTTCGGCCAGGGAGACGGAGCGCCCGGCGTTCCCGGCGCCGATGTTCTGGGTAATCTGCGGGGCGGCGGCCGTATCGAAGTTCGCAATGAACTGGTTTACATAGTTCTGGACCGTGGCGGCGTAATAGTAGGCGGCATTGACCGTCGTGCCGAAAAAGGCGTTGATGAGCATGTTGGACCCCTGGGAGCGGGCGATCATGGACGCCGAGGAGAGGAGGTTGTAGCTGTTGAATACCAGGACCTCCTTGTAGGCTTTTCGCTCCCGGACGGGTTTCCAGCGGATGATTTCCGGCCAGCGGCGATGGCACAGCCAGTGATACACGATGAAGGAAATCCACGTCGTCACGCTCATCAGGAGGGCGTACATCCGGAGGCCGTTGCCTTTCCACCAGAGCAGGCCGATGACCAGACCCAGCTTCACCAGTGCATTGGCGATATCGACGACGGCGATGGCCGTGAACCGTTCATGGACGGTGAACAGGCTTTGGAAAGGGACATTGGCGATGCCCAGGCAGGCGACGAGCGTAGAAACCTGGAAAACGAACATGGCATCGGCTTCCTTTCCGGCCGGGACGTTAAGGTAAGTGTGAATGTACCAGAGGCCGATGGTCTCCAGGATCAGCAGCAGCACCAGCGCTCCGCCGATGTGGATGACGTGGCAGATGTTGAACATCCGGTTCGTGTCCCCGCCGGAGCGGCCCATCTCGAAGTTCATGAAGCGGACCGTGGTCGCCGTCAGGGCACCCGTGATGAAAGAGACGAGCGCCACGGCGCTGCCCACGGTGCTGTAGATGCCCACATCGGAGGCCCCCAGGGCCTGGAGGACCAGGCGGCTGGAGATGAGACCGACCAGGATGGTGACCGCCATCCGGATATAGATGACGGCCGTGTTCCGGGCGATCCGTATGTTGGCGCTGGAAGCCATGGGGGCGGAGATTCGTTTGGATTACGGTTCGTTCGGGTGGAGTTTCCGGTGGAACTTGACACTGTTGACCAGTCCGTTGAAATCCGCCCGGGAAACATACGTCGCCCTCAGGTGATCCTCCCGCTCGATACTGAATTCGAGCTGGCGCGTAAACAGGAGTTTACGGCTGGTAACCTTCGCCATCTCGCGGCTTTCGTCTGGAAAGGCCGGGGCGAAGCAGACCTCAATTTCCATGACCGCTCCCTTGGGCTGCTGGAAATGCTCCTGAAGAAGCTCCAGTTTCTCAATCGCCTCCGCCAGGGTTTCTCCGAGCGGGATGAATAACTGGTACAGCGGGTCGAACTGGACCTGGATGATTTCATCTCCGATACCCAGCGGGCCGACATTCAGGAAATAGCGGCTTTCTCCGTCCCGTTCCATGGAAAAAAAGGACAGTACCAGCCTGTCGTCGTTCTCGATCTCAACGATTTCGCTGATCCGGGGAAGGGGGGACACCTGGGCATAACCGCCTGCGGAGATGGCCAGGAGGACTAGAAGGGTAATGATCTTTCTCATATGAATGCAAAAATAACCAATTCCCCGCATTTGGACAAATCCGGGTTTTTACGAAGGGGCAAGGGGAGAATTCGGCCAATTCTTGTTATATTTGTACGATATGCCCAAGGTAAGCGTCGTCATCGTCTGCATGAACCGGCCGGATCTGCTGAATCCGTGCCTGGAGGGACTGTTTGCCCGGAACCGGGCGGAACTGGAGGTGTGGGTGGTAGCCTATCTGTTTTCGGAGGAGAACCTGGCCCGGCTGCGGGCGGACTGGCCGTCCGTGAAGGTGGTCGAGAGCCGCGAACTGCGGGGCTTCTCCGAGAATAACAATCTGGCGCTCAGGCAAGTAACAGGGGAGTACTGCTTCATCGTGAATGACGATACACTGATGCGGATGCCGGTTGTCGATGCTCTCCTGGCCGATTTCGGCCGGCTGCCTGCCGACGCCGCCATCGTGTCCCCGAAGATTCTTTTCCCGGACGGAAGGGTCCAGACGAACGGCCGGGCTCCCTGGACGGCCTGGCGCTACGTGAAGCACTACCTCCATCAAGTCGACGAGTCGGTCCCGACGCCCTGGTCCATGCAGGAAGGCCTCTTCCGGACCTGGACGGTCAACGGGGCTTGCTTCCTCATCAAGACGGCTGTCTTCCGCGAAGCCGGATGGTTCGACGAGACCTATACCTTTACGCCCGAAGATATCGCTATCGGGCACAAAGTCAACGAATTAGGATATACCGTATGGTCCGATGCCGACGTAGAGATCACCCATCTGGCCGGCGGTACGGTTTCCCGGCTGGAGGCGGCGGTCAAACCTACGCGTGTCCGCGGGGCGCTGCAATTCTACAGCGGTGGAAACCCCGTCAAGTATTTCCTCCTGGGAAGCTTCGTCTGGTGCGTGGAGGCCCTCCGGCGCCTGAAGTATCTTCTTGCCGACCGGTCGGATCCCGGGAGCCACGCGGCCATCATGGATGCGACGGCGAAAAACGTGATGCGCTCCATCTTCACGAAGCGCACCTCCAAGGAGGTTTTCACCCAGTTGTATCACGAAATCCACACCTCATGAAGATCCTGGTCATCGTCGTCACTTTCAACGGTTTGCGCTGGTTGGACCGCTGTCTCGGGAGTGTCCGGGCGTCGGAGGTCCCGGCGGACCTGTATGTTTGGGACAATGATTCCACGGACGGGTCTGCGGATTTCGTAGCGGGGCATTTCCCGGAAGCCAGGCTGGTCCGCAGCGCCGACAACCTCGGCTTTGCCGAAGCCAACAACATGGGCATGCGCTATGCGCTGGACAAAGGCTACGACTACGTCTATCTCCTGAACCAGGATGCCTGGATCGAGCCCTCGACCCTCGGAACCCTGGTCGCCGCGCATCAGGCCAGTCCGGACTTCGCTGTCCTGAGCCCCCTGCAGATGACCGATGGCTTTGTGGACCTGGACCGGCAGTTTGGGAAGATCATTGCACCGGAGGGCACACACTTCCGGAATCGTCGCTGCGCGACCCCTCCCCAAGGGACCCCTCCCTCTTGTGATGCCGAGGGTGGCACAGATTCCGGAAGTGTGTGCCCTCCGGTGACTGTCAAACGAGTGATGGCTGCCCACTGGCTGGTGCCGCGTGAGGCGCTGGAGAAGGTGGGGGTGTTCAATGAATTGTTCCCGATTTACGGGAATGATGACAATTGGTGCGACCGGGCGAGGTATCACGGGTACAAGGTCGGTATCGTCCCGGCCGCGCGGGCGGTTCATGACCGTGCCTATCGGGAGGAACCGAAGGAGAAGGTCATCTACCGGAACTATTACATGGGCTCACTGGTCCGTCTGTGTGATCCGAACCGGCCGCTCTGGGAGCGCTTCCTGTTCGTGTGCCTTTTCACCCTCGTGAAGTCCATAAAATACGGAAGCCTCCTTCCCTTCAAGCATTTCCGCTCGCTGTGCAGGATGCTTCCCGATATTAAGATTTCTCGACTTCGCTCGAAATGACAATTATTATCCTGAGCGGGGGCGAAGGATCTAAATCCGTTGCCGGTGTACCCGGAGACCGTAGACGGCAATCACGACGAAACACAGGGCGGGCAGGAAGAACGAGACGTTTACCGCCGGCATGCCCAGGAGCGTTCCCCGGTCGATGACCAGGGCCTGGAGCGGCGGCAGGACCGAGCCGCCCAGGATGGCCATGATCAGGCCGGCGGCGCCGAACTTCGCATCCTCTCCGATGCCTTCCAGGGCGATGCCGTAGATGGTCGGGAACATCAGCGACATGCAGGCGGAGACGGCGACCAGGCAGTACAGGCCGGCGACTCCCTGCAGGAAAATGACGCCGAGGGTGAAGGCAAGGCCGGCCAGGGCGAAGCAATAGAGCATCTTCCAAGGCTTGAAGTACTTCATGAGGTAAGTGCAGATAAACCTGCTGCAGCAGAATATGATCATGGCTGCGATGTTGTACTTCTGTGAAAGCACTTCCGCGTCGATTTCGCTCATTCCTTTCTCCATGAAGATCCGGGTGCCGTACTGGATGATGAAGGTCCAGCACATGATCTGGACGCCGACGTAGAAGAACTGCGCGAGGACGCCCTCCCGGTAGCGGGGGATGCCGACGAGGCGCTTCAGGGAATCGCGGATGCTGCTGCCGCTTTCTTCCTTGACCCGGGGCATTTTCATCAGCAGGATCAGGAGGAACATCACGGTGATGACGATGCCGATGACGACATAAGGCTTGATCAGGATGCCCAGGTCGGACTGCTTGACGGCCTCGAATTCGGCATCCGGCAGGGTGGCGCGGGTCGCGGAATCCATCGGGTTCAGGCGGGCCTGGATGAAGTTCATCGCCACGAACATCCCGCACAGCGAACCGATGGGGTTGAACGACTGGGCCAGGTTGAGCCGCCGGGTGGCGGTGGCGGGGTCGCCCATCGCGAGGATATAGGGATTCGCACTGGTTTCCAGGAAGCTGAGTCCGCAGGTGAGGATGAAATAGGCCGCCAGGAAAGGCCAGTAGGAGCCGGAGGACCGGGCTGCGAGGAAAAGGAAGGCACCGGCGGCGTACAGGGCCAGGCCCATCAGGATGCCGCTCTTGTAGGAGAAACGGCGGATGAAGAGGGCGGCGGGCAGAGCCATCGCGAAATAACCTCCATAGAAGGCCACCTGGGTCAGGGCGCCGTCGGTCACGCTCATCCGGAAAATCTTGGAGAAGGCCTTGACCATCGGATTGGTGATGTCGTTGGCGAACCCCCACAGGGCGAAGCAGGAGGTGATGAGGATGAAGGGGAGGAGGTAGTTCACGCCTTCATATTGGAAAAAACGGTTCTTTTTCATCGTGGATCGGGGAAGTTTTCTGCGGTTCCAAAGACGAAAATAACCGAAATATTCCGGAATATCAAAAATTGGGACGATTCTGCCCGGGAATTTGAATCTTAGCCGAAATATACGTATATTTGTAAGCTAGAGTAATAGAGTGACAATATGGCATTGACAGATATACTGAAGAAAGTTTTCGGCTCCAAGTCCGACCGTGACATGAAGCAGGTGAAACCGATCCTGGACAAGGTCCTGGCGGCCTATCCGGGCATCGACGCCCTCTCCGACGACGAACTCAGGGCCCGTTCCGCCGCCCTTCGCGCGAAAATCTTCGCTGTGGAGAAGCCCTTTGAGGACCGGATCGCCGAAATCAAGCAGGAGATGGAGAAAGACATTCCCGTCTCCGAGAAAGAGAACCTCGCCACCGAATCCGACAAGCTCGTCAAGGATGAGGACGACGCCATCGAGAAGTGTCTCGATGAGATCCTCCCCGAGGCGTTCGCCATCGTGAAATCCACGGCCCGCCGCTTCGCGCAGAACGAGACGATCACCGTCACGGCGACGGACTTCGACCGCAACCTGGCGGCCGCCGGCCGCGACTTCGTCCATATCGAGGACGACAAGGCCGTCTGGCAGAACCACTGGCTTGCCGGCGGCAACGAGATTACCTGGGACATGGTCCATTACGACGTCCAGCTGATCGGCGGTATCGTCCTGAACGGCAGCCTCAAGACCAACAAGGAACAGCGCGGCAGCATCGCCGAGATGGCGACCGGTGAGGGAAAGACCCTCGTCGCCACCCTCCCGGTGTTCCTGAATGCGCTTGCCGGAAAGGGCGTCCACGTCGTCACCGTGAACGACTACCTGTCCAAGCGTGACTCCGAGTGGATGGGACCGCTCTACCAGTTCCACGGCCTCAGCGTGGACTGCATCGACAAGCACCAGCCCAATTCCGACGCCCGCAAGAAGGCGTACGACTGCGACATCACCTTCGGTACGAACAACGAGTTCGGTTTCGACTACCTGCGTGACAACATGGCCACCCGGATGACGGACCTCGTGCAGCGGAAGCACCACTACGCCATCGTCGACGAGGTGGACTCCGTCCTCATCGACGACGCCCGTACCCCGCTCATCATCTCCGGACCGATGTCCAAGGCGGCTGACGACGAGCAGTTCATGGAATACCGTCCCTACGTGGAGAACCTCTACAACAAGCAGCGCGCCCTGGTGAACCAGACCCTCAACGAGGCCAAGAAGGCGATTGCCGCCGGTGACGAGGCCGAGGGCGGAAAACTCCTCCTGCGCTGCTACAAGGGACTTCCCAAGTACCAGCCCCTCATCAAGTTCCTGTCCGAGACGGGCATGAAAGCCCTCCTGCAGAAGGCCGAAAGCTATTACATGCAGGACAATGAACGCGAGATGCCGCAGGTGACCGACGAACTCTATTTCGTCATCACCGAGATCCAGAACAGCGTGGACATGACCGACAAGGGTCACGACGTCCTCGCCCAGGCCGTTTCCGACCCGAATTTCTTCGTCCTCCCGGACATGGGATCCGCCATCGCCGAGATTACCAATGACACCACCCTCAGCGCCGCTGAGAAAGCGGAGAAGAAGGATGCCCTGATGGAGGACTTCTCCCTCAAGAGCGAGCGCGTCCATACGGTCATCCAGCTCCTCAAGGCCTATGCGATGTTCACCAAGGACATCGACTACGTGATCGTGGACAACAAGGTCAAGATCGTGGACGAGAGCACCGGCCGTATCATGGAGGGACGCCGCTGGAGCGACGGTCTCCACCAGGCCGTGGAGGCGAAGGAGAACGTGAAGGTGGAGGCTGCCACCCAGACCTTTGCCACCATCACCCTGCAGAACTACTTCAGGATGTATCACAAGCTCGCCGGTATGACCGGTACTGCCGAAACCGAGGCGGGCGAGTTCTGGAGCATCTACAAACTGGACGTCGTTTCCATCCCGACCAACCGGCCGGTCATCCGCGACGACCAGGACGATATCATCTACAAGACCCGCAAGGGCAAGTTCAATGCCGTCATCGACCGGGTGGTCGAGCTTACCAACGCCGGACGTCCGGTCCTCGTGGGTACCACCGATGTGGAAACTTCCGAACTCCTCGCCAAGATGATGCGCCTCCGCGGCCTGCGTCCGAATGTCCTGAATGCGAAGGAACACGCCCGGGAAGCGGAAATCGTGGCCCAGGCGGGCCAGAGCGGCAAGGTCACCATCGCCACCAACATGGCGGGCCGTGGTACCGATATCAAACTGTCCCCGGAGGTGAAGGCCGCCGGCGGTCTCGCCATCATCGGCACGACGCGTCACGACAGCCGCCGCGTGGACCGTCAGCTCCGCGGCCGTGCCGGCCGTCAGGGTGACCCGGGATCCTCCACCTTCTACATCTCCCTGGAGGACGACCTCATGCGCAAGTTCGGTTCGGAACGCATCGCCGGCGTGGTGGACAAGCTGGGTATGGCGGACGATGAAGCCCTCGTCTCGAGCATGCTTTCCAAGTCCATCGAAACCGCCCAGAAGCGCGTGGAAGAGAATCACTTCGGCTGGCGCAAGCGCACGCTCGAATACGATGACGTGATGAATTACCAGCGCGAGGCTGTCTATGCCCGCCGCCGCAACGCCCTTTTCGGAGAAAGGATCGAGATCGACGTCCAGAACATGATGACCGATACGGCGAACATCATCGCCGAGAAGGCCGAGGGAATGGATTACGCTTCTTTCGAAGAATTCGTCATCGCCACCCTGTCCATCGACCTGGGCTTCGACGAGGGATTCTATGCGCATGCCAAGCCTGCGGAAATCGCCGACCGGCTGTGCGCACACATGGAGGAGGTCTACAACCGCCGTATGGATGCGATGGTGGAGAAGGTGAACCCGATCATCAAACAGGTCTTCGAGAAGCAGGGATCCATGTACGAAAACATCGCCATCCCGATCTCCGACGGCAAGCGCATGCTCAACCTCTCCGTGAACCTGAAGAAGGCCTATGAAAGCGAAAGCCGTGAAGTGGCCAAAGCCCTCAGCCGCACGGTCATCCTTTACGAGATCGACGAATACTGGAAGCAGCACCTCCGCGACATGGACGACCTGCGCCAGAGCGTCCAGAACGCCGCCTACGAGCAGAAAGACCCGTTGGTGGTGTATAAACTCGAGAGCTACAACCTCTTCTCCCAGATGCTGGAGAACCTGAACGAGGCGGTCCTGACCTTCCTCCTCCGTGCCTTCATCCCGCTCCGCGACGCCAACGAGGCCCATGCTCCCCGCACCGCCCCCCAGCCGCGCCGCGATATGAGCCAGATGCGCACCAACGACCCTTCCCAGCTCTCCACCAACGGCGAGCAGAAGTCCCGCATGCCCATCCACGTGGACAAGAAAGTGGGCCGTAACGATCCCTGCCCTTGCGGCTCCGGCCTCAAGTACAAGAACTGCCATGGCAAGGGACTCGTGTAGAAAATACAATAAATCTAAAATATGGCTAAACCAATGGAACCTGTCAATGTGAACGAAATGAGCCGGATTTCCGCCGGCACTACCTTCAAGGGTGAAATCACCACCCCTACCGACATCCGCGTCGACGGTACCTTCGAGGGCAAGATCTGCTCCAAGGGCCGCGTCGTCGTTGGCGAGAAAGCCCAGATCAAGGGCGACATCATCTGCCAGAACGTCGATTTCAACGGCACCATGCACGGAAACTTCTATGTCAAGGACACCCTGTCCCTGAAGGGAAGCTGCGTCGTGGACGGTGACCTGAACATCAAGCGTCTCCAGGTGGAACTGGACGCTAAGTTCAACGGCAACTGCCGGATGATCAGCGAGGCCGAATTCGACAAGCTCGTGGCCCAGATGACGGGTCGTCCGCTCCCGCAGCAGGGTCCCGTGCAGCAGCCCGCTCCGGTTCAGCCGCAGAAGTAGCCATTTTTTTACGGTAGGGTGTTCCCAGGATGCGCTGGGAACACCTACTTTATAAGTGCTTGTTTTCCAATTCGGGAAACATTTTTGTTTTACGCTATAACAAATATGTTACATGTCTAAGGCGGCTTCTTATGACCTCGTCCTCCGTCAATTGGAGGCCCTTTTGGAGGGAGAGACGGACCCTATCGCCAAGATGGCGAACGTGGCGGCTGTCCTGCACGAATCGTTCGGCTTCTGGTGGACCGGATTCTACCGGGTCATAGGGGAGGAACTGATCCTCGGCCCTTTCCAGGGGCCCGTCGCCTGCATGCATATTCCGTTCGGTCGCGGCGTCTGCGGAACGGCATGGAAGCGGAACGAGACCGTCGTCGTGCCGGATGTGGAAGCCTTCCCCGGACACATTGCCTGCAGCAGCGCTTCGCGGAGCGAGATCGTCGTTCCGGTCCATGGGGCTGACGGGACGGTGGTGGCCGTGCTGGACATTGACAGCGACCGTCTCGGTACCTTTGATGAAGTGGATGCGAAGGCACTCGGACAGATCGTGTGTCTGCTTTGATTTGGAACTTTCGCTTTTTCCGCTTATCTTTGCAATCCTTTTCGGGCGATTAGCTCAGTTGGTTCAGAGCACCTGCCTTACAAGCAGGGGGTCGACGGTTCGAATCCGCCATCGCCCACCACCCCTGGGGGTGTTTTGGTTTTGACAGCGTTGCTGTCGGACGGTAAGCACGTCGGGCGTCGGGACCTTGCCCGTTAATCTCAGATCCCGAAAAATCAGTTGCCAACAACAACTACGCACTCGCTGCCTAATTTGGCTGGGCCAATTAGCTTAATCCGCGACGCCTAGGCTGCGCCGCCGACGAGTATCCCTCGGACGTTCCGCCCGGTATCGGCCGATCCAGGGGTATCATCCAGACCGGGACGCACCGGTGGACGCCTTTAAAACCGGCTAAGATTCAAAGGCTAAGGCTGTCTTCGCCCGCCTTCCGGCAGGGACGGCTCGAAAACCAAAGGACGGATAAGCGTGTAGAAAGCCGCCAGGCGCGGCGTTTGGACAGCGGTTCGAGTCCGCTCACCTCCACAGAAATCCATTGTAGAGCGCTCTACATTGGATTTTCTATTATTAATGTATCAAATTATGTGACAAAATTCACCTTTTTTCGGTATCAACCTCTACTTGACTATACCCGGCTTTTTTGATGCTATTTTAAGATAATCCAGGAGCCGTAACGATCGCCGCCTTTTCGTTTGATGTATTCGTGTTGCTTGAGCGAAGAAAGGATTCTGGAAATGGTACGGACACTGATCCCGGTGATGGACTTAATTTGAGCCTGACGTATTTCTGGGTTGGCTTTGATGACATTATAGACAGATCTTTCTACGCCATCTACTGCGCCAAAATCTATGGCAAACTGTTTGTTGAAGTCGTTAATTTCTTCATTATCAGTTTGTTCTTCTGCGCCATCTTCTACGCCAACCACTACGCCAAGGTTGGCGATGTTGCGGGGACGCTGGATGGTGACGCGAACACCTCCGCAGTTCTCTTCGAAAACAGGATCCGGAAGGCCGACACCCTGGAGAGCCTTGCGAATTTTCTTGATGCCCCGACCCCAAGTCTCAACGAAACCGGCAAGGAAGAAGACCTTCGCGATGAGCGGATTGCGTTGACGGGAGGAATGCTCCTGCATCAGCATCTCCACCGGGAAACCTTCCGGAAGAGGGCCTTCATTCCATACAGATACGCGGTCATTATAGACTTTCATCTGTACAAAAGTACCCGTATATAGCTTGTGAATGAGGGCGTTATATATGATTTCGCGTAAGGCGGCTTCGGGAATCTCCAGCGGTTCCGTGCGTTTCATACCCTTGTAACCTATGTATGATACGAGATACTTAGAGCGAAGAACCTTCATAATCCTGTCGGCCATCCGGATGACATCGCCCTGGATTACGTCCTGGAAAAGGAGATCGGATTCGTCGCTGATGAAACGGCCGATACGGAAGTCAATGCTTCGGACATAATTCTCCGGATGGGAGCCAAAGAGAATGATGGCCGCAATACGAAGCTTTCCGTCGTCAGAAATCAAGTGTAGATTCTTAAGGACGGTTTGAGTATCATCATTGATGGAATCTTTGGGCAGTCGTTCTTCTTCAATTGCTTTCTTTAGGAAGTAGTCGACAGCCTCACGGTCGATGTCTTTCTCAATAGTTGCATTAGGGATTTCCATCTCATCCCAATGCATTCCCATCTTGGACAGAAGAAAACGTTCCAGCGCTTCACCACGAAGAGTCTGATTCGTGGCCCCACTTCTGTAATAGATAACACCATCCAGGGTAATGGCCACATTACTCGGGTGGACAGCAATCTCAATGTAGTCGATGCCGTTGAGAGTACGCTTGTTGACATCAGCAACAATGCCGAGTTTGTTGATGATCTTGTTGGGAAGTTTCTCCAGCAGGGATTTGATGTCGGCCAGCCCGACGGGTGTTCCGTCATCAGCAGTGCCGACATTCAAGATGCCGCCTTGCGCATTTGCAAAGCCACAGATCCATTCCAACCACTCGTCTTTCCAAATGGTTTTGTTTTCAACAATATGCGTTTCCTCCATCATAACCGTTGTGGTTCGTCTTCACAAATGTAAGGCTTTGTGGCATGAATAGCAAAACAAATATTACTCGTAAATTGGGAAGGAACAAAAAAGAAACTGTTCGGTTGTGAAGTCGAATGAATGAAAAAGGGCATCGCGGCCCTTTTCTAGCCCTTTGGATAGCATTGTTTTTGCAAGAACTACGGTTGTCACCACAGGTCTTTCTGCCATGAAACGTTTATTCATACTTGCATTCTCCGTCTTCGTTAGCGCCCCCTTGCTTCATGCCCAACAACGCTCCTGGTCAACCGGCCCTCTTCGGTGGGATTTGCTTACAAAGAATACCGCCGAGGTGGAGGATGTCAACCATCTGGCATTCGACTGGTCATTCTCTGGAAGAACAGTAAAACCAGCGTGGAACACATGGATGAATTGCTTGATGCACGACACGAAACTCGACCTGGGGGCGTCCTGGCATAATGTGGCCTTTGTCAATCCAACGGAATTGGCATATGACCAAGTCCTGTTCGACATCCAGGAATGGATGTTCCGACAATGCATGAGTGATTATTATTCCCCAAACATCGGGAAGAGCCTTGAGGAACTGATGCACGAATATCAAGACGAGGCCGATCGTATGAGCAAGCAAGTAGCCTGGGATACAGACCAGGGGCGGAAACGGGAGATGGTCGAAATGTATTCCCGCCAACTAAAGAAGAATTTGGAGGATTGTCCCTGCCCGACACCTTCTTATTCATTGAAAGATTGGCATTTCTCGCTGCCGATGGGAGTTTCCTACACACGCTTCATAGGAGATGCGGGTGCCAGTCTGGGACCGGGTTACGGGATGTATACGGTTGCAGACATCGGATTCAAAAGACACCAGTTTCAGACCTTCTTCGATATTTCGTTCGATAATCGAGACTCTGTTTTTCCCCAGATCGGACTGGATTATGGATATACGGTCTATGACGGAAGCACCTTCCGCCTGGCACCCTTTGCCGGTCTGTCGTCCCAGTGGATTATCTTTAATACTTCTTCTTCGCCAGCCGAAGGAAACAAGGGAAAAACGACTTCAAGCGAAAACATCTGGAACCCCTGTATGCTGGCAGGTTTCACCGGGGAATTCAAATATCTTCGCGTCATCAATTGCTCTCCCGAATCAGATAGCGAGAACGGGTCCCGGTTCGAGGTCGGATTGGGACTCCATTGCTATGTTGCGCGGAGCTTTCCCGGGATGGGTCTGAATGCCCTCTCCCTCCATTTCGGACTTACCTATCTCGTTATCCACCGCCGAAGGCTGCGGTAACGATTCCAAATCACAATCGATATTGGAAATGTAACGAAATGCTATCTTGTTATTATCGTTCCGCTATTGAAGAAGCGCTCCGCCGTGTGCAGAGGGCGGTGAAGGTGGCGTATCCCGGCTGTTATTTCGGCGGCATCACTTTACGGTCTTGCAGGAGAGGGTTTGCAGTCTATCGGGAGGGGAAAGTGATTGAACAGTATACTTTTATTGGGAGATAGGCATAAGAGAGGGTGTGATTTTTGCATAAGTAGATGTAAAACAGACATCTTATGAGAAGAATAGCCATCCCTCTTTTCTTTGCATTAGGTATCCTTTCTTTCGTGGGATGTGACGTCGTTCGACAAATTCCCGTTCAATACGACACTCCAACGGTAGTGTCAATGGAATCAGTCTTTGTAGTCTCCGCTACTCAATGGAATTATGGTGTTATCACTATGAGCTTTGATTTACCTGGTGGTGTTCTCATATCTCCGGGCGATGTGGTAATCAATGGAAAACCACACTACGCTGAATGGAAGTATTATCATCAAGACGCGAAAATGACCCGTAAGGTAAACCAAGCGACTGAGCCCTTCACGACGTTTTCATCAGAATCTTCGGAGGGAGAACGTATTCGTAATATCTTTCTCTTTAAGTATTCGGTTATTGGGAGATAGGTTTTGGCGGTTAGAGAGAGATTAGTTATTTTTGATGCAAGAAGATGATATTGAGTGTTACATTCTATCCAGTATTCTGGTACAAAAATGTAACAAGATTAGGTAATATCCAATACCTATACCTGCATTTCTTCAATGTAGAATAATGATTTCTAGAGGCTTGTAGGGCTGAATACAGTCTGAATACGAGTCCGCTCACCTCCACAGAAAAGTGCCTTACAGATATCTGTATGGCACTTTTTGTTTTTGGCGCCCAAAAACTTACCCCAATTTACCCCCTCGTAAGAGCGATTTCTACTTTGCCCGTCGTCTCCGCGGGGAGATTCCCGTTCAGCGGCTCCTCAGTCCGGCAGGACCCTGCCGGCCCCGATATAGCGCATCATGTAATAGGACAGGGTGGAGCGCTGGATTTCAACGCCATGGGAGGAGGAAGCGTGGATGAACCAGAACATGCCGTGTTCCAGGTCCACTTCCACGACGATGCCTACATGGCCGACCGTTCGGATGTTGTTCCGTTCGCCGAAAAAGACGAGGTCGCCTTTCCGGAGCTCGCTGTAGCGCTCGACCGGACGGGCGTCTTTGTGCTGGATGACGGCGCTGCGGGAAAGATTGTATCCGAATTCCTGGAATACATAGCGGGTAAATCCCGAACAATCGAATGAATTCGGACCGGTTGCGCCCCAGACATAGGGCCTGCCGATGAAGGTGCGGGCATAGTCCAGCAGCTGGTCGACAAGTTCCTTCGGAGCGGTGGGAGTCGAAGGCTTTTCTTCCTTCATGGCGATTCGCTCGTCGGGGACTCCCGCCCGTATGCCGGATTCGATGCGGCCGATGGAATCCATCACGGCCTGTGCCCTTTCCCGGGAGCGGACGATGTCCGCGGAATCGGTGAGCGGGAGGATGACGGGCGGATCGGGGCGCTTCGGACTCCGGCGCATGGTTCCACACGCCGAAACGATGAGAAGCAGTGCCACCCATCCGATATGCCGTATCATCCTCATCCGCATGGGATGCAAAGAAAGGAAGGGACGTACGGATTCTGCAAAAAACAGGCCGGAAGCGCATTACTGCGGGTCCGGCCTGGCGGCGTCCAGCCCGTAACGGCGGATGAGGGAGGCGATTTCCGGGTCCAGGTTGCCCCGGTGCACGAACGTCGGATTCATCCGGCAGGCCTTCAGATAGCTCTCAACGGCACTGCGGTCGTCGCCCCGCCGGCTATGGAGGATGGCAAGCAGGTACAGGACCTTGTCACTCCGCTCCAGGGACTCCAGGATAGCCAGGGCGGAGGCATTGTAATCCAGTGCGCAATAGGCAACCGCGGTATTATAATCCTTGTACGGCCGCAGCAGCGTGACGGCCCGTTCATATTCCCGGTCGCGGAGCGCCTGCAACCCCTGCATGTAGATGCTGTCCACGACGGTCGTGTGGAGGGTGTCCTTCTGCATTCCCTTCCGGTGCAGATGGAAATCGAACCGGACGGTCCTGAGCCGGGGGTAGAGGTTTTCGCGGATATGCCGATAGGAGGGAAGGGCCTGGAGCCGGTGCTCCCGTTCATCCGGATCCGGAAGGGCGGCGAGAAGCGTATACTCGTCCCGGTCTTTCCCGCTGATGGTTCCGTCACTATGGACCAAGGCGTCGAGCATCGTCCAGTTCTCCGGGTTGTTGCGGGATAGGAACCGGATTTGCTCCGGGGCGTTTTCCCGGTAAGTCTCGTCCAGGCCGATGTGGAATCCGGTCCGCCGGACCGAGTCCCGGTAATGACGGAGAAAGCGGTCAAAGAAGATGGAAACGCTCTCTGAACGCCTGAGGGAAAGCTTCCGGTTGCTTTCGTAAGTTCCTTCCGGAGAGCAAGAAGCGGTAACGATAATGGAATCAATCCCGAATTCCCGGTTGTCTGCCAGGCTCCGCAGGTTTCCTTCGATGCGGGCGATTTCCTCCCGGTTGTTTCCCAGTTCTTCCCGGATGTCCGCCTGCCCCAGGTCGAAGTCGATGTAACAGGCCGTATGGGCCTGGACCCGGCGCTCGATCACCTGTGTCCTGTACCGGACGGCGTCGTCGCTGAGGCCGCTGATGGAACTGATGTAGAAGGTCAGCGGATCGGTCCGGGGTACCCGGTAAAGTGCCCGGTCTTCCTCGTAGATCTCACCGGACAGCCGGATGTCTGCTTTCCGGAGACGGGGCTGGACCCGGATGGACTGCACATAGTCGTAGATGATATCGCCGTTGGGAGAGGCGATGATCGTGTCCAGGCGGAGCCCTTCCGTCACGATGGGAGCCTTGACGTACTTGCGGAACATCTCGTCCTTCCGTTCCACCTTGCGCCGGTTTCTCCGGACGACCAGCCCGTTGGTATAGTGCTGGACCGCTTGTCTTTCCGAGACGCCGTAATGGGACAGGAAATCCTCGTCCGCCACCGTGGTGCTGTCGGTTTTGTAACGGTAGATTTCCGGCAGGTTCCTGCGAAGGAACACCTCCAGTTGGTAACGGTCGACGAAGTAGGTGGAATCCGCGACGATGGAGTCGAGGAAACGGCGGTATTGCTCGTACCCCTTGAGTTGCGCTTTCCGGTAGTCCGCTCCGGTAATGAGGACCGGATCCAGCCGCAAACTGTCCTCCAGGACGAAAAGGTCGGGATAGAAACGGAGCTGCCATTTCCGGTCCTGCATCGACTCCGGAACCACGATCTGGAAGTTCAGGTCCACCCGTCCGCCCCTTTCCGCGACGTTCCGGAAGCGGGCGGTTACCTTGGCGGGCGAAAGAACGTCGGTGGCGACCATCTCCCCGTTCTCATCCTTGACGGCCCGCATGATCAGGATCTCTTTCCCCTCCGGATCCTCCACAACCATTGTATCTCGCCTAAGTTCCTGCTCCATCGGGATTTCCGGAAGCTCCCGGTCATCGGCCAGGACGACCTGGGCGCCCAGGGACTGCCGCCGGATCCGGTCCAGCTTGACCTGGGAGCCGCATCCGGACAGCAGCAGGGCGAGGCAGATGCCGCCGATGATGCTCCTTCCTTCCATCACCGGTACATTTGGGGTTGGATCGGATCATCGTCGGGCGGAAGGATGGAGACGCGCCGGGCAAAGACTTCCCAGCCGCTCCTTTCGGTCCCGTCGGCCATCGTATACTTGAAGGTGCGGACCCGGCCGTTGACCTGGACGATGGTCCCGCGGACGATCTGCCGCAGGTCGGGCATGTTCTTTCCCTCCCAGGCCGTGATGTTGAACCAGGTGGTGTCTACGACGGGATTGCCGTCGCGGTCCTTGTAAGCGTAATCGGTGGCAAGGGAGAACCGGCACACTTGCGATTCCCCGATCCGGTTGTAGGAGGCGTTTCCTACGATGCCACGGAGTTCGATTCGGTTGATGAATTCCATTTCTGATGTCTTTTTCGGGTTGAACTGACTGCCGCTCCCGGCGCGCCCGAGAGAGCGGCTGGACAAAGTAAATGGAAAAACGGCCCGCCTTCTCCCGCGGGGAGAGACCGGTCCTCATCTTTTGCTGTTTCTTGTCCGGATTATCTGTTTTCTGCCCTTCTGCCCCGTCCGGAATCCTGCCTGTAAGAATGAATCTTGTCCTCCATTCTGCAGGTTGTTTCACGGAAACGTTAAAAACCGTGCTTTTTTTCTTGCGATCCTTGTCCATCCGGGTGAAAACCGCCATCTTCGGTCGTATGAAGTACTTGTTGGAAGACAGTGAACCCCGTTGCCTGGAATGCGGAGACCCGCTCCCGTACGGCCGCACCGACCGCAAATACTGCAGCGACCGTTGCCGGAGCCGCTACCATAACCGGGAACACCTCCGCTGGCGCAGGCGCTTCGCCTGGGTGACCGGCATCCTGGAGCGCAACTACGAAATCCTGGACCATCTGGTCCGGATGGGTGTGACCAGCATCTCCAAGACCGATCTTGCGCAGCTGGGCTACAACGGGGAATTCCTGACCGCCTGCCGCAAGACCGGTCACCGGATGGTCTGCCACTGCTTCGACATCCGTTTCGAAGAAACCCCCTCCAAGTTCCAGAACCTTTCCCAGGAACCTTTTTCCGGAGAGGATGGGGTTTGAAGGAAGGACATAGGGTTCGGGCTCCGAAAAAAAGTCGCCCGAACCCTATGTCCTTCCCTCAGAATAGAGGTTATTCTCTTAAGCGGCTTTCTGCTTCTGCGGGTCCTTGAAGAGGATCATGAAGAGGATGCCCACGACGAAGGCGTAGCCGGCGAAGATGTACCAGGCGGTGGGCCAGTTGGTGGGGGTGTTGAACACGTCGCAGGCGTCCACGACGGCGCCGGCGGCGAGGGTGCCGATGGTGGCGCCGAGGCCGTTGGTCATCAGCATGAACAGACCCTGGGCGCTGGAGCGGATGTCCGTGGTGGTGTTCTGTTCCACGTACAGGGAGCCGGAGATGTTGAAGAAGTCGAAGGCGACGCCGTAGACGATGCAGCTCAGGACGAAGAGGAGCACGCCCGGGAAGTCGGGCGATCCGAGACCGAAGAAGCCGAAACGGAACACCCAGGCGAACATGGCGATGAGCATCACTTTCTTGATGCCGAACTTCTTCATGCAGAACGGGATCAGCAGGATGCACAGGGTTTCGGAAGCCTGGGAGATGGCGATCAGTGCGTTGGAGTTCTTCACGGCGAAGGTGTTCGCGAGGGACGGATCGGCCGCGAAGGAGCCGAGGAAGGTGTTCGCGTAGCCGTTCGTGATCTGGAGGGAGGCGCCCAGCAGCATCGAGAAGATGAAGAAGATCGCGAACTGGCGGTTCTTGAACAGGGAGAAGGCCTTGAGGCCGAAGGCTTCGGCGAAGGACTGCTCGCCGGCGGCCTTGTTCACCGGGCAGGCCGGCATCGTGAGGGCATAGCCGCAGAGGATGAGCGAAAGGATGCCCGAGGAGATCAGCTGGGTGTAGCTGTCCTGCATGGCCACGCCGCCGATGTGCACGAAGTTGGTGGCGAGCATGGAGCAGATGAAGCCGACGGTGCCGAACACGCGGATGGGCGGGAAGTCCTTGACAGGATCCATCCCTTCCCTGGTCAGGGCGTTATAGGAAACCGAGTTCACCAGGGCGATGGTAGGCATGAAGAACGCCACGCTCAGGCTGTACAGGACGAACAGGGGGGTGAAGGCGACGGCGTCCCCGGCGCTCATGCAGTAGAAGCCGGCTCCGGCCATGAAGATGCCGGCAAGGCCGTGGCAGAGGGACAGGACCTTCTGCGCTTCCATCTTGCGGTCGGCCAGGATACCCATCAGGGTGGGCATGAAGATGGAGACGATGCCCTGCATCGCGAAGAACCATTTGATCTGGTTTCCGAGGCCGATGTTGCCGAGGTAGCGGCCGAGGGAAGTCAGGTAGGCGCCCCACACGGCGAACTCCAGGAAGTTCATCAGGACGAGCCTCAGGGTGATGGGTTTGATTTTCATCGCACTTATGGTTTGGTTATTGTTTCAACATCACACAAATGTACAAAAAAATCCGTAACTTTGACGGATTAAAGGAAAATAGATGTTCAATTATAAACTGACTGCCCAGGATCCCCAGTCCGCCGCCCGCGCGGGCGTGATCTCGACCGACCACGGCGAGATCCGTACGCCCATTTTCATGCCGGTGGGGACGGTCGGATCCGTCAAAGGCGTCTATCACAGGGATTTGGAGGAGGATATCCGGGCGGAGATCATTCTCGGAAACACCTATCACCTCTACTTGCGTCCCGGACTGGACACCCTCCGCAAGGCCGGTGGCCTGCACCGGTTCGAGCATTGGGACCGGCCCATCCTGACCGACAGCGGCGGCTTCCAGGTCTTTTCCCTGGCCCCTATCCGGAAGCTGACGCCGGAAGGATGCCGTTTCGCCTCCCACATCGACGGTTCCCGGCATATCTTCACCCCGGAGAACAATGTGGAGACCCAGCGGATCATCGGCGCCGACATCGTGATGGCCCTCGACGAATGCTGCCCGGGGGATGCAGACCTCCGCTATGCGGCCAAGTCGCTGAAACTCACCCAGGGCTGGCTGGAGCGCTTCGCCCGTCATTTCGACGAGACGGAACCCCTTTACGGCTACGGCCAGACCATGTTTCCCATCATCCAGGGCTGCGTGTATCCGGACCTGCGGCGGCAGGCGGTGGAGCATGCGCTCACCCTGGACAATGACAACCGCGGCGGCTATGCCGTCGGCGGCCTGGCGGTAGGGGAGCCTACGGAGAAGATGTATGAGATGCTGGAGATCACCTGTCCGCTCCTCCCGGAGAACAAGCCCCGTTATCTGATGGGCGTGGGTACCCCGGCGAACATCCTTGAGGGTATCGCCCGCGGCATCGACATGTTCGACTGCGTGATGCCCACCCGCAACGGACGGAACGGCATGCTCTTTACCTGGAACGGTATCATGAACATGCGCAACGCCAAATGGACCGACGACTTCACGGAACTGGACCCGGAAGGCACTTCCTTCGTCGACCACTATTACACCCGTGCCTATCTCCACCATCTGTTTATCGCAAAGGAAATGTTCGCTGCGATGGTGGCGTCGGAGCACAACCTGGCCTTTTACCTGGACCTTGTCCGGACGGCCCGCCGCCATATCGAGGCGGGGGACTTCGCTGCCTGGAAGGATGCGACGGTCCGCAAGCTGATGCAACGCCTATGATCGGAGTCAAGAAACTCGACTGGTATATCATCGGGAAGTTCATGGGGTCCTTCTTCGTGGCCCTGGCGCTTCTGACGGTCATCGTGATCATCTTCGACGTGAGCGAGAAGATCGACGATTTCGTCCAGAAGGAGGCGCCCCTCAAGGCCATCATCGTGGACTATTACCTGAACTTCATCCCGTACTTCATGAACATGTACAGCCCGATGGTCGTTTTCCTGACGGTCATCCTGTTCACGTCCAAGATGGCGCAGAATTCCGAGATCGTCGCGATCCTGTCGTGCGGCGTGAGTTTTCACCGGATGATGGTCCCGTACCTCGTTTCGGCGGCCCTGGTCGCCCTCCTGTCCCTCGGACTGGGTCTGTGGGTAATCCCGCGGGCGAACGTGACCCGGGTGGCCTTCGAGCAGAAGTACAACCCGCGCGCCAAGGTCAAGTTCGGTCACGACATGCATTACAAGCTGGAGGACAACAAGTACGTGTACATCGAGTCTTTCAGCGGCTGGAACAATACCGCCTACAACTTCACCCTCGAGCAGATCTCCGACGAGCATCTGGTCTCGAAGCTCTCCGCCGAATCGGCCCAGTGGGACAGCCTGTCGGGGAAATGGAAGCTGAGGAACTGGTTCATCCGCGAGTACGGCGAAGGCCTGCAGGACCGGATCCGGACCGGGAAACAGCTGGATACGACCCTCAGCCTCACCATCGACGACTTCTATTACAACGAATACACCATCGAGCGCCTGGACAAGAAACAGCTCGACCAGCTCATCGACACCCAGGTCGCCCGCGGTGACGCGACGGTGATGAACGCCCAGATGGAGAAGCACCGGCGCTACTCGATGCCCCTGTCGGCCATCATCCTCACGGTCATCGGTGTCGCCCTGTGCTCCAAGAAGAAGCGGGGCGGCATGGGATGGAATATCGCCATGGGCCTTGCCCTCGGCTTCTCGTACGTCCTTTTCGAGCAGTTCAGCAAGATGTTCGTCGTCACGGGAACCTTGCCGGCCGGCATCGCCACTTGGATCCCGAACATCCTGTATGCGATCATCGCGGCCACCCTGTATGCCCTTGCCCCCAAGTAACATGAAAGTGAAGATTGTCAACAAGTCCGGCCAGCCTCTGCCGGCCTATGCCACCGCGCTTTCCGCCGGAATGGACCTCCGGGCCGACCTGGAAGCCCCCGTCATCCTGGAACCCCTCGAACGGATCCTGGTGCCGACAGGCCTTTCCATCGCCCTTCCGGCCGGATTCGAGGCGCAGGTGCGCCCCCGCAGCGGCCTCGCCGCCAAGCACGGCGTCACCGTGCTCAACACCCCCGGCACCATCGACGCCGACTACCGGGGCGAAATCAAGGTCATCCTCGTGAACCTGTCCCATACCCCTTTCACCATCGCTCCCGGCGAGCGGATCGCCCAGCTGGTCGTCGCGCGTCATGAACGGGTGGAATGGGAGGAAGCGGAATCCCTGGACGAAACGGCCCGCGGTGAGGGCGGATTCGGAAGTACTGGAAGATAATACTATGGAAATCAACGAACTGTATGCTCTTTTCCTGGCCTCCAAGGGGGTGAACACGGATACCCGTACCCTGGAACCGGGACAGATCTTCGTCGCCCTCCAAGGGGAAACTTTCGACGGAAACACCTATGCCCTGAAAGCGCTGGAGAGCGGCGCGACGTATGCTGTCGTCAATGAGTACGTGGAGGGCGAAGATCCCCGCCTGATCAAGGTACCGGACACCCTTCGCACCCTGAAGGAACTGGCCGCTTACCATCGGCGTCAGCTGGACATTCCCGTCATCGGCCTGACCGGTACCAACGGGAAGACGACCACGAAGGAACTCATCCGCGAGGTCCTGTCCACCCATTATCGGGTCGCTGCGACCAAAGGCAACCTGAACAATGACATCGGCGTTCCCCTGACGGTCCTTTCCATCGGTCCCGATGCGGAAATCGCCGTCGTGGAAATGGGTGCCAGCCATCCGGACGACATCGCTGCCTTGACCTGGGTGAGCCAGCCCGACTACGGCCTCATCACCAATGTGGGCAAGGCCCATCTGCTCGGGTTCGGCAGCTTTGAAGGGGTCAAGAAGGCCAAAGGGCAATTGTACGACTGGCTGTCGGAGCACGACGGACAGGCCTTTGTCAATGTGGACGACGAGAACCTGTACGGCATGGCCGTCTCCCGGCCGTTGTCCATCATCCCGTACGGGGTGGCCGGCGAGGACGCAGTCATCCTGCCCACATCGGCCGACCAGCCTTATCTGCGGATGGAAATCGGTGGACAAGAGCTTGATACACACCTTGTCGGGGCTTACAATTCCGCCAACGTGATGGGCGCTCTCGCCGTCGGCCGCCAGTTCGGCATCTCCCTGGAAGAGGGGATGGCCGCCATCGCCGCCTATGTGCCCTCCAACAACCGCTCGCAGATGACCCGGACGGAGCGCAATGTCGTCATCGAGGATGCCTATAATGCCAATCCCTCGTCGATGGCCGCCGCCCTGGACAATTTCGCCGCCCTGGCGGATCCGTGCAAGATCGTCATGCTGGGCGATATGCGCGAGCTGGGGGAGGATTCCGTGCAGGAGCATATCGGCATCGTGAAGAAACTGGATACCTGCGGCTTGACCCATGCCTGCCTGGTAGGGGAGGAATTCCGGAAAGCACTGCAGGAAGCCGGCACGCCTGCCTATGTCAAGTGGTTCGCCACGTCAGACGATCTGGCCGCAGCGTTGGCCGAACGTCCCTTGACGGGTGCGACAGTCCTCGTCAAAGGCTCCAACAGCATGCGGATGGGGAAAGTCCTTCCTACGCTTTAGCCGGTTCCAGCCAGCGGCGGATGGCTCCGCGGCCCAGGGCTGCGGTGAACAGGCCCGCCGCAATCCCGAACAGGGTTCCCACCAGGATGTCTCCGAAATAGTGCGCCGCCATCATCACGCGGCTTACCGCGACCAGGAACGCCCAGAGGAAGGCGCCCCAGGTATAAACCTTATAATCATGTGAGGGATCGTTGAGCCGGAATCCCAGGGAGGAGCAGACCGCGAATCCGAAGGCGTTGCTCGCGTGTCCGGAGAAGAAACCGAAGAAACTGTAGCGGGTCAGCGGCCAGTGGAGCCCGTGCTGGAGCATCCAGGTGGAATAGCATGGCCGCAGACGTCCGATACCGTCCTTGATATGGGAGGAGACCTGGTCGCACAGGATCACCGTCAGGATGCAGGTCAGGATGACCACCAGCCCTTTTTTCCACCCCAGGCGGTAGATCATCATCCCCATGATGGCTCCATAGGCCGGAAACCAGATCCGGATGTCCGAGAGGAACATCCAGAACGGGTCCGTGAAGGCGGAATGGAAGCCGTTGAGCCAGAGGGTGATGTCCTGGTCTATGCCGATGAGCCTTTCCAGCATGCTACTTGTTCAGGGCTTTCCAGAGTTCTTCCTTGAGCTCGCTGAGACCCGTCTGCGCGACGGAGGAGATGAACACGTGCGGAATGCCTTCCGGAAGCTTTTTCTCGATCTTCTTCCGCTCCTTTTCGTCGATGAGGTCGGTTTTCGTGACCGCCAGGACGCGGTCCTTCACCAGCAGTTCGGGGTTGTATTCCCTGAGCTCGTTGAGGAGGATTTCGTAGCATTTGGCTACGTCCGGCTCGTCGGCGGCGACCATGAACAGCAGGACGGAGTTCCGTTCTATGTGCCGCAGGAACCGCATGCCGATGCCGCGGCCTTCGTGGGCGCCCTCGATGATGCCGGGGATATCGGCCATCACGAAGGACCGGTCGTCATAATACCGGACGATGCCCAGGTTGGGCTCCAGGGTGGTGAAGGCGTAATTGGCAATCTTGGGCTTCGCCGAGGTGATGGCGGCAAGGAGGGTGGACTTGCCCGCATTCGGGAAACCGACCAGGCCGACATCGGCCAGCACCTTCAGCTCCAGGATGTACCAGCCTTCGACGCCTTCCTCACCGGGCTGTGCATAGCGCGGGGTCTGGTTGGTGGGGGACTTGAAATGGTCGTTTCCCCAGCCGCCGCGGCCGCCCTCGCACAGGATGTACTCCTGACCGGGCTCCACGATTTCGGTGATGACTTCGTCGGTCTCCGCATCCTTGACGGTGACGCCGAGGGGCACTTCCAGGACGATGTCCGCCCCGTTCTTCCCCCGGCGGAGAGCCGCTCCGCCCGGATCGCCGTTCTCGGCCCGCACGACTTTCCGGTAACGCAGGTGGATGAGGGTCCAGAACTGCGGGTTCGCCCGGAGGATGATGTGTCCGCCACGTCCGCCGTCACCGCCGTCCGGGCCGCCCTTGGGTACATATTTCGCCCTGTGCAGATGCATGGATCCGGCTCCGCCGTGTCCGCTCGCACAGAAGATTTTCACATAGTCTATGAAATTCGATTCGGCCATGATGATCCGCTTTCCTGCAAAGATACCGTTTTTTTCGGAAAGGGTAGAAGAATCAAAAAATAATCCTAAATTTGTAGTAACTGCAATTTGATAACCTATCTTTTTAATAATGAAAAGAATCCTGCTTTTCTTATTTCCGCTTCTCCTCTTTGCGGCGACAGTATCGTGTTCGCAGTTAGGGGAGAAGGAGATTGCCGTGGAGTCTGTCACCCTGAGCCAGCCCACCGCCGAGATGCTGATCGGGGAGACCATCAAGCTGGTGGCGACCGTCCTGCCGGCCAATGCTTCGGACAAATCCGTCAACTGGGCCTCGTCCAAACAGTCCGTGGCGACGGTGACGCCCTTCGGCGAAGTCAAGGCCCTGGAGGTGGGAACGTCCACCATTACGGCGTCCTGCAGCGGTAAGTCCGCCACGTGCGTGGTCACGGTGTCCAAGGGGGCCGTCCAGGTCGTCTCCGTTTCGCTGGACCGGTCGGAATGCAAGTTGTCGGTGGGCGATGAGATTGTTCTCACGGCAACCGTAGCCCCGGACAATGCCACGGACAAGGCGGTCAGCTGGCAAAGTTCGAATCCCCTGGTCGCGAGCGTCGACCAGGGAGGAAGGGTGAAAGGCCTTTCGGAAGGAAAAGCCACCGTCACGGCGACGGCAGGCGGCCAGTCGGCCAGCTGCGAGGTGACGGTTTCCCAGGATGTGGTTCCCGTCGCTTCGGTCGGACTGGACCGGACATCGGTCACCCTGGAAGAAAAGCAGCGCACCCAGCTGATCGCGACGGTCAGTCCGGGTGACGCCACGGACAAGACTGTCACGTGGTCTACTTCCGATCCTTCCGTCGCGACGGTGGACCAGGAAGGCTGGGTGACGGCGGTCAAGGAAGGAAGTGCCACTGTCACGGCGAAAGCCGGCGCCCAGTCCGCGAAATGCAGCGTCACCGTCCAGAACAAGGTGATCCCGGTTACATCCATCTCCATCAGCAAGTCCAGCCTGCAGCTGACGAAGGGACAGTCGGAGACCCTGACGGCGACGGTCAGCCCCTCCGATGCCACGGACAAGACTGTCACGTGGAGCAGTTCGGACGCTACGGTCGCCAGCGTGACCAAGGATGGCAAGGTGACGGGTCTCAAGGGAGGCAGTGTCACCGTGACGGCGAAGGCCGGTGAAAAATCGGCGCAGTGCAGTGTCACCGTGACCGTTCCAGTCGAGGATGTCTCCCTGGACCGCGCCAGCGTGACCCTGGAGGAAAAGCAGACCACGACACTGGTCGCGACGGTCAGTCCTTCCGATGCCACGGACAAGACGGTCACCTGGTCCTCTTCGGACAGCGATGTGGCGACCGTGGACCAGAACGGCAAGGTGACGGCGGTGAAGGAAGGCGTCGCGACGGTCGAGGCTGAGGTGGGCGGAAAGTCTGCGACTTGTTCCGTCACGGTCAGCAAGGCCGTGGTGCCTGTATCCTCCATCAGCCTGGATGTGAGCCGTCTGGACCTGGTGGTCGGCGGTACGGCCACCCTGACGGCCACGGTTGCGCCGGAGGACGCCACGGACAAGACGGTCACCTGGAGCAGTACGGATGCGACGGTCGTCAGCGTGGACCAGAAGGGCAAGGTAACGGCCCTGAAGGGCGGTACGGCGACGATTACGGCCAAGGCCGGCGAAAAATCGGCCAATGCCCTGGTCGACGTGATGGAAGTGACGCCCGCCACCCTGGAGGTGGACGGAGAAGGGGAAAGCTTCGATGTCACCGTCATCACGACCCGCTCCTATCACGTGAGTTCCAAGCCGGATTGGATCACGGAGAAATCCGTGGAGAAGCAGGTCCATCATTTCGAGGCGGTTCCCAACGACAAGACGGAGGAAAGGACCGGCATCATTGTCTTCTGCGACGATGTGGGGTCCTGCATCCCCTGCGAAGTGAAGCAGAAGGGCAATTTCGGACTGGCCGTAACCCCCGGGGAACTCACTTTTGAGCTGGAAGGCGGTGAGGGCTCTTTCAGCGTCGTCACGGCACTGGGCTGGACGGCCTCTTCCAACGCCTCCTGGTGCCGGGTCTCTCCCGGAAGCGGCACCGGCCAAGGAACCGTAAAGGTGACGGTCGATGCGTACCGGGTGGTTGGCGACCGCAATGCCGTTATCACGGTCAAAGCCGGAGATGTCGTCCGTACGGTCAGCATCTCCCAGCACGGGGTCATTCCGTTCTCCGTTTCTCCCGCTTCGGTGGACCTGGGAGAAGAGGGCGGCAGTTTTGAGGTATCGGTGTCCGGTTCCTACGGATATCACGTCAGCGGAATGCCCGAATGGATCAGCCAGACCTCCGTCAAGGACAGGGTCCATACGTTCCAGGCGACGGCCAATTCCGCGCTGGAAGTACGCAGCGGGGTGGTTACTTTCTGCGATGACGAAGGGACATGCCTGTCCGTCTTCGTACAGCAGGCCGCCCACGTCCGCGGACCGGATGAAGTGGACTGGACCAAGGAGTTCTACCACCGTTCCCTGTTCATGCGCTTCACCGCTACCTGGTGCGGGTGGTGTCCCCGGATGGCCTCTGCCGTGAAGCTGGCCCAGCAGCAGGATCCGGGCAAGATCGAGGCGATCAGCCTGCATGGAGGCGGAAGCAAACTGGTATTCCAGGCCGGCAGTACCCTGGAGACCACCTATGGCATAAACGGTTATCCGAGCGGCGTGTTGGACGGCCGGAAGCAGATAGCCAACTATGCGATGGAAACGACGGCCGGCTACATTTCCGAGGGTCTCAGGCAGCGGGAAGCGGCCTATCCTACCGTTTCCGCAATCGGATGGACCTCTTCCTTCTCCGGCCAGAAACTGTCCATCGAAACCCATGTCTTCATCAAGGAGCCGGGCAATTACAAGTATACGGTCCTGCTGGTGGAGGACGGCATCGTCGGCTACCAGGCCGACTTTGAAGTCGGCGACCATCAGGACTACCGCCACGACGGGGTCGTCCGTGTAGCTGTGACGGATATTTCCGGCGAAACATTCACCACCACATCGTCCAATTCGGTGCAAACCAGGAAATTCTCCATCAACCTGCCTTCCTCCTACAAGAAGGAGAATCTGCGGATCCTCGTCTATGTGCAGCGGGCCTACGGCTCCCTGTCCAAGATCGAAGCATCCGATTACGACGGCTATTTCGTGGACAACTGCGCTTCGGGCAAGGCCGGCGGCATCATGCGTCCCGCCGTCATCTCCGAGGCCGGCGGTGGAAACGAGGACTTCATCGATGGTAAACCCATTAACTGGTAAGGCTATGAGAAAGATTGGACATTTACCCGGAATGTTGCTGGCTCTTGGCCTCTGTGCCTGCCAGAACCTGTTGGAAGAGGACCTTCTCCAGGATGCCCGGATGCACCCCGGAGAGACGATCCTGAAGGCGACCATAGAATCCGGTTCCCCGACAAGGACTTCGCTTTCTTCCGAAGGGAACGGCGTCAATAAGGTCCTGTGGAGCGAGGGTGACGTAATCGGCGTCTTTGTCGATGACGCTGCGGATGCCAGCGTCTTCCGGCTGGTCGACGGAGCCGGGACCCGGAATGGAATATTCTCCGGCTCCGGCCAAGGCAGCCGGTATGTCGCGGCCTATCCTTATGGACAGATCAAATCCCTGGAAGGGGATGTCCTGACGCTCGAGCTTCCGGTCGAACAGGAATCTGCCGATGGAAACGTCGGTTCCGGATCACTCCCGATGGTTGCCGTCGGAGTCTCCACGGACTTATCCTTCCGGAATGTGGCTTCGGTCCTGAAACTTTCCCTGAAGGGACACCAACTCGTTACCAGGTTGGTTTTCAGGCCGAAGGATCCATCCATCAAGGTCAGCGGCCCGATGAGCGTTTCCCTGGCCCGTCCCGACGATCCGGTGGTCACGATGTCTCCCGACGGCGTGGACAGTGTCGCCGTCAATGTCGGCGGCGTGCTGTTGGACAAAGACAAGGAGACAGTCTTCTATATCGGGCTTCCTGCCCAGACCTACCAGGGCGGTTTCACGGTGCGGATCTATACCTCCACCGGATATATGGACAAAACCTATGGCGCGGACTTCACGATGGAGCGTTCCAAGGTACATGCGGCCGGAGTGGTCACGGTCAAACTGGACAGCGGCGTGGAAGTCAGCGAGTCCCTGGAGGGGCAAGGTACGGAGAAGGACCCGCTCAAGATAGCTTCCCTCGGTGATTTGCTCTTGATGCAGACCTCGGTGAATGCGGGTCAGACCATCCGGACTTCCGTCGGGGGGCAGGTGGAAGCTGCCATGGCATCCTATATCCTCGTCCAGGATATCGACCTGGGCGGTCTCTACAATGAAAATACTGGAAAGAGCTGGACGCCGATCGGGAATTATTCCAACCTTTTCCGGGGAACCTTCGATGGAGGCGGCCATGAAATCGCTCATCTGTATATCCATGTCGAAGAGGATTGCCAGGGCTTGTTCGGGGCTGTGGAAAGCAGTACGATCCGGAATCTGACCATTTCCGGCGATGTGACCGCCCATGGTTATTGCGGTGTTTTGGCCGGGGATATGGGAAGGAAAACCACGGTGGACGGCGTCGTTACGAAGGGTACTGTCAAGGGCGAGAATCATGTGGGCGGACTCATGGGTCACGCCTATCATGTGACGATGACATTCTGTAGGAACGAGGCTGATCTTCGGGATTGCGAGTACTATTGTGGCGGACTCGTCGGATTGACCGAGTTCAGCTGGATCCAGCATTGTACGAACAGGGGGAAAGTGGATGGAAATCAGCTGAGTGGAGGATTGGCGGGATACCTGAATGGGGCGAGGATTGTCGACTGTACCAATACGGGCGATGTGACCGGCACTTGGAGGATCGGCGGCCTGGGAGGTTACTTCTGGCAGGGAGGAAAGATCCTCAACAGCATCAATTACGGGAATGTGAAGGGTTTGCAAGGTTCCCAATATGTCGGGGGCCTCGGCGGATTCGTGTCCAGCCGTGCCATTTCCTATCAGAAGGAAGCGACCATCGCCAACTGTATCCATCTGGGGACGGTTGAAATAACGGATGGGACCTACTGCGGGTGGCTGGCCGGTTTCATCGGACTGGCCGACGGTGAGACGCCCATTGGCGATGAACCGGCTTCCGGAGCCTGGGTGAAGAACTGCTATTGGCTGCAGGACGGACCGATCTCCCTTCCGGAGGTGGGCGGCGGCCCCGGCATCGCGGAAAACAATTTCGCGCTGACCGAGGCGCAGCTGAAGGGAGAGCCCTATAATGGAACACTGTATGTGACGGCTGACGGCACCGGATTCAATCGGCTGATCGACGCCCTCAATGCCGGTGCCGTGTATTGGGGCAATGTCTGGGAGAATGGTTTCGGCTCCGGATGGGAGGGGAATCCACCCCTTTCCGGCTGGGTCTATCCTGGCCCCGGCTCGTACCCCGCCCTGACGGACCTGGAGGCGCAGATGCCCGGCAATTCCAAACCGATCTTCCGGATTTCGGCGGATTCGTTTGAAATGGATGCCGTGGGTGGTACGTTCCAGGTGGAGGTGACTTCCAGCCAGGACTATACGGTCAGCCAGCTGCCGGAATGGATAACGGAGGTATCGTCGGAATCTCCCGCCAATCAGCCCCATACGCGTATCTTTACGTATTCGGTGGCCGTCAACAGGTCGGCTTCGGAGCGTAAGGAATCCATCACGTTCACCAATGCGTCAGGAACGGTCCTCACGGTTAAATTGACCCAGAAAGCGCCGTATCTGACCATTTCCGTGACCGAGCTCCTTTTCCCGGATGCCGGTGGTTCGAAACGGATTCCGGTGTCGTCCAGCGTCGCCTGGAAAGTGACGTCGGAGGCGGACTGGTTCTCGGTGACCCCGGCCAGCGGTACCGGCGACGGAGCCCTGTCGGTCCTTGCCGAAGCGAATGGAAACGCCTCCGCCCGGGGAGGGTCCATCGTCTTATCCGCGGTGGATTTCCCCTATGAGTATGTCATCAACCTGGTCCAGTCCGGGTATGCCGGGGAGGAAACCGGTGATTGGAAGCAGCTTCCGTTCGTGCATCAATCCGTCGCCATGCGGTTTACGGCTACGTGGTGCGGCTGGTGTCCGTACATGAACCGCTCCATCCTCCGGGCCCAGGAACTGTATCCGGGCAAGATCCAGCATCTGGCCCTTCACGGAGGCGGAAGCGACCTGCAGTTCGATCCGACGGGTACCTTGATGAACCTGTTCCGGACCAATGCCTTCCCTACGGGCGTCATGGATGGACGCATCAAGGTGAATAACTCCACGGATATCGAATCCGTCGCCGCGAATTTCATCGAAGCCAGCAAGCAGACGGAACAGACCTATGGCACCGTGTCCGGCCTGGCACTCCGCTCCGTTTCCTCCGGCCAGCAGGTAACCATCGATGTCGACGGCTACTTCAAGCAGGCGGGAGACTACAAGATTACCGTCCTGCTGGTGGAGGACGGCATCATCCACCCTCAGGAGAATGGGGGCGACGATTATGTGCACGACAATGTGGTCCGGGTAACGGCAACCGGCATCCTGGGCGATGCCTTCACGGTCGGCAGCGATTTCACGCAGAAGTCCTTCCACTATTCCGTGACGGTTCCCTCGGGTTACAAGATCGAGAACATGCGGGTTTTCGCCTATGTCCATAAAGCATTCGGATCCGCCCCTGTCATCCAGACGGAAGACTACGGGAATTACTACATTGACAACTGTGCGACGGCTCCGGTCGGAAGTGTACTGAAACTGGCTCTGGTCGGTGGCGGTGGCGGAGGAGGCACCGGTGGCGGTGACAATGAGGGAATTACACCCGGTGATGACATCAACCTGTAAAGAAGAGGAGGAAAGAGTATGAAACACAGCAAATTCTACTTTGTCACGTTCCTGCTTCTCGCTGCAGGATGCCAGCAGATCGCCGAGGAAGATTTCCTTCGGGATGAATGCGCGACCGACGCCCCTCAGCGGCTCATCACGGCGTACCTGGAAGGGCATGATGAGACCAGGACCGAACTGAGCGGTCCGGACGCAGACGGCATCTACTATCCCTATTGGTCGGAGGGCGATGAAGTGGCGGTCTGGGCGGACGGCATCCATGTGGCCGACAAATACACGCTGGCGGATGGTTCCGGAACCGGGAAGGCCTCTTTCAAGGGCACCTTGTCCGGTAGCCGTATGGTAGGCCTGTATCCCTATTCGGACAGGACGCAGGAAGGACTGGACGGAGACGTCCTGACCTTGGAACTTCCTTCCACGCAGTCCTATGCGGCAGGATCCTTCGGACAGGGAGCCTATCCGATGCTGGCTGTCAGCGAGTCGGATGCCTTCACCTTCAAGAATCTGTGCGCCGTCCTGAAACTTTCCCTGACAGGGGAGGAAGCGGTCAACGAAATCCTTTTCAGGGCCCATGACAGCGGAATGCCGGTCAGCGGCAAGGCGACGGTCCGGACGGATTTCCGGACGGATCCGGAACTGGTGATGTCGGCGGGCGGTTCCCCGGAGGTGACGCTGTCCTGCGGGTTCGTCCCGCTGGACAAGACGGTTCCGACGGAGTTTTTCATTGTCATCCCCGCAGGAACGTACAAGGGTGGTTTCACCGTGGAGATCAAGACTTTCACGGGAACCGTCACCAAGAGCACGACGGCGGATATCACCTTCCTGCGGTCGCAACTCCGGGCCATCCCCGCATTCGAATGCGTAGGGACGGGGGAGATCGATATCGACAACATCCCTTACAACCAGATCTGGTATGCCGACCAGTACAACCGGGTTTTCAATTTTTCCGCCGATCAGTTCGATGTTCCCATCGTCTCCGTCAAGTATGAGAACGGCTGGGGGGTCATCACCTTCGATGGACCGGTTACGGAAGTGGGCCGTTATGCCTTTTCCAACACCTATCTGACGGATGTCGTCCTTCCGAACTGTGTGGAAACGATCCGCCGCAATGCGTTCTTGAATTCCGGCATCCAGTCGTTCCGGACCCCGGACGCCTTGAAGACCGTAGAATATCAGGCATTCAGTGGAAATAACCTGACCCGGATCTACGGAAAATGGGCCTCGGAAGACGAGAAGGCCCTGGTCATGCCGGATGGGACGATGGTCGCCTTCGCCAACCAGGCGGTGGAAGGGTCCCTGGTCGTCCCTGACGGGGTCAGGAGTCTCCAGGATTATCTTTTCTATGGCAATCAGTCGATCAGGGAAGTCATCCTTCCCTCCGGTGTCGAGTCCATCGGGGGCTATTGCTTCTACAGCTCTTCCCTGGAGCGCATCACCCTTCCCGGAAGTCTCCAGAAAGTCGGCTCCTTCGCTTTTTCCTACTGCCCTCAACTGGCCGGGTTCAAAGGGGACAGCCCGCTCATCATGGACGGACGTGCGCTCGTCTCCAATGGAAGCATGTTCGCCTATGCGGGAAAGGGTATGGCCGATTATGTGATTCCGGAAGGGGTAACGGAAATAAGCAGTAACGTCTTCGTCAATTGGGAGGACCTCCATTCCCTGACTTTCCCGTCCACGCTCGGCAATCTTTATTCGGGATTCCTTTCGAACTGTCCCAACCTGGAATTCTTCTATGGCGAAGGTGCCAGCGCCGACCATCACTGTCTCATCCTTTATGGGGAGTACCTGGCTGCGGCTACGTCCATCTGTCCTGCGGATTACCGGGTTCCGGACGGCGTCCAGCGCATTTTCCAGCGTGTATTCCAGGGAAATGCCTCCATCGAACGGCTGACCCTTCCGGATGAGGTCTATTTCATCCATTATTATGCGTTCTCAGACATGCCCAACCTCAAGAGCCTGACATTGTCTTCGGGCCTGACGCAGCTGGCCGGGGACTGCTTCAGCGGGTCCAAGGCCCTTGAGGAACTGTACCTTCGCTCCTATGCACCCCCGTCCTATGCGGAATCCGAGAGCGATTGGGCCAAGTGGGGGGCTGACAACCTGGTCATCTATGTCCCGGAGGGCTTCCAGGATCAGTACAAGTCCACATCCCCCTGGTCCAAATACGCCGACCGGATCCAAGGCTATGTCTACGATGACCTGGAGAAGCCGGACTACTACATCTCCGCCGATTATTCCCAGGATGGAGAGGTGACGGTCCTGCAGCAGGCAAGTGACGGTAACGGCATCGAGCTGGTGCTGATGGGCGACGCGTTCTCTGACAGGCAGATAGCCGATGGAACCTATGATGCCGTGATGGGGAAGATGGCGGACGCCTTCTTCTCCGAGGAACCGTATGCGTCCTTCCGTCATCTGTTCAACGTCCGTTCGGTGAAGGTCGTTTCCTCCACGGAAGGGTATGAGCATGGCGGCCAGGCGCTGGGCGGCTGGTTCGGCGACGGAACGTCGGTGGGCGGTAACGACAGCCGGTGCATGGAGTATGCGCAGAAGGCCGTTTCGTCTGAAAAGATGGATCAGACCCTCATCATCGTTGCCATGAACTCGTCCAGGTATGCAGGTACCTGTTATATGTACTATCCTTCCGGCGGCGACTACGGCAACGGCCTGTCCGTCGCTTACTTCCCGATCGGGGAGACGGACGAGGGCCTCGCGCAGCTGGTCCATCATGAGGCCGGTGGCCACGGGTTTGCCAAACTGGCCGACGAGTATGCCTATGAGAACATGGGTACGATCCCGCAGTCCGAAATTGACAATCGGGAGGCCAGTGTCCCTTACGGATGGTGGCGGAACTGCGACTTCACCGACGATCCCGAACTGGTGAAATGGCACCATTTCCTCGCCGACAGCCGGTACAGGTTCGACGGTCTCGGTGTATTCGAAGGCGGATTCACCTACTGGAAGGGCGTCTGGCGGCCTACCGAGAACAGTATCATGCGCTATAACACGGGCGGGTTCAACGCCCCTTCCCGTGAGGCAATCTGGTATCGTATGCACAAACTGGCCTATGGCGACGACTGGGAGTATGACTACGAGGAGTTCGTGGCCTATGATGCGAAGAATCGCAAGACCTCGGCCAACGCCGCTCCCCGCGGGAATGCGGTGGAGCGCCTGGCCAAGCCGACGCACCCGCCCGTAGTCATTCCGAGACGGTGGAATGAACCGGCCCGGGAGCCATCGGGAATGGTGAGGGGTACCCGATAAGGATCCCTTTCCGGTCAATTTGCATATAGCAATCCTTTATTCCGGCTTTTCCTTGCAGGGGAATTGCCGGAATTTCCTTATATTTGAGAAAACTGCATAGCAATAACAGAATGAGATCCAAGACCTTGTTGCTGGCCGCCATCCTATTGGCGGTCTTCTCTGCGGGAAAAGCCTCCGCGCAGACTTCTTTCGGGAACAGTTCATTGTTCAATGACGGCTGGACTTTTGTCCGGGGCGACGTCGAAGGAGCGGAAGCTCCGGTTTTCGACGACTCCAAGTGGATGCGTGTTCAGCTTCCGCACGATTGGTCCGTGAAGGGGACGCTGTCGCCTGACAACGCTTCCTGCACCGGTTATCTTCCTGCGGGAATCGGCTGGTATCGCAAGCATTTCAATGCCCGCCGTCTGCCCGAAGGGAAGACGTTCATCTATTTCGAGGGTGTATACAACCGTTCCTCCGTCTACCTGAACGGACATCTACTCGGGGAGCGCCCCAGTGGCTACGCCTCTTTCCTGTATGACCTGACTCCCTACCTGAACCGTACCGGGGACAATGTCCTGGCCGTTCGCGTGGACCATAGCCGGATCGCCGATTCCCGTTTCTATACCGGCTCGGGTATCTACCGGAATGTGTGGCTGGTATCTTCCGGTGAAACGCACTTCGCCCTGTGGGGCGTCGGTTATGCCACCCGCAGTATGAACGCAAAGCAGGCGGTGGTGACAGTGGACACCCAGGTCGAAGGGCCGATTCCCGCTTCCGTGAAGCTGGCTTTGACCCTGAAGGATGCCGCCGGCAAGGTGGTCGCCAAATCGACGACGAAGGCCGCGGCGAAGCAGAACGTGGACCTGAAGGTGAAGGCTCCCCACTGCTGGGACTTGGATGATCCGTACCTGTATACGCTCGAGGCGGTCCTGACCTCCGGAAAGGAGGAACTGGACCGGACCGAGGTGAAGGTCGGACTGCGCACCCTGGCCTTCGATGCCAATACGGGATTCACCCTCAACGGGGTCAACCGCAAGGTCAAGGGTGTGTGCCTGCACCATGACGCCGGTGTCCTCGGCGCGGTGGTCCCGGAGGAAGTATGGGAGAGAAGGCTTCGGAACCTCAAGGCCATCGGTGCCAATGCCATCCGGACGGCCCATAATCCCCAGACGCCTGTCTTCTATGATGTGTGCGACCGGCTCGGCCTGCTGGTGATGGACGAGGCTTTCGACGAGTGGGAGTACAACAAGAAGAAGTGGGTGGAAGGCTGGAACCTGGGTACGCCGGCGATGGACGGTACCGCTGATTTCTTCAATGAGTGGGGCGAGCGGGACGTGACCGACATGGTGCGTCGCGACCGGAACCATCCGTCCATCTTCCTGTGGAGCATCGGCAACGAGGTGGATTATCCCAACGACCCGTATTCCCATCCCATCCTGGACGGTGGCAACTTCGAGTTCAACCAGCCGATGTCCGGCGGTTACAAACCCGATGCTCCCGATGCCATGCGGATCGGCGAGATCGCCAAGCGGCTGGCCGCTTGTGTGCGGGCGGCGGATCCTTCCCGCCCCGTGACAGGTGCCCTGGCGGGGGTGGTGATGTCCAACCAGACAGCCTACCCGGAGGCCGTGGA
Organism: uncultured Bacteroidia bacterium; assembly: GCA_902778105.1. Classification (GTDB taxonomy): domain Bacteria; phylum Bacteroidota; class Bacteroidia; order Bacteroidales; family UBA932; genus Cryptobacteroides. Next base: position 60,591 of record CACYWN010000002.1, read on the forward strand.
CGTGGTCGGCTACAATTATACGGAAAGCCGTTATGCCAAGGACCATGCAACTTATCCCGACCGGATCATTTACGGTTCCGAGAACGGATCCGGCTATGATGCCTGGAAAGCCGTACGGGACAATGACTTTATCTTCGGACAGTTCATCTGGACCGGTATCGACTACCTGGGTGAGTCCAACGCCTGGCCTTCCCGCGGCTTCTATAGCGGTTTGCTGGATTTTGCCGGCAACGTCAAGCCCCGCGGCCGGATGCGCGCTGCGATGTGGTGCGAAGAGCCCGTCTGCTACATCGGCACCTATCCCAAACCGCAGCCTCGTCCCGGCCGCCGCTGGCCGATGGGCGACAGCAGTGATGCCTGGGATACCTGGAACTATGAGGACGGACAGATGATCCGCGTCGTCTGTTACACCAATGCGGCCAAGGCCCGGCTGCTGCTCGACGGGAAGGAAGTGGGCGAAATGACCCCCTTCAACGACGCCACCGGCATTATCGGCTGGGACGTCCCCTACAAGGCCGGAGTCCTGAAGGCGGAAGGCTTTGACGCTTCCGGCAAGAAAGTGTCCGAGTACGAGATCCGTCCTGCCCAGCGTCCGGCGGCCCTGAAGGCGGTTGCGGACCGGAATGAACTGGATGCCGGCGGCCTGGTCCACGTTGCCGTCGAGGTGGTGGATGACAATGGCAATTTCGTCCCGCTCGGGGACAACGAGATCACCTGTACGGTGGAAGGCCCCGCCCAGCTGCTGGGCCTGGAATCCGCCAACAACACGGACATGGGCAACTGGAACGACAATGTCCAGCGGGCCTATCGCGGCCGTCTGCTGGCCTATGTCAAGACGGGCGCCAATCCCGGAAAGGTCAAGGTGCGTTTTTCGACCCCGTACATCAAGGGTGCTGAAGTGGAGCTTGTAACCCATAAGTATGCCAAGACCGAAGAGATCCGGTTGAGCGATCCGTTCATCCTGGCCGACAAGGCTTCCGGCATGTACTATATGACCGGAACCGGCGGCATGCTGTGGAAGAGCCCCGACCTCAAGGTGTGGGACGGCCCGTTCCAGGTGGCCCGGACCGATCCGGATTCCTGGATGGGTCCGCGTCCGATGATCTGGGCTGCGGAAATCCACGAGCATAACGGAAAGTATTACTATTTCGCCACGTTCACGAACCAGGCCGAGATCATCCAGTCCTACCGTGGCAACGACATCAACCGCCGCGCCTGCCACGTCCTGGTCGGCGACAGCCCGGAAGGGCCTTTCTATCCGATGAAGGACGAGACCTACCTGCCGGCTGACCAACCTACCCTGGACGCCACCCTCTGGTTTGAAGACGGAAAACCGTATCTGATCTTCTGCCACGAATGGCTGCAGAACTGGAACGGTACGGTGGAGGCGATTCCGCTCAAGCCGGACTTCTCCGGAACCTATCCGGAAGGCCGGAAGCTCCTGTTCCGGGCGTTCGACGCTCCTTGGAGCAAGGAAAAGTATGAGGATGGCACCATCGGCCCGAACAAGGTCACGGACGGCCCTTACGCCTTCCGGACGGGAACCGGCAAACTGGGCATGATCTGGACCAGCTGGGTGTACAATGACTACACGCAGGGTGTCGCCTATTCCACGAGCGGAAAGCTCGAGGGACCTTGGGTTCAAGAGAAGGATCCCATCACGCCTCCCAATTATGGGCACGGCATGATCTTCACGACCTTCGACGGCAAGCGCATCCTGTGCTGCCACTCCCACCGTCCTGCCGACTTCATGCGGATTCCCGCCTACTTCCTGGTGGACGATTCCGGCGACAAACTGAAGGTGCTCGGGCGTTACTACCCGTAGTCGTCAGAGAACGGTCCATCCCTTGTCGGTGGCCGACTGGAGTTCCCCGTCCGTGAGTTTTCCCTTGTTCTCCGAACCCAGGGTCACGGTGCGGGGAACTTCCGTCTGTGCCAGGCCGTCCAGGATGTTGAGAAGGGATTCGCGGGAGAGGGCGGTACAGTCAGACACGTCGAAGGAGATGCCGATTCCCCGGAAGCCGCCGAAATCCGTGAGCCGCTGCTGACCGTTAAGTACGTTCGTTGCCGCGGTGAGGGACGACGCTTCGATGGCCGGCAAGTTGCGCAGCGCACCCCTTCCGTAGTAGCATTCAAAACATTCGGTGAGCGAGGTGGCCCCGCTGAAATCGATGGAGGGAAGGCTTGTCAGGGCGTAGCAGTTCCGGAAAAAGGCATACCAGCTGGTCGCTTGGGGGAAGGAGATGTCCCTGACGAGGGACAGTTTCTGGCAACCGTCGAAAATCTGGCTTACCGACGTGGCGTTGGGTGCGTTCAGGGCAGGGGATTCCACCAGTGCGGAACAGCCGAGGAAGATCGAGGAACCGGATATCATCGAACTGACATCCAGCGAGGCTACCCGCCGGAGGGACGTACAGCCGCTGAACATGTTCTCGAAGTTGGTGCAGGAGGAGGTGGTGATGTCCGTCCCGATCTCCTGCAGGGCCGTGCATCCTTCGAACATATGATAGCAGGACTTCATCGAACTCCAGTTCCAGTCGGGAACGGAAGCCAGGCGCGTGCATCCGGCAAACATATAATGATGGGAGGATGCTTTTACAAAGTTGAAAGCGGGTATTTCCACCAGGGAAGTACAGCTATGGAACATCCGGTCGAAGTCGGTTCCGGAGGATGTGTCGAAGCCGTCCACCCGGACTAGCCGCGAGCAGCCGGAGAACATCTCGGAGAAGTTGCTGACTTTCTCCGTCCGGTAGGGCCACGTCTCCGTCAGGGATGTGCAGGAGAAGAACATCGCATGCATGTTCGTAGCGGACGATGTGTCCAGTTCCGGGCAGGCGGTCAGTGCCTTGCAGCCTGAGAACGTCGCATAAAAAGTCGTTCCCCGCCGGGTGTCCAGCAGCGGAAGCCCTTCCAGGAGGACGCAGTTCTGGAACATCTCCCGGAACACAGTCCCTGCCGCCGTGTTAAGGAGCGGAATGCCCCGGAGGCTGGAACAGCCGGAGAACATGGCGGTGAAGTTCGTCCCCCTGCCTGTGTCTATGGGGTATACTTCCTGCAGGGAGGTACAGTTGCTGAAGGCGGCGTTGAAGTCGGTTCCGGCCGAGGTGACGAGGGCCGGGATTTCCCGGAGTGACGTGCATCCTTTGCAGAAGGAAGAAAAATCCTTTCCCTTGGGCATTTCATAGGCTTGTAGTTCCTGTAGGGAGGAGCAGCCGTTGAACATGGAGGAGAAGTCCGTGCCCTTGGCCAGGATGAGATCCGGGGCTGTGGTCAGGCTGGCACATCCGTTGAACATCGATGTGAACGCAGTCCCTGACCCCGTGTCCATCCGTGGGACGGAACGGAGTTTCCGGCATCCGAAGAACATCGAGGAAAAATCGGTGCAGGGTTTGGTGTCGAGTTCATCCGGAAGGTCTGTCAGCGACGAGCAGTTGTAGAAGGCCCATGACCATGTTGTCACTTTCCCGGAAGGAATCTTGCAGTAGATGCCGGTAAGGCCTGAACATCCTTGGAACATCCGTTGGAAAGTCGTGCGGGTGGCGAGAATGTCCGGCAACCGGGTGACGGTTTTCAACTGGGCGTTCCGGGCGAAGGAATAGGAATGCCGGGCGTTGGTCAGTTCGGGTACCAGGACGCTGAAGGTCCCGTCCTCATTCACGGGAACATCGCAGATTTTGTAGATGGTGGTTCCGCTGACAACCCCTTTGAAGTAATAGACGCTGAAGTTTCCGCTGGCCGTTCCCTCAAAGAGATACATGCTCCGGCAGCCCGTCCCGAGGGTCAGGATCTGCCCGGCCTTCAGTTCCAAGCCTTCCAAAGGGATGGTATAAGTGAAATCCACTCCGCTGAAAGTCAGTCTGATGGTGATGACGGCTCCGGCGGGAAGGACCTGCGGAACAAGCATCAGGGTGCATTCCGTTCCGGCATAGCCGGACTCCGCCGTCACACCGGTCTTGTCTTCCGACAGGATGGTATAGTCCGCCGTCCGGTCCGCCAGTTCCCAGGTCCCGGTCCAGGGGTCCAGGAATCCTTCCGCCACAACGCCGCTGAGGGTGACTGAATGGACGGTGCAGTTCGGGAAAACGGTGCCGGGAACGATCTGGAGACCGGCCAGTGCATGGGAGAACACCAGGGGAGTGGGTCCCTTGTCCAGACGCCCCATCTCCGGGGAGATGGCGGTTACGAGGTCCGGTTGCAGGGTAATGTCGTCCGGAGCCGCATAGTGGAGGAGACCTCCGTCCGTCCATGAAAGACCGGCACCACCGTCCGGTGCCCAGCAAAAGAACCGGTTCCCGGCGTCCTTGGGAAGATTGAAGTATTGAAGGTCACCTACTTCGTACAGGTCGTCACCGGAAGGTGTGGCCCGTCCTGACCAGCCCTCGTCGGACCGGTAGGAAAAGCCGTCATACATTCCGCTGACCGGCGTCCCCTTTGTGGCAGCTTCCGCTTCGGGAAAACCGTCTGCGGACATCGGGCGGAGGAAGGCTTCGACGGTAATCGTCTTGCCCCCGGAGGTTGTGGCGGACAATTCCGTCGCGGTCGATCGGGTGGCGGAGACGGGGGACAGGGTCGCCGAGAAGGTGAGCCGGTCCGGCTCCCGAGGCTCCAGGAAGGCTTCTTCCGCCGTGCAGGAAGCCAGGACGGTCATGATGGAAAGGAAAGCAGTACGTTTCATAAATATGGATTCATTATCGGTTGAACGGACTTTCCGCTTCTCTTTCCGCCTGCTCTTCGGACCAGGGAATGAAGCGGTCGATGGTGAAGGTTATGTCCGGCGCTCCCGGCATCACGATGCCGGAAATCCGGGCTTTCGTGCCGGCCGGGATGGTAAGGGGATTCCCATCCTTTTTGTTGAGGATCAAGGTCTTCGTTCCGAATACCGTGTCAAAGATGACCCTTAGCCCACTCAGTTCCAGCGGAAGGCAGAGCAGGGTGAAGGTGACCGGATGGTCGCGGGTCAGGGTCTGGTCCATGGGAACGGTGATAGCGGCCGATCCTTCTCCGACTACGACCGTGGAATGGTCCGTCAGGCTGCCGGTTCCGGTATCCTGCTCCATTCTCAAGGAAAAGGTGCCCGATACCGAACCTCCGGCGGATTCGAGCCGGCATCCGGCCAGGTAGACAGGATTCTTGTCTTCCAGGGACAAGGTGAATTCCAGCGCCGTGAACGCCGGTTGGAAGACCAGGTGGACGTCGGATTGTTCTTCGACGTCTTTTGCTGCGGCGAGCAGGATGATTCTGTCCGCGGATGGGACGCCGGTCCCGTCGTTCCAGACCAGCGTTTGGGTAGATGGAATTGCGCCGGAATAGACATCGTATTCCAGCGATGTCCTTTCCACGAGGGAAGGGGAGGGGTAGACCGCGTAAAAGTCGTGGTTCCCTGTTCCCCAGGCCAGTCCCTTGTCCCCGCTGCGCTCGATGGAAGCGTGGTTGGCCTCGTTGCCGGAATGGACGGAAGAAATCCGGTAATCGGCTTCAGGAGTCCCTTGTCCGTCTGCGGGGAGGGCTTGCCGGGAGCAGATGCGGATCAGGTCACCGCGTTGCCAGTCGATCCGTTCGATTCCGTCCGATGCGGTTTCTCCGGAGAACGAAGCCCGGGTGAAAGGGTTGCCCCCGCGGGTATCGACGGTGAAATGGACCATCCCGTCGCGGAACAGTCCTGCCTTCCCGCAGGAAGAAAGGAGAAGGGCGGCCCAGCAGACGGCGGCCGCACGCAGGAAAAAGGTTTGGTTCATAAGGTTTCCTCCCATTGAAAATCGAAGGGGTTCCCTTCGGCAGTAAAATCGTAATCTTCCGTCTGGATTCCCGCGGACTCCACTTCCACGTCGGTGGCGATGTCCGATCCGGCGCAGAAACTGCGTTCCAGGACCAGGGTTACTTCGGAAAGGATCGCGGGTGCGATGTATTTCATATCCATGGCTGCTGATGGACCAGTCGGCCCCGGGAAGGATGTCCGGTCCCGATTCCCTTCCCGGAAGCCAGGGTGGCACATGGGATCGGACGTGCAAACTTAGGAAGCCGCCTGCGTCGGGGCAAGATACGTACGTAGACGTTTTTCGGTTTCTTGCCCGGATTGACGGTTTCTTGCTGTCGTTTTTTCCGTTTCTTACGGTCCGTAAGAATTTTGCTTGTCGATTTATGCTTATATTTGCATGGATTAACGACATATGAAAAAGAAAAGGCTTATCTCCCTGGTATTGACCCTGCTCGCCCTGGTCCCCGCCTACGCGGTGCTGAACGAGAAGGATTTGGCGCAGACGCTGTCCGTACTGCGGTATGAACTCCGGTCCGCCTGGCTGGCTTCGGAGGAGCGTGCCGAACGGACGCAAGGACGCGGTGCGCGGCAGCACGCCCAGCTCGTGCAGATGATGCAGCGCAGCAACGAACTGTCCCTGATGCTGTATTCGCAGAAACAGGACTATACCTTTGACATGACGTATGCCCTGAACGAAGTGTCACGCCAGTACGACGAGTTCAACGCGCGGAAGCTTCCGTTCGACGACATCATCACGCGGCTGGACATCGACATCGACCGGTACGACCGGCTGATCCATACCCTCAAGCGCCTGCCCCCGGCACAACTCATGGCCTATCGTGACAGCACCGGACAGCTGGTGTACATGGATGCGGCCCTCTGGCGGGACCGGCGTGATTCGCTGCGCCGGGTCCGGGGGGAAACGGCTACCCGCCGGGTGATGGACACGACGGGCCGGACGCGTCCTTTCATGCTGGATTCGCTGGGACGGCAAGATCGTGACAGTTGTCTCTTCTATGCAGAGAACCTGCTGAGAATCTGCAAGATGCAAAAAGAGCAGCTGGTGCGGGACAGTACGCATTATGCGGAAACCGCCGCGCTCCTGAAATCGACCTACGACTATGCCCAGCAGCGCTACAAGACTGTCCAGAACCGTATCTTCATCGAAGGTCAGACGGCTTACGGCACTCTCCTGAAGGGTTTTCCCCGCTATTGGCAGCAGGCCGTCACTGACGCACGGGACAAGTACAGTCCCAGGGCGCTCGGCGATGTCAACAGCCAGTGGCGCGGACCCATGGTTACCGCTTTTTCCCTGTTCCTGCTGGTTTATCTGGTGATTTCGGCCGTCCTGGCCATCGCGCTGGTTGCGCTCCTGACCCGGAAGGTCCCGTTCTTCAAACACGAGCGGTTCACGGGGCACCGGTTCGAGATGACCCTCATCACGGGGGTGGTCATCTTTGCCGTTTCCATCATGGTTGCCAGCTGGGCGTCCCGGCAGAATTTCTTCGCGATGGCCTCGAAACTCCTCGTGGAATTCGCCTGGATGCTTGCCGCCATCCTCATCTCCCTGGTCATCCGGCTGAAGGGGGAGGAGATCCGGAAGGGGATCCGCCTGTATTTCCCCATCCTGCTGTTGAGTTTCATCATCATCTCCCTGCGGATCGCCTTCGTCCCGAACAGCCTGCTGAACATCCTCTTCCCGCCGCTCCTCCTCTTGTTCACGGTCTTCCAGGGCTGGACCCTGTTCCGGAACAGGAAGGACCTGCCGGCCTGGGATGTCGCATACGGATGGATTTCGATGCTGGTCCTCGTGGTTACGACCGTCATCGCGTTCCGCGGCTTCGTGCTGCTCGGAATCCAGCTGCTCATCTGGTGGATCTTCCTCCTGACCTTGCTGCAGACCATTACGGCCGTGTACGACCTCGTCCACATCTACTATGTACGTCATATCCGGGATTTGAAAAGCAAGTATATCGAGGCGCATCCGACCCTGCCGAATGAAACTGACGAGGACCTGATCGCCGTGACCTGGCCGCATTCGTTCCTCAAGCAGGCCCTGCTGCCGGTCGCCATCGTCCTTTCCATACCGTTCAGCCTGTTCATGGCTTCCAGCGTATTCGACCTGGGCGGAGTGTTCGACCAATATTACCGGTACCCGTTCCTGAACCTGGAAGGTTACATCAGCCTGTCCTTCTACAAAATCATCCTGGTGGTCGTCCTGTTTTTCCTGTTCCGCTATCTGGTGTACGCGGGGAAGGCGGTTTACCGCCTGCTCAAGGTCAAGTCCATCCTGAAGGGCTCCACCGGCCGCCTGTTCCATGAGAACCAGGCGAACTTCACCCTGGCGGAGAACATCATCGCCATCTCCCTCTGGGGCATCTATGTCATCACGATCTTCATCCTGCTGAAGATTCCGACGGCCGCCATCAAGGTCATCGGTGCCGGCCTCGCGACCGGTCTGGGGTTTGCCATGAAGGATATCCTGAACAACTTCTTCTATGGCGTCCAGCTCATGTCCGGCCGTGTCCGCGTGGGCGACTTCATCGAATGCGACGGCATCCGCGGCAAGGTGGACAGCATCAATTACCAGAGCACGCAGATTGTAGCCTCCGACGGATCGGTGATGGCTTTCCCGAACGCCACCCTGTTCAACAAGAACTTCAAGAACCTCACGAAGAATCACTCCTACGAGCTCCTGTCCTTCGACGTGGGTGTCAAGTACGGGGTGGACGTGGACAAGGTGCGCGCCATCATCCAGGAAGCCCTGGTGCCGCTGGAGAAAAAAGATGCCTATGGCCGCGAGATCGTGGATCCGAAATACGGGATCCAGGTGCGATTCAAGGATTTCGGGGACAACAGCGTGAACCTTTCGGTGTACCAGTATATCACCGTAGACGAGCACTATACCTATCCGGCCAGGGCGAAGGAATTGATCTACAATGCTTTGAATGCCAACGGCATCGAGATTCCTTTCCCGCAGCGTGACCTTTACATCAAGGCAATGCCCTAAAGTTTTCCCAGAAGCCGTTCAACGAGGCGGGGCTTGGCGTAGGAGTCAAGCTCCGCTTCTTCGATCCAGACATAGCCGTCGGGGAGGGGAGGGCGGGCGGACGGCTCCCAGACATGGAAGTCCGTGTATAGGGTACGGTGGGTGAGCTGGTGCTTGAAGCCTTGCACGACCAGTCGTGCCTCCGGGGGGACTGAATCGGTCAGGAGCGGTTCCCACAGTCCCTGCCAGATGTCACCCGGGCCGCGGCGGTGGATGGCGACGTATCCGTCGACCCGCACATAGACATAGGTCAGATGGCGCTCTATCGGCTTGGCGGAGGCTTGCTTGACAGGCAAGAGTTCGGTCCTTCCCGTTTGGAAAGCCTGGCAGGACCCCTGCAGCGGGCAGGTCATACAGGCGGGATTCGCCGGCGTGCAGCAGGTGGCTCCGAAATCCATCATCCCCTGGTTGAAGGCGGCGGGCTCTTCCTCGGGCAGCAGCCGCTGGGCCAGTTCCGTGAACTCCTTTTTTGCGGCCGTGGTGCCGACCGGCGTAGCAATGCCGAAATACCGGGCGAGCACCCGGTACACGTTTCCGTCCACCACGGCGGCGGGAAGCCCGAATGCGATGGAACCGATGGCGGCAGCCGTGTAGTCGCCCACGCCTTTCAGGGCGCGGATTCCTTCCAGGGTCCCGGGAAAGCCGCCCAGGGCTACGATCTGCCTGGCTGCGGCATGGAGGTTCCTGGCCCTTGAATAATACCCCAGCCCCTGCCAGAGCCGGAGTACTTCGTCTTCGGGAGCCGATGCCAGCGCTTCCACGGTGGGAAAGTGCTCCATGAACCTTTCCCAATAGGACCACCCCTGGGCGACCCGCGTCTGCTGGAGGATGATTTCGCTCAGCCAGACGGCATAGGGGTCGCGGGTCCTCCGCCATGGGAGGTCCCGGCCGTTTTCGGCATACCAGTGCAGGATGGTTTCGGAAAAGGTCATTTCGGATGCAAATGTAGTGAAATTCGGCAATTATTGCTATCTTGCCCCTGTATAAACGAATGGACTATGGAGTGGAACAAGGAATACATCAGGCGTTCAATCCGCTACTACGCAAATATTTACGACCATATCGACACGGAAAGTGCCGCTGAGCGCATCAAGGCGGGCATCTGGTTCCGGGGACCGAATGTATGGATCCTGGCCTTTTCCATCATCATCGCCTCCGTGGGGCTCAACGTGAATTCCACGGCGGTCGTCATCGGTGCGATGCTGATCTCTCCGCTGATGGGGCCGATTATCGGAGTCGGGCTCGCCATGGGAACCAATGACCTGGACCTGCTTAAGCTTGCAGCCAAGAACCTGCTGGTCATGGTCCTGATCTCGTTGGCGGCCTCGACGCTCTTTTTCCTGCTTTCCCCGCTCAACCTGGTCAATCCCACGGAACTGGAGGCCCGGACCAGCCCGACCATCTATGATGTGCTCATCGCCTTGTTCGGCGGCCTGGCCGGTATCCTGGAGAACAGCCGGAAGGAGCGGGGAACCGCCATCGCCGGCGTCGCCATCGCCACCGCGCTGATGCCGCCGCTATGCACGGCCGGTTACGGTCTGTCCTGCCTGGATTTCCATTTCTTTTTCGGGGCGATGTACCTTTTCATCATCAACACGGTATTCATCACCCTGGCAACGTATGTGATGGTCAAGTACTTGCGGTTTAAGACGGTATCCGGGCTGGATCCGGCGCTCTCGGCCAGGCGCCGCCGTTTCATCACCACCATCATCGCCGTCGTGGCCATTCCCAGCCTGTATTCCGCCATCGTGATGGTCCGGGATACCGATTTCGAGCGGAATGTCGAATCATTCGTCCGGGAGAACCGGCTGGTTTCCCGTTCCTACATCTCCGATTACCGGATCTACAAGGACCATGGACGCAAGGTGGAGGTTTTCCTGACAGGAGAACCGATGACCTATGAGGTGCAGACCGCCCTCTTTGCCTCTGCGGAAGCCCATAGGATCAAGACGGACCAGCTGGTCATCCGGGAACATTCCCTGGGGATGACCGGAGAGGAAATGAACGAGATGGTCCGGGAAATCTACGACCGGACGGACCGGATCCTCCTGGAGAAGGAGAGCCAGTTGAATGAACTTCAGACGAAAGTGGATTCCCTGGCCCGCCGGGTCGAATCCCTCGTCATGAATCCCAACATTACGATCGCCCCGGTTCCTTAGTCGGTCTGTTTGGGCGTGTCCAGGCGGGCTTCCACGACGTTCATCACGTAGTCGCCGCACTTCTCGCATTCGTTCACGATGTCCATGTAGATCGTTCCGCTGGAGAAGCTGTAGGCATGCTTGTCCACGTTCATCGAATTCTGTTCGCGGAGCAGCAGCCGGGTATTGTTGATCTCAGCCTCGATGAAATTCGACGCACCGGCCCCTTCCTTCCGGTCTTTCAGGATGGCATTCATCCGTTCCAGGGCCTGGTCGATCAGGGTGAACATGCTGCGCACTCCTTCGTTCTGCTCTTCCGTGAAGGGCTCGTTCTTGCGTTTCATCGCCCGGGCCAGGTTGTAGCAGCTGTCCCCGATAGACTCCAACTCGCTGATCTCGCGGAGCATCTGCCGAATCTTGGCCTTGGTGTCATCCGACAGGTGGGCGTCGCTCACCTTGCCCAGATACAGGCCGATTTCGTTCTCCATATTGTCGGAGATCCCTTCGTATTTCTCGATCCGCTGGAAGATTTCCTCCTGTCCGTCCTTGGCATTGAACAGGTCCTTGACCATCCCGAACATGCGCTGCATCCGGTCTCCGAAGACTTCGATTTCCTTCTGGGCCTGGAGCACGGAGATTTCCGGCGTCTTCATGATACCGCTTTGGATGTATTGCAGGCGGGATTCTTCATCCACATTCTCCCTGTGGGGGATGATCTTGCATACGAGCTTCTCAATCTGCGGAATGAACCAGATGAGGATCAGCGTGTTGGTTACGTTGAACATCGTATGGAAGGCGGCGAGCACGAACGAGATGCGGGCGGGATCCAGCGGTCCTTCGGGATCCACGCTCACCAGCCGGCAGGCCAGCCGGACGAACGGGAAGAAGACGCAGAGCACCCAGCATACGCCGAAGAGGTTGAAAACGAGGTGCGCCAGGGCAGCCCTCCGCGCCTGGGTATTGCCGTTCATCGCCGCCAGGTTCGCGGTAACGGTCGTACCGATATTCTCGCCCATCACCAGCGCGATTCCCTGGAAGATGGTCAGGACGCCGCTGGAGCAGAGGACCATCGTGATGGCCATCAGGGCGGCCGAGGACTGGGCGATGGCCGTCAGGATGGCGCCGATCAGGAGGAACAGCAGGATGGTCAGGTAGCTTCCGGAGTCGAAGCCGGCGAAAAAGTTGACGACGCCCTCGTTGTGGGCAAGGTCCATTTCCCGTCCGGTCAGGTTCAGGGTTCCCAGGGCAAAGAACATGAAGGACAGTCCGAACAGGAAGTCGCCCAGGTAGCGGTGTTTCTTGATATTGATGAGGATGATGGCGGCCAGGAAGGTGGGCCAGACCAGCATCGTGATGTTGAAGGAGAAGCCGGCGGACATGATCCAGGCCGACAGGGTGGTCCCGATATTGGCACCCATGATGACGGAAATGGCCTGGGCGAGGGTCAGCAGGCCGGCGTTGACGAAGGATACCGTCATCACGGTCGTTGCGGCGGAGGACTGGACGGATACGGCCACCGTCATGCCGGTGAGGACGCCCGTAAACCGGTTGGTCGTCATGGCGCCCAGGATGTGGCGGAGCTGCGGGCCGGCCATCTTCTGGAGGGCCTCGCTCATCACTTTCATGCCGTACATCAGGAGCGCGATGCACCCGAGAAGCTTGAATATCGTTGCTATCATACGTTGTGACTACATTACTTGAAACTGGAACCGCCGACGAATTCACGCAGCAGGGAGGTGGCCGGAATCTCCTTGTCGGGGACCGGGGTGAAATAGTGGATGAACTTGAGCAGGCGGTGCGCCTCCGAGAATTCGGGACAGTTCTGGGGCACGCTCCTCAGGATGGGCTCGGCGTGGTTCTTGAGTACCGCGAATTCGATCAGGTACGCCGAATTGAACATGACGTCGGCCATCTCCTGGTACGGGTAGATCCACTGCTCTTCCGCCTTGCGGACGTTGGGCCACTGGCTGATGGACTCCCTGGCCGTAAAGGCCCCCTTGTTGTAGTCCCGTACAATCCGGCGGAGGAGCCGGTTGTCGCTCGTAGGGATACAGTTGTGGTTGTCCAGCAGGATGCCGGTCAGGGTGTTGATGAAAATCCGGAATTTCGCCGGCTCGGGAATCTCCGTGGTCAGGCGCGGATTCAGGGCGTGGATCCCCTCGATCAGGAGGACGCAGCCGGGACCGAGCCTGATCTTCTTGCCGTTGTATTCCCGCAGCCCGGTGACGAAATTGAATTCGGGGACAGACACCTCCTCTCCCGCGAGCATCTTCATGATGTCGCTTTCCATCAGGTCATGGTCCACCGTGTCGAAGTTGTCGAAATCGAAACTGCCGTCCGGGAACCGGGGGGTGTCCGCCCGGTTGACGAAATAGTCGTCGGTGGACATGGACAGAGGCTTCAGTCCGCAGGCTTTCAGCTGGATGGACAGGCGTCTGCAGAAAGTGGTTTTACCGGAGGAGGAAGGACCGGTGATTAGGACGACCTTCACCGGGTTGTCGCTGCGGTAGCGCCGGTCGATCTCTTCGGCGATCTGGACGATTTTCTTTTCCTGGAGGGCCTCGGCGATCTGGATCAGTTCCGAAGCATGGCCTTCCAGGATGGAATAGTTGACGTCACCCACCGTGTTGAGGCCCATGATGATGTTCCAGCGGAGATTCTCCTCGAACATCCCGTAAGTCTTGGGCTGGTCCATGAACGGGGCCAGGACGGAGGGGTCGTGCCGGTCGGGAACCCTGAGGAGGATCCCGTCGTGGTAGGGTTGGAGCCCCCAGACAGTCAGGTAACCGGTGGAGGGGACCAGTTTGCCGTAGTAGTAATCCGACGTGTCGTCCAGGGTGTAGTAGTCGGTGTAGGCTTCTCCGCTGGTCTCCAGCAGGCGGACCTTGTCGTCATAGCCGGATTTCCGGAACTCCTTGATGGCCCTATCAGTCTGGACGTCATAGCGATGGAAGGGCATGTCCTTCTGCACGATCTCCTTCATCCTGCCCTCCAGCAGCTTGAGGTCGTCACAGGTGAGGCCGGCCCCGTCGGCTTTCCGCAAATGGCAGAAATAACCGCCGGAAATCGGGTGCTCCATGAAAAGCCTGCTGTCAGGGAAAACGTCGGTTGCCGCCTTGAAGAGGAGGAAGCACAAGGAACGGAAATAAACCCGCCAGCCGCTGGATTCCCGGACATCCAGGAATTCGATGTCCTTGTTCTGGTAGACCTTGAACTTGAGGCCCTGGGAGACATTGTTCACTTTGGCGGAGACGATGGGGTAGGGGCGGTCGAATTCGAAATCCGCCAGCATCTGGACCAGGGATGTCCCTTCCGGGAATTTCCGGGTCGTGTGGGTGTTCTTGCAGTAAACCTGGAGCATCGGACTATTCCATAATGGTGGTTGTTCGGTTCACAGGGATGGAAAAAGTGATTCCCTGGGCATCCGTGGCCGGGCCGCATTCCTTGTATACGGCTTTGACGACGTCATCCTTGATGGATTTCGGCACCAGGATCAGCAGGGTCTCCTTGTCCGGTTGGATCGTGATGTTGAAAAACTCTTCCGACTCCGGATTCGCCGTGCCGCGGGCGCGCAGGATGGTGCCTCCCTTGGCCCCGGCCGACCGGGCCGCCTCCATGACATTGGTGGAAAAACCTGCATTCACGATGCAGACCACGAGTTCGTAGTTGAAGTTCTCTGCCATACTATGCTTTCTCCTTGACTGTTCTTCTGTCGTTGCTCAGGAAACCGTACACGAGCGTCCCGATGACGCTGGAAAGGGGAACGGTGAAGGCGATTCCCTTGTATTTCTTCCCTTTTTGGAACGTGCTGTCCAGCATGTCGATGAGCCGTCCGGCCTCGTCGGAACGGACGACGCTGACAAGCAGTGATTTGGGACGGTCTGTAAGTCCCAGGTAATTCAGGATGAGGTGGGTGGTTCCCTGGGCGGGAACCGTGAGCTGCAGGTTGGCCTGGTGGGACTGGATGATGCTGGAATAATAGGCCGCCTTGTCATTGTGGACGATGGCCAGCAGGAGTTCCAGCTTCATCGGGGCGATATTCCGGGACTGTTCCATGTTATTCAAAATAGATGATCTGGTCGTCGGCCGAGGCGAGAATCCTGCGGATGGCGGCATTGTCGCGGCTGCGTACCCGCAGGACGGACCGGAACCCGAGGGTCTGGATCGTAATGAGCGGAGTCATGGCGACCATGGCCACGACGCCGAAGGCGAAATCCAGCACGGCGTTCTCCCCCTGCAGCGTACAGCAGGCGCCGATCACCAGCGGCAGGATGAAACTGGAGGTCAGCGGACCGCTTGCGACACCGCCGGAGTCGAACGCAATGGCCGTATACAGCTTCGGAACGAAGAACGAGAGCCCCAGTGAAAGCAGGTAGCCGGGAATCAGGTAATACAGCAGCGAGAAACCGTAACGGACCCGGATGACGGACAGGCCGATGGAGACGCCCACGCCTATGGACAGGGCGATCATCATCTGCCGCTTGGACACTTCGCCGCCGGTAATTCCCTCAACCTGGGTGTTCAGGACGTGGACGGCAGGCTCGGCGAGGACTACGACCATTCCCAGGATGAAAGCAAAGCCGATCAGGAGTCCCGGGTTGAAGGCGGCAAGCTGGCGGCCGATCTGGAAGCCGACGGGCATGAAGCCCATCGCCACGGCGGCGAGGAAAAGCACGAGACCGGCAAAGGCATACAGGATGCCGAACAGGATCTGGATGATCTTGGATTTGGGAAGCTTCAGGATGACGGCCTGGAGGATGAAAAAGAACACGACGACCAGGACCAGGGAGCGGCCTACTTCAACCATCTTTTCGCCGAGCAGGGGGCCCAGGCCCTGGGAGAGGATGGTTTCCATCGAGTAGTCCGGAATGGAGTAGGACAGGTCTCCGCGGGCGGTCATCGAAAGGATGAGGACGGCCAGGACGGGGCCCACGGAACAAAGGGCAATCAGGCCGAAGCTGTTTTCGCTGGCGTTCCTGCCGCCTACGGTCAGGGCGATACCGACACCGAGGGCCATGATGAAGGGGACGGTAATCGGTCCCGTGGTCACGCCGCCGGAATCGAATGAAAGCGGGAGGAAGGAACCTTTCCCATTCTGGATCACCAGGGCGGAGATACAGAACAGGAGCATGTAGCAGAACAGCAGGATGGAGGTCAGGTCCAGGTGGAAAACGATCTTGAGGACGGCCAGGAACAGGAAGATCCCCACGCCGACTCCGACCGTGACGATCAGGAGGGTGCCGTTCATCACGGCGCTCACCTGCCCGGCGAGGACGGTCAGGTCCGGTTCCGCGACGGTGATGAGGATGCCCATCATGAAACTGACGGAGAGCAGGATGCCCAGTTTCCTGGACTTGGTCAGTCCTTCCCCGATGTATTGGCCCATCGGCGTCATCGCCATGTCGGCCCCCAGGTTGAACAGGCCGATCCCGACAATGAGAAGGACGGCGGCGCAGGCAAAGACAACCAGTTCCCGTTGGGAGATATCGACCCAGGGGGTGATGGAAAGGAGAAATACCAGGATGCTGACAGGAACGACCGAAATGAGGGATTCCTTGAGCTTCTCACGCAAGGATTTCCATAATTCGGGAAGAATGGAAGATTTCGTTTCCATACGACAAAGATAAAAAAAACTATTGAATCAGCCGCGGAATTTGTATCTTTGTGTATGCCGAATTGAATCTAATTCGTATGAAACGTATCATTCCGTATTGGGAAAGAGAGTCTGACTGGCTCAAAGGACCCTTCTTTATCAAGCGTGTCGAGTCGGGAACTCCTGTGGGGAGCACCGAGATCCCCCGCGCCAACCTGCCGGAATACTCTTTCCTGTTCATGCTGGAAGGAGAAGTGCTGGCGGACGTGGACGGAAAATCCTATCTGTGCAGGGGAGGCCAGTTCCTGCTTATCCCGGACCATACGCCTTTCGCCGTCCACCATTACAAGGACCTCGTGGGTTATACGGGTATGTTCACCCTGTCCTTCCTGAAAGATGTTTCCTATGGTTGCATTACCTGCGGAAAGCCGGTGCTCCACACCTTCTGGTTTGACGAGGCGGCCTTTGTCGGGGAAATCCTCGACCGCGTGACCGCCGCCCTGGCCCGTGGCGACAGCGGCTATATCCTCCGTGCGATGGACCTGATCCTGTATGGTCTCCAATCCCCGGCGAAGGAAAAGGCCCATCCGCTGGTCAGCCGTTTCCTGGAGATGCTGTTCGACCGGGACCGGACGATGGATTCCGTCTCGGGCTATGCCGCCCGGCTGGGCATATCCCCCAGCTATCTGAACAAGCTGGTCCGGACCCAGACCCGCCACAGCGCCATGGACTGGGTCGAAATTGCCCGAATCAACTGGGCGAAAACCTTGCTGAAAGAGAATACCGACCTGTCCGTCTCCGAAGTCTCCTATGCCCTGGGGATTGACGATCCCTCCTACTTCACCCGCTTTTTCCGCAAGGTGACGGGCTCTACGCCATCCGAGTTCCGGAAACAGGTGAACAGGATCATTCGGCCTGGGGAATAAGGTATTTCATCGAAATCCGCAGGACCGACTCCAGCGCTCCTTCCGTCGTGAGCGTTTCGATCGGGAAGCCGAAGGCGACCGCGCGGTGGGTGCCGTCATCGAAGACCGTAGCCGCGGGAATCTGCGTACCGGCATAGCGCAGGATCGTCTGCGCCTTGTCGCTGGCCGGTCCGATTCCGTCGGGATTCTCCACGCGGTAGATGCGGTCGCTGAACAGTCGGTTGTAGTTCATCGGATCGGAGAACCGGATCGGGGCCCCGGCTTTCGGGACGACGATGCC
Source organism: uncultured Bacteroidia bacterium (assembly GCA_902778105.1). GTDB lineage: Bacteria > Bacteroidota > Bacteroidia > Bacteroidales > UBA932 > Cryptobacteroides. Next base: position 78,332 of record CACYWN010000002.1, read on the forward strand.
TGAAATGTCTCCGAAATTTGTAATCCATTTGTATCCAAGTACTTCCTGGATAAAAGTACGGGTTTTTTCGCGTAGGGGAGTGTTGACAGGACCGGGATACACCTGGTCCCAGGCATCGGTGCCGATGTAAGATCCCGAAATAAGGATGGATCCCCCGGCGGAAGCATATTTCCGAAGGGCTTCCTGCAGGGTTGGCGGGAAGACGGTGTACCGGTCGGGAACGGCTCCCCGGCCGATCTTCGTGGTCACCTGTTTTCCGCAGATGATGTCCACGGCCGGATAGGCCGAGGCATCCAGGGCGGAGAAGGCATCGACGCTGGTCGAACTGACCGCGTAACCGGCATCCAGCAGGGCACGCCCGTGCACGGACGGAAAATCGAACGTGTTTCCGGCGATGATCCGGCCGGCCCGGTTGGTGAACGACCCGCCGAATCCCGGGTTGTCGTCATCGGTCCAGGGTTTGGTGCGGTCGAACTCGTTCACCTCGCCCACGAAGTTGATTTCCCGGATGTACGGGACGCCGCTGTCCATATTGTCCATGAAGCCTCCATAGGAGGGCGTATCGAACCATGCCGGCGCGGAGATCCGGGTGAAATTGTTGACAATCAGAACCTTCTTGGCATCATCTCCGGGCGTTGCCGCGGTCAGGGTCTCGGACGGGAAACTCTTTCCCCCCTCGTTGTAAGCGACGATGCGGAAACTGTACAGGCGGTTCCGATGGAGGGGAACCGTGGTGGTTATGCGGTTGCCTTCGACGGTAACATCTTCCAGGCGTACGCCTTCATTGAAGGCACCGTCACCTTCCCGGGTGTACAGGATGTATCCGGTCGGTTTGGCCGTCGGCTCGTCCTTGTCAACGGCCGCTTCCCAGCTCAGGACCGCCTTCGTCCCCCTGACTTCGGCGGAGAATGCTTTCACCGGCAGCGGCTGGACGGCATAGGCGCACCCGTATCGGGCGCTGAGATACTTCAGGATCCCCTTGTAGACAGCGCGGGAGACCGTAAACCGGAAGGTGGGATCCAGCCCGTATTTCATGTCAGCGAAATTCTGGTGGGAAAGGAGTTCCAGCAGCATGGCGGGGACCGATGGCGTCCTGGATTCATTGTAGGAGCGGTCCCAGGTTTTGCGCCGCGTCCATTTGGGTTCGAACTGTTTCCGGATGTCATCCACGACCTGGGTCTGGACGATATCGGTCAGCAGGCGCCCGTTCATCCGGGATTCCCCGTTCGGCAGCAGGTCGCTGTTATCGCTCAGGAGGGTATAGATGCCCAGGGTGCCGACGATGGAGTCGTTCGGTGTAACGCCCGCGTCGCTGTGAAAAGCGAAGGAGAGATCGAAGGGAACCTTTCGTCCCTGGGCATCGGGATTGGCCCGGGAACCTCCGCTCATATGGCTGACCCAGCGGCCGCGTGAAGCATAGTCGCGGGTGTAGTCATTCTCCCATTCATCGAAAAGGTGCATGTCGATCCCGGCCCACTGCAGGGAATAGAGGGCCCCTTCGGCAAAGGCGGGGAAGCCGGAGATGTCGCCGCCGCGCTCGACTTTCCCCATTCCGCCGCCGAAACGGACGGCATCGGCACTGAGGATACCGCCGGCGTGGTCCCCGGAGGTCATGCGGACGAACCCGGAGTCACCTTTCTCGAACGGGAATGTTCCCAGATACACCCATGTCCCCCCGGCCATCCGCTGGTTTACGTGAAACTCCGTTTCTCCGCCGAGATGGTGGACGGAGTAGCAGGCATCCGTCGTGCTGTTGGCAAATGACTTGTAGGAGACATACACGGCGTATTCACCGCGTTCGGGAATTGCCGGGCGCCAGGTTACGGAAGGTTTCCGGAGCGGATCTGCGTCGGCGTCCAGTTCGCACATCCTGGCGGTTCCGGACTGGAACGGATTCTCGTATTCGCCGTACACGGGCTTGGTGTCCGCGAATCCCGTTCCGGCATCGGCCCAGAGTCCGGTTTCCTTATATTGTCCGCTTCTGCGCATCTTCCCATTCCGTGCCCCTGTAAAGGAAGGGTCGTTGTCGCAGATGACTTCCCAGGACTGGACATCCCTTTCCCGGGGGGTCATCACATAGGCTCCGGCATTCTCCAGCATGGGAATGAGGAACGGCAGAACGTAACTTTGGGTATACATGTCCTCCACGGTGCGGTGGATGGGGGCGCGCTGCCATTCCCAACGCTCGGTCTCGGCTTCATAATACAGGCCGTGGCTTTGCCACAGGGCGATATGGCGTCCGGAGAGTCCCTTGGTCCAGGTATCGGATGAACGGACCAGGGGAACGGTCTTTCCTTTGGGATCGGAAACCCGGAACGACGTGGCCATCGGTTTGCCAGAATTGTTCACTTTCGGCATCGGAAGGGATTCCAGCGGGGTATTCTTGGCCGTGATATTCCCTAAGGTATAAGCCCGGTACGGCGAGGGCATCAGGGCCCGGAGCTGGTCCTTGATCCATTCCACATCAGCTTCCCGCAACGGAAAGTCAGCCAGTTCGGGACTGAACTGGAAATCGAGGGCCGTTCCCCGCTTGGTCACCTTGGTCAGTTTCAGGTAACTGTTGACCGATGTACGCCGCTGCAGGCGGGCGCGCAGGGAGTCGGTGGCCTGTTTGAATTCACGGACGGTCTGTGCCTGGGCGGACAGGGCGGTGAGGATGAGGGTGGAAAGGAGAAGGAACTTGCGCATAGTTATCGCTGTTTCCGGAGGTCAAGGATGAATACGAGGAGGGAACTGATTCCGAGGGCGATCAGGTCGGCCCGGAAGTCATTCGGGTCGCCGCTGCGGTAGTTGGTCAGGAAGGCCTGCCCCACTTCGGTTCCTGCAGCTAGAAGGACGCCAGCGAGAAAGGCCACCCCTGTCCAGAGGACGGAAGACCAGAACTTTTCCGTATACCGGTCGAAGGCGAAATAGGCCAGGATGGGGAAGGGGAGGAACATCAGGAAATGGACGATCTTGTCGGTCGGGATTCCCCAGATGTAGCGTTTGACATCCGGCATCGCGTCGAAATGGCCGAAGCACAGCCAGAGGAGGGCGGCCAGATACACGGCCAGCAGGATACGGGCGACGGTCAGCTGGCGCCGGGTCATGGCTCGACAGGCTCGCCAACACGGAGGAGCAGTTCGCCGAAGAACTCCGGCCGGTGGAAGTCAGGGGAGGGAGTGCTGATGGGGCTCCAGCTCAGGAAATGCGGGTGGGCGGTCTTGTCGCCGCATTTGTAGATGTTGGCACGGAGTTTCTCCGGCAGGTTGTCCGGGTCCACGCCGATCAGGGTGAACGGGATCAGGACCGTGACGCGCCAGTTCCAGATACCGCCGTCGAATTCCTGCGGCCCTTCATACTGGGCGATGCGGAGGATTTCCTCCATCTCTTCCGCCGGCCTTCTGACCCGGTCGGCACGGCCGGTCCCGCGGGCGGCAAGGACCTTGCCGAGGGGGTTGATCTCGAAGTTGTAATACTCACTTCCGTCCGGATTCTCCACGAAGAATTCGACGCAACTGTCCTCCCACTGCGAACCGTTGTCCTCCAGGTTCAGGGCGCGGAGGTCCAGTCCGCTGACGCGGAAATCAACGATAAGGGCATCCTCGGTGCGGGCGATGCGGCCGGCGCAGAGCGGGGCGTAGGGGAATTCGGAAGGCCAGTTGACCTGGTCCACCAGGAAACGGGTACCCTCGAGCTCGAGGGCGGTATCGAGGTCGACTTCCTCGAAGTCGGCGATGAAGGGGACTTGTATCGTTCTCATAAGGCTTGCATGTCGTTCAGTTTCTTGTAATAGCCGTCCAGGGCGATGAGCTCCTCGTGCCTTCCGCGCTCGACGACCTTGCCTTCGTGCATCACGATGATCTCGTCGGCATTCTTGATGGTCGACAGGCGGTGGGCGATGGCGATGGTGGTCCGGCTGGTCATCAGGCGGTCCAGGGCGTCCTGCACGATGCGCTCGGATTCGGTGTCCAGCGAGGCGGTGGCTTCGTCCAGGATCAGGATGGGCGGATTCTTGAGGATGGCCCGGGCGATGGAAAGGCGCTGGCGCTGGCCGCCGGAAAGCTTGGTGCCCCGGTCGCCGATGTTGGTCTGGTAGCCTTCCGGCTTCTCCATGATGAAGTCATGGGCGTTGGCGATCTTCGCCGCGGCGATGACCTCCTCCTCCGTCGCCCCTTCCACGCCGAAGGCGATGTTGTTGAAGATGGTGTCGTTGAACAGGATCGGGTCCTGGTTGACATTGCCCATCAGGGCGCGGAGCTCCTTGATCTTCAGCTCCTTGATATCTTTCCCGTCGATGGTGATCCGCCCGCCGTCCGCGTCGTAGAAGCGCGGGATCAGGTCCACGAGCGTGGACTTTCCGGCGCCGGATTCCCCGACGATGGCGACCATCTTGCCGCGCGGGATGTCCAGGCTGACTCCTTTCAGGATCTGCCTCCCGCCCTCATAGGAGAATGTGACATCCTCGAAGGCGATCCGGTCCTTGAACTCCTTGATTTCCTGTGGATGGGCCGGTTCCTTGATGGGATTCTCCGCTTCCAGGATCCGGTTGATGCGCTCCATCGAGGCCAGTCCCTTGGGAATGCCGTAGGTGGCGCGGGACAATTCCTTGATGGGCTCGATGACCGAGTAGAGGATGATCATGAAGAAAATGAACTGGGAGGCGTCCATGAAGGTGCCGCCGAACAGGCCTTTTCCGCGGATGATCAGCCAACCGCCGAAGGCGAGGACTGCCATGATCATCACGGTGCCCAGGAACTCGCTCATCGGATGGGCGAGGGCCTGACGGGTGTTCACCCGGTTGATTTTCCGGCGCATCCGGTCGGTGACGTTCTCGAAGCGGGCCGACATCTTCTTCTCGGCATTGAAGGCCTTGATGATGCGGAGGCCCCCCAGGGTCTCCTCCACCTGGGACATCGTATCGCTCCAGAGGGTCTGGGCTTCCAGCGACTGGCGCTTGAGCTGCTTGCCGATCACGCCCATCACCCAGATGAAGGCCGGAACGAAGGTGAGCATCACCAGCATCATTTCCGGGCTCAGGAAGATGAGGATGCCGAAGTAGAACAGGATGAGGATCGGGTCCTTGATCAGCATCTCGATGGAGGAGGTGATGGAGGTTTCCACCTCGGAGACGTCGCCGCTCATCCGGGCGATGATGTCCCCCTTTCGCTCCTGCGAGAAGAAGCCGATGGGAAGGAGCAGGATCTTGTTGTAGATCCGGTTCCGGATGTCCTTGACGATGCCGGTGCGGATGGGAATCATCACGGCCGCCGACCCGAAATAGCAGGAGGTCTTGAGGGCGGTGAAAAGGACCATGATCCCGCACAGCAGGAGGAGGGCCGTGACGGCTCCGTGGGCGGCGGAGAAGTCGGAAACCAGCCAGTAGGCGTTGTTCACGAGGATGTCCTTGAACTTCATCCCTTCGGTTCCCCAGGGGATGAACGCATATTGGACGGTGTCCAGCTTGAACAGGATGTTCAGGAGCGGAACGATGACGGCGAAGGAGAAGATATTGAAGATGGCGGACAGCATGTTGAGGATCACCGCCCCCGCCAGGTAGCGTTTGTAGGGGGAGGCGTACTGCCGCATCATCTTGAAGAAATCGTGCATTCTGATAGAGAATCTATAAAAAGCAAATTTAATCATAATTCACTATCTTTGCAAAGTTAATCTTCACTGCCATGTCCGAGATCGTCTTTATCATTCCTGTCCGGAACATCGAAATGCTCCACCGTACCCTTTCCATGCTTTCTTTCCAGAAGGGAGGCGGCGTCAGCGCCGTCGTCGTGGATTTCGCCGGTTCCGATGCGGTCAGCGCCATGGTAGCCGACTTCGAGCATCAGCTGCCCGTCACTATCCGGAAAACGGCCCTGGAAGGCCAGCCGCTCTGGAAATGCTGCCTGGATTCCGCGCCGGATGCGGAATGGGTGTGCTTCGTCACGCCGGGTGTGGACCTGATGGAAAAGAGCGTGATGCGGATGCGCCGGTGTATCGACAGTCATCCTTCCTTTGATGCCTTCCGCTGGAATCTGGCGGAACCTGCCCGGAAATGGGGGCTCAAGACCACGCCCGAACGTTTGTTCCTCCGCGTTTTCGAGGAAGGGGACGAGGCGCCCCTTTCCTCCTTTGTCTTCCGTGCCAAGACCCTCCGGGATGCCTTCAGCGTGGATCCCGAAGCCGCCGGCATGGCCCTGGCCATCATCCTCACCGCGGCGAGGAATACCGGCATCCGCACGGTCCGTTGGGAGCGCGTCGGCTATAACGCTCCCGCCCCCTCAGCCGATCCTGCCATGGTGGAGAAGGAAGTCCGCTCCCGCCTGGCCTTTTTCCGCTGGTCCGAACGTTTCTTCGGGGAGGAATATCCCCTCGGCACCGGCGACCGCCTGGACCTCTTCGCCCGCGAACTGGCCCGCCTGTACCCGAGCTTCACTCCGGACGAACTGAAAGAGGACCTGAACACCTTCGCCGTCGTGAACGGCCCCATCCGCCGGATGCGCGCAGCATCGGCCCTGAAGGCCGCCCTGAAGGCCCGTCAGGAATCTTTGAAATAAATTCTTGCATTTTCGGAAAAGAATACCGATATTTGCATTCCCTTTCAAACAGGGACCTCTGGATGTAGCGCAGTTGGTAGCGCACCTGGTTAGGGACCAGGAGGTCGCTGGTTCAAGTCCAGTCATCCAGACAACACTGAATCAAGCACTTGCGGAAACGCAGGTGCTTTTTCTTTTATGAATAAAGCCAGGAGAGATGACCTGATTTGTATGGTTTTTGTTATATTTGCATCTGGAGCAGCCAAATAATGGCTGGATAGGATTATGAGTTACGAGTATAGCATACGGATTCCTGAGAGCGATCGGGCCATGTTCCGTCAGTGGGCGCGGAAGATGGGCTGGGGAGTGTCGCGGCCGAAGAAAGTGCTGGACGAGCCAAACGAAGAAACCATTCAGGCCATTAAGGATATTGAAACTGGTGTCGGCTTGGAGCCGCTCGACCTGGATCATTTTGAGGAGTATGTGGCATCGCTGTAGGATATGTGGAATCTCATTCAAACCGGTCAATTCAAAAAGGACCTGAAACGTTATCAGAATCAACCAGCGAAAATTTCGGCTCTGATGACGGTGCTAAAGGAGTTGAGAGAAACCGGTGCTGTTTCGCCTGGCTATCGCCCGCATTCTCTGTCTGGCAACTGGTCCGGTTATCTGGAATGCCATATCCAAGGTGATTTCCTGCTGATTTGGAAAGATCCCCAAACCCAGGACATCTTTCTGGCTCGCCTAGGTTCCCATTCTGAGCTTTTCGGCAAAAGAATCTGAACGCTCACTTCGGTGGGCGTTTTTTTTTGAATTATTTGGATAAGTCTTACGATACAATAGTTCGTTAATTTTATAGATTTTACGCCACGGCGCGAACGCCGTAGAACAAGAGTTCTTTGAAATCAGTGTTATTTAATCGCAAGTTCGCGTGTCTCGCGGACATTGGAAATTCCGACGCAAAGTGACCCCCTTGTTCTCTTTTCAACGTGCCCCCCTATTCCGATTGAAAGTGACCCCCCGGCCTTGATATCGAAAACCCAAAAAGAAAGCAGGCTGGAGCGGTTTTTACCACTTCAGCCTGCTTTTCTTGTATGATGAAAGGAAAAAGTACTAGGGGGTCAAATCGAACCGGAATGAGGGGGTCAGTTTATAACGGATTCTCCATTTACCTCCTACTCGATTATGGGGGCTGGTTGGGTCTGCGGGGAGGCTTGATGGAAGCTCCTGATTAATAGCTGCTTACGGGGAGGCGTTCCGCAGGCCCATGGAATAATGCCGGGGTCTGCGGGGTGCGGTTTTGCAATGGTTTGATTGTCAGTGGATTATCGTGGATATCCCCGCGGGCCTGGTTGACCATCCTTCGCATGGGGCCCGCCGATGAACCTGTACGGGCAGTAGGAGGGTGGTGCGGACCTCGTGCGGACCTCGTGCGCTCATCGTACTTTGTTTAGGGACTGCTTGTGAAGAGGCCGTATGTCGAACAGCCGCACCAGTTGTATGAAAGCATCGTTTTCGTTTTCATTATAGCGATCAATCATCACTTGTCACGTACTGCCCTCACTGCTGATCCATAAATTCTATAGAAATCCTCTAAAATCCAATCTATATCCCCATCCCCGGAAGGAATTTCAATATACAACCCCTTCGCTTTAGCTGGATTCTCATTACTTACAGTAGAAGACATATACATTACCCTCTTTCCGGGAAAGCGGGGGCTCAAAACCTCCTTAAGTCCCGCTGCCGGAAGGAAAATACTTGCGCCTGTTTCTGAGTTGACGCACTGTACCCCGGGAATACCATTCCTGGAAGATTTCTCAATGTGGCACTTATTCATCAACTCCTCCATCTCTTCTTTTGTAGGCATACGCCATTTTCCGCCCAGCATTACATGGGCGGCGTCATCCTCCGGCTCCAACACTGTTCTTCCATCCGAGACATTATACTTGGTCAATTGACCTGAGACCAAATCCCCCAATTTATATGTTTCCCCGTTATAAAGATTCTTGAACTCAGTTTCTCCCCAGGCATAATAATTGCCGTACTCCTCGGGCTTGGATGCACCTAAATTGAACGACGCCCAATTGACAGAAAGTCCCAGATCGACGGCTTCGGGGACAGGGGCCTGATGGGGTTCGGGGGCAGCGTCCCCATAGACGGGACGAATGGTCTGACCAAGGAAACGAAAGTCAGAGTTACAAGAAAGAAAATCATTGCCATTGACCGTCAGCAAAGAAAGCGCCTTATCTGTCAAGCCCAGATCAACCATTAGAGAGGAAGACCAATAGCTTCCTTTCTTATAGTCACCCTCCGGCAATAATGATGTTCCGTCATAGTACCCTGCCAAAGGAAGAAAGATACTGTGCCCGGTAACGTAACTGGTCAATCTATGCCCGAAGACCCCATTCTCTTTCGTATAAACAACGGAACAATATTTTAAAAGTTCTTCCCATTCCGCATAGGTCGGCATTCTCCATTTGCCCCCGAGATTGACATGGGCGGCGTCATCCTCCGGATCAAGAACGGTCTTATTGTCGACAAAGCCCAAGTAGCCCATATCCGGGTTCGTGTTATACTTGACTAGAGGAGTATAAGCAGTCAGAACAACTTCTTGAACGAACCACTGATAGGTCCTCATCTCATACCCGTCTTCTTCATAGCCGCTTTTCCATATCAAAGGATCCTGACTGACATAATGCGGTTCGGTTTCGCCCCAAGCATAATAGTCTCCAAACTCTTCCGGTTTCGAGGCACCTAAATTGAATGAAGCCCATTTAAGCCCAGAAGGAAGGCCCAGGTCGATAGCATCCGGCGTAGCAATAGTATTCGGTATGGGTATAAACTCACATCCTTCATCCGCATTGTCAATGCTGCCGAAAATAGATCTCTTAATCGTCACAGCCTTGTCGGATGCCATTCTGCTGTATTCGGATTCACGATAAAACTCCAGCTTATACCCGGATGCCAAAGAACCAGGAATGGCAACACAATAGAACCAGACATTAGTCGGGAATGAATCATTGCCGGATGGAGGAAGAAGGGTGATGACGCGACTGCCATCGGCCACTTCCCGAACAACCGGCTTCCCATTCTCATCAAAGCCAATCTTCACTGTACCCGAAAGGAATTCTCCACCATATCCTTCAAATGTTACTTTCTTAATGCCTTCTTGAGTAAGACGAAATCGAATGCCGCCACCCACATTGTAGAATTGGAGCCTGTCGCCACTAGAGTGAGCGACAGAAAGGTTCATCCCCTTCCCAAATGATCCGAATCTGGCGACTTGTTCCGAAGGCAGCGTTGTCGTGATTGTCCCGCCTGAAAAGACCGCATCCTTGGAATACGGATAGACAGCCCAAAGCTCCATTCCTTCCGTCCAGGCATCGTCACCCAACGTACCCTTGAAAGTGGCAGAGGCGGAAGATGCCGTGATATCCGTAGTGAACTTGCCGCTCTTTCCATCGACGAACACCTTTATCTCGTCACCCGGCTCCCAATAGACATGCGTTTCTCCTTCCACTACAGTCCTGGTATCAGCGGAAGTCTCGGTCCTGGCGGTGATTGTCATCTTGCCGGCGGGGGTATCGACATTCATTTCCCGGGTACAGGCCACCAGCGCAAGAAGGGCGGCGGCAAAGAACAAACTCTTTTTCATGATTCCGTCCTCCATCGTCTTAATCCCAATCTTCATAACCGATATCCTCGTTGCCTCCGGGGATTGTACTGTCGCAGATAGCATTCTCGACATGGATAGTAATTATTCGCAGTGCCGGAGCTAGATACTCTTTGCGTAAAGTTTGAGTGTTCATAGGGCTTTGACTCTTAACCGAACAAATATACTAAAAATGCGAAAATTGACAAGGATGATTTGCAGATACGTACAATCCTCAGCCCTCCAGGTGTGCAGTTTTTGTGCATTTTTCTCAAACGGTTATAATAAGGCTTGAGTTATAGGCCGTTATGTGAGAGGAAAAAATGATTATATTTGTAAGACCACTAAGGGAGAGGCGACAATAAGCCACTCAACGGGAAAAATTGGATACTGGCGGCTATCATAGGGATTTGATAGCCGCCTTTTTTGTGATAATCCCTTACATAATCATTCTTGCAATATGACAAATAGTTCTTGTCATTTCAAATGTAAAAAAAGCCCCCGGAAAATTCCTTCCGAGGGCGATTTCATGTAAAGGAAGATCAGTTCTCCATCAGCTCGACTTCACTGGCAATGACTTCAAAGACGCTTCTCTCCGTTCCATCAGCTGCAGCGTATCTCTGCATCCTGACGCGACCGATGACATGGACAGCAGCTCCTTTCTGGAGTTGGTCCAGATTCTTGATGGTGTCGCTCTCCCACGCGACGATGCGGAACCAGGTAGTGCCAATGACGTGACATCCATCCTTCACGTAAACGCCCCGATGATTAAAGTGGGTGATTTGCATGAATGAAACAAGAAAGAGGGCCTGATCTGTATGGCTTTTGTTATATTTGCAGCAGGAGCTGCCAAGTAATGGCTGAGTATGATTATGAGTTACGAGTATAGCATATGGATTCCCGAGGGCGATCGGGCCATATTCCGCCAGTGGACTCGGAAGATGGGCTGGAGAGTGTCTCGGCCGAAGAAGGTGATGGATGAGCCAAACGAGGAAACCATTCAGGCCATTAAAGATATCGAATCGGGTGTTGTTTTGGAGCCTCTCGACCTGGATCATTTTGTAGAGTATGTTGCATTGCTGTAGGGTAGTGGAAGCTCTCAACCCGGTCGATCATAGCAAGATATTTGCAGATAACGCAAAAAGATGTTTTTTTGCATCAGATAGATATAAGGTCATGACACAGATTGTGCTTTCTATTCCGAACGGCGAGGTCCCTTTTCTCTCCTCCTTGGCAGAGAAGATGGGATGGAATATGCAGACTCGCGAAAGTTTGGTCGAGAAGTTCATCGCGTCCTGCCCTACGGATGTTGACATCTCGGACGAAGAGATCCAGGCAGAGGTCAATGCGGTAAGGTATGGACGATGAAAGTTATTCTCGATACCAATTGGAAAATCCACTCGAAGGTGGTCCCCTCTTTCCGCACATAACTGACTCCCGTTAATCTTTCCTTTCATCTGAACCTGAAATGCAGGCTGTAGGGACCAAAAACCGCTCCAGCCTGCATTCTATTGATGGTTTCGTTCTCACACAGTGTGTCCCTACCCAGGTAAGGTCGGTTGTGTGAATAATTCCCCCAAAAACGTTATGGGGAGGGGGTGTTCTGGTACGTGTTTTTGCGTGTGCAGTATAGGACGCGCATTTAATCCAGATAAAAAGATGGCATAATGATTGCAAAACGATGAAAAGTAATTATATTTGCAAAAAACGGAGAACTATGTCACAGACAGCGATGACTATTCGGATGGATTCCGACTTGAAAATGCAGTTTGATGCCCTTTGTGATGAATTCGGGATGAGCACCAATACTGCTTTTAATATCTTTGCCCGAACCGTTGTTCGCAAGCGGCAGATACCTTTTATTATTGAAGCGCCCACGAAGGAGGATGTCGCTGCCAAGGGAAAGGCCGCATTTGACGAGATTCGGGGCATGGTGATGCGCGGAGAGATTCCAAGCATGACTCTTGATGAGATCAATGAGGAGATCAGGCTTGCGCGGGAGGGAAAGTAATGCTGTATGCTGTAATTGACACGAATGTATTGGTGTCGGCTTTGCTTTCCAGTCATGACGATTCAAGTACTGTCGTCGTCCGTAACCATATTCTGAATGGAACGATTGTCCCGTTATACAACGAGGAGATATACCAGGAATACCTGGACGTCCTGCACCGTCCTAAATTCCAATTCCCCACAGGCAAGATTGATGACATTCTTGATGCCGTTACCAGGAATGAATTGATTTTGGGGCGTACATGAACAGAAGAAGTGATCCCAGATCCGAAAGATGTGGTGTTTTATGAGGTCGCCTTATCGAAGGAGGGATCCTATCTTGTAACAGGAAATACCAAGCACTTCCCGAAAACTCCGATTGTGGTAACGCCATCAGAATTGCTGGAGATCATCAAGAATTTGTAACTTTCAAGCGCTCACCAGTTCGGTGGGCGTTTTTTTTTGAATTATCGGGAAAGAACTCATTGGTCGGAATCCTCTCCGAATTGTTTGTAAAAGGATTCTACGCTTTCTTTGAATGCCGGAACATATTCCCTGGTGTCTTCATTGGACTGGAGAAACCGGAGGATTTCCCCTGACTTGTACTGCTTGCGCATCGCCTTCACATAGTTCCGGCATTCCTGCTTGGTATCCTCGTAGTCGTCCAACAGCCATCTGCCCCGCATCTTTCTCATCTTGATACAACGGTGGCTCACCGGGCTGTCTGCCCAACCCTCTATCCTTATCTCAATGTCCGCGAGCGCATGGTCCTGGTCGACCAGGATGACATCCTTGACCTTGAAAAGCGGCCCGCCATCCTGACCGGATACGAAATAGCGCAGCCATTCGCTGTCACCGATGTATCCATAAGATCCGTCCGGCGCCGAAAAAGCCTCATCCACAGCCCTGAAATAATCCGGCGTCATGAACCGCTCCGTATCTACGGTCAGGAAGTGGTCGGGGATATAGCTGCAAAGCTCAAGCGCTGTCCCGGACAGTTCCCGGGTGACATCCCTGCCCCCTGTGAAGAATCGTTTCCCCTCCGGTGAAAGGAAGGTTATCACCTCGTCATAGGGCACGGTGAACGAAGGGGAGGCTGCCGATTCGGGAGCAATCTCGCCCTGAGAGTAGGTGAACACGAGGCCCTCCGCTGAAGGGCAGGGATAGGCCCGGGGAAGGGGAATGGTATAGCCGTCAACCTGCAGTTCATCGAGCAGGTCTTCCGGGTTGACCCCGAAATATTCGCAGAGACCTTTCCGGATCATGGGCTGGAAACGGGAAAGATCCGGCTCGCCTCCGAAGAAATCGATGAATATCTCGCCTTTCTGCTTGTCGAAGGTGATTGCATCGCGGTAGAAGTCATCTCTCATCATCCCGCTTTCGTGATAGTTGAAGGTCTGGTCGAAAACCAGCAGCCTGTCGTTTTCATAGCCTTTCTTGAGGGAATAGTCCAGGGAAAGGAAATACTCGGCATCTCCGGACTCTTCATACCCGTCCGTCGCCAACTCATGAATCCTCTTTATGGTATTGGAGAAGAAGTATTCGGTAAGGACTTGGGAGTCCTTCCAGTCACCGCTGAAAGGAGGATAGGCGATATTTTCCCCCTCGCCATTGAGGGAACTTTCGATGACGTAGGAAAGAAGGAAACGGATCGATCCCACAACACCTTCCGTGGAGACGGGAAGGTCGATGTTGAATCGGGCGGAGAAATGGTCTCCGAACGCTGTCCGGCTGAATGTTTCGGTCCTGACCGTCTGGGCCGGCAGATTGTCCGGCCCCAAAAACAACGTTCCAAGGCAGGTGAGAAGTAACAGGCAAGATTTCATGGGGTGCATAACAACGTTAAAACAGGTTGGATGACAAATATAACTCTTTTACACTGGATTTGTGGATACACTGATAATGTCCTTCATCTCGACGACAAAAACAAGGATATCTGTCGTCGGGAAGAGCCCCTTGGCTCCGGCTGTGCCACCCTTTGGCCATATCACGGGTTATCTTCGCCTCCGATATGACCACCTATTACTGCCATAGCCTTGAGGAAGCCCTGAGACGGGCGAAGAAAGCCGGGAAGCGCCCCGGTTGCTTCTATGGTGGGATCGTCTTACGGTCGGGAAAGAAGGGCTTTGCCATCTATCGGGACGGGAAAGTGATAGAACAGTATTCGGTTATCGGAGGCAGCCCGCCCGTTTGCTAATCTGACCGGGAATGGTTATCTTGCAGCCTGTTAATGAATCTGCCCCTTGAAAGCCTCGAACAAACAACTCCTCTGGTGGCTCGGTGCGCTGGCGCTGGGAACCGTTCTGGGACTTCTGCATAGCGGCGCCGTTGATGCCGTGTGCGGGTTTGTCGCCACTGTCTATACCCGGCTGTTCCAGTTCCTTGCGGTCCCTACAGTGGCGCTTGCGATCATGACGACGCTCATCCTGTTCGGGAAGCAGCGGAGTACCCGGAAGGTGTTCGTCCATACGGTGACCTACACCCTTCTGACCACTTTCGCGGCCGCGCTTGTCGGGATGGGCATGTACCTGCTGATTGCACCGGAGAACTTGCCGGCTGAACTGGTTTCCTCGGCCGGGCGGGTGGATGCCGGAGGAACTACCTTCCGGGACCATATCATTTCAGTCATTCCCAACAACGTCGTCCAGCCTTTCCTTTCCGGAAACGTCCTGTCCATCCTCCTGATTGCCATCGCCTTCGGCCTTGCCCTGGCATGGATGCCCGACAGCGATGGAAAAGGTGTTGTGGTGAAAGGGATCCAAGGCCTCCAGGAACTGTTTTTCACCTTGATCAAGGCGCTCATCTGGACCCTTCCCCTGGGTATCACCGCCTTTGCTGCGCAGCTCTCCGCCCAGCTCAGCGGGGGCGTCGCCCTCGGCTCCCTCGGCAAGTATGCGGCCGTCATCCTGGCGGGGAACATCCTGCAGTTCTTTGTCGTCCTACCCTTGTTCCTGCTCGCCCGGAGGATCAATCCGCTGAAGGTTTTCAAGGCGATGAGCCCTGCCGTGGTGATGGCGCTTTTCACGAAGAGCTCTGCTGCCACTCTCCCTGTCACCTTGTCATCGGCGGAAAACCGGCTGGGGGTGGATCCCAAGGTGTCCCGTTTCGTCCTTCCCATCTGCACGACCATCAACATGAACGGCTGCGCGGCCTTCATCCTGGTGACGTCCCTGTTCGTCATGCAGAACGGCGGAATGTCCCTCGGCATCGGAACCATGCTTCTATGGGTTGTCGTATCCGTATTTGCGGCTGTCGGTAACGCCGGTGTGCCCATGGGTTGCTTCTTCCTGACGGTCTCTCTCATGACGGGCCTGGGCGCTCCTGTCGAGGTCCTGGGCCTGATCCTTCCGATCTATACCATCATCGACATGGTGGAAACGGCCGAAAACGTCTGGTCAGACTCCTGCGTCTGCGCCATGACGGACCGGGACTGCGCTTATCTCCGCTCCAGCCCGGCCAGGCGGTCCGCCCAGCGTTCCGGCCAGAACCCGTAATAGGACCTGCGCCGGCCGGGATGCCACCAGGCCGCCCAGAGGAGGGAGGGGAGGCCGATCACAAGGAGGTACAGCGGCCCCAGCAGAAGGGATTGGCGGCAGTGGCCGTATTCATGCCGGATGATCCGTATGTCGTCGCTTCGCTTTACGTAGATGAAATGTCCCAGGGAGATGCCGCCGGACATGGACGGGGAGCAAAGGACGCGGACGGTATCCGGGATACCCGGAATTCCACGGACGCGGCGTTTGTCCTTCATGAACAGGCCGAAGACCAGGCCGGCCAGGTCCTGGGGCAGCTGCCAAAGATGGGACAGGACGGAGAGGGTCCGGTTCATATCACCCGTACCAGGTAATAGAACATCGCCAGCACTCGGCGGCGGAGGATCCCGTAATCCAGGGACTCCAGATTGTCGTCAACCTTGTTGTTGCGGAGGGTGATGCCGGAAGTGAACATCACGGAAGGGATGCCGTTGTCCAGGAAAGGCTTCTGGTCCGAGATGCTGCGGTAGAAAACTCGTGTGAAATCCTTGCTTCCATAGTAGTCGAACGCGATGTCGAGACTCACTTCCGGGCTCATGTTGGCGATGAGGAGCGCATCCCGCCGTCCGCTTCTCTCCTCGGAAAGCATCATCAGGAAATCCGGCCGGTCCTTGTGCAGCGGGGCTTCGGTGCCGCCCACCTGGTCGATGTTGACCATCCGGTCGATGACGCCCGGGGTGATGACCTGCCCGGTCCGGGGGTTGGTCAGCCGTCCGCCGGCGATCTCGTTCCAAAGATGGAAAGAGCCCCCGAGGCTCTGCTCCTTGGCATCGAAGGCGACGAAGATGATGGAGTGCGCGTAGGTCTTTCCCAGCGATTTCAGATGCTGGAACATCCGGGCCAGCGTCAGGAGCGAGGAAACGCCGGATGCGTTGCTGTCGGCACCGGGATACAGGGTCCCGGAAAGGGTGCCGAGATGGTCGTAGTGGGCGCCGACGACGACATACCGGTCGCCGCTGCCGGGAAGGATTCCGACGACGTTGTGGGCCTTTGCGCCCGTCATGGTCCGGAATCCGTGGTAGTAACTGCCGCCGGCGGGAAGGAGTCCGGCCGATTCGAACAGCTGTCCGATGAGAGCCTGGCTCCGGACCGACCCGACCGTACCCGTGGCCCGGCCGGTACACAGGCTGTCGGTCAGCAGTCCGACCTGGTAACGGAGGTCCTTCTCGGCGGCCAGCGGTGCGGCGTTCGAGGCGCTGATGAAGTAACCCTGGGACTGGGCCGCCGCGGTCAGGCAGGACACGAGCAGGAGAACTCCGATATGGAAAAATTTCGCTTTCATCCGTAGAACGGGCACGATAAATGCTTATCTTTGCATAATTGGTGCGAAATTAGCCATTTCAGCCGTGATTTGAAAATTTTTCTAGATGAAGTGTCCTCAGAAAGTCATCCTGCTGCTGGTCGCCGTGCTGCTCGGCGTCCTTCCGGCGCGTGCGCAGTATGACAAGGATGTCTTTATGTTCCGCGGACGGAACGCTTTGGCGGAAGGCCACCTGGCCGAGGCTGTATCCCATTTCAACGTCCTTGCCCAGCTGGATTCCACCGACTACTGGACTTTCTTCTACCGGGGCATCGCCAAGTACAACCTGGGCGATATCCGCGGTGCGCGGGCGGATTTCAACACCGCCGTCCGCCTGAATCCTGTCTTTACCTCCGGATACCATTACAGGGCCATTACGGCGAGTCGTTTCGGGGACTATGAGGATGCCCTGAAAGACCTGGAAAAGGCGATTTCGCTCCGTCCGGGTTCCTCCGGCCTGTATTTCACCCGGGGTGTCACCTACTTCCTCAGCCAGCAGTTCGAACCGGCCGTCAGGGATTTCGACAAGTACATCCGTCAGGAGCCCAAGGATCCGTCGGCCTATCTGAACCGGGGCGCTTCGTACCTGTTCCTGGGGGATACCCTCAAGGCGGTCGCCGACTACAACAAGGCCATCAAGATCGACCGTTTCGAACCCGAAGGCTACATCCGTCGGGGACGCCTCCTGGCCGCCCGGGGCGACTATGACGCGGCCGTCAAGGATATGGACAAGGCCATCGAACTGGACAGCACCAACACCCTCGCCTATTTCAACCGGGCCATCCTCCACTCCGAGCAGAACCATCTGAACGAGGCGATGGCGGACCTCAACGCCGTTCTCAAACGCGAACCCGGCAATGCCCTGACCCTGTATAACCGCAGCCTCATCTCGGCCCAGGTCGGCGACTTCGCATCGGCCCTTTCCGACATGGACCGCGTCATCAACATCAACCCGGGCAACGTCCTGGCCTATTTCAACCGGGCCGGCTTCTTTCTGGAAATGGGGCGTTGGGAGGATGCCCTCGCCGACTATAACAAGGCCATCGAACTGTATCCGGACTTTGCGAAGGCCTATATGAACCGCGCCTATGCCGAACTGCAGCTGGGGATGAACCGTGCATCGAGGGAAGACTACAAGACCGGCCGCCGGAAGGTCGCCGAATACCGGGCCAAGAACGCCGCCGGCGCCGCCGAGTTTGCCGACACCACCCGGAAATACAGCAGCCTGCTGGCCCTGGACGCCGATTTCGCCAAACACGACTTCGATGACGAGATGCTCCAGCACCGCGATGTGGACATCAACCTGAAGCCGCTGTACAAATTCGTCCTGGCTTCCGGACGTGACGATACCAACTATGCCCTGGAGCACCGGTACGAGAACCCTCTCCTGGAGCGTTTCTACGGGACGCTTCCGCTTCCTGTGGTGATTACGGCAGACGGCTCTTCCGTCCCGGCTCCTTCCCGGGAGACCCTGGACCAGGTCCTGTACGGCGGGATGCAGGAGGGGCCTTCCCGCGAGTTCCTGCTGGCGCTTTCCGAAATCGACCAGAAGCAGTATAACGCCGCCCAGACCCATTACGACCGTGCCATCGAAGGGGACGGGGACCGGTATGAGATCTATTACAAGGCTTTCTACCTGATGAACCGGGCGGTCCTTCGGGCGGAGATGATCGACTTTATCGCCTCCATGGAGTCCAATGTCCAGACCCTCACCATGGACGACAAGGGAAACACCCGTGCGCGGGTGCGTGAGCAGGTGACCAGCCATTACGACTATTCCGAGGCGCTCTCCGATCTGGAACAGGCCGCCTCCGTCCTCCCGAACATGCCTTATATCCAGTTCAACCTGGGCAATCTGTACTGCCTGTCCCAGCAGCTGGTGAACGCCATCGAGTGTTACGGGAAGGCCATCGCGCAGTATCCCTATATGGGCGATGCCTACTTCAACAGGGGACTGGTACTCATCTATCTGAAAGACAAGGAAAAGGGTTGCATCGACCTGTCCCGTGCCGGCGAGCTGGGCATCGGGGACGCCTACAACGTGATTTCCCGGTATTGCGAGGAGGAGAGGAACTGATGCGCTTCCTGAGCTTTTCCAGCGGCAGCTGCGGCAACTGTTATCTTTTGCTCCGGGACGAGCCGGGGAGCGCCCCTTCGGGCATCCTGATCGACGCCGGCGTGAGCATCCGCCGGATGAAAAAGATCCTGGAAAGCCTTTCCCTGGATTTCGACTGTTTCCAGGCGGTGCTGGTCACCCACGACCACGGCGACCATATCCGCAACCTGGGCTCCATCTGCAAACGCCTCTCCAAGCCGGTGTACGCCACGCCCCTCCTGCAGGATGCGCTTACGCGCAATCCCTTCACCCGGCTGGAAATCGGCGGCTGCCGGCGGGACCTGTTGACGGACGCATGGAACCGCGTGGCGGAAGGGATTGAGGTCCAGTATTTTGAAGTCCCGCACGACGCTACCCAGACCGTTGGTTATGCCATCCGTTGCGACGGGCATCTGTTCGTCCTGATGACCGACCTGGGCCACGTGACGGACGAGGCGATGTATTGGGCCTCCCAGGCCGATACGGTCGTGGTGGAGTCCAATTTCGACGTGGACATGCTCCTGGGCGGCTCCTATCCGCATTATCTCAAGATGCGGATCTGCCAGGGCTCCGGCCATCTTTCCAACGATGCCTGCGGGGACGCCATCCGCCGCTTCATGCATCCCGGCCTCAGGAATCTTTTCCTATGCCATCTGAGCGGCAACAACAATACCCCGCGCCTGGCTTATGAACACGCAAGCGAGGTGCTCCGTGAACTGGGCGTAGAGCCCGGTACGGTGCACCTCCGCATCCTGGAGCGCGGCATCCCTTCGCCGCTGCTTGCCTTGTAGGATTACCGTTCGTCCACGATCTGGACGCCGGGATAGTCGGCTTCCCGGAAGGTCACGTCCTGGTCCGTGACGTCAAAGCCCAGGTCCCGCATGGTGATCGTGATGCCGTACATCTTGGTACTCAGGCTTATGGGGAGGTAAGAATCCTTGGCGACGACGAGATCCATGTTCTTGGGATCATCCTTGTTCGTGTTGGTGCGGCTCTTCTTGCAGCGGAGATACCAGGCCTTGTCCGTTTCCTTGGAGATGGAAACGTCATACCCCTCGGTGGCGCTCTGGAACATCTTCATGTTCTCCT
Source organism: uncultured Bacteroidia bacterium (assembly GCA_902778105.1). Classification (GTDB taxonomy): domain Bacteria; phylum Bacteroidota; class Bacteroidia; order Bacteroidales; family UBA932; genus Cryptobacteroides. Next base: position 98,499 of record CACYWN010000002.1, read on the forward strand.
CCTCCTGGGATTTCTTGCTGGCGTCGCGTTTCTTGATCTTGATGACTTTTTCCTTGACATGGTAGTCCCACTCCGTATCGCCGTCGACATACGTGATCATGTGCTCGCCTTTCACGTCCATCTCCATCCGCAGCTTGTCACCATAGCTTTTGACGGAGGACGAGAAGGTGCCCAGCAGGGGAATCTTCATATCCATGGTCATGGCGATGCCTTCGCTGGACTCGTACTTTTCCATGACTTCATCCATCCGGGCGACAATCTCTTCAGCGGTCTGGGCGAAGGCCGTCACCGCCAGGGATAGGAAAAGAAGAAGGGTAGAAATCCGTTTCATATCTGAAATATTAGGGTTTAATGCGTTGGATGGAGCCATCTGCCCCGGCCCAGACGGATCAGGAAGATGGTGCCGCGGAAGGTGAGTTCACCGGCCATCGCGATCCAGAAGCCGATGAGCCCGTACGCCTTGACCAGGAAGATGGCCGGAATGATGCGCACGATCCACATGGAAGTGAAGTTCATGACGCTTGGCCACTTGGTGTCGCCGGCACCTACGAAGGCACCGTACGCGACGATGGAGGCCGCGTAGCCCAGTTCGGCGAAGGCCTCGATCCTCAGGCAGCGGGCGCCGAGGCCGATGACTTCGCCCTCGGGTGTGAGGAGGCCCATCAGCTGTGGGGCGAAAGCGTACATCAGGATGGCGAGGATGCCCATGATACCCATAGCCGTGAGGGTGGTGATCCAGGCGAACCGCCTGGCCAGTTCTTTCCGGTTCGCTCCGACGGACTGGCCCACGAGGGCCGTCGATGCGTCGGCAATGCCGTAGCCCGGCATGTAGCAGAAACTCTCCGCCGTGATGGCGAAGGAGTTCGCCGCGATGGCAATGGTGCCGAGGGGAGCCACGATGATGGTCGACGCGATATACCCCCCGCGGATCAGGATATTCTGCAGGGCCATCGGTCCGCCGATGCCCAGCGCCTTGTTCAGGACGGCCTTCGTCGGACGGAACAATCCTTTATCCTGCAGCAGGTTGAGCTCGGGAGAACGGACGGTGACGAAATACAGCATCGCCGCTGCGGTGATGATTTCCGCCAGACCCGTTCCCAGGGCCGCCCCCACGACGCCCATTTTCAGGACATAGATGAACAGATAGTTGAAAGCCACGTCCATCAGGCACATCCCGATGTTCAGGTAGCTGGGAACCTTCATGTTTCCGCTCACCTGCAGCATGGACGCGCACATCCAGTCGATCTGCATGAACGGCATGCAGGCGGCGACGATGAAGAAATACTTCGTCGCGTCGGAGGCGATTTCATCCGTACCGCCCAGCCAGTAGGGGAGCGGCCCCGCAATGGCCATGCCGACGAGGGCGATGAATCCGCTGAAGACGAGGGCACTGACGAGCCCCTGCCGCAGCACCTCCCTGGCGGCCTTGAAGTTGTTGGCGCCGATCAGGTGCGCCACCTGGACGGAGAATCCGCTGCCGCAGGCCCCGCAGAAACCGCCGAGCAGCCACATGCAGGTGGACACGAGGCCGATGGACGCGCCCGCCGCCGCTCCAAGGTGACCTACCATCGACGTGTCGATGTACTGCATCAGGACGGACGAGAGCTGCGCGATGATGGCCGGATAACTGAGCATGAGGCACAGTTTCAGCTGCTGCATGCCTGTCAGGGAACCGCCGCCCCGGATCTGCCCGAGCAAATAGTCTTTTGTCCCAGTCATCGGATCAATACTCATAAGGTGGTACTTCGCCCCGGTCGATAAGGTCGCGGAGCACATCCATCCAGCCTGTGTCGGCCGTCCCGAAAGCCGTCCGGACGTCGTCCAGGGTATAAGGCGCCTTGACGGATGCTTTCAGCCGGGAGGCCAGGTCGCGGAGGTCCCTCGCTTTTCCGCGGCAGATGTCGCAGTGCCCGCAGTCCCCGCTTTCCTCCTGTCCGAAATAGCGCAGAAGGAAGCGGGAACGGCATTCTTCCTGTTCGGCGGCATAGGAAAGCATCGTCTCCACCCGTTCATGGAAGGCGCTCCTGAGCATCTCGTACCGTTTGGGAGAGAGGTTCACGTTCCCTTTGTGCAAGCGGTCGTGGAGGATGTAGATGACATCGGCCCGGTCGGCAGGGATGTATTTGATGACGTGGTTGACGGACAGTCCGTACAGGAGCTGGCGAAGCTGGGATACGGTTGTGCCGCATTTCCCCGCGATGTATTCCTCGTCAATCGAGACCGGATAGGAAAACAGGCCGGTGTAGCTTCGCATCAGGGTTTCCAGCAGGGAGACCATCCTCGCATCCGGGAGTTCGGTCCCGTAAAGGTCCGTCCGGTCGACGGTAATCTGCACCCGCGTCTGGATCTCCAGGTCCTCGTTGAAGGTCCAATGTCCTTCCCGCTCGATATACTTGATGGCATAGAAGACCGCCGCCTGCTGGAGGTGGAAGTGCCGGCAGAAAGCGGCCAGGTCAAATTTGAGCTGGCGCCCTTTTCCGGTGTCATAGGGTATCTCGTGGAAGATGTGGACCTTGTGGTAGATGTCCTCGATGTATTCCAGGGAAGGGAAGGAAGCCTTTTCGATCTGGCTGAGGCGTCGGCGGTCCCCGTCGTTCCAGAGGAGGACGGCGTAGGATGGGGCTCCGTCGCGCCCGGCGCGTCCGGCTTCCTGGAAATAGGCTTCCGGCGAATCCGGCAGGTCGAAATGCACGACAAAGCGGACATCGGCCTTGTCGATGCCCATCCCGAAGGCGTTGGTGCACACCATCACCCGGATCCGTCCCGCCTTCCAGTCCTCCTGCCGGAGGGCTCTGGCGGCGGTTGACAGGCCCGCATGATAGTAGGATGCGGAGATGCCGGCGACGTGGAGCATCTGGGCCGTTTCCTCGGCTTTCTTCCGGTTGCGGACGTACACGATGCCGGTGCCGGGAACGCCGTTGCAGACGGAAAGGAGCTGGCCGGCCTTGTCTTCACAGTTCCGCACGATGTAGGATAGGTTGGGCCGCTCGAAGCCGGATTTCAGAAGGTTTTTCTCCTTGAATTCCAGGCGTGCCATAATGTCTTCCGCTACAACCGGGGTGGCGGTGGCGGTCAGGGCGATGACCGGGGCGTCCACCATCCTCCGGAGCTGCCCGACCTGCAGGTATTCCGGTCGGAAGTCATAGCCCCACTGCGAGATGCAGTGTGCCTCGTCCACGACGATGAAGGAGATGTCCAGGACGGGGAGATAACGCTGGAAAAGGCGTGTCTGGAGCCTTTCGGGGGAGAGGTAGAGGAATTTGTAGTCGCCATAGGCGGCGTTGTTCAGGGCCAGGTCCACTTCGTGCCGGTTCATTCCGGCGTGGACCGCGATCGCCCGGATGCCCCGGGCGGAGAGGTTCTGCACCTGGTCCTTCATCAGGGCGATGAGGGGGGTGACGACGAGGGCGATTCCGTCCTTCATCAGGGCAGGAACCTGGAAGCATACGGATTTCCCGCCTCCAGTGGGCAGGATCCCCAGGACGTCCCGGCCGGCAAGCGCTTCGTCGATGATGCGTTCCTGCATGGGCCGGAATCCCTCGTATCCCCAATATGTTTTCAAGACCTCCTTCGGCGTCATGGCGCGAAGGTACGTATTTTTTACAAAAAGATAAGTGGCTTCATTGGAAAAGTTCTGAATTATTAATAAATTTGCAGAATTGAAGAAATAATCTTTAAACCCGTATAATTATGGCAAACATCAGTCTGGCCAAGTATGGTATCAAAGGGGTCAAGGAAATCCTCTACAACCCTACCTACGAGGTCCTTTACAACGAGGAGACCAAGCCCGGTCTCGAGGGGTATGACAAGGGTCAGGTGACCGAGCTCGGCGCCATCAACGTCATGACCGGCATCTACACCGGCCGTTCCCCCAAGGACAAGTACATCGTGTACGACGAGACCACCAAGGAAGGCGCCCCGGGCGAAATCTGGTGGACCACCGAAGGTTATCCGAACGACAACCACAAGATGTCCGTGAAGACCTGGAAGGCCGTCAAGAAGCTCGCCCAGCAGCAGCTCAGCGGCAAGCGCCTCTTCGTCGTGGACGGTTTCTGCGGCACCCACGCCGACACCCGCATGAAGGTCCGCTTCATCATGGAGGTCGCCTGGCAGGCCCACTTCGTCACGAACATGTTCATCCGTCCGAAGAACCAGAAGGAATTCGACCAGGAACCCGACTTCGTGGTGTACTGCGCTTCCAAGGCCAAGGTTGACAACTATGAGGAACTCGGCCTCCGCAGCGATACCTGCGTCGCCTTCAACGTCACTTCCCGTGAGCAGGTGATCCTCAATACCTGGTACGGTGGCGAGATGAAGAAGGGCATGTTCTCCATGATGAACTACTACCTCCCGCTCAAGGGCATCGCCGCGATGCACTGCTCCGCCAACACGGACATGAACGGTGAGAACACCGCCATCTTCT
>CACYWN010000003.1 GCA_902778105.1 uncultured Bacteroidia bacterium
TTCGAGGCGCGCTACCTCTCGCCAAGTTTCCACCGCTTCACGACGATGGACCCGCTGTGCGAGAAGTACTACAGCATCAGTCCGTATGCGTATTGTGCGGGGAATCCGGTGAATCTGGTGGATCCGGAGGGATGTGCTCCAGTTTACAATCAACAAGGTGTTTTCATGGGAACAGATGACGAAGGCCTTCAAGGTAGTGCTATAATAATGTCTTCTGATTTGTTTATACAAGGAATGGCACATAAGGAAGCACAGGAGTATGATTTGGGCTTTAAAGGTCTTTCTTCTGTTGAGTCTGCTTTCGCTTTCCTAAGTAGTTATAGCGCATTATCGGAACGGCCGGATTATGATGGATTTGTAACTATTGAAGAAGGGATCCAATGGGCAAAAGAACACCCGGGTGTTTTAAGTAGTAACAATCCAGAGGATGCGCTATACTTTGATGCTTCAAAAGTGGATTTTGGGAATGTCTCGACGGAGGAGTTTATCGAATCTCCTCAACAAATCAATGTATTTCGGGGAAAGAGTATCCTTTCGTACATGATTCATCCTGCGCAAAGACATTCAGCCTATGCTTTGGGTCAAGTTTATATGGAATTATTGGATCGAGAGGAAAGGAGTGTCCGTATTATAAATGGAAAAGGGACAGTTTATGACTGGGATCTAAACGGGGATTTTACAAGAAAGGCGCTGATTTTTTTAGAAAGAATGCGAACAGGATTGAATGATTCACATGGCTTTCGGGTATATTATTATGGGACAGGATATCTTAAAAAATGAGCTAATGAAGAAACTCGGGAAAGTAATTTTATATGTTACGATAGGTTTCTTATGGTTTATTCTGTTATTAATTCTTGCACTGCATATCTGGGCTTTTTTTTGGCCGGATATGAATCAAGTAAAGAAGTTGGGACAGAATTATGCTATTTCGTATTCATATAGAGATACTTACAATCTTACTTATTATACGATTGGTTACCAATCCAGTGCTGTCCCTCTTGTTGTCAAGGATGCTATTCACCGCCTCGAGTATGATCGTCGTTGGATATTCTTTTCCGGAATGTCCGGGAAATATTGGGTGATAGACAAGACTATTCCTAATGGGAAAGTAAGAAATGGAGCAGACGTTGTACGATATGACCGATCAGTCATCGGCCCCCTGGATTCGGTTTCTTTCGTCGCTTTTAAAGATTCCGTCGGGTTTAAAGTTGAATCCCCCGAGAATGTTTGGCTGTTAGAATGTCACCGATGATCCACACAGACGCAGGCTACTACACCATCGCCACGCCTCCAGCCGGAGGCACGGCCCCCGTGTTCGAACACCTGTGGTACCTGAAGGACCACCTGGGGAACAACCGCGTGCTGACGGATGCGGGAGGCAGTATGGTCGGGTGGAAGGATTACGATCCTTTCGGTGAAGAGATCGCCATCTCCGTCACAAATCAATCCGGACTGACTATTTTTGGTGACTACGACAGTCCGTACCGCTACGGCGGCAAGGAGTGGAACGCCACCACGTTGACCTACGACTTCGAGGCGCGCTACCTCTCGCCAAGTTTCCACCGCTTCACGACGATGGACCCGCTGTGCGAAAAGTATTATCATATCAGTCCGTATGCGTATTGTGCGGGGAATCCGGTGAATTTGGTGGATCCGAGCGGGAAGGATTCTTATCTTATTATTTGGAGAACGGATGACGGTGAAGTGGGTCATGCGGCTTTTGCAGTCGAGAACTATAAACAAGAAAAATACAAGGATAAAAACGGAAAAGAGAAAACCAGATATGTTCCTGATGGTACAGTAACAATCTATGATTTATGGCCACAGGAGTCCGTTGGCATTAATAATTTCCGCGACGATGTGCCCGCAAATTATCACAAAAGATTGTTATCTCTCCATGATGCAATCGAAACAGATTTTACTGGTAACGAAAATAGAAAACCGGAGGGAGTAATTCAATTTAAAACCAGTTATGAGGTCGACTCTATCGCAAAAGAGAATTTGTCAACAATAGCAAAACAGAATTCAAATTACAATGCTTTATTCAATAATTGTTCGGATTTCGCAAAAATAGGTGTTAATTCTATCTCAAAAGAAAAAGTTTCTGGCCAAGAATTATTGTTAATTTGGAGAGCAACTACACCAAACGCGTTGTTCCGAGAAGCCGCATCGTTAAATAATGCTTCAATAGTAAAAGATCCAGGCAAAAATGTTAATAAAAGATTTCTTCCCGGTATTATCAAAGGCTTATAAAAGAGTTTCCATTATTGTTCAACGTGTAGCATTAATGACATGTGTAATTATTGTTTGCAGTTGCGGAAAGCGTTTCAATCTTTGTACAGAAGATATCGCTTATATTGGTTTGAAGAGATTTGTAGAGGATAGTACCAGTACAAACATATGTATAGATATAGATAATAAAGACTGGCAGAGTGTTCTCAACGAGATTAATCGTTGTAGACAAAAACCTGGGAAGTATTATCCGGAAGCCACATTGATAATAGAATATGGTTCTGGAGTAATAAAAGAAATCAATTTATTGTCCGAGGCCAATCTTCTGACCATTGGTCGTGGAGGCTCGCCATATATGTCAAAAAAACCACATCCGGTGTTGGATAGATATCTTGATTATTATCGGGAATCAGAATGAAATCGATGATCCACACGGACGCAGGCTACTACACCCCGACGGGGCTTCCTCCGGGAGCGTCAGGGCCGTCGTACGTACACCTGTGGTACCTGAAGGACCACCTGGGGAACAACCGTGTGCTGGCGAACGAGCGGGGCATCGCCCTGTCCACGCACCATTACGACCCGTACGGCACGGAGATCAGCATCTCTACCTCTAATCCCTCCAACCCGTTCCTTCCCGGCATGACCGACAGCCCGTACAAGTACGGCGGAAAGGAGTGGAACGCCACCACGTCGACCTACGACTTCGAGGCGCGCTACCTCTCGCCAAGTTTCCACCGCTTCACGACGATGGACCCGCTGTGCGAGAAGGAATCTGGTGGACCCGAGCGGAATGACTGATTGGCGAGCTGTTGGGAAAGGGGCTTTAACAATGATTGGCGGGATTGGCACAACAGCTGGCGGTATTGCTCTTGCCACAGGGACTGGAGGAGCTGCAACTCCTATATCTGCCTATTTAGTCATTGAAGGAGGGAGTGAAGTTGCATTTGGTCTTGGCATCCTTCTGGCTGGATTAGTAAGTGATAACTCGGAAGATGATACAGAACGGATAATGCAGATTCCCACTGGGATGACAAACACAGTCGCAAAAGCAGTGGATATTGTAACCGGCGATGAGAATCATACTGCTGAAAGAATAACTGATGCCGTTCAGACTGTTGTAACAGCAGGCGTTTCATTACCAAGTGATATCGGCGTGGTTACCAAGAACTTGGTTCGGATATCAAATGCTATAAGTATTACCAGTTCTTCGACGATAGTGACTCAAGATTCCTCTTTAAATCAAGAACAAAAGGGAAATGCACATCAAGAGAATAATAATGTAACAACCTCTCCTTCATACGAAGACCCGGAAAGAGATAAGTTTTACCTTTGGAAGAATGAGAAGCAATTATAGTTTTGAAGTAGACTACCCTTGTTGGCGGTGGTATTTATTACTTCTGTGGTTTTATGTCTTTATTCCAATCATCTTTATCCCGATTGTCTTGTGGATAAGGGGCAGTTTTTCAGTTTTGAGCTGTGTGGGGCTTGTACTTTTTCTCCAACTTCTTTGGATTCCTCGACTCATAAAAGACATATGGGTCCCTTATGCCCTATCTATCGAAGAAGAAAGAATCGTTGTTTATACAAAGGTTGGGAATCGGATCAAGGAGAATCCCATCGAACTTAATAAGCTGGGCGTAAAGTATTATAAACGGAAGAAATCATTGACACTTTGGGAGAGAGAAGAGAATAGAACACCCTCCAAGATGTTTTATTTATCTAAAGACAAGAATTGGAGCGAATCTACAATTAAAGATGCTGTGCATTCTATTTTTTACATTTCACATTACCCTATTCATTATGAGGAAGCATAGCCTCTTTTCAGATGGTCCAAAGAAGGGTTCGACCTGCTGGGACGGCTGACAACGGCGGACTATGGCGGAGGAGGCATAAGCTCAGGGTTGGACTACAGCCGGACCTACGAATATGACCTGAACGGGAACATGACGGGACGGAACTCGAAAGAATATGCGAACCTGTATGACGGCAAATGGCTGGAATGGACGTGGAACATGGGCGACGGCAACCGCCCGAACACGTGGCACCAGCAGCGTTCGTTCTACGAACAATACAATCCCCAGTATCCCTCGGGCACGGCTCAGGTGGCGGATGCCGGCTACGCCTACGACGGAATGGGTAACCGCACCGCGGAACTGGACGGGCAGGGCGACACGCTGACCGTGCTGCGGTACAACCGGCTGAACCTTCCGGAGGAGTACGTGTCCGCGAGTGGCGATACGCTGAAGTACGTGTACAGCGCGGACGGCGAGAAACTGTATGTGGAGGAACGATCTTCCGCCACCAGCGGCGCCCAAGGCACGGAATATGCAGCGAATTATCGTATTGAAAATGGAGAGGTTACGATGATCCACACAGATGCCGGCTACTACACCCCGACGGGGCTTCCTCCAGGAGCGTCAGGGCCGTCGTATGTACACCTGTGGTACCTGAAGGACCACCTGGGGAACAATCGCGTGCTGGCGAACGAGCGGGGCATCGCCCTGACCACGCACCATTACGACCCGTACGGTGCGGAGATCAGCATCTCTATCTCCAATCCCTCCAACCCGTTCCTTCCCGGCATGACCGACAGCCCGTACAAGTACGGCGGCAAGGAGTGGAACGCGGCGACATCGACCTACGACTTCGAGGCGCGCTACCTCTCGCCGAGTTTTCACCGCTTCACGACGATGGACCCGCTGTGCGAGAAGTATTATGGAATCAGTCCGTATGCGTATTGTGCGGGGAATCCGGTGAATAGGGGGTCTGACGGAGGATGCAGGTGCCGATGGTGGTCCGGCGGGTGGACCACCATAAGCAAAAACAGGGGTAAAATGCCGATGGTGGTCCATGGAGTGGACCACTGTCAGCACTTGCGGGAAGCATATGACGGCAACAAGCCGTTGGCCCCGGAAATCCGGGCGCAGCCGGGCCGTGGTACTTACACTTGTGGTACCTGAAGGACCACCTGGGTAACAACCGCGTGCTGGCGAACGAGCGGGGAGATGATTATTAGTTTTCCCGCATGTTCGATGCAATGGATAGAACGCATCTCTGCAAGGATGTTCTGGATGGAAGTAAAGGAAGTCTGCAGATGTTTTAATGCGGATTGATCCAAACAATCATTGTTTGCTTATTGACTTAATAATCACAGAGATATGAAACCTTGGAAGATACTACTTACAGCCTTGGCGCTTTATGCCTTTTCCGGTTGCTCTACTGAAGGGAGTGACCACACGACTGATCCTGGCGGTTTTTTTCCGGGCATATATGTTCCAGACCAGTTGGACGTGATTTACGATCCATTATACAAGGAAGGAGTCTTGGAGGTTCATCATGGAAGTTGGAGCGGATCGGGTAACGACGTTCTTTCGGAGCGAATGTATGCGTACGGAGACTTTCATAACAGCGCGACGGATGACAGCCGGCGTTGGGTGGCATCTCATGAGGTTCAATGGAAAAAATTGAGAGAACTTGACAGCAGAAAGAATTTTGGGTACTTTTACGTAGGAATAAACGATATCGAGATAACCGCCAACGTCAAAATCGATGGGATTGAACCGGGCTCTGATCTATCGCATTTGTTTGAAATCGTCAGTTTTGGTGTTGACGGACGGAGAGTTTTCAAGTATCCCTCATGTGACCTGGCATTTGAGGATGCAGATTATTATCCTCAGACAATCCGGGAATTCTGCTCTGTCAATCCGCTTTATGTTGAGTATTTCGCTCTTAAGCCCGTTTTTGATGTGAATGAAGAGGATACCGACATTCTGGAATTTTCCGTTAGGATCATGGCGGAAGATGAGTTTCTCGGTGATAGGGTTCTGAATGGAGTGAGCAGGATCGATTTGTCTTTCATGCGGGCCTGTGATCTTTCTTATCCCATGAAACCTTCGACTTGACCTGACGGAGGATGCAAGTGCCAGCGGCCATACTTTGATTTGCAATCTAATCCATAGCCTTATGAAAAACATACTGTTTATATCCTTTGCTCTTTTTACAGGGGCCATCGCTGCCTGGGCGCAGGAGCCCGCAGATACCTTGCGGGACGTCCGTCCTTTCGGGACGCATGCGCTGGAGATGCTCACGGCCCGCGAGCCCGGGGTGGAGGTGATTTCTTCGCCGGGTGCTCCGGGGATGACGCCGACAATCCACATCTGGGGACTGGGCGTATTGCCCGGCATGGAACCGGTGTATGTGGTGGACGGGGTTCGGCGGCGGAACCTGGACGGAATCGCGCCCGAGTCGATCGGGAAGATCGAGGTGCTCAAGGATGCGTCGGCCCTGGGCCTGTGGGGACCGGATGCTGCGGCAGGTGTCGTGGTCGTGACCACGCGCCGGGCTTCGCAGAAAGGGTTCCATGCGGGGTATGACTTCGTGGGCGGGGTGCAGCGCCTCTCGTATGTGCCGGAGCGGATGACCCTGGCCGACTGGCAGCGGTATGACCCTTACCAATATTCCCCCGAATCCTCTTACGGGGAAGCACCCTCGTTTGTCCCGGAATCGACTTTCTTGCAGCGGCATCATCTGTTCGCGCAGTATGGCGGGGAGAAGTTGTCGGCCTATGCCGGATTCTCCTTCCTGGACAATGACGGCCCTTATCCCGGCAAGGTCGATACCCACCGTCGCTATGCGGCGTCCTGGTCGGCCGAATACCGTCCGGTCCGGTGGCTGTCGCTGGAGACGACGGGCCGATGGGGGCAATCCGCGGTCAGCAGGGCCTTGACCCCATGGCTGCAGACGTATCTTGTTTCCCGGCCGGTTTATACCGGGAGGGAGTATTCCGTCACTCAGTTTACGGACCGTACGGATTTCTCTGAAACAGTTGTGCAAGGGAAACTGGAAATCCGTCCGCTTCCGGGCCTGTACGTCCGGGGCCTTGGCGGATTTGCCGGAGGGGAAGCGGATCCTTTCTATGCTTACTGGGAGGATTATCCCTCCGGGAGCTATGCGGACCGGCTGACGGCCAAGGCCGGATACGAAGGGAAGAAATGGTTTCAGTGGGGGGCCGAAGCGGGATGGAGCGGAACCTGGCGGGGCCATCGGCTCCGCGTGGACGGGACGTTCCGCCGGATGAAGGAGAAGCAGGACAACCATGTCGTCGGTGGGGCCTGTGATATAACGGAATACGGTCTTACCTTCGGAAATGATGCGCAGGTGGTGGAGAAATTCCTGGATCCGGCGTATGAGAAATTCCTGGCGGCCGGAGGAAGTATTGCCGGCTACGAGGCCAGCGGACTGACGAGCATCGGGGTCAATACCCCCGAAACGAAATGGAAGGAAGGGGTCCTGTCGGTGGGCTATGACTGGAAAGGCCGGTATGAAGCGGGATTCTCCTATTATCGGGCCTGGGAGCAGAAGCTCTTCTCCAGCGAAGGATACCGCATCCCGGCCGTTACGCTGGGATGGAACCTGGCCGAGGAGCCGCTGCTGCAGCGAGTCCTGCCGGCGTGGTGGAAGGACTGGTCCGTGAAGGCCTCCTGGTCCAAGACGGATCCCTATATTCCCATGCTGGACGCCAGCCGCTGGTTGATGCCCAGGGCGGGCAGGGTATTCAACTCGGCCTCCTCCACGGATGCCCGCCACCGGGATCTGACATCCCGACTCGGCTTCCAGTGGGGGAAGGCGGCCTTGGACCTGTCTGCCTCGTGGTTCATCCATGACGACGGCCTGACCGGCTATTATGCCGGCTATTATACCGGTCCGGACGTTGAGAACAAGCTGATTACGGGAAGTGATAGGTATTATGACCTCCGCAACCGGGGCGTGGAGCTGTCCGCAGACCTTCGGGGCGAAGCGGGGGCGCTTCGCTATGCGCTTTCCGCTTATATGACCCTTTACAAGAACCAGGTAACCTTCGAAGACGGGCTGAAAGGAATCAGTTATTTTTCCTGGTATGAGGGTGTTCCCGTGTGCTTGAAGGACGGCGAACCCCTGGGCGGGCGCGATGTGATCCCGTTGGATCCGGAAACGGGTCATCCGTCTTACGCTGACGGGTATTGGACCGGCTCTGCCTTCCCGTCGATGACCGGCGGACTGCGGATGGCGCTGGGCTGGAGGCATTGGCAGCTGACCGTCTCCGGACACGGTGACCGCGGGCAGACGGTCCTGCATCACGATGATTACGATGCCCTGTCCCGGTATTATCTGGAAGATTATCGGACAGTAAACAATCCGGACGGGAAATATGCCATTGTCGATGGCCCTGATTTCCTCCGCTCCCCGTATTCCGTCCTCGACGCATCCTTCTTCCGCATCGACCAAATCCGGCTGGACTACGCTTTCCCCTTCCACGGGGTCCGGCTGGACCTGTTCGCATCGATGGAGAACGCCTTCCTGTTCACGCGCTATCCGGGCACCGATCCGGAACTGGCCCTCGCCTGGCAAGGGTTCGGGTATGAGTCGGCTACCTATCCCTCCACCCGGCGCATGCTTTTCGGCGTGAAAATCGGCTTCTGAAAGCGCGGATAGTCCGCGAAATAATGTATCTTTGCCCCTATGGGAATCAAGGTCAACTGGGGCATTGCCCTCCTGGCGGTACTGCTCGCCGGCTGCGAAAAGCCGGTGCCGGACGAGTACAGGCAGCTGGATCCGGAAACCCGGGCGCAGCGGCAGGACATCAACATGTTCGCCTGGAACGTGATGGACACGTACTACCTGTGGCGCGACGAGATTTCGTCGGCGATGGATGCGTGGCAGAACTGGGAAGAGCCGATCGCGAAGATTGCCGCCATCCGGTACAAGGATGCGGCGGGGGAGGACATCGACCGCTGGACCGTGCTGACGGATGATTTCGCCTCGATGAAAGGCGGCGTCTCCGGCCATACCCGGACCCTGGGGATGGACTTCAGCCTGTATTATGTGGACAAGAGCCGCCAGAGGGTCTGCGCGGTGGTGACTTTCGTCTATGCCGACTCGCCGGCGGCGAAGGCCGGGCTCGGGCGCGGGGATGTGATCCTGACCCTGGACGGGGAGGAGATGACCCCGGACAATTATCAGGACCTCGTCCGCAACCGCCTTCTCGGCGGCGGGACGGTCCGGCTGGGGATGAATGACGGAGCGAGCCTGACGGTCACGGCGGTGGCCATGTACGAGAACCCCGTTCACACGGCCTGCATCCTGGACCGTCCGGACGGCCGGAAGGTGGGCTATCTGCATTACACGTCCTTCACCCTCGACTCCTGCGAAGAACTCTCCAACGTTTTCAGGAGCTTCACGCAGGAAGGCATCGACGACCTGGTCCTGGACCTCCGCTACAACGGCGGCGGCTACGTGCTGGCCGAGACGGTGCTGGCTTCGATGCTGGCCCCGGTCCAGGAGGTGGAGGCGAAGAGCGTCTTTTCCCGGGAGATCTATAACAGCACTCTGGCGGAAGAACTGGACGATGCCCCCACCTGCTTCGACACCGGCTTCACCTTCCATGTCGACGACGCCCTCCGGGTCGTTTCCACGTCGGGCTGTAATCCGGACCTGAAACGACTGTACGTCCTGGTAACGGGCGGAAGCGCCTCTGCCTCGGAAAGCCTCATATGCGGCCTCAAGCCCTATATGGACGTCATCCTTGTCGGCAACCGGACCTACGGGAAATACTGCGCCGGCCTCCTGGTCGATGCCGAAAACTGGCTGGATTCCGTGAAGAAGGGCCTGAAGGACGGCGACTTCGAGCGGGCCCAGCCCCACCTGGACAACTGGGGCCTCTACGTGATGTACGCCCGCTACGCCGACCGCAACGGCGTCACCCTCTCGATGCCCGACGGCATCGCCCCCGACGTGGAACTGGATGACGACCCGCTGGACGGGCACCCCCTGGGCGACCCGGACGAGACCCTGCTCTCCGCCGCCCTCGCCCTGATGGAAGGCCGCCCGCTCACCGGCGCCACCGACGCCACCCGCGCCGGCATGGGCAGCGGTGGTCCTCTCGACAATGCGCATGATGGCGCCCTCGGCGGCCCTCTGCCCACGACATCCGTCCCACACTGTCCGGGTTTCGGCCTCCTTGTGGGCGAACGCCGGCAATCATCTGCTTCCCTTTGAATGACTTCAAGATGCTTATGGTGGTCCAAATGATGGGACACCATAGGCATTATCCCGGGGTAAACGCTCATGGTGGTCCCGAAGGTGGACCACCATGGGCACTTAATACCTGGATGGTACAAGGGCGAGACTGAACCAGGTGCGCCAGGTTTCGGTGCAAATATGCGATACTTTAATTAACAACCATAAGAATATTTCTTATATTTGTAGCAAAGAATCATTGAAATGAAAACAACCACTGTTGCATTAGGCCCCCATTTTGACGCCTTCGTCCAATCCAGTATCCTTGGAGGCCGTTATACGAATGCCAGCGAGGTGATTCGTGCCGGACTCAGAAGACTGGAGGAGGACGAACAAAAGATAGCGGCTCTCCGTACCGCCATTGAAGAAGGGGAAGCAAGCGGGTATGTCGAAGACTTTGACTTCGAGTCCCACTTGGAGGCGTTGAAGGCAAAGCGGAGGAACAATGGCTAAGATCCGGTTATCCAGAAAGGCCATTGCCGATTTGGACGGTATTTGGGATTACACGGCTCAGACCTGGTCAGAAGACCAGGCTGTCGTTTATTATCGGCAGATATATACCGCTATCCAGGGTCTGGACATTATTCCGATGTTCCTTGAAAGGACTTATGACATCGTTAAGCCAGGTGTTCTGGGCTATAAAGTGGGTCATCATGTCTTCTTCTATAAAAAAAATAAGGATGGAACTATCAGCGTAGACCGTATTCTCCATGAGAAGATGGACTATCAAAGGCACTTGTAGTAGTCAAGATATGCTCGCTGCGGCCCTCACTAAGATCGTCCAGCTGGAACTGACGGCAGAATAGGCTCCGGAAGACATTCTGAGAGGGCGGACTTTTGCGGGTCCGCCTTTTTTTCTTATATTTGCAATCTTTGCACAATGCTTATGAAAGTCTTCAAAAACATAACCGGACCGGCGGCCGCGGCACTTCTCTTTCTCCTGACCGGATGTGCTTCGGTCCAGGAGGTCGAGATGGCCGTCCCCTCCGGCGCATCCTTCGAGGTCTTCGCCAGGCAGGCGGACACCCGGACCGTCAATGACGGCCTGTCCACCCTTTGGGTGGAGGGGGACCGCTTCAGCCTTTTCCATGCCGCGTCGGGCGCCGATGCCTATGTCGCCGACGGTGCCTTTACGGTCGATGACATCGAAACCGGTCATGCCACCGGAACCATCGCCTCTCCCGTAACTACGGCATCCGACTGGTATCTGGTGTATCCGTACGCTTCGGCCGCGACGTCTCCGAAAGCCGTTCCCGTGACGGTCGGCGCCCCCTCCGGTACCGCCCAGGTCCAGGCCGGCGCGGATAATATGGCCCACCTTGCCGGTGAGGCCATTCCGCTTTCCGGCAAGGCGGCCGCCGTCGCCGCCGAGGTGACGCCCGCCCTTTCCGTTTCCCCGGCCGTTTCGGTCATCGCCGTCAACGTGACCAACCCGGGCGAAGGGACGGTCACCGTCACCGACGTCCGTTTCCGTGCCCCGGAAGCCATCGTGGGTTCCTTCACGGTGGATGTCACCGGCGACAGTCCCGTCTTCACGGCCGTATCGGCCTCCGACGAGGCCACCCTCACGGTTCAGGGAGGCGCGGTCCTGAAAAAGGAGGAGAGTGCCGTTTTCTATCTGGCTGTCAAGCCTTTCGTCGCCGGTGCCGGCACGACGCTCACCCTGACCGTGAATGAAGATGTCCGCACCATCACCCTGACTCGCCCCGTCACCTTCTCCGCCGGTAAGATCAAGACGTTGAATTTCCCCCTCGAGCCTTCCGATCCGGACCCGGTGGGCACGTTCTACTTCAAGCGGGTATCCTCTTTCTCTCCGGGCAAGAAATATATCCTGGTGGCGGCGGAAACCGATGATGAAGGCAACGAGACGCTCCGGATGGCCCAGGCGATGCCGGCGGAAACCGCGAGTGGACGCCTGTACTGCGAGGACGTGGAGGAAGAGGAGGGGATCATCACCCTGTCTTCCCAGGAGAACGCCTTCACCTTCTATGAAAGCGAGAACGGAACGCTGATCCGCCAGGCGGACGGCCGATACCTGTACAACAACAATTCCAACGCCAACGTGTATGCCGGCACGGAACCGGCCATCGGCTATTACTGGACCATCACCTTCGACAATCAGGACCTGGCCTCCATCGTGAACCGCCAGCGGCAGCTCAAATACAATGCAACCTCCTCGGTGCGTGCTTTCCAGACCCGCAAGACGTCCGAAAGCGGCCTCCCCGTCCGGCTGTACGAGCTCCAGAACAGCGACGATGCCGTGGCGGAGTTCATCCAGCATACGACCCCGGGCGTGTACGCCTACGAAGGCTCTGACTGGCTGTACGAGGACGGCTCGATGCAGTTGAGCGTCCGGACCGGAAACGGCGAGACGGCCTTCCGCATCTACGAACCTTCCACCTATACGGTCATCCAGGTTACGGGCATTCCCGAAGCCATCGCGGAGAATGACCGGCTGGACATCCGGCTGGCGCGCTACGTCAAGCAGGCGGCCACCCATTTCTCCGACCTTTCCGTCCAGGTCGTCCACATCGAGGACGGCAAAGCCTGGCTGATGGCCGGCAACGGAACCGGTTTCATCGTTTGCATCCAGTAGCCATGAAGAAGATCCTTGCAATCCTTGCGCTCCTGCTGGGCGCTTTCCATATCCTTTCTGCCGTCCCGGCTTATCCGGGAAAGATCCGGGTAACCCAGCCGGACGGCAGCGTCATCACCATCCGGATCCACGGTGACGAGTGGTTCCATTACGTCACGGACGAGAGCGGTCAGGTCGTCGCCCGCGGAGCCGACGGATTCTACCGTCCTGCCCAGATGCCTTCCGCCGCCGGGCGGGCCGAAGCCCTCCGCATGCGGGAGGAAGCCGGACGGATGCGCGCCCAGGCCGCTTCGGCTGCCAAAGCCGGCAGCATGTCCATGGGCACCCATCGGATCCCGGTGATCCTGGTCGAGTTCCAGGATGTCCCGTTCGTCATCAGCGACCCGCGGGCCGCGTTCGACGCCTTGCTCAACCAGGAGGGATACTCCGCGAACGGAGGAACGGGGTCTGTCCGCGATTTCTATGTGGAGAATTCCCACGGGCAGTATGACCCTGTCTTCGACGTCTTCGGTCCCTATACCCTTTCCAAGAACAGCGCCGACTATGTCAACAACGCCGGCGGCGCCCTCGTGGAGGCCTGCCAGGCGATGAACGCCGACATCGACTTCTCCCGGTACGATTCGGACGGGGACGGCTACGTGGACATGACCCTGATGTACTATGCGGGCCACAATGCCGCCGAAACCGGCCTCGAAAATGAGCAGATCTGGCCCCATCAGGGCTACGCTGGCGGCAGTACCCGGCTGGATGGGAAACGGATCTACAAGTATTTCTGCACGTCCGAGCTGAAGGGCTATTCCGGCAGCAACATGTGCGGCATCGGCACGACCACCCATGAGTTCGCCCACTCCCTGGGCCTTCCGGACTTCTACGATACGGATTACTCGACCAATGGGTCTGCCGGCGGCCTGTACAGCTATTCCACGATGTGCAGCGGCCCGTACAACAACAACGGCCGTACCCCGCCTTATTTCAACGCCGAAGAGTTGATCATGCTGGGCTGGATGGACGGATATACCGAGATTGAATCGCAGGGAAGCCTCACCGTCACGCCGGTGCAGAACCGGGTCGCCTACCGGATCCCCACCTCTACCGACGGAGAGTATTTCGTCCTGGAATGCCGGGGAAAGACGGGCTGGGACAGCGCCCTGCCCGGGAACGGTCTCCTCGTTTACCACGTGGACAAGAGCCAGCGCCAGGTCACCATCCTTCAGGCGGGCTGGGGAGGCGAGACGTACGAAAGTACATATGCGGCGGCTGCCTTGTGGAACAATTGGCAATATACCAACGCCATCAATGAAAACGGCTCCCATCCGTGTTTTTACATCGTCCCCGCCGCCGACGTGGAGTCCCTGAACTTCCTCTACAACGAGGACCGGATCCCGTTCCCCGGTTCCCGGAAAATCACGCGCTATACCCCTATGGACTGGGAGGGCGTCCAGACCGACTTCAAATTCACGGACATCAGCTTTGCTTCCAACCGGGTGACCCTGACAGTTTCTTACACCACGACTCCGGGCATCCAGGGCTGCGTGATGAACACGTCGGCCAAGCCCGTCCGGGATGCCAAGGTGGAACTCTATGCCGGCACTTCGCTGAAAAAGAGCGCCACGACCGGCGCGGACGGAACCTTCTCCTTCCTGGATGCCGCCCTGGCCGATGCCACGTATACCGTCAAGGTGTCCTGCAGCGGCTACGAGCCGTCCGAGACGGAGGTTACCCTGGGCCGGAAGGTGGAGTCCTTGGACATCTATCTCCGCAAGGAAGGGGAATCCCCGGAAGCCACGTTCATCAAGTATGACCCGGACGGAGAGACGGTTCCCTTCGGGGCTTCGGAAGTGACGGACATCGCTGCCTCCATCCTGCTGAGTGCCGAGGAGACGGCCCCCTATGCCGGGAAGCAGTTGAAGAGTATTTCCTTCCAGCCGGCGGCCGGCTCCGGGGCCGTTTCCGCCTATGTCTTTGTCGAATCCGGCGGCCGGCGCCAGTTCACCCAGCGGGTGGACAATCTTAGGCTGGGTGAGATGAATACGGTCAATGTCGTCGCCCAGGAATACTGCCTGCCCTCCGGATCTTCCCTCTACGTCGGATATGCCCTTCTGGGATGTAATGGCGGGGAACCGATCATGGTTCAGCACTGCACTTCGGACAAGATGGGGTATTATGGTGCCTACAACGGCACCCGGGCTATCACCTGGACCCAGATGGGGAACTTGACACCCATCCTTTCCGCCGACGTGGGAGAGCCCGTCCTGCCTGAACTCGGATTCAACCATATCGCCAACCCCGGAAACGGCGTTTACAGGGCCGGCGACCGGTTCGACCTCACCCTGGTCCGGTACGAGGACGATGCGCCGTCCTCGGTCTCCTGGGTCTTTGACGGCAGCGCCGTCCAGGGCGGGTCCGTCACCCTGACGGCCGGCAGCCACACGGTGGAAGCGCACCTGGCCTATCCGGACGGAACCGCCGAAGTGATCCGCTTGGTGCTCAAAGCCGAATGACAAAGTTATGGAAATGAATAAGACAATGTACGAGACTCCGCTCGTGCGGGTGGTGGACGCCCGCCTGGAGGTGAATTTCCTCCAGAGTGGAGGAGACGGGAACATCGATCCCGGAATCGACGATCCGTGGGGGGATTATTGATGGACAGGACTATGAAACAGAACAGCAGATCATTCCTGATGGCGCTGGTGGCCGTGGCCGCCCTCGCCGGCTGCCGGAACGTGGAACAGGAGGTCCCGGAATCCGCTTCGCTGAAGACCATTCGCTTCCACGCCGGAACGGAAGAAACCCGTACGGCTTTCGCTGCCCCGGAGGAAGGTGTATACCGGACCCTGTGGACGGAGAATGACCGTGAAATCCTGCTTTCCCTGAATTACGGGAAGGCGGAAGGTTCCGCCGTCGCTATTTCGGCAGATAGCCGCACGGCCTCTTTCGAGGCGGCTTTCGACGCTTCGACGGCCACGGCTCCCTATACGTTCTATGCCGTTTCCCCCGCTTCCGCCGCCCGGGCTATCAGCCCCAGCCGCACGGCCTGGAGCGTGAATATCGCTGCGGTGCAGACGCCGCTTCCGACGTCCGTGGACGAGGCTGCCCAGTTGCTGGTGGCGAAGTCCGACGGGATGACCTCCCTTCCGGATGAGGTGGATCTCCATTTCTCCCATCTGACGGCCTATGGCCGCGTCACCCTCAAGAACCTGGACCTGGGCGAAGAGACGGTGAAGAAGGTGGACCTCATCTTCAGCACCCCCGTCGTGGGTGAGTGGTACTGGGGCGAAGACGGGACGATCGTCTCCAACGGCGCCTCCCATACCATCACCCTGAACACGGATGCCTCCGGCGACCTGTGGTTCGCCTGCGCCCCTGTAAGTGTGGGCGGCGCGGCCCTGGTCGTGAAAGTGTATGGCACGCAGACGGTACTGAGCAAGGAAATCACTTTCCCCGAAGGCCGGACGTTCGCCTCCGGAAAGGTTGCCCGTTTCTCGGTGGACATGGCCGGCGCGGAAGCCGTCGTATTCGACGGCGCCTTCCTGCCCGTGACCAGCGTATCCGATCTCGTGGAGGACGGGGAATATGTGATTGTCAATGTGGAAGGGACTTATGCGCTGGGTGCGCAGAGCAATGAGGGAACCGCCCACCGGGAGCAGGTGGAGGTCGTCATGGAGGACGGGCGAGTCGTCGACGCCGGTGAAGCGACCGTCCTGACCCTGAAGGCCGGAGACCGGGAAGGGACCTGGTCTTTCCACACCGGCAGCGGCTACCTGACGGCCGCCGCGTCCAAGAATGTCCTTCAGGAATCCTCCGAGAAAAACGGCCTTTCCAGTTGGAGCATCTCGCTTCCGGGTGACGGAACTGCCATCATCCAGGCGCAGGAGGGTGCTTCCACCCTCATCAAATACAATGCTTCGGCCGACCGGTTCTCCTGCTATAAGGAGTCTGCCAACAACATGCACGATGTGGTTCTGTACCGCCGGGCGACGGGAGCAGACAATCCCACTGCCGTGGATCCGCTGACGGAAAACGACGGATACGGCTGCTATCTCGACGACGCCCGCTGGGTCTATTCCCGGGGCACCGACCAGATTTTCCGCAGCTATGTCGACGACGGCTCCGTGGAGTTCATCCTGCTCGATCCGGCCTCCCGGAAGCAGCTGGTCGTTTCCGGCTTTGATCCTTCCCTGACGCAGGGGCAGGAGACCGAGATCTCCGTCCAGTACCGTCAGGGCAGCCAGATCCTGCTGGCCAAGTCCTACCGACTCACCGTCGTCCGGGAAGACGGTCCGAAAGTGTGGCTTTCGGCCGGCAAAGGAAAAGGTATCATCCTTAAAAAGTAGCGCAGTATGAGAAAGCAATTCCTGTCGGCGCTTGCAGCGCTGCTTCTGGGATCCCAGATCCTCCTGGCCATCCCCGCCCGTCCCGGCCGGATCGTCCATACGCAGCCGGACGGATCGAAGATCGTCCTTATCCTCCATGGCGACGAGTTCGGCCATTGGACGACCGATGCCTCGGGCCGTCTCCTCCGCCAGGACGCGGACGGATTCTACCGGGTTGATACGCAGAACGACCTTGCCACGGTGCAGCGGCGTGCCGCCGAGAACCGGATGAACGCCCGTCGGGTCCGGGCAGCCCGGGCCCAGGAACACGTCGCCATCGGGCAGAAGCATTTCCTGGTGGTCCTGGTGGAGTTCAAGGACCTGTCCTTCAAGGTGAGCAAGCCCCAGGAGGCCTTTACGGCGCTCCTGAACGAACCGGGCTATTCCCTGAACGGGGGAACCGGTTCCGCCCGGGATTTCTACTATGAGAATTCCCATGGGATCTTCGAGCCCGTCTTCGACGTCTACGGTCCGGTGAAAATATCCCAGAACTACTCCTATTACGGAAGGAATTCGGGAGAGAACGATGTGCGGCCGGAGGACGCCCTCATCGAGGGCTGCAGGGGGCTGGACAAGGAGATCGACTTCTCCCAGTACGATAATGACGGTGATGGGAAAGTGGACATGGTGTTCATGTACTACGCCGGTCACAACGAGGCGGAAGGCGGCCCGTCCGATTCCATCTGGCCGCACCAGTGGGACCTGTCCCAGGCCGGAAAGGCCGAGACGCTGGACGGGGTGACGGTGGACAAATACGCCTGCACCTCCGAACTCCGCGGCGCTTCCGGCACGACCATGTGCGGCATCGCGACCGCCTGCCACGAGTTCGGCCATGCCATGGGGCTTCCGGACATGTATGATACCGATTACAACACGAACGGTTATGCCGGCGGTCTGTATTCCTATTCCACGATGTGCGCCGGCTCCTACAACAACGACGGCTGCACCCCTCCGTACTTCAACTTTGAGGAACGGATTTTCCTCGGCTGGGTGTCCGAATCGGATTACCGGACGTTCGACAAGGCCGGTACGTATACCATTGGTCCGGCTTCGGAGAACGTCGCCTACCGGACTTTCACCGACATGGACGGCGAGTATTTCGTCTATGAGAACCGGCCGAAGACCGGCTGGGACAGCTATATCCCGGCGGGGGGCATGCTGGTGTACCACGCCGACAAGTCCTCCCGGATGGTCCGCATTTCCGGCTGGGGCGGATGGTCCGTGTCCGCCCATGACCTCTGGTACAACTGGGAACAGACGAACTGCATCAATGAGAACGGTTCGCATCCGTGTTTCTACCTGATTCCGGCCTCGAACCAGTCGGCCCTGAATACGTACCACGAATCCGGGATTCCTTTCCCCCGTTCGAACGTGACTTCCTATACGCCGGTGAGCTGGAACGGCGTCACCGGCGAGATCGCCTTCTCGGACATCACCTTCTCCGATGGCGTCCTGACCTTGAAGGCCGATGTTCCCAGGGTGGACCTGGATTATCCTTCCATCTCCGATGCCGGTTCCTACGCGGCCGGAGAGCGGTTCTCCTTCGTGCTGGACATTCCTGACGACGTGGCGGTTCCCGCTTCCGTCGCCTGGTTTTACGACGATGAGCCTGCTGGGGCCGATTCCGTCACGCTCACGGCGGGCGCACACACCGTCGAGGCGCATCTGACCTATGCCGACGGGAGTACGGCTGTCGTCTCCCTGGAAATCGACGTGAAATAGACGGCCGGCAGGCCGGCCCTTATTGCCCGGAATGGCAGATGCCGTTCCGGGTTTGCTTTTGTCGTCTTCCCCGGCTGTTATGAAAATTCTTGCAAAACCCTTTCGTAATTATTCGAAATTGATTACCTTTGGGTTACGCAATAACCCAAAACACTTAACAACATCTGATATGCGTAAATTATTTTATTTGATGGCTGCCCTGCTGCTCGTAGCACCGGCAGCATCGGCGCAGACGGTCAAGTACAACCAGTACGGCGTCGCCGTGCAGTCCGACCGCCTGGATGCGGAGGCCCAGGACGGCATCCTGGTCCTTTCCTCCCCGTCCACCAAGTACAAGCTCTGGTTCGACATCCGGGTCCAGGCTGACGGTGCCGTCTTCTTCGGCGCCCCCGAATACGCCGATCCGATCGGTAACGGCACCAGCATCCGCCGTGCGCGTTTTGCCGTGAAAGGCCAGATCGACGAGAACTGGTACGGCGAGTTCGACATGGACCTCGCGAACGGCCTGGTGGAACTGAAGGACGCGATCGTCCGCTACACCGGCATCCCCAACCTGGACCTGCAGGTCGGTAACTTCAAGGAGAATTTCTCCCTCCAGCGCAACACCACTTCCCGCTATCTCCAGTTCATGGAGCGCCCGATGGTGTGCTCCGCCCTGACGCCTTCCCGTCACCTGGGCTTCAATGCCAAATACGCCAAGGACTGGCTGTGGCTCTCCGCGGGTGCCTTCACCCAGGAGGTGGCCGGTGCGGAAGAATGGACCAACGTGGCTGACAACAACAAGGATTTCGGCCGTAACTCCGGCTACTCGCTGACGACGAAACTGGTGCTCCGTCCGCTCTACAAGCTGGACAACGCCAGCCTGCATATCGGTGCCGCCTATTCCTACCGCACGTCGCTGGTCAGCGAGGCGACCGGCGAGTGGGGCACCTACCGGGCCAGCGCCCGCAACTCCACCAGCATCAACCGCAAGAAGTACCTGGACACCAACAACATCCCGGGCCTGGACCACCACAACCTGTGGACGGTGGAACTGGCCGGTCACTGGGGCGGCCTGCGCTACGAGGCGGCCTATATCGCCGACAACGTCCTTTTCAAGGAGACGCCCACCCTCAATTTCAACGGCTGGTATGCCCAGGCGGGTTATCTCCTGTTCGGCGGCAAGCAGCGCTATGACGCGAACGGCGCCAAGTACACCAAGGTGGAACGCGGCCGCAAATGGGGAGACATCGAACTGTGCGGACGCTACGAGTTCTGCAACCTGAACAGCGGGGCGGTTTATGGCGGCTGCGCCGAGGCGTATGCCGTCGGCCTGAACTTCTGGGTGAACGAGAACGTGAAGATGCAGCTGAACTACCAGTTCAACAACAACGACCGCTACGCCAACGGCAAGGACAAGCTCAACGTGGGCCTGGACGCCGCCGGCAAGCCGGTCAAGGACTATACCAAGGTGGCGACCCCGGCCGGCAAGGCCGGTGTGGATTACCACATGCTCGCCGTCCGTTTCGAGATCGACTTCTAAACCACTTAAAGGATACGCGATATGAAAAAGATTGTTTTGCTCTCCGCTGCGGCTCTCCTCGCTTTCACGGCCTGTGTGAAAGATGAAGTGTACAAGGGCCCTTCGACCATCGAGAAAGTGGTTTTCACCCCCGAGGCTCCCACCTCCATCTCCGATGTGACCGTGACCGCCACGGTGACCGGCCTCCAGAAAGTGACCTCCGCCACCCTGAAATACAATGGAATCGACGTGACGATGACGGGGTCCGGCGAAAGCTATTCCGCCACCATCCCTGCCCAGCCTGACGGGACGAATGTCGAATTCACGGTGACCGTGAAGAACGAGGCGGGCTTCGAGACCACCTCCGACAAGTTCTCCTACAAGGTGGGCGACCCGGCCACCGACTGGAGCAAGCTCAAGCTCAACGAAGTCTACGGTGCCGGCGCCGACGAGGAGAAGTTCTTCGAACTGTACAACGCGGGCGATTATCCCATCAAGCTCAACGGTGTGACCATCAACAAGGACGAGGAACTCACCTGGACCGGCATCGACGGCGAGGTGGTGCCCGCCAAGGGATTCTTCGCCATCGTCGGCGGCAAGGGAACGACCGAGCGCGGCTTCTCCAGCGGTTTCTCCGCCAAGAAGGCGGTCCTGATCGAACTGTTCGACAACAAGGGCAACCTGGTCGACCGCTTCCAGCGTGGTGAGAAGGGAGACGCCTGGGGTGCTTCCCTGCCGAACAACAAGGGCTCCTGGAGCCGTATCCCGGACGGAACCGGCAAATGGATGATTACAGAAACATTTACGCCGAATGCGGCGAATTCCACCGCCGGCACTGACGATCCTGACGTGAAACAATAACTTAAACCTATTATCTATACGACATGGCAGAATTGAAAATCGGCGAACAGTCGAAGCCCCGCTTCGAATTCCGCAGCTTCGGCCAGTGCTTCTGCGAGCAGCACAAGCGTATGGCCAGACTCTCCGTTCCCGTCCCCGAGAAGGTCTGGGAGCGCACCAGCGACGAGATCTACATCATCTCCGCGAAAAACGACATCAACAACACCAAGATCCGCGACGGCAAGATGGACATCAAGACATTCGTCCAGAGCGTCGACGGCCTCGAGCAGTGGAACCCCCTGATGAAGGGCGAGTTCCCGATCTCCCGCGAGGTGCTGGAGAAGGAAGTCTTCCCGGCCTTCATGGTGGAAATGCCCAAGCTGGAGAAGGACACCTACACGTATGACGAGTTCATCGCGATGGTGAAGGCCTGCCCGGACCTCGCCGCGGTGCGCGTGCACAAGCAGCGTTTCGGCTACATGGTGAACAACACCATCTGCGAAGTGGGCAACGTCCTCATCAACGGGGCGAAGGTCGTCACCATCAACTCCGAATCCACGGAGATCGAGGACATCAAGAAGACCATCGCGGACTGCGGTCTCGAAGGGGTGGAGAACATCAACTACCTCCAGGCCATCAAGCGCGTGATCGGCATGAGCGACAAACCCCTTGCAAACGAATAGGCTATGGCACAGGAAATTGAAAAGAAGTTCCTCGTGAAGGGCGACTTCAAGGCCGATGTCTTCAAGGCCACCCGCATCACCCAGGGCTACCTCTGCAGCGTTCCGGAGCGCACCGTGCGCATCCGCGTGAAGGGGGACAAGGGTTTCATCACCGTCAAGGGCATCGGCAACGCCTCCGGCGCCGCCCGCTTCGAGTGGGAGAAAGAGATTCCCGTGGATGAGGTGAAGGCCCTCCTGGACCTCGCCGAGCCGGGCGTCATCGACAAGACCCGCTACCTCGTGAAGAACACGGACGGGAAGCACACCTGGGAAGTGGACGAGTTCTACGGCGACAACGACGGCCTCACGGTCGCCGAGATCGAGCTCACCGACGAGAACGAACCCTTCGACAAGCCGGACTGGCTGGGAGAGGAAGTGACGGGCGACCCGAAGTACTTCAACTCCATGCTCATGAAGAACCCTTACAAGAACTGGAAGTAACTTCATTATGACAACAGATACGGAGACAAAGGCGGCGGTGTTCGACCCGCTGGACATGGGCAATTACAAAGTCGAGAAACTGCCCAAAATGCAGAAGTCGAAGTTCGAGGTGTGGATGGCCCGGCTGGGCGGTCCGCTCGCGATCGTCGCCTTTGTCTGGATCTGTTGGTTCTGCCACATCGGCTTCATCGACAACCTGGATACGGGTATCCTGGCCTCGTCGGCGCAGAAACGGCTGGACGCCCTGGGCATGGACGGATTCATCCGGGCCAACTATGCGATGCTGGGCATCTTCGTCGCGAGCCTCATCCTGTGGATCACGGAAGCGCTCCCGAACTACCTGACCTCGCTCATCCTGATCCTGTTCGTGGTCCTGTTCAACGTAACCACGCAGAAGGAAGCCCTCGCGCAGCTGGGCCACCCCGTGATGTGGCTCAACATCCTGAGCTTCGTGCTCGCCTCGATGCTGGTGAAAACGCAGTTCGCCAAGCGGCTGGCCCTTGCCTTCGTCATCAAGTTCGGCAAGAGCGCCAAGGGCGTGCTGTGGAGTTTCCTCCTCATCAACCTCGTCCTGTCGGCCTTTATCTCGGCGACGACGGTCAAGGCCACCATCATGCTCCCGATCTTCATGGTCATCTGCGCCATCTACGGCGCCTCGGGCGGGAACCGGAACAACTTCGGCCGCAACCTCGTGATCCAGAACCTGTTCCAGGTGAATATCGGGGCCAATGCCTTCTACACCGGCTCCGGTGCGCACCTGCTTGCCATCTCCCTTATCGCCGGGTTCCTGGGCTCCTGCGACTTCGGTTACAAGGAATGGCTGGTGGCCGTCGGGCCGATGTCCATCATCATCCTGGTGGTCGGACTCCTGCTGGGCATGTACGTGTTCTTCCCCATGAAGAAGGAGGAGCAGGTCCCCCAGATCGAGGGCGGCATCGACCGGCTGCGGGGCGAGCTCACCGCCATGGGCAAGATGACCGCGGAGGAGTGGAAGGCCGTCGGCATCTTCGTCCTGGTCCTGTTCCTCTGGGTGACCAAGGGTACGTTCCATGACATCGACGAAACCATCGTCGCCCTGATCGGCGCGGTCCTGGCCCTGATTCCGGGTATCGGCGTGGTGAAATGGAACGACGTGGACATTCCCTGGCACCTGATGCTCTTCTCCGCCGGCGCCTATGTGCTGGGCAGCGGGCTCAACGCCACCGACCTTCCGAGCACGATGGTCAATGCGGCCTTCGACTCGCTGGGCATCACCTCCGACACGCCGTTCTGGGTGCTGTATGTCATCCTCACCTTCCTGATGATGTACTCCGGCCTGGTGTTCCAGAGCAAGACCATCCGGACGATGGTCTTCGTCCCCATCGCCCTCGGGGTGGAGAAGCGCTTCGGCTTCCCGCCCATGAGCCTGGCCCTCCCGGTGGCCATGCTCATCGAGCACTGCTACGTGCTCCCGTTCAACAGCAAGCCCGCGGCCCTGCTGTACACCACGAACCAGTACAGCATGACCGACGCCTTCAAGTTCGGCATCACCATGATGACTTTCTCGTGGCTGCTGATCCTGCTTTTCGGAGCGACCGTGCTCAAGTGGCTCGGGATCACTCCGGGGCTCTTTTAACAGACTGATACTATGATTATTGACTGGAATCTGATTCTCCGCATCTTCCTCGGCGGACTGATGGGTGGCCTGATCGGCCTGGAGCGTGAACTGCGCGCGAAGGAAGCGGGCATCCGCACGCATTTCATCGTGGCGCTGGGCAGCGCCCTGTTCATGATTATCTCGCAGTTCGCCTTCCCGGACGCCGAAAAGTTCGATGCCTCCCGCGTCGCGGCGCAGGTTGTCTCCGGCATCGGTTTCATCGGTGCGGGCGTCATCATTTTCCAGAAGAACGTGGTCCGCGGCATCACGACCGCCGCCGGCCTTTGGGTGTCCGCCGCCATCGGACTGGCGTGCGGGGCGGGCATGTTCCCCATCGCCATCGCCGCCACCCTGCTCACCATCCTGTGCCTGGAACTCCTGCATTTCTTCCACCTCCGGTACGGGGAAAAGGTCGTGGAAATGACAATCTCGCCGACGGGCAGCGACGATCTCCTGTCGGTGATGGACATCCTCAAAAAGACCGGCATCGACGTGGAAACCTATTCCGTCAGCGACGGAAAGCTTTATCTGACGTTCCGGCTCCGTCTCCACGATTATCTGGAAACCCTCCAGAGGGTGGTTTCCTCCCTGGAGGGTTTCCGCATCGAGGAGATGAACTGACGGTTCCGGCTACCGGTTCTCCGCGGCCTCGACGGCCTTGAAATAGCGATAACTGTTCACCTTGACTTCACCGATGGAGGCCTCGTCGCAGACGATGGTCCCCGCCGGATGGTTCTGCAGGCCGCTGAGCGTGCAGTAGTGGGACATCGGGCCTTCGATGGCGTCCTTGAGGGCGCGCGCTTTCTTGGAACCGAAGGCGAGGATCACGACCTCCTTGGAAGACAGGACGGTGGCGACGCCCACGGTGAGGGCCTGGGCGGGGACCGCCTCGGGATCACCCCCGAAGAAGCGGGCGTTGACTTCGCGCGTGTCCTGGGTCAGGGTGATGACGCGGGTGCGGGAACTCAGGGACGAGAAGGGCTCGTTGAAGGCGATATGGCCGTCTTCACCCACGCCGCCGAGGAACAGGTCGAAACCGCCGGCCGCCTCGATGGCTTTCTCGTAGGCCTCGCATTCGGCCGTGGTGTCGGCCGCATTGCCGTTGAGGATGTGGATGTTCTCCGCCGGTTCGTCGATATGGTCGAACAGGTAGCGGTGCATGAACGAATGGTAGCTTTCCGGATGTTCCACCGGCAGGCCCACGTATTCATCCATATTGAAGGAAATCACGTTCTTGAAGGACACTTCGCCGGCCTTGACCATGCGGATGAGTTCGGCATAGGTGTCGATGGGGGTGGATCCGGTGCAAAGGCCCAGGACGAAGGGAGCGGAGGTCCGGGCGGCCTTTTCGTTGATCTTGGCGGCGATATAGTGGGCGGCCCAGAGGGAACCCGCTTTCGCGTTGTCGCGGATGATGACTTTCATGACTGGTAAGATTTATACTGACTAACAGAGTTTCAGGAAGACTTCGATAGCCTGGTACTCCGCCATGCCCAGCTGGTCGTAGAGCTTGGCGGTGTTCTGGGTCCGTTCCTCGGCGCGCTGCCAGAACTCGCGCGGATCCTCGCCCGGGAACGGGACGATGTCCTTCTGCGAAAGGTGGCGGAAAATGGCATGGCGCTTCTTCACGACCTCGTCCGGGCTCAGCGGGACGGCCATGTCCACACGGCCCAGCTCCCATTCCATCCAGGCACCGCGATACAGCCAGATGTGGGTGTCGGAGAGCCAGTCGTTGCCCTCGGCCTTGAGCTGCTCCACGGCGTCGAGGGCCGCCTCGGTGCACACGCGGTGCGTACCGTGCGGGTCCGCCAGGTCGCCGGCCATGAAGATCATGTGCGGCTTGAGGTCGGTGATGAGTTTCTTGATGATGTCCACGTCGGCCTGGGTGCGCGGGTTCTTCTTGATGCCGCCGGACTCGTAGAACGGCAGGTTCAGGAAGTGTGCGTTGGTGTTGTCGTTGAGGCCGAAGGAACGGACGGCGCCGCGGGCTTCGCTGCGGCGGATGGCGCCCTTGATTTCCAGCAGGGCCCGGGGTTCCGGCTCGCCCGGACGCTTGCTGTCCACGAGGGCTTTTACCTCGTCGAACTTGTCGGCGAAGCCCAGCTGGAAGGCGGCGTCCATGTGCTGGAGCACCACGTCGTCGTGGACCGCCACGTTGCCGGAAGTCTCGTAGGCGACGTGCACGTTGTGGCCCTGGGAGGCCAGGCGGATGAAGGTGCCGCCCATGGAAATGACATCGTCATCCGGATGCGGGGAGAAGATCAGGACGGTCTTCGGGAACGGCTTCGCCGATACCGGACGCGTGACATCCTCGGCTTCCGCTCCGGGCTTGCCGCCCGGCCAGCCGGTGATGGTGTGCTGGAGGTCGTTGAATACCTCGATGTTGATCTTGTCGTAAGGACCGTATTTCTCGAGCAGTTCGCCCAGGTTGTTCTCCAGATAGTCCTTCTCCGTGAGCTTCAGGATCGGCTTTCCGACGGTCTGGCACAGCCAGACGACGGCCTTGCGGATGAACTTCGGGGTCCAGTCGCAGGGACCGACGAGCCAGGGGGCGACCACGCGGGTGAGCAGGCTGCCGGCGGTCTCGTCCACGAAGAAATGGATGTGGTCATGGCGTTGGAGCAGGGATGCCGGGCAGGCGGTGGTCATTTCGCCTTCTGCGATGTTCTTGACGGCGCGGGCCTTGTCCTCGCCCCAGGCCATCAGGACGATGCGGCCGGCGGTGAGCATCGTGCCGATGCCCATCGTGATGGCGCTCTGCGGGGTGGCCGTGATGTCGTGGTTGAAATTCTTGGTCTGGCGCTTGCGGGACTTGTAGGAGAGGCGCACGGTGCGGGTGCGGGTCTTCTCGTTGCTGCCGGCTTCGTTGAAACCCACCTGACCGTCTTCGCCGATGCCGATCACCAGCAGGTCCAGGTTCCGGGCGACCTTCTCGAATTCGGCGCAGTACGTGGACACGAACTGCTGCGGGACCGTCCCGTCGGGGATGTGGACGTTCTCTTTCCGGATGTCGATCTTGTCGAGCAGGGTCTCGTGCAGGCGGTGGTTGCGGCTTTGGACCGCATCCCGGGAGCACGGGTAGTACTCGTCGATGGAGACGATCTCCACGTTGCGGAACGATACCAGGCCGGCCTTGTTGCGGCGGGCGAGTTCGTTGTACAGGGACGTCGGGGTCGCGCCGGTGGTCAGGCCCAGGCGGAACAGCCGCCCTTCCGGATTCGCCTTGATGGCGTCGACGATGAGGTCGGCGACGGCATAGGAGGCGGGACGGGATTCGGGGTAGATTTCCGTCCAGATTTTTTCATAGTTGTGCAGGATGCCCTTGGGGAGATCCTTTTCGATGAGGCCTCCTTCGTACGGTAAGGTAAAGTGCTTACTCATAACTGATTATCGTTAAGTTCGAATGTGTTGCCCTGACGGATGTCGCCCGTCTGCAGGCCTTTCTTCAGCCATTTCATGCGCTGGGCGGCGGTGCCGTGGGTGAACGATTCGGGCATGGCATATCCCTGGGATTTCTTCTGGAGATAGTCATCGCCGATGACCGAGGCGCACTGGATGGCCTCCATCAGGTCGCCGTCCTCGAGGGAGCCGAACATCTGGCTCTCGTAGTGGCCCCAGACGCCGGCGTAGAAGTCGGCCTGGAGTTCGATGCGGACGCTCACGCGGTTGGCATTGGCTTCGTTCATGCGAGCCATCTGCTGATGGGCCTGCCCGAGGGTGCCCAGGAGGTTCTGCACGTGGTGGCCCACCTCATGGGCGATCACGTAGGCGTAGGCGAAATCGCCGTCGGCCCCCAGCTGCCGCTTCATCGTGGAGAAGAAGCTCAGGTCGATGTACAGTTTCTCGTCGGCCGAGCAGTAGAACGGACCCATCGCGGCCTGGCCGGTTCCGCAGCTGGTGGAGGTGGTGCCGGTGTACAGGACGAGGGTCGGATTCCGGTAGGTGCCGATGCCCATCTGCTTGAAATAGGCGGTCCAGACGTCCTCGGTGGAGGCGAGGATCTGGCGGGAGAACTTGGCGAGGGCCTCGTTCTCGGCCGTGGGCTCATAGGAGGCTTCCTGCTGCATCGAGCCCAGGCCGCCGGAGTTCGAGACATTCTTGATGACGTCCCCGATGTTTCCGCCCATCAGGAGCGTGATGATGGCGACCAGGGCGACACCGCCCAGTCCCAGGCCGGCGACCGTGCCGCCGCTCATTCCTCTGCGGTCTTCCACATTGGAGCTTTCTCTTCTTCCGTCGAGTTTCATATCCGTGTTATTTTAAAATTTGTTCGATTCGTTCCAGTTTGCCGTCCACGGGGGCGGGCTTGATGCCGAGGAGCTTGCAGAGCATCGGATACAGGTCGATGTTCCTGAAGCCGGCGATGCGGCCTTCCTCATAGGGCGCAGCCTCGTATCCACGCTTGAAGTCCGGCCCTACGGCCCGGAAGCAGACGAGCATGTCGGTCTCCTGCGGCGCATAGCCGTGGGAGCCCTTGTTCTTGGAAGGGGCAAAGTTGAACTGCCAGCCCAGATCCGGGCTCACGATGATGTCCCCGGTGCGGTCGGACGTCCCGTAATGCAGGGAATCGGGCATCTGGCCGTGCCGGTATACGTTCAGGTGGGGGATCTGGGACAGGGCGTTGTAGACCGTGTCCACATAGCCCTCCTTGCAGAAGATGTTGGTGGGGGTTGCTCCGGCAATGTCCTCGATCCAACTGTCGTCCACGGCCTCGGCCCAGGAGACGAAGCGGTCGGGGCTGATCCCTGTCATCCCGTGGTCGCCGGCGAGGATGAAGTTGATCCGCTTCGCGTGCGGGAGTTTCATCAGCCGGAGGTAGAAGGCATGCATGAGGCTGTCCATGTGGTGGGTCATCTCCGCGGTTTCCGGGGAGACGGGACCGGTGACATGGCCCGTATGGTCGGGTTCGTCGAAATAGACCATCAGAAGGCGCGGACGCTCCTTTTTCGGAAGGGACATCAGGCGCACGGCCTCGTCCACGCGCTCTTCGAAGGTCCAGTGGGGCTGCTCGTTCCAGTTGCGCCAGTAGTCGGGGTACATCCCCTGGACGGGGACGTCACCGCCCAGCCAGTAGATGTTGCCGGTCTTCACGCCCTGTTTCCGGGCCGTGATCCAGATGGGCTCCTTCAGGTAGTACTTGGGGTTGAACCGCTTGGTGGAGTCGTTCATCGCATAGTGCGAGCCGTCGTCCGGATCCCGGAAACTGTTATGCACCATCCCGTTGTGGTCGGGGACGCATCCGGTCGCCATCGTGTAGTGGTTCGGGAAAGTGGAGGCCGGGAAGGAGGGCTCCATGACGGCTTTCACGCCGACGCTCGCCAGGGAGTCGAAGAACGGCATCTCGTACAGGTCCGGATAGTCCCAGCGGTTGCCGTCCAGGGAGACGATGACCGTATAGTCCGGCTGGCAGGCGGTGATTGCCAGGAAAAGGGCCGCGATGGTCGGCAGAAGGTGTTTCATCGGCTTCCGGTTTTCTTTTGTGAATCACAAATATAAGAAATACCACCGGAAAATCATATCTCGATGGCGACTTTTCTGCAACCGGCGGTTTTAAGGTACCGGGATGGTCTTTGGCGAAAGGCATTCCGGCGCAGGTGTGGCTGATTTCTGGCGCAGGTGGGGAAAAGAAGGGAGGACCTGTGCCACTGTAGAGCGTAGGGCCCCATTTTGCGGCGCAGGTCTCCACCCTTAAAACCCACCTGCGCCAAAAGTGAGACCCACCTGCGCCAACGGAGGGGGCGGCGGGACAGTGGCTGGTGGTCCTGGTGTTGGGGCTGATGAGAAACAGGACTGCAGGAAAGGCCGGTAATCTGCCTGGGGGGAAGCGCTGAAAGCGGTAAAACTCGTTTTTAAGTCTTTTTTAAGGCCGGTTAATCGTCCATTTAAGAGGGGAAAAAGGAGGGCGCCGTAATTTTGTGAAAGATGTGCGCACCATGAAACGGACCTTCCTTCTTTTCCTTGTCGGACTTTATGCCGTCCTCCTAGGGGTCGACGTCCACGCTGGGGCCGCCGCCCAAACTGGAACAGGCTCCCCCACGGGGGCCGGGGTGCGTTTCCCGGACCGTTTCGCTCCCTCGGAAGGGTTTACCAGCCGGCTGGAGAAGCCCTATCGCGACGAAATCTGCCTGAACGGGTACTGGAACTTCCAACCCGGCGCCGAGTACACCGGGACCTGGGATTCCGTCCGGATCCGGATTCCGTCGCCATGGAACGTGAACAGTTTCGCCTGGAACGGCCTGGAACGGCCGGACCACCGTGATTTCCCTTCCTATCCGGCGGCCTGGAACGAAGTCCGCGAGGCGTGGATGCAGCGGACGGTCCGGGTCCCTGCCGACTGGGCCGGGGACCGGATTTTCCTGCATTTCGAAGCCGTTGCCGGCAAGGCGCAAGTCTTCGTGAACGGGGAGAAAGTGATGGAGAACTTCGACCTTTTCCTCCCGTTCGAGGCAGATGTCACCGACTTCGTCCGTCCCGGTACCGAAGCCGATGTCCGCGTGTTCGTCCAGTCCCAGAAGCTTTTTGAAGATCCTTCCGGGGTCGGCCGCCGGATCGTGCCGGCCGGGTCGTCGAAACGGAAGGAGGCCCGGACCCAGTCCTGCTTGCTCTCGATCCTCTTCCCGTTCTCGGTGGTGATATGTACCTCGGGAATCCGGAAGTTGTCCGGAATGGTCTTGTCGTGGAGGTCGTCTTCCTTTTCCGGTTCGGGCTCCGGTACCGGTTCGGGCTCCGAGGGGGTGGGAGCGGGTTGTTCCTGTTTCTCGTGGTCCGGTCGCAGGGAAGGCGGAATCACCTCCTCCTTGTCACAAGCAAAGAGAAGGCAAAGCGCAGCCGGGAGAAGTGTCCACCGTTTCATGGGCACAAAGATAACCGCCTCTCCTTAATATTCGCTTAAAATACGGTTGGAAAGGCGGATTAATGGCAGATATTAAGCCTTTTTTAATGCTGGATCTTCCGCTTCATGCGGTTCGCCAGGGCGCGGACCTCGCCGACATTCTGGTTTTCCGGAGAGGCGGCGGCGATGAGTTTCAGGACGGACTCGGGGGCGAGGCGCTGATCGGACAGCAGGATGGCGAAGACGGCGCAGGGATCGTTCTTGTGCTGCGAGATGAAGGCGAGATAGGCCTCTTCCGTGGCTTTGAGATAGTCGTCCTTGTTGTCATGCGCTTTCCGGATATCCTTGAGCTGCTGGATGAAGGCCTTGTTCGCATCGTTGAGCGGGGTGCCGACGGGCCGGCCGTCTTCAAAGGTGATCGTTCCCTTCTCGAGGATCACGGAAGGGAAGTGCTGCTGTTTCTGGCTGGAGGACAGGAACTTGGCGAGGACGGGCTTTTCGACCTCCCCCTGGAAGGAGAAGGCGCCGTCCGTGACGGTGGCAGTGAGGGGCTGGGGGAGTCCTTCGGAAACCAGCTGGATGGTCTGGGTGTCTTCGGGCAGTCCGGCGGCGGCGGCTTCGCCGCTGATCGTGAACTTCTGCATGCGGTGGCAGCCTGTCAGGACGCAGGCGGCGGCGAGGAGGTAAAAGACGGTACGTTTCATCGTATTGATTCTTCTTTCGTTAGTTTTCCAAACTGCGAATATAATCATTCGCAACGGCAAATTTACAAAGAAATTTCATATCTTTGTCCAAAACAGTAAGTGTATGAGAAGAAGACACAGGGGCGGGGCCTGGGCTGTCCTGCCGTTTTTCCTGGCCGTCCTGGCCGCCTGTACGGATCCTGTCCGGCAGAATCTGGACGAGACCCGCGCCAAGCTTGACGCCCTGCAGGAACTCGTCTCCTCCATCAACCGGGACCTTTCCAGTCTGCAGACCATCGTTTCCGAACTTGACGACAGCCACTCCGTCCATGCCGTATCCCCCGTGGAGGGGGTGGGTTACGACCTCTCGTTCAAGGACGGGAAAGTGGTCCGGATCACCTTCGGCAAGGACGGAACGGACGGACGGGTCCTCCCTCTGGGCGTCCTGCAGGATGAAAACGGAGTCTACTGTTGGACGGTCGACGGCGAATTCCTGCTGGACGAAGCCGGAAACAAGGTCCAGGCGGGCGCTACGCAGGGGGTGGACGGAGTCGTGCCCCAGTTGAAAACAGAGGAGGGGTCGTGGTGGATCTCCCTGGACGGCGGCGCGTCGTTCGAGCCCCTCGCCACCTGTGAGGAAATGGACGGCTATACGGTTTTCAAGTCGGTGGATGCGGTCTCCGATCCCGAAAAAGTCCTGTTGACGCTTTCTGACGGGACAGTGATGGAGCTGCCCCGGTACGTTCCGGTGTACCTGTCCTTCGGCGAGCCGCAGCTCCGGCGGATGATCGCCCCCGGCGAACGGCTGCCCGTGGAGTACCTGCTTAAGGGCTCGGCCGCGGCGAATGCCGTCGTGACGGCCGGAACGGACGGTACCTACATCTCCGAAATCGAGCGCTGGGACAATGCCTCCGGCCTCGTCTGGGTAACGGCGCCCGGGGAATTCGTGGACGGGTATATCCTCCTGAATGCCTTCGCGGACGGCTATTCCACCGTCCAGGTCGTCTCGTTCACCCGGAGGGAGATCCTTTTTCCGGATGGAGATGCCGTCGCATTCACGTCGGAAGGCGGTGAACGGAAGGTAGCCTGCACGGCGAATTTCCCTTACCGTGTCGCGGTGGACGACGCTTTCCGGAGCTGGCTCCGGGTGCAGCAGGATGAAGACGGATCCATCGTCATCACCACTTCCCCCTATTACGAAGAGACCGCCCGCGAGGGGAAGGTCCTGGTCCTGCCGGAGGACAATCCCTCCTATGCCTGCGCGGTCCTGACGGTCCGGCAGACTTCCCCTTTTGAAGAATAACTGATCCGACAAGCATATGAAAACAACGAGATATATCCTGTGTTTGGCCGCTGCGGCCCTGCTCGCGGGCGGCTGCGGGAAGTTCGTCCGGGACGAACTGATCACGATGCAAAACGAAATAGACCAGCTGCACAAGCAGGTGGCGGACATGAACGAGGCCATGGTCTCCCTCCGGGCCATCGTGAACGAGATGGCGGCCGGGGGCTATGTCGTCGAGGTGAAGGAATTCGCCGGCGAGGACGGCCGCGGGGGATACACCCTCGTCTTCAACGACGGCTCGCTCATGAGCCTGTACAGCGGCGTCGACGGTCGGGACGGCCAGGATGCCGTACCGCCGGTCATCGGCCTGCAGCAGGACGCAGAGGACGGCGAGTGGTACTGGACCCTGGACGGGGAATGGATCCTCTCTCCGGAAGGGGACCGCTTCAAGGCCGTCGGCGTGGACGGAATCACCCCGCAGCTGGACGTGAGACAGTCGGAGGACGTGGACGAGATGCATTGGTTCGTGTCCATGGATGACGGCGAAACCTGGGAGGATACCGGTTACAAGGCCAAGGGCGAGGACGCCGTGGAAGTGTTCTCCGCCATCGAGGTCCTGGACGACCGGGTCGTCCTCACCCTGGCGTCCGACGGCTCCGTCGTGGAACTGCCCCGGACGGGCAAGCTGGCCTTCAACGTGGAGATGGTTCTGAACCTGGAAGGCGAGGAACAGACGATAGGCGAAGGGGAGACGCTTCCGGTCCGTTACCAACTGGAAGGCGACGTGACGGAGACGACGCTTCTGGCGGCCGGGACCGACGGCCGTTACAAGACCCGCGTCGAACGGACCTCCGGAACGGAGGGCGTCGTACACGTGACCGCCCCCGATCCCTTCGAGGAAGGCTACGTATATCTGACGGTCAGTGACGGAAAGGGTTACGCCAAGGTCCGGATGCTCAATTTCCACAAGCGGGTGTTCCTGCTTCCCGCCGGGAGCGAATATGCCGCCCCGGCGGCGGGCACCGTCGTTCCGGTGGATTTCAAGGCCAATTTCAAGCACGTCCTGACCTATTCCGAGGGGGCTTCCGACTGGATCCAGCCGATGACCACGGAGACCCGGACCGTGTACACGATTTCCGACACGATGGCTTTCAAGGTGGCGGAGAACACCGGAACCGAAACTCGCACGGCCATCATCCATATCCATCCCGAAGAGAATCCGGAATTTGAGGTCGCGACCGTGACCATCGTCCAGGAGGGCAAGCCGGCCGAGGAAGGCTCTGGAACCGGTACCGGCGAATAGGGAGGACCGCGTATGAAGAAGTTTTTCCTCACCGGTCTCCTGGGGCTGCTCCTCCCCTTGACCTGCGCCGCCCAGAAGTGGTCGGTCCAGACCAATCTCCTGGACTGGGCCGCCCTCGGAACTGTCAATGCCGAAGTGGGGATGTCCGTGTCCCAGCACTTCTCCCTGATGGTCGGCGGACGCTACAACCCCTGGGAATTCCAGACCCACGACCCCGACGCCATCGTCCGGAACCAGCAGCAGACGGCCTATCTGGGCGTCCGCTATTGGCCCTGGTACGTGAACTCCGGCTTCTGGATTTCCGCCAAGGCGCAGTACATGCGCTCCTTTTCCCATACCGGCCTCTGGCGTGCCGCCCTCCAGGAGGGCAAGAACGGATTCGGCGGAGCACTTGCCGCCGGTTATACGTTCATGCTGTCAAAGCATTTCAACCTGGAAGCCGGCATCGGCGGCTGGGCCGGGGTGTTCCAGGAATACGGTTTCTACAGCAGCCCCGAAAAACTGTTCATCCGGGAAGCAGGCCGGAAGACGTTCGTCTACCCGGACCAGATCTCCCTCAGCCTCGTTTACATTTTCTAGATGAAGACCAAGACCGTACTCATAGCGGGGCTCCTGACCGTCCTCGCCCTCGCGTTTTCCTGCAGTTCGCAGCGGAAACTGGCCGCCATCAAGAGCGGTGACCCCGCGGCTACCCTCGCCCTGGGGAAAGACGTGTACATCCCGGAAGTGAAAGAGGCGAAAACCCTTCGGGACACACTTCGGATCAAGGATGACGATGGCCGTGAACTGATGCTCATGAAGGCCATCCGGGATGAGGAGACGGGCGACATGGTCGCTACAGAGACCCTGGACGCCGCCAAGGTGACCGCCCGCTTCCGAAACATCGCGGAACGGCACGGCAAAGTGGACCTCGCTTTCCAGATCATCGTCCCCGGTGCCATGCAGGACAGCAAGTGGCAGCTCCGTTTCTATCCCGACATGTACATGCTGGGCGACGTGGAGCGCCTGGAGCCGGTCATCATTACCGGCAACGCATACCGGAAGGCCCAGCTGCGCGGTTATCAGCAGTATGAGCGTTTCGTTTCCCGCATCATCTCGGACACCACGCGGTTCATCAACGTACGGGCGCTTGAAATCTTCCTCCGTCGCAACATCCCGCAGCTCTACGCCTTCAAGACAGATAGCACCTATGTGACTGATGAACAGTTCTATACGATGTATGGTGTGTCCGAACAGGAGGCCATCGAGCACTATACGAACAAGATTGCCCGGAACCTCAACGAACGACGCAGGCGCCGGATGGACGAGATGTACCGGAAGTATGTGCGGGTCCCGATCGTCACCGAAGGCATCCGCCTGGATACCGTGATGGTGGGGAAGAACGGCGACTTCATCTACAACTATGTCCAGACCATCGCCACCCGGCCGCGCCTGCGGAAGGTGGACATCGTCCTGTCGGGCGATATCTACGAGTCGGACAAGAAATTGTACGGGATTCCCGAGAGTTCTCCACTTACCTTCTATATCAGCTCGGTTTCCGGCCTGGCCGACCGGACGGAGCATTACGTGGAGAAGGTGATCGAACGCCACGCCGACGCATCCACAACCAGCCGGATCGACTTCCGGGTGGGCAGGAGCAACATCGACCTGGACCTGGGGGACAACCGCCGGGAACTGGGCCGGATCCGCCGCACACTGTCGTCCTTGCTGGAGAACGATACCTACCTGCTGGATTCCATCATCGTCACGGCTTCGGCTTCGCCGGATGGCCGCGAAAGCCTTAACTGGAAGCTTTCCCGTTCCCGTAGCGAGTCCATTTCCCGCTACCTGGACGAACAGATCAAGGTCCTGCAGGATTCCCTGGACCGCCGCAACGGCTTCCTGTATGACGAGGCCGGCCGCCGGATCCGACCGGTGCATGTCCGCATCCCGTTCGTGAGCCGCTACAAGGGTGAGAACTGGGACCGCCTGGATGTACTGGTGGACGAGGACGACTACCTGACCGAGGGTGACAAGTCCTGCTACGAACTCCTGGCCCGCGTGCCCGACCTGGACGGCCGCGACGCCCTGCTGGGCCGCGAACGTTTCTATCCCTATCTCCGGGACCACCTGTATCCGAGGCTCCGCACCGTGGCCTTCGACTTCCACCTGCACCGCAAGGACATGGTCAAGGATACCATCCATACGACCGTCCTCGATTCCACCTACATGCGGGGTGTCCGGGCGCTGGTCAACATGGATTACGATGCGGCATTGGCGCTCCTGCGGCCGTACAACGATTACAACACGGCCATCGCCTACATGGGCCTGGACCGCAACCAGAGTGCGATGTCCATCCTGTCCGGCCTCAAGCCCACCGCCTCGGTGAACTACCTGCTGGCCATCCTGTACGCCCGGCAGGGCGACGAGCAGGAAGCCGTGTCCCGTTACCTCACCGCTTGCCGCCAGGAACCCTCCTACGTCCACCGCGGCAATCTGGATCCGGAAATCTCCCGGTTGATCAAAGCGTATAAACTGAATGGCTATGACGGGGAAGATGTGCCTCCGGCGGAATGATTGTAAGATAACTGAAACAAAATGAAAATTAAAGGTTTAGCCAGTATCGCGGCCGTGCTGTGCCTGTTTTCCGGAACGGTTCCGGGGAATGCACAACGGGTCTATTTCTCCACGGAAGAACTTCCCGACCTTATCCAGTGCCTGCCGGCGCCGCCGGACTCCCTGTCACAGGGATTCACCTACGATATCCTGCGTTATCTCTGGGGCAAGACCCAGCGTCGGGATTCCGTCCGGGCGGATATCGCACGCCGGGATGCGGTCTGGACCTATGAGGCGCTGCTCGGAGAATTCAGCGCTCCGTTCGGCCTGGCGGTTTCCCGGGAGGGGACGCCGGCCATCTGGGCGTTGATGACCAACAGTCTTGCGACGACCGACCAGATGCGGGTCGCTCCGAAGGCCTATTACCACCGCAGGCGCCCCTTCGAGGTGTTCAACGAGCCGATGTTGACTGGCGAGGAAGATGGTTTGCGCGGTGAGGGCAGTTATCCCTCCGGCCATACGATGCGCGGATGGACCGCCGCCCTGCTCCTTGCGGAGATCAACCCCGCCGCTGCGGACGCACTTTTCGCCCGTGCATGGATGTACGGCGAGAGCCGTGTCATCGCCGGAGCCCACTGGCAGAGTGACGTGGATGCGACCCGGACGGCGGCCAGCATCGGCTATTCCCGCCTGCAGACCAGTCCCCGCTTCCGGGCCGACATGGCTGCCGCGCAGGAGGAATTCCGGCGCCTGACGTTGACTTCCGGCCAGCAGGGCCGGGAGCATTTCGTGCTGCTGACCGAGGCGGTCCCCGATGCCATCCTGGAGATCCGCTATTACAGCACGTACAATTTCGTAGGAGACCGGGTCGATGGCTATCTGGCCCCGACAGCCCTGCTCACCCGCGCGGCCGCGGACAGCCTCCGGGCCGTAAGCGACGACGTGATGCGCCTGGGGTACCGTCTCAAAATCTATGATGCCTACCGGCCGCAGGAGGCCGTAGACCATTTCGTCCGTTGGGCGGCTGATGGGAAGGATACCCGGATGAAAACGTACTTCTATCCCGACCTGCGCAAGCAGGTGCTTTTCAAGCAGGGGTACATCGCGGAGAAAAGCGGCCATACACGGGGCTCTACCGTGGATTTGACCCTTTTCGACATGGCCACGGAAAAGGAAGTGGACATGGGCGGCACCTTCGACTGGTTCGGTCCGGAAAGCCATCCGGACTTCTGCGGCAATCCCGAGACCGGGGTTTATGACGCCAAGGCGGGGGCAAGGCGTCGCGGCCTGACGGAGCAGCAGTTCCGCAACCGGATGATTCTTCGCGAAGCGATGCTCCGCCACGGTTTCCGGCCGATCGACGAAGAGTGGTGGCACTTTACCCTGAAGGACGAGCCTTTCCCGGATACCTATTTCACCTTCCCGGTCTATTGACGGACAAAAACGGGAATCGTTCCCAGGTCCGCATCCGTCTCCACATACCGGCCCCCTTCATACGTCTGACCTGTCCAGAAATCCTTCCAGCCGCCTTCGGTGGCGGGGAGATAGGTGCGCCACGACGTGACGCCGGGGGCGGTGACGGGATGCACGAGATAGTCCGGACCGAACATGAATCCGTCGTCCTGCCGCAGGGCTTCCGGATCGTCCGGGAAGTCGAAGACCAAAGGGCGCATCATCGTATACCCTTCTTTCGAAACGCGTTGGGCGCATTCCAGGATGTAGGGCTGCAGCTGCTTCCTCAGATGCAGGTATCTGGCGATGATCTCCTGCGTCTGAGGCGCGTAGTGCCAGGGCTCCGTATCGCTCATGTAACCGTGGACGCGCATGAAGGGCAGGAAAGTGGCCGTCTGGATCCATCGGACCAGCCTTTCCTGGTATTCGGCCGAGGTGTACTGGTCGCCCGGACGGAAGAAACCGCCTGCATCGAAGGTCCACCAGGGAAGGCCGGCCGCCATCTGGCCAAGCCCGCCGGCAATCTGCCGCCGGAGGGTGCCGAAGTCATTCCCCACGTCGCCCGACCAGGTGACGACGCCGAACCGCTGCGCTCCCGGGAAAGCGCTCCGGGTCAGGATGACAGGAACCTGGGAGGTCCCTGAGCCCTGCCGAAGGGCCTCATACATCGTCCGGTTGACCATCAGGGGATAGACGTTGCGGAACCACTCGCCGGGAACCTTGTCCTGGCCGATGCGCCGGCCGGCGAGGTCGTCGTTCTCCGGCTCCGTGGCGTCGAACCACCAGGCGTCGATCCCGAAGGGGGCGGCCAGGCTGTCCCGGAAACTCCGGGCATAGAAGGCCGCGGCATCCGGATCGAAGAAGTCGATCCAGTCCGTCCCGTCGATGTAGCAGCCGCGCTCTTCCAGCCGCTTCCCGAGGGCCGAGGCCCTGTCCACCTTGGACCAGACGGAGATCATGAACCGGGTGCCCAATGCGTGCAAGGAGTCCGTAAGGGCCTTGGGATCAGGATAGTTCTCCGGGTCGAACTCCATCGAGTTCCAGCCGGTGGGCCCCCACCACTGCCAGTCCTGGACGATGACGTCCAGCGGCAGGCCGCGGGCCTTGAATTCCCGGGCATTCTCGAGGATTTCCGCCTGCGAGTGATACCTTTCGCGGCAATGGATATAGCCGAACATCCAGTCCGGCATCTCGGGAACAGGTCCCGTCAGGGTGCGGTATGCCCCGATGGCCGC
Organism: uncultured Bacteroidia bacterium; assembly: GCA_902778105.1. GTDB lineage: Bacteria > Bacteroidota > Bacteroidia > Bacteroidales > UBA932 > Cryptobacteroides. Next base: position 39,444 of record CACYWN010000003.1, read on the forward strand.
ATCGGCCCTTCCGGCGAAGACCGTGTAGTCCAGGGCGGCGGCTACGGGGGAGGAGAAAGTGGTGGAGCTGTCCACCTTCCGCCAGTAAAGGACAGGAGCATCGCCTCGCACGCCCTCCACCGTGATTTCATGCGTCCCGGCCGGGAAGGTTCCCAGGGCCGATGCCGTGGGCGGCAGCCACGTGTTGGCAATGTCCACCAGGGGCTTTCCGTCGATGGCGAGATAGTGCCGCCGCGCCATTTTCTGGCCCACGTCCAGCAGCAGGGCGTAAGTCCCTTCTTCGGGGAGGTCGACGCTGCCGTGGAACTCCTTGAACATCCGCCGTTCCTGCCGGTTGCCGGAAGTCCCGGTGGCATTGACCGTTTCGGTGCGGCCGTCCCCGTCGTCCGCGACCAGTGGGACAGACTGGTCCGCCGGATTGAAGTCCGTGAGGCCGTAATTGTTCCAAAGCAGGCCGTAACCCTTGTTGGACAGGATGAACGGAAGGGCGATCTGGGTGTTCACCTGCGTGAGCCGGCGTGTGACGCCCCGGATGTTCAGGAATCCGTCCTGAAACTGGCCGGTCCCGAAGAGGAACTCGTCCTCCGGGGACAGGAAGCGCTGGGCGGCGGCATAGGCGGGTTCGCCCTGAACGGTCGTTTTCTCCAGCCTGTGCCCAGCCTCCTGAAGAAGGACTTTGCCGTCAGCATCGAAAAAGGTCAGGTTCCCGTTCTCGTACCGGGCCGACATCCTTTCCGTCTGCACTTCCACGATTCCGTCCCTGCGTGTGACGGAAAACTTGGGAGCGGGTATGTCCTCCGTGTATACCAGTTCGGGGAGCGGCTTGTAATCAGCAGGTTCCAATCTGACACGGATGGCATTGTCCAGCAGGGGCTGCAGGACCAGGACGCCATCTTCGACGGGGATGCGGACGTCCTTGGGAGTGCATCCCGCCAGCAGCAGGATGCCGGCGAGCAGGACAGCGATTCTTTTCATAAATGGTTTGACGTTTTTACAAAGATACGATTTTGTCCTTTCATTTCTTCCCCGTTTTTGCTACTTTTGTTTTTCTATGAGCAAGGTATCAAATCTCCTGAAGAAGTGGACCGGGATGAGCCTCGTGGTGAGGATCCTCATCGGCCTCGTGATCGGTGCCATTCTGGGGCTGGTGTGCCCCGGCTGGACGGCAGTCGCCATTCTCGGCAAGGTGTTCGTCAGCGCCCTCAAGGCCATCGCGCCGATCCTGGTGGCCCTGCTGGTGGCCTCGTCCATCGCCAAGGCGAAGGGCGGGCTGGGGGCCCGGTTCCGGACCGTCATTTTCCTGTATTTGGTTTCCACGCTGTGTGCTGCGGTTTTCGCGGTGCTGGCGAGTTTCCTGTTCCCGGTAACGATTACGCTGCAAGGGTCGGAAGGGGAGACCGCTGCGCCGGGAGGCCTGGCCGATGTGTTCCAGACACTGCTCACCAACATGGTGATGAATCCCGTCCAGGCACTGGCACAGGCCAACTACATCGGCATCCTGTTCTGGGCCATCATCCTGGGATTTGCCTTGAAGTTGCTGGCTTCCGAGGGCACAGTCCGCGTGGTGAGCGACCTGGCCGATGCCGTATCCCAGATCGTGCGCTGGGTCATCCAGTTCGCGCCATTCGGTATCCTGGGCCTCGTGTTCTCTTCCGTCTCGGAAAGCGGTCTGGATATTTTCGTCCAGTATGGCAAGCTGATCCTCCTGCTGGTGGGGTGCATGTGCTGCACGGCATTCATCGTGAATCCGTTCATCGCCTGGCTGCATATCCGCGAGAATCCGTATCCGCTGTATTGGAAGTGCCTGAAGGAGAGTGGGGTGAATGCTTTCTTCACCCGTTCCTCCGCGGCGAATATCCCCATCAACATGGACCTTTGCAAGCGGCTTGGCCTGGATGAGGAGTTCTACTCCGTGAGCATCCCGCTTGGATCCACCATCAACATGAACGGCGCGGCAGTGACCATCACGGTCCTGTCCCTCGGAGTTGCCCATACCGTGGGTGTCGAGGTGAGTTTCGCATCGGCCCTGTTCCTCTCCATCATCGCGACCCTCGGTGCCTGCGGCGCCTCGGGGGTGGCCGGCGGCTCCCTCCTGCTGGTACCGATGGCCTGTTCGTTCTTCGGCATCGGCAATGACGTTGCGATGCAGGCGGTGGCCGTGGGCTTCATCATCGGCGTGGTCCAGGATTCCGTGGAGACGGCCCTGAATTCCTCGAGCGACGCATTCTTCACCGCTGTGGCGGAGTTCCATGACAGAAGGAAGAAACAATGATCACTGACACCATCCGCATCCGGGGAGCGCGGGAGAACAACCTCAAGGACGTTTCCCTGGACATTCCCAAATACAAGGTCACCGTTTTCACCGGTGTTTCCGGTTCCGGAAAGAGTTCGCTGGTGCTGGACACCATTGCCGCCAAGTCCCGCCGGGAGCTGAACGATACCTTCCCGACCTTCGTGCAGCAGTATCTGCCCAAGTACGGGCGCCCGCATGTGGACTCCATCGACGGGCTTCCCATCGCCGTGGTCATCGACCAGAAGAAACCGGCGCAGAATTCCCGGTCGACGGTGGGCACCTACACCGACATCTATGCCCTGATGCGGCTGCTGTTCTCCCGTGTGGGGAAGCCGTTCGTGGGCTACTCGGACTCCTTCAGCTTCAATCATCCGCAGGGGAGCTGCCCCCGCTGCTCCGGCCTCGGCGAGATCCGGGAGCTGGACATCCACAAGCTGGTGGACTTCGACAAGAGCCTGAACGACGAGGATACCATCCACTACATCGCCTTCGGCAAGGGCGGCTGGCGCTGGATCCGTTATGCCCACAGCGGCCTGTTCGACCTGGACAAGAAGATCAAGGACTACTCGCCGGAGGAACTGGACCTGTTCCTGAACAGCCCCCAGATCAAGTTGAAGAACCCGCCGTCCAATTGGCCGAAAACGGCTAAATATGAAGGACTTATCCCGCGGATGTACCGGAGTATCATCAATTCCGAGGAGGGCCTCCTGCATGCGGCGGTGCTGAATCCGATGCTGACGATGGGTACCTGTCCCGACTGCGGCGGCACCCGGCTGAATCCGAAGGTCCTCACCTGCAAGATCGAAGGGAAGAACATCGCCGAGGTCTGCGCCATGCCCATTTCCCGGCTCAATGCCTGGATCCGGGGCCTGTCCGACCCGCTCGCCGTGGACCTGAAGGCGACGATCGGCGCGCGGCTGACAGCCCTGGAGGAGATCGGCCTCGGGTACCTGAGCCTGGACCGGCCCGTGGGAACGCTCTCCGGCGGTGAGGCCCAGCGCTGCAAGATCGCGAAATACATCAATTCCTCCCTGTCGGATGTGCTCTATATCCTGGACGAGCCCAGCGTGGGCCTGCACAACCGCGACATCGAGCGGATGAAGCGGTCGGTTCGGCGGCTGCGCGATGCGGGCAACACGGTCCTCCTCGTGGAGCACCATCCGGAAATGATCCGCATCGCCGACCACATCGTGGACATGGGCCCGGGCCCGGGCATCGACGGTGGACGGATCGTATTCGAGGGCTCGTACGAAGAGCTTCTGAAGAGCGGCACGGCCACCGGCTCCCTGATCGGTGAGCCCGTTCCCTTCAAGGCGCATCCGCGTCCCGGGGCCGGCTCCTTCCACCTGGAAAACGCCACCCTCCACAACCTGAAGGGCATCTCGGTCGATATTCCCCTGGGCATCTGCGGCGTCGTCGCCGGCGTCGCCGGTTCCGGCAAGAGTTCCCTCATGGAGTGCTTCCGGAAGGCCTATCCGAACCCGGACGACATCGTGTACATCAGCCAGAAGAGCATCGGTGTAAGCCTCCGGTCCACCCCGGCGACCTACATGGAAGTGGCGGGCGATATCCGCAAGGCTTTCGCCAAGGCCCATAAGATGAAGGAGGAATACTTCACCTTCAACGGCAAGGGCGCCTGTCCCGTGTGCGGCGGCAAGGGCGTCATCGTGTCCGAGATGGCCTTCATGGACGCCATCGAGACCACCTGCGAGGCTTGCGGCGGCCTGCGCTACGCTCCGGAGGCGTTGGCCTATAAACTCAAGCGTTCCGCTGTCATTCCGAGCCCCGAAGGTTCCACAGTCATTCCGAGCCCCGAAGGGGTGAAGGAATCTCTGAACATCGCCGAGGTCATGGACCTCTCCGTCCGCCTGGCATCGGACTTCTTCGCCGGGACGGTCATCGAGCAGAAACTCAAACCCCTCCGGGATGTCGGCCTACAGTATCTCCATCTGAACCAGGCGCTTTCCACCCTTTCCGGCGGCGAACTCCAGCGGCTCAAACTGGCTTCCTACCTGGGCGAGGAGGGTAAGATCTTCATCATCGACGAACCTACCGACGGCCTTCACACGAAGGACATCCGGCACATCCTCCGCCTGTTCGACTCCCTGGTGGACCGCGGCAACACCGTCTGGCTCATCGAACACAACCTGGACGTCATCCGCAGCGCCGACTGGCTCATCGAACTGGGTCCCGGCGCCGGCGAGGACGGCGGCACCGTCATTTACGAAGGAACCCCCGAAGGCTGCCTGCACTGCCCGGCGTCTGTGACGAAGGATTACCTGTAAGGTTTACCCCGCCAGGGCCCTGTGGTACTGGTGGACTCTGCCGCAACGGGATTTGCAATTTTCTGAATATCAATCACTTATTATTAGCGTGGCGGCAAGGGGTACGAATTGTGGTACCCTTTGCCGTTGGCGGTTTATTAAAATGCTGATTGACAGTTATTTCTGGAAAAGGTGGCGGCAAGGGGTACCGTTTTTATAGGAATCCGAATTCTTTTGCTTACCTTTATCCGGTTAAAGAGAAGAGGACCATAAAGGAATCATTCAATAACCTATGCCCATCGAAAACACCACCCCCGAACGCATCGAAGAACTGGTCCGCCGGCAGCGGGCGTTCTTCGCGACCGGCGTCACGCGCGACGTGGACTGGCGCCGGTTCCAGCTCAAACAATTCCAGGAAGGGCTCCGCAAGTGGGAAAAACCCCTTTGCGATACCCTCTGGACCGACCTCCACAAGAGCTACGAGGAGGCCTACATGACCGAAATCGGCCTCGTGTACGGAGAAATCCGGGAGGCGAACAAGAGGGTACGCCGATGGGCGCGCCGCCGCTCCAGGCCTACACCGCCAGCGGTACTTCCGTCTTCCTCCTACATCGTCCGCGAACCTCTCGGCTGCACGCTCATCGTGTCGCCCTGGAACTACCCGGTACAGCTGCTGCTGAACCCGCTCGTGGGGGCTGTCGCCGCCGGGTGTACGGCCATCCTGAAACCGTCTCCCTATGTGCCGGATGTGTCCAGGGTGTTGGAGGACTTTGTCAAGGATACCTTCGAGGAAGATTTCGTGGCCGTGGTCCAGGGCAACCGCGAAGTGAACGGGGAGCTCTTCCGGCACCGCTACGACCTGGTGTTCCTGACCGGCAGTCCCTCGCTGGGAAAGATCGCGATGGCCGCCCAGGCGCCGTACCTCACGCCCCTGGTACTGGAACTCGGCGGCAAGAGTCCGTGCATCGTGGACAAGGATGCGGACCTCACCATCGCCGCCCGCCGCATCGCCTGGGGCAAGTGCCTCAACAGCGGTCAGACCTGCATCGCCCCGGACTACCTGTTCCTGCACGAGGATATCAAAGAAGCATTCGTGGATGCATTCAAGAAGGAGCTCGCCGGCCTCTATCCCGAAGGGACGGAGCTCTCTGACAAGTTCGTCCATATCGTCAGGGACGCGGCATTCGACCGGCTTACCGGCTATTTCAAGGACGGCGAAATCCTCGCCGGAGGGCGTTCCAACCGTGAAAAGCGCTGGATTGAGCCCACCTTGCTGGACAAGGTCTCTCCCGATGCGCCGGTGATGCAGGAGGAAATCTTCGGCCCCATCTTCCCGATCCTGACTTTCAAGGACCGGGAGGAGGTTGTCAACTTTGTGAACGGCCGCGAAAAACCGCTGGCATTCTACTATTTCGGCAAGGGATCCGACGGCTGGGACATCATCGGCCGGACCACGTCCGGCGGCGCGTGCATCAATGATACGATCATGCACATCGCCAATCCGAACATCCCGTTCGGCGGCGTGGGCAACTCCGGCATGGGCTCCTATCACGCCGAACGCTCCTTCCTGGCCTTCAGCCATGAACGTTCTGTCGTGAAGTCGCCCACCTGGATCGACCTCCAGTTCCGCTATATGCCCTACAAACTGTTCCGGCTGGTCAAGAAACTGCTGTAGTCAAAAGACCGTAGAGGTCTTGACAGGGGCCGTCATTACCGGCTGCCGCCGCCGAAGCCGCCGCCGGAGAAGCCGCCGCCACCGCCGAAGGAGGTGTGGCCGCCAGTGCCGCGGATGCTGCCGGCCTGCTGTTTGGACACGGCCCGGTTGATGGCGGAAGCGGACATGTTGTTGTTCAGGCGGATGGTCCGCATCATCACGCTCGGATCCACGCCCACGGACTGGGCCACTTCCTGGAACTCCTTGGGATAGAGCTTCTGGAACTGGGAGGCCACCTTGTCCGCGATGCCGTACAGCTGGGCGAAGACGAGGTAGTCCTTCCAGAGACCCACCTCACCCGCCGTGCGCTCCTTGGAGAGGGTAAAGTCGTTGAGGAAGTTCTTGAACTCCACGACGTGTCTGGCTTCGCGGGCACCGTCGTCATTGGTGGTCGTCCCGTGGGCGAAGTAGTGCTTGTCGTGCAGATACCCCTGGCCACGGGCCTTCGCGCGGAGCGGCCAGGCGGTCATCTTCTTGAAGTTCCGCTCGGACCATTTCTCGAACTCGCCGGACTCCAGGAGGTAATTGCTGCCGCTGGCTTCGCGGGCCATGTTGTACAGGGCACGTTCGACATCGTCCTGGATGTCGGGTTCCAGGGAAAAGTCCAGGTTCACCCGCTTCTCATTCCGGGAATCGGTGTGTACCTTGACCTTCCCGTCCAGGATCCATCGCAGGAAAAAGGCGCCGATCAGGCCCTTCGAGGAATTCTGCCCGGTCGGGAACCGCCATCCGTTGTCCAGCACGAAACTGGAAGCGAACAGGTTGCCGTCCATCGGGGCCTCCCGGTACCACTCCGTGATCTTGGTCTTGCCGTACATGGACTTCTTGTACTTGTAGCCCAGGGCGGAGAGGACCCAGGCGCGGATGAGGGCGAAGATGCTGCCGCCGAAAAGCAGGGCGAAGAAAGCGAGGAACAGTTTCTCCAGCCAGCTGTCCTGTCCATAGGAACTGCCTTCCATGGCGCGTTCCTTCAACTGGTCGAACGTCATGTCCCGGCTGACGGTGGGGGAAAAGAGCCCCTTCTCGAAGCGGACGAGGGCGATTACCGAACTCTCGTAGGAGAAGGGTTCGGAAGATTCGTAGACGATCTGTCCGTCCGTGACATCAATGCTGCCATAGGAGCCGAAGCCCCAGACGCGCGTGTTGTCGTAGGTCCATCCAGGGCCGCCTGTGGCATTGACAATGGTCAGTTTCACATGCTGCGGCGGAGCCACGAGGCCGGGGTTCACGAACTGGAAGTTGAAGCCGTCGGCGTCGGAGAAAGACTGCACGAGTCCGTTCAGGGTGAACTGTGCGGTCCAGACGTGGGGTCCATACGAACCCTGCCCCCAACACAGCTCCACGCCGTCGTGCTTCGAGACGATGCCGCAGCGTCCGGCCTTTTCTCCGATGGAGCGGTGCACATCCCAGCTGCGTCCCTCGTTGACGAACGTCTCCCCGTTTTCGCTGACGGAAAAGTCGGACACGGACATCTTGCCGAGGTTGTCGATGGGAATGTACCACTCGGTCCCGTCCACGACGGTGACATCCCATACCTGGGTGACCCGTCCCGACCCGTCGGGATTCAGCTCCACCCGGACGTCGACGTCCCGGATGGACTGGGCATATACGGCCAAAGTGCCGGCGAATACCGCCAGCACGCCGAGAAAGAGCCTTCTCATCGCTTAAATGACCGGATAGTCCTTCTTGGAGGCGTCTTCGGCGAGATACTCGCGCTTGGCGAAACCGAGGATGCCGGCGACCACGGAGCCCGGGAACATCCGGACCTGGTTGTTGTACCTGGTCACGGTGTCGTTGAAAGTCATGCGGGCGAGGCGGACGTTTTCCTCATACTGCTTGATGTCAGCCATCGTCTGCTGGTAGGTCTGGTTCGCCTTGAGGTCGGGATACTGCTCGGCGACCGCGATCAGTTTCGCGCTCATCGCCTGGAGGGCGGCCTCGTTGGCGTTGATGTCTTCCACGGTCGGGTTGGGGGAGGCGGTGATCCGACGCATTTCGATGACCTTCTGGAGCGTCTCGCTCTCGTAGGAGGCATACTCGCGGGTGAGTTTCACGAGCGCCTGGAGGGCATCGTACCGGCTGACCTGCTGGACATTGATCTGCTTGAGGGCGTTGTTGCACAGTTCGTCGCTCTGCACGAGTTTGTTCTGGACGCCGATGCCCCAGAGCACGAGAGCGGCCGCAATGGCCAGGATGATGATGAGGGTCGTGGACATGTTGTTCGCTTTTAATTGGTTGATCAATCGAACAAATTTACAAAAAAATGTGTAGTTTTGTACTATGAAGCGAAAAATGATGATTCGAGGCGCCTTGCTCGGCGCCCTTTCCCTGCTCACATGCGGATGTCTGGGCAACATGGCTGGAAGCAGCCACTATGAAACGACCGTCATCGTCCATTACGAACCTGACTATGCCGTTGACATTGACGATTTCCTCGCCACCTTCTTTGACGGAGGCAAAGATACCGTTTCCGTGACCAAATACCTGTCCCTGGGACCGCTCTGCCACCATACCACCGTGGGCAAGGACAGTTCCCTGGTCGGCGGGTTCGCGATGTGCATCGGCGTGGATTCGCTGGCGGCTCCGGACCGGAAACTTTCGAGGCTCGCCGTCTTCGACAAGGGCGGCAAGGACGGGACCCTGGCCTATGCCGTCTTCCACGACACGCTCTCTACCCTGATGCCGGAACACGCCATCACCTTTGACATCCCGAACGAAAACTCTTCCTGCTCGCCGCTCAGCGTCTATGTACAGAATGTACAGGCGGTTGTCCAGGCCTCCCGGTACGGTACCGGCCTTGCCGACGGGCCCTTCGGACTGAACGACCATCTGACCCTGACGGTCAAGGGTTTCCTGAACGGGAAAGCCCTGGGCAGCAAATCCTTGAAGCTGGTGGACGGTACCCATATCCTGGAAGGATGGACGGAAGTGGACCTTTCCTCCTTCGGGGATGCGGACGCGTTGGACTTCTCCCTGGAATCGAACCGGCCGGACCTGCCGCTTTACTGCTGCCTGGACGACCTCATGTTCCATTTCGTCGAAACCTATTGACCCTGCCATGAAAACGAACGCCGACTACAAGAACGCCGCCCTTGCCGCCCTGAAGGGCAACTGGGCCCCCGCCGTCCTCGCGACGGTCATTTTCCTCTTTGTCACCGCCGCCATCGTCCTCCCCGCCGAGATTCCACTCCTCAAGATGCAGGGCGGAGGGATGGAAGACATCCTTTCGAGCGCATCTTCCGGCGACATCACCGGCATGATGGCGTTCTATTCCGAGATGACTTCCTGGAGTTCCCTCGGGACGCTGCTGCAGGTCTTCCTGTACAACGTGTTTACGGTGGGCCTCTACGTCGCTTTCCTCAAGTTGCTCCGCAACGGGGACAACCGTGTGACTTCGAATATGGTCGATGTCGCGTTCCGGAACTATTGGCACAAGGTGTGGGGCATGCTCCTGATGCAGATCTTCATCGTCCTGTGGACCCTTCTCTTCATCATCCCGGGCATTGTCAAGGCGTTCTCCTATGCCATGACCCCCTATATCCTGGAAGAGAATCCGGAACTCTCGGCGAACGACGCCATCGACCGCAGCCGTGCGATGATGAAGGGGCACAAGTTCGACCTGTTCTGGCTGTACCTGAGTTTCATCGGCTGGGGCATCCTGTGCATTTTCACCCTGGGTATCGGCCTCCTCTGGCTCGCGCCGTACATGGAAACGTCCGCAGCCGCCTTCTACGAGGACGTGAAGGCCGATTACGAAGTGAACGGAGGTTTGATTTAACGTAAACAGATATCCATGAAACGCTTTTGCCAGCTCCTTTTCCTTTCCCTGCTCGTCGCCGGATGCACCTCCAAGCCGGAGGTGAAATATGTGTTCTATTTCATCGGCGACGGAATGGGCGTCAACGAAGTCATCGGCACCAACCTCTATAACGAGGCGAACGGTCTGGGGACCGTCAATTTCAGCCAGTTCCCGGTGCGGAACTTCATCACGACCGTCTCGGCCAACTCCCTGGTCACCGATTCCTCGGCCGCGGGCACCGCGCTGGCGTCGGGCGTAAAGATCAACAACAGCGTCGTGGGGGTGGACCCGGACGGCAATCCGGTCAGCAACCTGACGGAATGGGCCCATGCGGCCGGTTTCGGCACGGGCGTCGCCACCAACGTGGGCGTGAACCACGCCACGCCGGCCAGCTTCGTGGCGCACACCGACAAGCGCAGCAGCTACGAGGAGATCTCCATCCAGATGATTGCTTCCCCCGTGGACTTCATGGCGGGTTCCACCTTCCTGACGGACCGCGGTTCCGGTCACGATGCCGCCCTGTTCGAGCAGAAGGCCGATTCCGCCGGCATCGCCGTGTACAAGGGTGCGGAAGCCATCCGTGGCCTTGACCTTACCAAGGAGCGCGTCGTGTGCCTGAGCGGCAAGGCGGAGGACTCCCTTCCCTATGCCATCGACCGGAAGGAGGATGACACGCAGTTGTCCGACTTCACGGAAGCCGGCATCCGCTACCTGGAATCCCGCTACGGAAAGAAAGGCTTCTTCTTCATGGTCGAGGGGGGCAAGGTGGACTACGCCGGCCATGCCAATGACGCCGCCACCTGCTTCCAGGAAGTGAACGACCTGGCCCAGTCCGTGGACCTCGCCCTCGCTTTCCTGAAGCGCTATCCGAAGGAAACCCTGATCCTCATCACGGCCGACCATGAGACCGGCGGACTCATGCTGGGCAGCGGGCGCTACGAGATGCATCCGGACCTGCTCTCCGGTCAGCACGCTTCCGTCGATGCGGTTACGGAGAAGTTCCGCGAAGCCTTCTTCCCGGAAGACAAGCCGTTCAAGGCCCCTACCTGGGATGCGGTGAAGGCGTTCTTTGCCGAGAACCTGGGTCTCTGGGGTGTCGCTGAGGTGAGCGAGCGGATGGAACTGCAGCTCAAGGAGGTCTACGACCGCACTTTCGGCAAGGGCGGCGACCGCAATCTGAGCGAATCCAACCTGTATTCGGAGAACTACCGGCTGGTCGCCGAGATGGTCCGTTCCGTGGACCGCATCGCCGGTTACCAGTGGAGCTTCGGCTCCCATTCCGGTTCTCCGGTGGGCCTGTATGTCATCGGCGCCTGCGCGGAGGAATTCAGTACCGTCAGGGATAACGCCGAAATCGCCCCGCTCATCGCGAGGCTTGCCGGCTACGCACACTAATTACATTTAATCGAAGACCCCTTTTGGATTCACAAATCCAGAAGCCCCTCTGGAATTTCCATCCGGAGGGTTTCTTTTTGTTCGTCCACGTGGAGGACGAGTTCCTCGCGGAGGGGAACAAGGACTTCCCCGTGACCGGTTTCCACCCAGATGCAGGGATTGCCGGGGATGTCTTCGTGAGCCGTGACGGTCCCGACCTCCGTGCCATCGGCATCCAGGAGGGTCCAGCCGGTGAGATCTTCTTCGTCATCCTCATAGAGGTCGTCCTCGGCCAGGACGTCGCGGCCGACGAGTTCTTCGGCGTCCGTCAGGTTCCGGACGCCGGTCAGGCGCACCAGGGCGCGGGTATTGCCGCGGGGCGTGAATGACTCGAAATAAAAGGGAACCGGCAATCCATCGAATTCGATGAACACCGGTTCCTCAAGGTCGATATCCTCCGGCGCCATGCCGACAAAACCCACGAGGAGTTCGCCTTCGCGGCCGTTGGATTTCAGTACCTGCGCGATTCTCTGCATTATTCGGCAGGGGTCTCGGCGGCGTCAGCGGCCTCGGCGGCAGCCTCTTCGGCAGCCTTGCGGGCAGCTTCCTCAGCCTCGGCCTTCTTCTTGGCGATCGCTTCGGCGCGGGCCTCGTTGACCTTGGCCTCGGCGGCCTTGGCTTCCTTCGCCTTGGCGATGGCCTCGTTCTTCAGGCCGGCCTTCTTGGCAGCGATCTTCTCGTCCTGCTGGGCCTTCCAGGCGGCGAATTTCTCGTCGGCCTGAGCCTGGGTGAGAGCACCCTTGGCGACACCGTCCTGGAGGTGCTTGCGGAGGAGGACACCCTCGTAGGAGAGGATGCGGCGGGCCGTCAGCGTGGGCTGGGCACCGACGCTCAGCCACTTCAGGGCCTTCTCGCCGTCGAGGATGATGGTGGCAGGGTTGGTGTTCGGATTGTAGGAGCCGAGCTGCTCGATGAAACGTCCGTCACGCGGGGAACGGGAATCAGCCACGACAATGTGGAAGAATGCGAAATTCTTCTTTCCGTGGCGCTGGAGTCTGATTTTAACAGCCATTGTGAATCTGTTTTTATTTGTTTGTTAATGCGTTAGGCAAGCCTACCCGAGACTTGCGGACGGCAAATATAGCACTTTTTTTCCGAATACAACCATGGTTCGGTGATTTTTCCTTAATTTTGCACAAACGGGGAGCGGGATGGGACATCCTGAAACCGTCGCTACGCGACCCCTCCCAAAGCCGTCTTGCGCCGTCTTCGGGCCCCTCCCTCTTATGCGGCCGAGGGTGGCCACAGGTTTCAGGATGTCCCATCCCGCTCCCGAAAGCAGGTAGGAAATGATCATCGAGGCAAAGGGAATTGAAAAGAGCTTCGGCACGCTGAAGGTGCTGAAGGGTGTTGATTTTCAGGTGGATAAGTCGGAGGTAGTGGCCATCATGGGCGCTTCCGGTGCCGGGAAGTCCACCCTGTTGCAGATTCTGGGAACCCTGTCCACGCCGGATGCGGGAACGCTGCTGGTGGACGGGACGGACGTCCTGCATCTGGGGTCGAAGGAACTGTCTGCCTTCCGGAACCGCCGGATCGGCTTCGTGTTCCAGGCCCATCATCTCCTGCCCGAGTTCGATGCCTTGGAGAATGTGATGATTCCGGCCCTCATCGGGGGGGCTTCCGCCCCGCAGGCAAGGGAAAAGGCCCGCCGCCTACTCGGCGAAGTGGGCCTTTCGGAAAGGTTGTCCCATAAGCCGTCGGAATTGTCCGGCGGCGAGCAGCAGCGGGTGGCGATCGCCCGCGCCCTCGTAAACGATCCGGCCATCCTGTTCGCCGACGAACCGTCGGGCAACCTGGACAGCCGGACCAAGGAAGAGATCCACCGTTTGTTCTTCGACCTTCGGGACCGCCTGGGCCAGACGGTGGTCATCGTGACCCATGATCCCTCGCTCGCGGAGTTGTGCGACCGGACGCTTGTGATGCGGGACGGTCAGTTCATCGACTGAGTTACTGCTCGCCGTCCTTGTTCTGGCCGGTCCAGTCGCGGAAGCGCTCTTTCATCTGTTCGCTGCGCTCCCTCCACTTCTCCTTCTGTTCCTCGCTCATCTGCAAGCTCGGGAAGTTGCCGTTTCCGAGGCGGCCGATCTGCTGGTGGCGGAATTTTTCCTCAGCCACATAGTAACGGGCGACCTTTTCGGCCGGCAGTGCCTTCAGCAGCTTGTTGAGGGCTTTGGTTTCGACGCCGTCGTTCTGGTCCTTGGCATCGACATAGGCTTTCACCAGCTTTTCCATGTCCTTGCCGGTCTTGCCTTCCTCAAGTCCTTTCGCCATTGCGTCGTAAGCCTGTCTCACGGCTTCAAAGGACTCGCGCTGTTCCTTCTGGATTTCGTTGTAGATGGGCCAGAAAACCTGGGCCTCGCTTTCGGTCAGGTCGATTTCCTCGGTCAGGAAGGCAACCTTTTCGGCCCGGACCCTTTCCCGCCAGCCGTTGTCGCGGCCCCGCTGGCCGTGTCCGCCGCGCTGGGGCTGCGTCTGGGCGAAGGCGCCTGCCGCCAGGATGGTCAGGGCGCACAGGATGCTAATAACCTTCTTCATAGTTTACATAATTTAAATAATCAACGGTAATGCCGTCTGCAAGCAGGTAATTGACGATATCCTCTGCGTACGGGCCTTCCTCTTCCTCCCACGTGGCCTCGTCGACAAGGGCCGCTCCGTCCGGATCCAGGGCGGAGGCGAGATAGGAGAGGTAGGTCCATCCATCGTTCTCCTGCGGGACGGCCGTCTTGCGGAGGAGGGCGTTGCCGAGCGTCACGGCCAGGAGCATGCTGGCGGCGATGGCTGCATAGGGAGCCAGGCGCCGGACCGGGCTCACCCGGACCGGACGGGCCGGAATTCCGGAGAGCCGCTGCTGCAGCCCTTCGAAGTAGCCTTCCGGTGTGGAGATATCGTTCCTTTTGCTCATAGACATTGCCTTAGACACCAAGCCGGTTTGAAAGTTTAATCCGTTCCGTCAAAAAGGGTTTCCCCGCCCAGGGCGGTGCGCACCTTCTCCTGCGCGATATGGTAGGAAGCCTTGAGCGCACCCACGGAAGTGCCCAGCACTTCGGACATTTCCTCGTAGGGCATCTCGTCATAATACCGGAGAACAAAGACCTGCCGCTGCTTCTCGGGGAGCCGCGCCACGGCCTTGGACAGTTTGCGCTCCGCCGCATCCCCGTTGAAGAACGGGTCGCTGTCAATGCGCCGCTCCATCTCCGCATCGATGGACGTGAACCGCAGCGCAGCCCGGACCTTTTCCCGCCGGAGCCAGTTCAGCGCCTCGTTCGTGGCAATGCGCCAAACCCATGTGTATACCTGTGCCTCCCCGCGGAAGGCGGGAAGCGCCGTCCAGATTTTCAGGAAGATATCCTGCACCAGGTCGTCGGCGTCCTCGTGGGAATTCACGATCCGGCGGACGTGCCAGTACACACGCTCGCTATACTCCTTCACAATCTGGTTGAATACCTGTTCCGTCCCGTCCATTGCGTTCCGACTCACTGCCAAACACGTGCCATAAATACTCCTGATCTGATCCTTATCCGATGCAGGAGGCCGGCAGGCCGAAACTGTTCTTGACCTCGTTCATCACGAACCAGCTCTGGATGGATCCGAGACTCTCGATGGTGCCCAGGGTGTTGATGATGAAATCATTGTAATACTGCATGTCGGGGGCGTAGATTTTCAGGAGATAGTCGAAGTCTCCGGAAATGTTGTAGCATTCCGCCACTTCGGGGATGTCCCGGACGCGGGACACGAAGTCGTGGGCGATGTCCTTGCCCATGCGGCGGAGCCGAACGCTGCAGAAGACGGTGAAGCCGCGTCCCAGGCGCGCGGGGCTCAGGACGGCTGTATAGCGCTGGATATAGCCGCCGGACTCCAGCCGGCGCATCCGCTCGAAGACGGGTGTAGGGGAGAGGTGGACCTTCAGGGCGAGGTCCTTGACGGTGATGCGGGCATTCTCCTGCAGGATGCGCAGGATGGCGATGTCGGTCTTGTCCAGGGATTCGGTCATGGTGGATTCTTCTGCTAAAGGGGGCGTCAAAGATGTCAGAATAACTGATTCTTCTACAAATATACTGATTTTTGGAGGATTCCTGCTAATTTTCGCGTTTTCTTGTTTGAAATGTCTGCGTGCTCTACCTTTGCAGACAGAAATAAAACGAACTGATCATGAGCACGCACAAACTCCACTTCGAAACCCTTCAGCTCCATGTGGGGCAGGAGCATCCGGACCCGGCATCCGACGCCCGCGCCGTCCCCATCTACCTCACCTCCTCCTATGTTTTCCATAATTCCGAGCATGCCGCCGCGCGCTTCGGCCTCACCGATCCCGGCAATATCTACAGCCGCCTGACGAACTCCACGCAGGACGTCCTGGAGCAGCGGATCGCCGCCCTGGAAGGAGGCGTGGGCGCCCTGGCCGTCGCTTCCGGCGCGGCCGCCGTCACATACGCCATCCTGAACATCACCCGCGCGGGGGACCATGTCGTATCGGCCAAGACCATCTATGGCGGCACGTATGACCTGCTCGAGCACACGCTGGTCCCCTACGGGGTGACGACCACCTTCGTGGACCCGTCCGACCTGTCGAATTTCGAGAAGGCCATCCGGCCCGAGACCAAACTGATCTTCATCGAATCCTTCGGCAACCCGAATTCCAATCTCATCGACATCGAAGCCGTTGCGGAGATTGCCCATCGGCACCGGATCCCGCTGGTGATCGACAATACCTTCGCGACGCCCTTCCTGCTGCGGCCCATCGAATACGGTGCCGACATCGTCGTCCACTCCGCCACCAAGTTCATCGGCGGGCACGGAACGGCCATCGGCGGAGTCATCGTGGACTCCGGCAAGTTCGACTGGAAGGCCTCCGGCAAGTTCCCGCAGTTCACGGAGCCCGACTACAGCTACCACGGGATTGTCTTTGCCGACGCCGTCGGGCCGGCCGCCTACATTACCCGAGCCCGGGCCATCCTGCTCCGGGATACCGGTGCCACCCTTTCTCCGGTGAGTGCCTTCATCTTCCTGCAGGGCGTGGAAACCCTGTCCCTGCGGGTGGAGCGCCATGTCGCCAATGCCCTGAAGGTCGTGGAATACCTGTCCCGGCACCCCAAGGTGGCGAAGGTCAACCATCCCTCGCTCCCCGGCCATCCCGACCATGCCCTTTACCAGCGGTATTTCCCGGACGGAGGCGGGTCCATCTTCACGTTCGAGATCAAGGGCGGAAAGGAGGAGGCCTACCGGTTCATCGACTCGCTGGAAATCTTTTCCCTCCTGGCCAACGTGGCCGACGTGAAGTCCCTTGTCATCCATCCCGCCACGACGACGCATTCCCAGCTCACGGAGGCCGAACTGGCGGACCAGGGTATCTTCCAGAGCACCATCCGCCTGTCCATCGGCACGGAGCATGTGGATGACCTGATTGCCGACCTGGACCAGGCCTTTGGGAAAATCTGACGCCCAGGTGGTGGAACGGAAACGATTGCAAATCGCGGGGAAAGTCGTATCTTTGCCCGCGATTTTTTGGATGCCGATGGATACGGGAAAACTGACCGGTCACCTCGCTGCGCTGGGGGCCTATACGATTTTCGGCCTGAACATCGTCTTCTGCAAGGACATTGCGAATTCGGAGGCCGTGTCGCCCGTGGTGCTTTTCACCTTCCGGGCGCTGGGGGCGTCGGCCCTGTTCTGGCTGCTGTCCCTCCTGATGCCCCGGGAGAAAGTGGAGAAGGGGGACCTGCCGAAGATCGCCCTCGCCGGGTTCTTCGGCCTGTTCCTGACGCAGATGGCCTTCCTCCTGGCCATCCCCATGGCAACCGCCATCGACACGGCCATCCTGAGCACGCTGGGACCGGTGTTCACGATGTTCTTCGCGTATATTTTCCTGAAAGAACCCATCACGGGCAAGAAGGCGGGCGGCGTGGCCCTGAGCCTGGCCGGCGTCATCTTCCTGATCCTGAATTCGGTCCATGCCGGGGGCGCATCGACCAGCAAACCCCTGGGTATCATTCTTTTGCTGGTGAACAGCCTCACTTTCGCCCTGTATCTGGGGAAGTTCCGGCCGCTCATTGCCAAGTATAGCGTCGTGACCTTCATGAAGTGGGCATTCCTATTCTGCCTGCTGCTGGCCCTGCCGTTCTCGGCGAAAGGGCTCGTTGAGACGGACTATGCGGCCATTCCGGTGAATGTCCGCTGGGAGATCGGCTACCTGGTCTTCTTCGCCACTTTCGTGGCGTATTTCCTTATCCCCGTGGGCCAGAAACACTTACGTCCCACGCTGGTGAGCATGTATTCCTACCTGCAGCCCATCATCGCGGCCGTCGTGAGCATCTGGGCCGGCCTGGACACTTTCACCTGGCAGAAATGCCTCGCTACGGTGCTCATCGTGGGCGGCGTGATCCTCGTGAGTCGGAGCCGCGCGGCGGCGCAGGAGGCCCCTGATGCAAAGGGGAAAGCCGTTCCTGTGCCGGAAACTCCGCGAAAGCGCATCGAAGTCGTCGCGGCCATCATCCGCAAGGGGGACCGCATCTTCGCGACACAGCGGGGGTACGGCGACTGGAAGGACTGGTGGGAATTCCCCGGTGGGAAGATGGAGCCGGGGGAGAGCCGGGAGGAAGCCCTCGTACGGGAAATCCGGGAAGAACTCTCCGCCGACATCCGGATCGACTCTTTCCTCCGTACCGTGGAGTGGGACTATCCCGCCTTCCACCTGACCCTTCACTGCTTTATGTGCTCGCTGGAAGGCGAGGCCCTGCACCTGAACGAGCATGAGGCCGCCCGCTGGCTGTCCGCTTCCGAACTCTCCTCCGTCCGCTGGCTTCCCGCCGACGAGGACCTCTTGCCGCTGATCGAAAGGGAGTTACAGTCGGGACTTTAAGACAAGATAGCGCTATCCCTCCGCCCGCAGGTAACCGTGCCGGACCAGGTCCTCCCGGCAATGGATCGGGCTGGTATAGCCGTCGGCGATCACAAAAAGGTTGTCCGCCACAGAAGAGAGGGCGTCGTAGTTATGGTCCGTGACGATGATGCCATGATCTGCGCTCCGTTCCCGGATCAGTGCCTTGACTTCGTCGATGTTCACTGGATCGACCTGTGTGAACGGTTCGTCCAGGATGTAGAAAGGAGCGTCGCTCAGCAGCACCAGGTACAGTTCCGCCAGGCGGGCTTCCCCTCCGGAGAGTTCATGGATGGGAGAATCGTAGTGCCGGGAGAACTGGGGAGCACGGTTCACGAAGGTCCAGTAGTTTACGCCATAGAGGTCGAATGCCCGGTGCAGTTTCATCCCTTCGGGAATCAGCCGGCCTTGGGGAAGATATTTGATGGAATAGCCGATCTTCCTGCGATCCACAGGTTCCCCGTCGATGCTTACCATGACATTCTCCACCTTCAATCCGCCCATGAGCGCCCGGAACATGCAGGATTTGCCGGCACCGTTGCGTCCCAGAAGACCGGTGACCATTCCTGTTTCGGAGGTGATGTACCCGCCGCTCAGGACCGTCTTCTGACCGAAGCGGACCACCACGCTGTCCACGATGAGCCGATGCCTATCCATAGATCAGATGCATGATGGCCATGAGGATGGTGAGTACCAAAAAGTCGATGACGATAACGCTGGCAAGCAGTTTTCTTCGTGAAAGTCCCAGATTGATGTAGAAGAAGATGGCATCCCGGTCGCTGAACTGCTTCATCAAGAATAGCATGATGGCCGTGACTACAGTCTTTATGATGAAGGAATCCACCATAAACGTGTAGGAAAAACCACCGGACTGGAATCCGGCGCACACCAGGTTATACACACCTCCTATCAGGAAAAGGCCTTTCCCATAGCGCCATGTCAGTGATATGCGGTCCCGGAGGGTCATCATGCCGAAGTCAATCTTACAAAAAACATGCAAAAATATGGGACGGTGCAAGTCAGAGCCGGACTCATCTTCCGGCTCAAGGAATCAGTGCACCTGTTTCAAGATGAGGGAGAAAGGTGAAGAATGACACCGGCTTTTCCGGCAGGTGGTGGCGGACCTTTGGGGTTTGGTACGGATGGTTTTGCAATAGGCTGGATGTCAGGAACTTATGAGGTGGTTCGTGCCAAACCCTTCTGAAAAATACGGGGTTTGGTACCATGTGTTTTTTGATGCGTTGATTAAGAGGTGTTTACAAGGTGTTTGGTGCCAGGCTCCCTGGGTTGTCTACATTAGTTTGCCGGCATGTATTGGAGGGGGCTCTGATAAGTGCCTTGGCCATAGGCGGGCATTACTGGCCTGCGGGATGGTCCTTCGGAAGCGCCTGATTAATAGTTGCTTGCAAGACGGTCTTCCGCAGGCCCCTGGAATAATTCCGGGGGTTGCGGTGTGTGGTTTTACAACTGGCTGGCTATCAGTTTGTTGCCGTATCGTTTCCCGCAGGCCTTATGTGACTGTTCTTCGTAGGGGCCCCGCCGATAGTCCTGTGTGACCCGGAATCCCGGATAAATATGCTATCTTTGCAGCCCCATGGAAATCGCGCTGCAGGGACATTACGGATACAGGCGGCTGGTGTGGTCGTCGGTGCCGAGCATCCTGATGATGCTCGTGGGGAGCATATACAGTGTGGTGGACGGGTTGTTCGTGTCCAATTTCGTGGGGACGTCGGCCTTCGCGGCGCTCAATATCATCTGGCCGGCCGTGATGATCGTGGGGGCGCTGGGGCTGATGATCGGAACGGGCGGGGCGGCGCTGGTATCGCAGACGATGGGCCAGGGCGACTGTTACCGGGCCGATGTCATCTTCTCCATGCTCATCCGTTTCACCATCGTCCTCTCGCTGGTTTTCATGGTGCCGCTGCTCCTTTTCATGGAACCGCTGGCCAGGCTGCTGGGAGCGGAGGGAAATACAGTAAGACTCTGTGTGATCTATGGTTCCATCTGTACCCTCGGCCTTCCGGCCTTCATGCTGCAGATGTGTTTCCAGTCCTTTTACATGACGGCGGAACGGCCGCAGCTGGGGACGCTCATGTCCATCGTCTGTGCGGTCACGAACATGGCCCTCGACGCCCTTTTCATCGTTGTCTTCCATTGGGGCCTCGCCGGGGCGGCGGCCGCGTCGATGCTGGCCTGCTGCGTGGGCGGCTTCTTCCCGCTGTGGTATTTTTCCAGCCGCCACAACCGCAGTTCGCTGCGGATGGTGCCCGGGAAGATGGAACGGGAGCCCCTCCTGCAGGCCTCCAGCAACGGGTTGTCCGAGTACGTGGGCAACATCTCTTTCAACGTCCTTGCCATCTGCTATAACCTCCAGCTCCTCAGGATGATGGGCGAGAACGGGGTGGCGGCCTATTCGGTCCTCCTGTATTACGGCTACATTTTCGCCGCCGTTTTCTTCGGGTACAACATCACGGTGACGCCCATCATCGGCTACAATTACGGAGCTGGTAATACGAAGGAACTGAGGAGTTTGCTGCGGCATTCCCTGATCCTGCTGCTGGTGCTCGGCGCCCTGATGACGCTGGTGTCGGAGGTGTCCGCCGGTCCGGCGGCGCGGCTGTTCGTGGGCTACGATCCGGAACTGTCGGCCCTGACCAAACACGCTATCCGGCTGTATATGATCAGCTTCTTCATCGCCGGGGTGAACCTGTTCATATCGGCCTGGTTCACGGGGCTCGGGAACGGGAAGGTGTCGGCGACCGTGTCTTTCATCCGGAATCTCGTGTTCGAACTGGGCTTCGTCTTCCTGCTTCCCGCCGTTCTGGGCGGCGACGGCATCTGGCTCGCCGTGGACGCGGCCGACCTTTGCTGTCTCATCCTCTGCGTCAGCCTCCTTGTGGCCTACCGCAAGCGGTACGGGTATTGATGGGAGGCGCGTCATTTCCGGCACTCCCTCCTGTCATCATTCCCTCTTGTCATCATTCCTGGCACTCCCTCCTGTGGTCATTTCCGGGCTGGTGTTGTAAATGGCTCTATATCAATGGCTTATAATTTAGCCCTTGCTTTTCCGTAACTGGGGAGGCAAGGATTTCCGTTTTGTATTCGTCTCGCGGAAACAGTTGAATCACAAACGAATATATACAAATAAAACCAATAATGCTATGAAAACAATTACGAGAATCCAGAATCGGAACTGATTACGGTTCGGTTCGAAAAAGGCTTCCTTGAACGACCGGGAGTCTCTCCCAATAAATGTGTAAAATAACCGTTTCTGCACATATTTCCGTCATTATTGTCGAAATATGTGCAGAATGCCCCAAATCACACATTTTTCCGACGTTTCGACTGAGAAATGTGCAAATCGGCCCTTTTTGTACAAATTCTCTCCGGCAACCCATGGCTCCTTCCTTTCTTGTGAGCAAAATCGTCCGGCACCGACGGATTCAACCTGAATCTTATGTTCACGGAACCGGATACCTGGCCGTTTCGTGAGCTAAATCGCGTTTCTTGCTTACAAAACAGGACCTTGGTCCGCTCGTCGGGCGCATGATTGCGTGTTTCTGTTATCTCCTTCGGACTACAGTCCCTCGTCGGACGCGTTTTCGTGTGTTTCTGTTACCTCCGCTAGACTGAAGTTCCTCGCCGGTAGCATTCCCGGCCATTTTTGCACCTGCCGGGAGGCTATCGTCTTGCGGGCGGCCGCATTTGCGGCAAAGCGGCCCCGTAGGGTATTCTGCATGCCGACGCGGCTAGGATAAAGGCCGAAAACCGGGATTTCACGGACGCGTCGGCAGTCGGAGAGCGTTGCATGGTGGATTTGCCGCAAATGCGGCCAGCGGAGGACAATATAGTCAGAGGAGGAGAGGTCGACAGAACGGCTGGGAGAGGTCGACAGAACGGTTGGGAGAGGTCGACTGAATGCCTGCGGGAGGGAGACGGAACGGCAACAGGACGACGATGGAAACTTGCCGATTGGTGATCGTTGTTCACTACGTCTATGTATTTTCGTGAGACAGGAAACTCGATGTCATTGATTGAGACAGGAAACTCGATGTCGTCGACGTAACTCGGTGACATTGATTGAGACAGGAAACTCGATGTCGTCGACATAGAGCAGTCCCCATTGACCCGGTTTATCGCGGTCTTGTTGGTCAGATAGGATCGAAGGATGTAGAGGAAGTGGGGGTTGAGGAGGGCTTCCCATCGGGATAGGAACGTTTTGTTCCGGAAGCGGCAGGCGCCGGTAGCGATGACAGGAGTGATGTCATCGTTGGATTCGACGTAGAGGATTCCCTCAACGGGGAGGCGGCCGCCTCAGGATCTCCCTCAAGCCCGGCATCCGGGTCGATGCGGACCTCGTCGTCTCCCGCGCCCGCGCCGACGCCTTCCTGGACTGGCTGCAGGGGTAGGCGCCGTCATTCCGGGTTTGGCCTCCGTCATTCCCGGTCCCGACCGGGAGTCCTCCCCATAATCTGTGTAAAACGGGCTGTTTTGCACAGATTTCCGTGATTTTGGACGGAAAATGTGTAAACAAGGCCATTCTACACATATTTTGTCCGTTTTGGACTTATTCGCTCACGAACCAGAGCAGGCTTTCAGGACCAGATCCTTGTACTTGCGGGAAATGGGAAGTTCAATGTCATTGACGTAGAGGAGGTTCCCATCGACCCGGGTGATCGCCTCCTTGTTGACAAGGTAGGACCGATGGATGCGGAGGAAATGGGGCTTCAGGATGGCTTCCCATTGGGAGATGGGAGTCTTGTTCCGGAAGAGGCGGCCGCCGGTCGCAATGACGGTGGTGATGTCGTCGTTGGATTCGACGTACAGGATTTCCTCCAGCGGGAGCGTCACCGGTTTCCGGTCCGATGTGAACGTGATGGGGGCCGGTCGGGAGGGGCGCGTCCGGTCCAACCAAGATTCGAAGAAATAGCCACCGGCCGCGAGCGCCGTCAGGATGATGGCGATGAAAACGGGATTGGTCAGGATGTGAGGAATGTCCGGCCATTCCATGACCCCGGCCGGTAGGTTCTCCCGGAAAGTGAGGACGATGAAGTGAGCGATCAGGAACAGAAGCATTTCCCCGACCAAGATTCCCAACGTGACGAAGACCGTGTCCTTGACGCCCTTCACCTTCGGGAAAAAGTACTTGGCTGCCAATGCGCCGGGGAGGAACATCGACCCGATGAACAGTGATTCCAGGAAACTGTAACCGACGCTGGTGAGAACAACCGCCACCAGCAGGGTGGAAACCACCCAATAGGATATGGCCAGAAAACGATTCATCGGACTGATGCAAAAGTAGCATAAAAAACGCATTTCCAGCGCAGTCCGGGTGCGAAAAGGGGGATTTGACATTTCATCGTGGGGTTTCGGTTTGGGAAAAGGGCGGCCAACCCTTACCTTTGTCCCAAAATGTCAAATCCATAAATACTGTTATCCAATGTTTAAAATGTTCATGCAAGGAGGTGCTGGATACATGACTATCCTCACCGTCCTCCTGGTCGCCATCTTTTTCGCCGCTTGGAAAGCTCCCCGCTGGATCAAGGAAATCGGATCCTTCGCCCTGGTGTTCGGATTCCTGACGTACCTCATCGGCCTGTACCAGATGTTCCAGGCCTTGCAGCAGGTTTCCATGGTCCAGGGAGACGGGGTCAAGGGCATTTTCGACCTGATTTCCCCCGGCGTTTTCTTCAGCGGGATGAAAGTCGGCCTGATCCCTGTCTTCTACGGTGTCATCATCTATCTGCTTTCCCTCATCATCCGGATCGTCAAGAAGCCGCGACTGTAAGTACGACGCTCACGTCTGAGGTGCCATTTTGGCACCACAAAAGCACTCCGGGCGGCGAAACACGATATCTGCAAGAAAATGCGTATCTTTGCAAGTTATGAAGAACATCCGCAACTTTTGCATCATCGCGCATATCGACCACGGAAAGAGCACGCTGGCGGACCGGCTGCTGGAACTGACCCGTACCCTCAGCGACCGGGAGATGGAGAACCAGGTGCTGGACGACATGGACCTGGAGCGGGAGAAGGGCATCACGATCAAGAGCCACGCGATCCAGATGGAGTACACCCGCGGCGGGGAGACCTACCGGCTGAACCTCATCGACACCCCCGGCCACGTGGACTTCAGCTATGAAGTGTCGCGCAGCATCGCTTCCTGCGAGGGGGCGCTCCTGGTGGTGGATGCCTCCCAGGGCATCCAGGCGCAGACGATTTCCAACCTGTACCAGGCCATCGACCACGGGCTGGAGATCATCCCCGTGCTGAACAAGATCGACATGGATTCGGCCCAGCCGGAGCTGGTGACGGACCAGGTGTGCGACCTGCTGGGCTGCGATCCGGAGGACGTGTACCGCGTCTCTGCCCGGACAGGCGAGGGTGTTCCGGCCGTGCTGGACGCCATCGTGGACAAGGTTCCGGCCCCGAAGGGCGATCCCGATGCGCCGCTGCAGGCCCTCATCTTCGACTCCGTGTTCAATTCCTTCCGCGGCATCATCGCCTATTTCAAGGTCGTGAACGGCACGATCCGCAAGGGCGACAAGGTGAAGTTCTTCAATACCGGCAAGGAATACGAGGCCGAGGAAATCGGCAACCTCAAACTCAAGCTCAACCCCACGGGCGAGGTGCGTACCGGCGATGTGGGCTACATCATCTCCGGCATCAAAGCCGCCGTGGAGGTGAAGGTGGGCGATACCATCACGCATGTGGAACGTCCCTGTGACCAGGCGATCGCCGGATTCGAGGAGGTAAAGCCGATGGTCTTCGCCGGCCTGTACCCGGTGGACGCCTCCAAGTTCGAGGAGCTCCGCGCCACACTGGAGAAGTTCCAGCTCAACGACGCCTCCTTCGTCTATGAGCCTGAAAGCTCCCTGGCCCTCGGGTTCGGTTTCCGCTGCGGATTCCTGGGGCTGCTGCACCTGGAAATCGTGCAGGAACGCCTGTTCCGGGAATTCAACATGGACGTGATCACCACCGTCCCGAACGTTTCGTACAAGGTCTATACGACCAAGGGCGAGGTGGTCGATGTCCACAATCCCTCGGGCCTTCCGCCGCAGACCCTCATCGACCATATCGAGGAACCCTATATCCGCGCCCAGATCATCTCGAAATCAGACTTTTACGGTCCTATCATGAAGCTGTGCATGGACAAGCGGGGCACCCTCATCGGCCAGCACTACCTGACCACCGACCGGGTGGAGCTGAACTACGACCTGCCGCTGTCCGAGGTGGTCTTCGACTTCTACGACAAGCTCAAGTCCATCTCCAAGGGCTATGCCTCCTTCGACTATCACGTGACGGACTTCCGGCCCGCCCGCCTGGTGAAGCTGGACATCCTCCTGAACGGGGACCCGGCCGACGCCCTTTCCACCCTCATCCACGAGGACCACGCCTACGACTTCGGACGGAAGATCTGCTTGAAACTCAAGGAACTCATCCCGCGCCAGCAGTTCGACATCGCCGTCCAGGCGGCCATCGGGGCGAAGATCATCGCCCGCGAGACAGTACGCCAGGTGCGCAAGGACGTGACGGCCAAGTGCTACGGCGGTGACGTCACCCGCAAGCGCAAGCTCCTCGAGAAGCAGAAGGAAGGCAAGAAGCGGATGCGCCAGATCGGTACCGTCCAGGTGCCCCAGAGCGCGTTCATGGCCGTGTTGAAGCTCGACTGATGAAAACCGTCGCCCTTCTCATCTATGCCGAGGCCACCGAGGCCGTCGTCGCCGAATGCCGGCGGCAGATCGACCTCATCCCGGCCGACGAATACACGTTCGAGGTGTTTGTCCATCCCGACCTGGACGAAGCATGGCGCGCCGCCGGGGAACGGGATTTCTACATCTGGCTTCACGGAATGGTTATGCCGGTGGACGGTGCCCTGTACAGCCTGCTGGACAATTCGTCCTTCCTGGGCGACCGGGCCCTCCTGGTCGGGACGGTCCAGGACGGGGAAGGGCGCATCGTCAGCGGCGGCTTCAGCCGGAACCGGCGCCTGATGCAGCCGGACCCGGTGATCCCCGTCGCCTGTCGGGTGTTCGACGGCCTGTTCGCCCTCGTGCCGCAGGTCGTGTACCGGCGCCTCGGCGTGCTCGGCGGCCGCTACCGCGGCCAGCTTGCCGGCTTCGACTACTGCATGCGGGCCCGCAAGGCCGGCTATCCCAGCGTCATTGCGCCGGGCATCACCTGCACCTGCCCGGTGCGTCCGGACCCGGACCGCACCCTGGCGGCGGACTTCCTGCTGGACCTCCGCTCCAAAGGCCTCTTCATGGCCATCTGGTATTTCCTGCGTTCCGCCTTCCGGCGCTTTGTAATCCATAACCTGTATGTCTATGAATAAGTTCCGTGCTGTCGTTTCCTCCATGCGGCTTCGCACCCTGCCCCTCTCCACAGGCGGTGTCCTGCTGGGAATCCTGCTTGCCACGGCTGATTTCAAAGTCGATCTCGGGGTATCCGTACTCGTCGTGCTGACGACCGTCTGCCTGCAGATCCTGTCGAACCTGTCCAACGAACTCGGGGACGTGCTGCACGGTACGGATACTGCCGACCGGAAAGGTCCGCAGTACGGCCTGAACGGCGGTGTGCTGACCATCGGGGAAATGAAAGTGCTCATCGGGGTGTTCGTAGGGCTGTGCATCCTTTCCGGCACTGCGATGACCCTCCTGTCCTTCGGCACGCTGTGGGACATGACGGCCATCCTCGTGCTCCTCCTCGGCGCCGGTGCCATCATGGGCGCGATGAAATACACCCTGGGCCGCAATCCTTACGGTTACCGGGGGCTGGGCGATGTGTATGTGTTCCTGTTCTTCGGCCTCGTGGCCGTGCTGGGCGCTTACTTCGTGGTGAGCCATACCCTCTTCTGGCGGTTGCTGCTGCCCGGTGCCGCCATCGGTTGTTTCTCCGTGGGTGTGCTGAATGTCAATAATATACGGGACATGGAAACGGACGCGGCGAACCGCGTCACCGTGGCTATCCGCCTGGGCGAGCGGAGGGCGAAGGCCTATCAGACCGTCCTGATTGTCCTGGGTTGGATCCTTATGCTGGTTTACTGCCAGTTACGGATGTTCTCCTGGTGGCACTACCTCTTCGTGGCCACGCTTCCGCTTTATGTCCTCCACCTGTGCGGCGTGTGGAAACGCACCGGAAAGGCCCTTGATCCGATGCTTCCGCTGCTGGTAATCAGCACCTTCCTGTTCTGCCTTCTCGCCGGTATCGGTTTCTGCGTCCATCTGTTCTG
Source organism: uncultured Bacteroidia bacterium (assembly GCA_902778105.1). GTDB lineage: Bacteria > Bacteroidota > Bacteroidia > Bacteroidales > UBA932 > Cryptobacteroides. The sequence goes on from CACYWN010000003.1 coordinate 67,054, forward strand.
ATAAGGCAATAAGGACTATCCGTACCAAACCGGGAGGGAATGTCGGCAAAAATCATTATCTTTGTACGATTCGCGAGAAAACTACGTTACCAACCATATGCACGACAACAAAACACTCCAAGAAGTCTCGACGCAGGTGCGGCGGGACATCCTGAGGATGGTGGGCATGGCGAAGTCCGGTCATCCGGGCGGGTCGATGTCCTCCGCAGACATCCTCACCACCCTGTATTTCAACGTGATGAAGCAGGATCCGGCCACGTGGACCCGCGACGGAAAGGGACAGGACATGTTCATCCTTTCCGCCGGCCACATGACGCCTGTATATTATTCCGTCCTCGCCCGTGCCGGTTATTTCCCGGTGTCCGAGCTGGCGACGTTCCGTTCCTATGGCGCCCGCCTGCAGGGACACCCGTCCATCCGGCGGCAGCTTCCGGGGATCTTCCAGGCCTCCGGTTCCCTGGGCCAGGGCCTGTCCGCCGCCTGCGGCCTCGCGCTCGGCAAGAAGCTGGACAAGGAAGACAATTTCGTTTTCTGCCTGTGCGGTGACGGCGAATCAGAGGAAGGCCAGATCTGGGAAGCCGGCATGTTCGCCGTGTTCCACAAGCTGGACAACCTCATCGCCATGACCGACTGGAACGGCAAGCAGATCGACGGTCCCGTCGAGGAAGTGGCCGGTGAAGGCGATCTCGCCGCGAAGTGGGAAGCCTGGGGCTGGAACACCATTGTCGCCGACGGTCACGATTTCGATTCCATCGCCAAGGCCTTCGAACTCGCCAAGGCGGCCAAGGGCAGCGGCAAGCCCACGATGATCCTCTTCAAGACCGAGATGGGTCACGGCGTGGACTTCATGGCCGGTACCCACAAGTGGCACGGCTCCGTCCCGAAGCCCGAGCAGCTCGAGGACGCCCTCCGGCAGTTGGGTGAAACCTCTTTGGGTGATTTTTAAACCATTGACATCATGAAAAAGTACATCGATACAGGCAAGAAAGACACCCGCAGCGGATTCGGCGTGGGTCTTCTCGAAGCGGGCCGTGCGGACAGCCGCGTCGTCGCCCTCACCGCCGACCTCAAGGGGTCCCTCAAGATGGATGCCTTTGCGGCGGAGTTCCCCGAGCGTTTCATCCAGTGCGGCATCGCCGAGGCCAACATGGTCGGCGCCGCCGCCGGTCTCGCCATCACCGGCAAGGTCCCCTTCATCGGCTCCTTCGCCGAGTTCGTGACCGGCCGTGTCTACGACCAGGTCCGCCAGGAGGTCGCCTATGGCAAGACCAACGTGAAAATCGCCTCCTCCCATGCGGGCATCACCCTCGGTGAGGACGGTGCCACCCACCAGACGATGGAGGACCTCGCCCTGATGCGCGCCCTTCCGGACATGGTGGTGATCAACCCCTGCGACTTCAACCAGACCAAGAACGCCACCATCGCCGCCGCGAAATATGTCGGCCCGGTGTATCTGCGTTTCGGCCGTCCTTCCGTCCCGAATTTCACCCCCGAGAACGAGGAGTTCGTCATCGGAAAGGCCCAGATCCTGAATGAAGGCAAGGATGTGACCATCGTCGCCTGCGGCCACCTCGTATGGGAAGCCCTCCAGGCTGCGGAACTGCTTGAGGCCGAGGGCATTTGCGCTGAGGTTATCAACATGGCCACCATCAAGCCGCTGGATGAGGAAGCCCTTCTCGCCTCCGTCATCAAGACGAAAGCCGTGGTCGTGGCCGAGGAGCACAACATGGCCGGCGGCCTCGGTGAGGCCGTTGCCGGCGTGCTCGCCCGCACCGTCCCCACTCCTGTCGAGTTCGTCAACGGACAGGACCGGTTCGGACAGAGCGGTACGCCCGCCGTCCTGATGGATGCCTACGGCCTGGATGCGAAGCACATCGCGGAGGCAGCCAAGAAGGTAATGGAAAAGAAATAAGCCGTCAGGCTTCGAGCCACTGAAGGAAAGCGTCGGCGCGGGAACGGGACACAGTCAGGTCCGTTTCCGCGTCGATGCCGCGTTTCAGGGTCAGGCGAAGACGCCCGCCCAGCAGCCGGGAAGCGCTTTCTATGACGTCTTCGGAGACGATGGCCCCCCGGGAAATGCGGAAGAACGCCTCGGGCGGCAGGGATCCTTCGATGGTGTCCAGGGAGTCATCCAGCACGTAGGTGACATTTCCCTTGGTGACGATGTAGGAGTTCTTGGATTCGGAGAAGAAATAGGCGATGTCGCGGACATGGACCGGGACGATCCGGTCGTTGAGGCGGATCAGGAACTTTTCCCGGAACTGTCCCCGCGGGGCTTCTGCCTCAGAAGGAAGATCCTCCGCCTTCTGCAGGTTCCGGAATGCCTCCAGCACCTTCTCATAGTCGATGCCCGTGGGAGCGTCCCTCCGTTCCCGGACCCGCGCGATGGCCCGGGCCAGGTCCTCCCGGTCGATCGGTTTCAGGAGATAGTCCACCGAACCCACCTCGAAGGCCTTGACGGCGTAGTTGTCGTAGGCCGTGGTCATCACGACCTGCGCGTCCACGGGGCCGGCCGCGAAGATGTCGAAGCAGTTGCCGTCCTGGAGCTCGACGTCCATGAAGATGACGTCGGCCTTGTTGCGGGAGAGCCAGCCCAGGGTTTCCTTTACGGAAGCGGTGAGGCCGATGATCTCAATCTCCGGAAATCCATCCCGGAGCAGATGTTCGAGAACGCGCTGGGCGCGGGGCTCGTCTTCTACGATAAGGGCTTTCATGGCGTTACAGGAGAGGAATGCGGACCCGGAAGGTATCATCGTTCTCCTCCACGAGGATATCCTTTCCGGAGATGTCCAGGTACTGTTTTCGGATATAAGGGAGCCCGAGGCCGGTGGATACCGGCGGGGAGGTACGGGGAATGCGGTTGTTCTCCAGGGTGAGGAACGCTCCGTCGGTCCTCACCCGGATGACCACGGGCGCGGCGGCGGAGATGGCGTTGTGCTTGGTGACGTTCTCTACGAGGAGCTGCAGGGAGCAGGGGACGACCATCCGGGAGAGGTCTTCCGGGCGGATGTCCTTGTCCACGGAGAGCCCTTCCGGAAACCGGATCCGGAGGAGGTCGAAGTACATGGTGACGAACGTGTCCTCTTCGCCCAGCCGGACCAGCTTTTCCCCGTCGTGCTGCAGCATGTAGCGGTAGATGCCGGCCAGTTTGTGGATATACCGGCTGGCCTCCTCCTGCTCGCCGTCCTGGACGATGGAATCCAGGATGTTCAGCGAGTTGAACAGGAAGTGGGGGTTCACCTGGTTCTTGAGGGCCAGGTAACGGTATTCCGCCAGGTGGCGGCGTTCCCGCTGGGTGCCCAGTTCGCGCCGGATGTTCACGGCGTATTCGACCATGTAGGTGAAGCCGAACAGGGTCATTTCCACGAGCAGGGCGATGACGATGTTGCGGGAAAGGAGCGCAGGGTCCAGTGCCGGCGTCCAGTGGAAGGGGAGTCCGACGGTGTGCAGCAGGGCGCCGAGGACAGAGATGAGGCCGATGAAAAGGGTGGTCCCGATGGTGGCGACGTCCAGGCTGTAGTGTCTGTTATGTCCGCTACGGATAAAGAGGAGGGTGCCGATGAGCATCAGCAGCAGGACCAGGGAATTGCTCAGGAAGGACCGGAAGGCCGCAACGACATCCACCCCCTGGAAAGGCCCTTTCCGGAAAAGGAAGAGCTCGATGAACACCCGGAGGGCGAAGACCGCGACGACGGCGAAGATGAGCCAGCCCAGGTTCTCTTTCCAGGGGCGGCGGTTCCGGGAAGGGAGATGATAGGTGCGGGCGAACAGGTTGAGCGCCCAGCCCAGGGCCTCGGTCGTGAGGAAGGTCGCGAGCGAGCGGTTGAGGATGACGGAAGGGAAATTGAAGAGTTCGGCCCCCAGCCGTCCCAGCACATAGCCCAGGATGTTCACCAGAACGACGAAGACAGCGGTGAATTCCACCGTGAGGCCCCGCCGCTGGCAGATCAGGACCGTGAGGACCATCGTGAGAAGGGTGAGGATGACCGAATCCGGCCATCCGAGAAGGGCGCAGACGACGACGGTCGCCACGTGCAGCGCGGCGAAACCATGGATGAGCCAGCCGGTACCGATCCGTTTCATATCCACGGCTAAATTAACAAAAACCGCCGGATTAAGCAAAACCGGCGCACCGTTCGTCCCGAAATCCGCACCGCCCGTCCGCCAAAACGGGGGCCTTGGGCGATTCCCGTAGGGAATTGAAGGAGAAAGATTTTATTTTTGTGTTGCGAAAAACCGCAGATTAGTAACCATGAGCAATCAACGTGACTTGACATTCCGTCAGCTGGTGGACCTGAGTTTCGGCTTCCTGGGCGTCCAGATCGCATACGCCCTGCAGAGCGCGAACATCAGCCGCATCTTCGCCACCCTGGGCGCCGATCCCCACCAACTGTCGTTCTTCTGGATCCTTCCCCCGCTGATGGGCATGATCGTCCAGCCCCTCATCGGCAAGTGGTCCGACCGCACCTGGACCCGGATGGGCCGCCGCAAACCGTACCTCATCGTGGGCGCCGTCATCGCCGTCCTGGTGATGGCCTTCCTGCCGAATGCGGGCTCCCTCCATTTCTCCACCCGGCTTTTCCTGGGCCTGAACATGGCGATGTGGTTCGGCCTGTTCTCGCTGATCTTCCTGGACACTTCCATCAACGTCGCGATGCAGCCTTTCAAGATGATGGTGGGCGACATGGTCAATGAGAAGCAGAAGACCACTGCCTACTCCATCCAGAGCTTCCTGTGCAACGCGGGTTCCCTCCTCGGCTACCTGTTCCCGATCTTCTTCACCTGGATCGGCATTGCGAACGAGGCGCCGGAAGGCGTGGTTCCCGACAGCGTGGTCTACAGCTTCTATGTGGGTGCCGCCATCCTGATCCTGTGTGTCCTCTATACGTTCCTGCGCGTGAAGGAGATGCCGCCGAAGGAGTATGCCGAATTCCATGGCATCGACCTCCAGAAGCAGGAAAGCAAGTCAGACAAGGGCCTGATGCAGCTCCTGAAGGAAGCGCCGGCCACCTTCTGGACCGTGGGCCTGGTGCAGTTCTTCTGCTGGGCAGCTTTCCTGTACATGTGGAATTACACCAACGGCGCCATCGCCGTGAACTGCTGGGGAGTGGACATGGCCGTGAAAGGCGCCGCCGCTTCCGCCGGTTACCAGGCCGCGGGCAACTGGGTGGGTGTGCTCTTCGCCGTCCAGGCCGTGGGCTCCATCCTGTGGGCGACCGTCCTGCCGCGTTTCAGGAACATCAAGACCGCCTACGTGGTAAGTCTACTCATCGGCGCCGCCGGCTTCGCATCGGTGATGTTCATCCACAACCAGTACGCGCTGTTCATAAGCTACTTCCTCATCGGTTTCGCCTGGGCGGCGATGCTCGCCCTGCCGTTCACCCTGCTGACGAACGCCCTGGAGGGAAGTCCCTACATGGGCTCCTACCTGGGCCTTTTCAACTGCACCATCTGCCTGCCGCAAATCGTTGCGGCGGCCACAGGCGGAGGGGTGCTGCGGCTCGTCGGTGACAGTCAGCCCGCGATGCTGCTCGTGGCGGGTGTCTACCTGGTGGTCGGCGCGCTCTGCGTGAGAATGATCGGAAAGAAATAGTTTCAACCAACTAAATATCAACTAACTACACTCTAATGAAAAGGTTATTAACCGCAATCGCAGTGCTTCTCGCAGCCTGCGCGACCGTATTCGCCCAAGGCGGATACCAGGTTAAAGGTGTGGTAGTCGACGCCCAGGGCCCCGTGATCGGAGCCACTGTTCTCCAGCAAGGGACGAACAATGGCACCTCCACAGGCCTGGACGGCGAGTATGTCCTCACCGTTCCCTCTGCCGAAACGCTGGTCGAAGTCAGTTGCATCGGCTATTCGACACAGGTGTTTCCCGCCGGCAGCATGCCGGCTACCCTCACCCTCGTCGAAGATACCGAATTTCTGGATGACGTCGTGGTCATCGGTTACGGTACCGTGAAAAAGAGCGATATGACCGGTTCTGTCGTGGCCATCAAGGCGGACGACATCAACCGTGGCGCCGTCACGTCTCCGGACCAGATGCTCATGGGTAAGGTCGCCGGTCTGCTTGTGACGCCGGCTACCGGCCAGCCTGGCGCCTCCGCCACCATCCGTATCCGTGGCGCCGCTTCCCTGAATGCCTCCAATGACCCTCTCATCGTCATCGATGGAGTTCCGATCACCAGCGACGGTGGTGCCGGAATGGGTAATCCGCTGGCTTCCGTGAACCCGAATGACATCGAAAGCTACTCCGTCCTGAAGGATGCTTCCGCCACTGCCATCTATGGTTCCCGTGCTTCCAACGGTGTTATCATCATCACGACCAAGAAGGGCACGGGCAGCAAGCCGAGGGTAAACTACAACGGCTCTGTTTCCGTGAAGCAGAATTATCAGTTCTTCAACATGATGAATAGCGGGGAATACTCCGATTACGTCAAGAAGAACTATCCTGCTTCCGCCTCCCTCCTCGGGTACAAGGACACGCTTTACGACACCGACTGGCAAAAGGAAATCTACCGCCTGGCTCTCCAGACAGACCACAACGTGAGTGTCTATGGAGGCGGCAGGCTGCCCTTCCGTGTAAGTGCAGGCTACAACCTGGACCAGGCGACTGTGAAAGTGGGCAACAACCAGAGGGCGAATCTCGACGTGAGCCTCTCTCCGAAGTTCCTGGATGACCATCTCAGCCTCACGTTTAACGCCAAGGGCATCTACCAGATGACCAACTGGGCCAACGGCGGTGCTATCGGAAACGCCCTGTCCTTCGATCCTACCAAACCCACCGTGTTCCCGGAGGGCGACCCGAAAGCCGGTGTGATCTGGAACTGGTACGGTTCCTCCGGTGACCCGAATACGATGGCCTCCACCAACCCCCTCTCCAACCTGTACGAATGGAAGGATATGAACCATACGCTCCGTTCCATCGGCAACATCCAGGCAGATTACAAGATCCATGGTTTTGAAGACCTTCGGGTCAATGCCAACCTGGGTTATGATATTGCGAAGACCGAAGGGGGCAAGTACAACGAGATAGGCTCTTTCTCGTCCAAGGCATCCAGTCCGGACCTTGCCGAGGACTATAAGAATTTCAACTCCAACGTGGTGTTCGAAATCTACGGCGACTATTCTCATGATTTCGGCTGGTCCAACATCGACGTCATGGCCGGTTATTCCTGGCAGCACAACTTTGTACAGTACGACCATACGTACTTCCGGAATGTGGACCCCCGCTGGCAGGAAGCCGACATTTACTCTCCGCTTGTATCTGACAAGAAAGAGTACTATCTGCTTTCCTTCTTCGGCCGAATCAACTACAACATCCTGGACCGTTACCTCTTCACAGTGACCCTGCGTGACGACGCTTCTTCCCGTTTCAGCCCGAAGAACCGCTGGGGTCTCTTCCCTTCGGCCGCTTTCGCCTGGAACATAAAGAACGAAAGCTTCCTGAAGGATGTCGCGGTATTGTCCCAGTTGAAACTCCGCCTGGGTTGGGGCCGTACCGGTCAGCAGGATATCGGCAGCAACTACTACCCGTATCTGGCGAAATACTCCTTCTCCACCTCTCCGAACATGATGTACGATATGGGTGGACAGCGTTACGCCACCTTCTCTCCGCAGGCTTATAATCCGAGATTGAAGTGGGAAACCACGGAAACCCTCAACGTTGGCCTCGACTTCGCCTTCCTGGGCGAAACCGTCACCGGTAGCATCGAAGCCTATCGCCGCGAGACCTTCGACCTCCTGAACGAGGTGAGCGCCCCTCTGGGCACCAACTTCTCCAACCGGGTCATGTCCAACGTCGGTAATATGCTCAACCAGGGCGTTGAAATCAATCTCAACTACAACCTCATCGAAACCCGTGACTGGCATTGGAGCCTGGGTGGCAACGTCACTTTCCAGGAAATCACCATCACGAAGCTCACGGAGTTCGACGATGACTATCCCGGCGTACACGTGGGTACGACCATGGGTTCGAACGAAGGTTACAGCTCGTTGTACAAGACGGGTCTCTCGCCGTTCACTTATTATCTCTATAAGCAAGTGTATGACACCGAAGGCCGCCCGATCATGAACATGCTTGCAGACATGAACGATGACGGCAACATCACGGAAGCCGACCGTTATATCACCAACAAGAGCGCCGCGCCGTGGATGTTCTTCGGAGTTAATACGCACGTTGGATACAAGAACTGGGACTTCTCCATCAACGGGCACGGTTCTTTGGGCAATTGGGCCCTGAACAAGGTCCGTAAAGGTTATTCCTATTCCTACGGCATCGTGGATGCTACCGCCAAGGGCTATGTCAATAACCTGAACAAGGACTTCCTCTATCCTGAGTGGCAGAATGTCATGTCGACCGCCCAGGAATACTCGGATCTCTGGGTGGAGGATGCCTCCTTCTTCAAGATTGACGATATCAATCTGGGTTACACCTTCAAACTGGGCAGGAAGTGGGCTGAATCCGTCCGCGTCGCGGGCTCCGTGCAGAATGTCTGCACCTTCACCAACTACTCCGGCCTGGATCCCGAACTCCCGAACATGGACGGCGTCGACGGCAACTTCATGCCCCGTCCCCGCCTGTACACGGTTCGCCTGAACATCAACTTCTAATGGGAGACAGAATATGAAAAAGATCAATAATATCCTCGTTACCGTTCTCGCGCTTGCAACGCTCGTCTCCTGTATCAAGGACCTGAATACGCTTCCGCTGAACGATTATGACACCACCTCGGAGGATGCCTACGTTGACCAAGCCAGTTATCTCAGCGGCCTTGCCTATATCAACGCCTACTACAACTTTGTCAGCCAGAACTCCGCAGGCAATTCCGACCTTTCGTTCGATGACGCCGGCCAGAGCGAACTTCTCCGCCAATGGATGGTGATGAACGACCTTCCCACCAAGTCCCAGGATATCGGCTGGGGTGACTCCTACATTATGGACATCACCAATCACACCTGGACCAATGCCGACAACAATGCCTTCATCGCCGTGTATACCCGCTGTATGAAGGGCATTGCCCTGGTGAACGAGTACCTGCTCCAGACGACGGACCAGAAACTCGAACTCCGCGGCCACACCGACTTCAAGGATGCCATCGCCCAGTACCGCGCAGAGGCCACGTTCCACCGTGCCATGTTCTACTATATCCTGATGGACCTGTTCGGCAATCCGCCGCTCGCCCTGGAAGAGAATATCGGCGGTGAACTTCCCAAGCAAATCAAGCGCGCCGACCTTTTCGTCTGGCTTGAGAAGCAATTGCTTGACCTTCTCAAGGAAGATTCCGCCATGCCCGCCAAAGGTGCTGTTCCGTATCCGCGTCCCAACAAGGATGCCGTCAAAGCCCTTCTTGCGCGTATGTACCTGAACGCCGAAATCTACACAGGTACCGCCCGTTGGGAGGACGCTAAGCAGTACGCCAAGGAAGTGATTGACAATGGCTACAGTCTGCATCCGAACTACCGCGAACTGTTTCTTTACGATAATGGCCAGACCTGCGCCAACGATGAGTTCATCTTCGCCATTGAATATGATGCTGAAAAGGCCCAGAGCTGGGGTGGTACCACGACCCTCTGCAGCGGTGCTTTCAGCGATGAGATGAACGAGATCGTTGCCAAATACCTGGGTGTTACCGAAGTGAATTATGTTTCCCCGGAAAAATGGAACGGTTATCACCTGAATCCTGAATTCCTGACGGAGAACGATGCCGTTCTCAGCGATGTCAACTGGGATGGAAATGGCCTTGGCTTTGATCCGGAAAAAAGTGACCGTCGTCTGCTCATCTGCAACCAAGGGGATCCCAACTACAAGGCTTCCATTTCCACCTCCGGCTGGAGAGTCTGGAAGTGGACCAGCATGAGGTCCGACGGATATGTGTACAAACGCGGTGGTGACGACAGTGACGACTGGAAACTTTCCAGTGCCGATTTTGCCATCTTCCGCCTTCCGGAAATGTACTACATCTATGCTGAGTCCGATGCCCGTCTCCACGGCGGCACCACTTCTGATGCTACTGCCGTAGGTTATATCAGGGCGCTCCGTAACCGTGCCGGCCTCACTACCAAGGCCTCCCTTTCCGTTGAAGACATCCTTAAGGACAAGGCTGTCGAGTACCTCTGGGAAGGCCAGCGCCGCCAGGACGAGATCCGTCTGGGCATCTTCGATTCCGACAAGAACCGCTGGATTTATCCGATTCTGGAGTCCGACCGCGCCGCCAACGGCAACCTCGAACAGAACCCCGGTTATTAATAGATCCCCGCTATGAGAAAAGTATTATCCATTATTGCCGCAGGGTTGGCTGCTTTGACGGTTTTCTCCTGCGCGAAAGAAGAAGACAAGATCATTTTCGACCCTTCTGACGTCGTGGCACCGGTTGTCAATGATTATGAAATCACCGACAACGCACTCGCCGTGCACTACACGGCCGCCCAGTTCGCTGAAGGTATCCAGAAGGCCGTACACGGTATCGTACTTACCAATGTGGATGGCAAGGCTGTAGAAACCGAACTCGCGGCCTCCGAGAAGGAAGAGGGTATCCTATCCGTATCCAAGTCCGCCTTGAACAAGGCCTTGGCAGCAGAAGGCATGGAAGAAGGCGCTGTCTGCAGTTTCTCCTTTATCGTCCGTGCCACCCTTGCCGTGGCCAACTTCGTCATCGACTCGAAGAATACCGGTGACGTTTCCGGCTATGAATTGCCCGCCACCCCGTCCAACCCTTGGATCGACTTCAAGGATGTGTCCGCATGGGGCGTCACGGGTTCCATCGCCAGTGCCGGCTTGAACTGGGACAAGGATATCGTCATGTATACCGACGGCGGCCGCCATGTTGCCCGCAACGTGAAACTGACGCCTTCGGACCAGTTTAAGTTCCGTAAGGATCACGCATGGGGTGAGAACTTCGGTGGCGAAGGCGACGTTGAACCTTTCGTCTGCGAACTGGGGACTGAGTATGTCGCCGTTGCCGGCGGTAAGAACCTGGGTGTTGCTGCCGAGGGCGTCTATGACCTCCTGCTGGACACCGATGCCGGTACGTTCACCGTGCTCGAGGCATTCGTCACCTATCCTGGTTTCGACGAGGATTCCCCTTGGAGCGTGATCGGTGCCATTGAGAGCTTTGAAATGAACTGGGACAAGGATATCGCCATGACCACCAATGGTGAATGGCATGTTGCCGAAGGTGTCGAGCTGAAGGCTACCGACCAGTTCAAGTTCCGCAAGGACCAGGCATGGGGTGAGAACTTCGGTGCCGAAGGCGACGTCGAGCCGTTCATCTGCGAACTGGATACCGAGTATCCGGCCTCCGCCGGCGGCAAGAATCTCGCTGTCGCCGTCGACGGTGCGTATGATCTCCTTGTCAATCCGGAAGCCAAACTGTTCAAGGTCGTCGAAACCCTCGGCGGCAAGAGTGGCCTGATTGGCGGCAGTGATGATCCCGGTCCTGAACCGCCGGCAGTGACCGGATGGAACATCATAGGCCTGAACGGCGACTGGGACAATGACGTCATCGCCACCCAGAACGGAAGTGTCTGGAGCGCTTACATTACGGCCAATGGGGAGACGGACTTCAAGTGGCGCAAGGATGGCGGCTGGGACGAGAACTACGGCGGTACCCTCCTGACCCTCGGCGAGCCCTTCGATGCCGTGGCCGGCGGTGACAACATCAAGGTCGGCGCTGGTTTCTACAAGGTGGAACTCGATACCGAGGCCTTGACCATCACCGTGAGCGAAGGCAACGTGTATTCCCTCATCGGGGAAATCAACGGCGATGCCTGGTCCAAGGATGTGTTCATGACCGAGAAGGACGGCGTGTGGTCGAGCGTGACCGTCGCCATTGAAGGCGGTTTCAAGATCCGTCACAACTGTTCCTGGGCCGACGAGAACGTGTACGGCGCCGAAGACGGCTTCACGGCCGAGCCCGGTGTCGCCTTCACGGCCGTTCAGCCCGGCGGCAACATCTCCGTCGCGCCCGGCCAGTACAAGGTGACCTTCAATCCGGAGACGAAGGAAGTGCTCATCGGCGAATCCAAGTATCCGGAGCATCTGTACATGATCGGCGAGGAGTTCGGCAGCTGGAACTGGGATTCCGACGATGTGGTGGAGATGACGCCGGTGATCTACCAACCCGACTGGGGCGCCGGCAGCAATAACAGTGAGGCCCAGTTCTGGACCATCCGTTACATCAGCGCAGGCAAGGGCTTCAAGTTCAGCCCGGAACGTGCCTGGGGCAAGGATTTCTGGGGCCTGACCTCCAACGACGGCTTCACCGAGGCGGGCGGCAACTGCACCGTCGCCGAGGATGGCATCTACCTCATCCATGTCGACATGAAGAACGAGAAGGTCCATGTGGAACCGGCCCGTGTCTATGGCATCGGCAACTGCTTCGGCGGCTGGAACGAGGCCATGGAGGGTGCACTCTTCACGGCGGACGGCAAGACGCTGAAGGCGACCGTCGCGGCCGCCGGCGAACTCCGCATGTATGTGGCCTCCTCCATTTCCACTTCGGAGTGGTGGACCCGCGAGTTCATCATCCTGGATGGCATGATCGACTACCGCGGCGACGATGAGGGCCAGGGCGACCAGGCGCGCGTGAGCGTGCAGGCCGGCCAGGTCGTGACCCTCGACTTCAATGCCGGCACCGGTTCCATCACCGGCGAAGGCGAAGCTCCGACGCTTCCGGAGACGATGTACATCATCGGCGACGGTGTCGGCGGCTGGGACTGGGCTGGCGATTACATCGTGGACATGACCCCGGTCAACGGCAAGCCCGGCCAGTTCTGGGCCATCCGCAGCATCGAGGCCGGCAAGGGCTTCAAGTTCTGTGCGGTCAAGGAGTGGAACAACGATTTCACCGGTCTGGGAGAAGACACCGGCTACACCGTGGACGGCGGCAACTGCTATGTCGCGGAGAGCGGCGTGTACATGATCTATGTCGACGTCGACAATAAGAGGCTGTGCGTGGAACCTGCCCAGGTGTACGGCATCGGCGAATGCTTCGGCGGCTGGGACCAGGGCATGGACAACGCCCTGTTCGCGGCGGCAGACGGAAAGCTCTCCGTCACCGTCCCGAACGCCGGCGAACTCCGGATATATGCTGCCTCCTCCATCGCGACGAGCGACTGGTGGACCCGCGAGTTCATCATCCTGGACGGCAAGATCGCCTACCGTGGAAACGGCGGTGACCAGGAACGCGTCTCCGTGGCCGCCGGTGCCAAGGTAACCCTCGACTTCAACGCCGGGACCGGCGTGATCGAATAATCCTTTCCGGGCCGGGGCCCCTGACCGGACCCCGGCCTGCCAATTACATCTTTTTTATAGATTTGCAGTATTATGAAAAAGTTACTAGCCCGATACCTGTTATTCCTTTTTGCAGCCGGGATGCTGATTACCTGCGAAAAACCACCGAAGATCGTTCCGGATGAGGCAAAGGATCCCGATCCTCAGGAGGTGGAAACCGACAAGCTGGCGGACATTACCTATCAGGTCAATGTGTACAGTTTTGCTGACAGTGACGGTGACGGATGGGGGGACTTGCGGGGTATTATCGATCATCTGGACTATCTGGACGGTCTGGGTGTATCTGCCCTGTGGCTTTCCCCGGTCCAGACATCGGCATCCTATCACGGATATGATGTGCTGGATTACAGTTCGATCAATCCCAAACTGGGGACTGAGGCCGATTTCCAGGAACTGATCCGGAAATCCGGGGAGAAGGGGATAGACATCTATATGGACTACGTGTTGAACCATTCCGGCAAAGGAGAATGGTTCCAAAGCGCCATTTCCGATGAAAACAGTCCGTACCGGAGTTTCTATGTCCTTTCTTCCAATCCCGAGGAGGATGTCAATGCTGGGAAGATAGACAATTATGGAGGAGGGAAAACTCCGGGAATGGGCGAATGGCATATGGCTTCCAGCGGCAATCTGGGATATAAAGGCCGTGTCCATATCAAAGTTGATATGGGAGCCAGGACCGTAACTGTCACCGAGACGACAGAGGATGCCCAGGCACCCAACAAATCCAATCCGAAGTGCTGGTTGTGGTATGGCAGCATCACGGAGCACTGTGGAATGTATGAAACGGGCTCCAACATTCATGAAATCACGTTGGACATGGACACGGAATGGGGTTTTCTCATCTGTACGAAAACCGACTGGTCTTCAGGGTCCAAATGGGGCGGTAATGGCGGAAGCGTGACTTTCGGAGAGCCTTTCCCTATCAACAACACGTCTCCGAACGACATCACTTTCGGCGGCACCAGCATACAGTATTTCGCCAGCTTCGACAAGTCGATGCCCGACTTGAATTATGGACCCTATGCAAGCGCGTCCCAGTCTCCCGCTTTCAAGGCGCTGGCCGAGTCTGCCGACAAGTGGATTAATATGGGCGTAAACGGTCTCCGGCTGGATGCTGTTCTGTGGATATACCAGAATCGCACGACGGCGAATACCACCTTCCTCAAGCAGTGGTATGACCGCTGCAACCAGACTTACAAAGCCCGGGGTGGCCAGGGGGACATCTACATGGTGGGTGAAGCCTGGGCGGACGACGCCCAGAAGATGGCCCCCTATTACAAGGGACTTCCGTCCAATTTCAACTTCTATTTCTGGTGGACGCTGAGGGATCGGATCCAAAAGGGGAAAGGAGATGACTTCGCCGCAACGGTCAACTATTTCCGTGACTTGTTCAGGAAGCAACGGACAGATTTCATCGATGCGATCAAACTCTCCAACCACGACGAAGACCGTGCAGGCAGCGACTTGGGGAAGAGCGCAGACAAGGAGAAACTGGCAGCGGCCGTGCTGCTAACTTCACCGGGTAAGCCTTTCATTTACCAAGGAGAGGAATTGGGGTATTGGGGTACCAAGTCAGGAGGAGACGAATATATCCGTACTCCCATCAAATGGACCCGGTCCGGGACGGTTCCGAAGGCTGCTTTGAACAACAAGGTGGACGACAACATGCTGACGGACGACATTTCCGTTGAATCACAACTGGCATCCAAGGCCTCCGTCCTTCAGGTATACCGCAGTTTTGCCAAGGCCCGCAACACATCGGAGGCCCTTGCTTCCGGCGACCTGCAGGAAGTGAAGTCCGATGTTGCCTCCGTCGCCTTATGGACCCGTACCTCCGGAACGAATACCGTTTTGGTCGCCCATAATTTCGGTTCGTCACCCGCTCCGGTCTCCGTTTCCGGTTATAAGCTGGACGAATTGCTGGTATCCAACGGTTCTGTCACGGTCTCAGGTACTTCCTTTACCCTGGGCGCGTATTCTTCTGCCGTGTTCAAGCAGTAAGTTATTCTGAATAGACTTACCGCGTCATCCTTCCGACGAATTCCTCCGGAGTCATCATCAGGATGTCTCCGGGGGTTTTCCTTTGGATGAATTTCCGGTCGCCAGTGATAATGATGTTGCAGGCCACGGCGTCAGCATGGGCGTACTGGGCACTATCTTCGATGTCCGGGACAGGGGACAACAGGGCGTCCCGGATTTCGAAGATGTCTATATAACTGATGTTGATAAAATTGAGCATATTCAAGAGGGCATTCTTGAAACCATCAGAATCAACACCGGACCTGTGCCTGGTCGCCACATAGGCTGCATCCAGAATGCTTTGTGTCGTGATGACTGCTTCGAATTGGTGGGCTCTGGCAGCGGAAAAGATGCGCAAGGCACAATCATGATGGATTCTTTCCTCCATGAAAAAATCCACCAGGACGTTGGTGTCTATAAATACTTTAATCATCTTCACAGCCAAGGATATGAGCCAGTCTTGGGTCATTTTTGATCTCTTCCTCGGAAGGCATGGGAATGCTTGCTGCTTTTGCCAGCCGTAACAATTCCTCATCGACCTTGAAATCGGGCGGGAGTTTCGGGAAAACCAGTTCCGTCGCTTTTTCCAAAGTGCGTTCAACGAACCGGTTTACGGAGATGTTCTCCTTCCTGGCCTCGCGCTTGATGCGGGCCAGGAGTTCCGGAGAAAGCCGGAATGCGGTCTGTACGCGGGTGGTTGATGTTTCCATAACGGTCTCTTTTTTGCAAAGATAGGAAAATTGTTATCATTTTCCGAATGATGTTATCATCCCTATTGTCTATAACCAGCCGAACTCGAGGTGTCAAAATCGGCCACCAGTGCGCTCAAACGTCAAGTATACCCCTTCGCTGAGTGGGGTATATGACGATTTGTGTCATAAAACGGCGAAAGCGAGACACCATGTTTGGAATCTAAATTTTCACGGGAATTCAATGTTTTTATTGAAAAATACGAGGTAAAAATGGCCTTCAGGATGGATAGAAGCCCATTTTTCTCTTTGTCCGTTTACTTTTTGCGTGGACGGATAGGTCGGTGTATCTTGCGAAAAAATAGAAATGGAAGAACTAATTGATGATATCTGGCATGTCTATTCAGATGGAACACGGGCGGACATCCCCTTCAATACAGTGGAAGACAAGGTGTTTGGCTGGAACAGCATGGCCATTTGTGCGGAAATCGCCGGGGTTCGCGTATGGGTGGTAACGGTCAATGATACCCATTTCCACACACTCGCCAAGGGTACTGCTCCGCGGGCGGAACGGTACCGATGTCTGCTTCAGCAGCGCTTGCAACGCCATTTCCCCAATGAGACCATCCATGTTGCCTGCAAACCGGTCGTACTCCGCGAAAAAGTGTTGTCGCGCTTCATGTATGCATACCGGAATTGCATGGATTTTTACAGAAAACTCCCCGGAGAGTATCCCTGGGGTTGCGGTCACCTTTATTTCTCCGAGCATCGGCATTTTTATAAGGGACGCAAAGTCTGCAATATGTCTGGACGGGAGCAGTATCGGTTGTTCAGGACGAAACATCCGATTCCGCAAGACTGGCAGATCAATGAAAACGGACGAATCCTCCCGGAATGCTTTGTGGATTATGAAGCGGTAGAGCGTTTCTTCAGGAGTCCCCGTGCTTTCATTGCCTTCCTTTATGTCCGAAAGGAAGATGAAACTGCAGCAAAGCAGGAAATCTACAGCGACTATCTGGAGTCCAGAACCCTCCAGGAACTCCGTAAGACTGCGAACAGGTATAGTATCAACTATTGCGGCAAGACATTGGGCAAAGCACCGTTTGAAGTACGTCTGAAAGTGGCCGGCCGCCTAATCCGTGAGGGTTTGTGCGGAAAGAACGCCAGTCTGGCCAAGGCGACATTCCTCCAATTGGACGACTTGCGTCTCCTAATCTGATAACGATAGGTCAGTTGAAAAAGAAATACAGCGCCGCCCATTCCATCGGGACACCTTTGGTATGGCCGATAGTCCTGTAGTTTGCGTCCTGGACCGTGCCGTCGGACTTGACGTGACCGATGGTCTTGTAATTCGAATTCTGGACAGTTCCGTCATTCTTGATATAGCCTACGTTCCTGTAATTGGAATCCTGAACGGTACCGTCCGGCTTCAGGTGGCCGATGGTCTTGTAATTGGAATTTTGGATCGTGCCGTCCGACTTGATGTAGCCGATGGTCTTGTAGTTCGCGTTCTGGATTGTACCGTCCGGCTTGATGTGGGCGACGGTCCTGTAGTTGGAGTCCTGTACCGTCTGGGCGGAGACGCCGACCGCGGCCAGCATGAATATGAAAACTAAATATAAGACTTTTCGCATATCCTTTTTCCTTGCAAAAAACAGTCCGATTCCCGAACGTAGTGTCACGCTTTCGCTATTATATGACATGAAACGAGACATTCCCCACATCGCGATGGGGGAAATGTAACGTTTAAGCGCACTGGTGGCCGATTTTGATACATCGGCTTTGGGAGAAAAGGGACAGGGTCCGGACTCCAAAAAAAGTCAACGGTCCGGGAAAGGGACAGGGTCAGTCTGTAGCGTCAGCCCGTCATTCCCGGCCCTACCTCGACCCGAAATACAGGAAGACCATGCTGAGCAGCAGGAGGCCGAGGTCCAGGGCCTTGGACCGGAGGTTTTTCTCGTGGAGGAGAAGGGCGCCGATGGCGAAACTGACGAGGACGCTGCCGCGACGGATCATGGACACGACGGCGATGAGGGCGTCGGGCTGGGAAAGGGCCTGCATGTAGACGTAGTCGGCCCCGCAAAGGAAAATGCTGATGAGCGGGATGGTCCGGTTCCAGCGGAAAGGCGTCGTCTTTTTCCGGGCGGGATACCAGAGAAAGGCCGTCACGACGGCCATCATCCCGGCCTGGTACAGGGTGTACCAGCTGAGAACCTGCATCCGGTCCAGACCCAGGTATTGGGGAGACATCAGGTATTTGTCATACAGGCCGCTGGCGGCGCCGAGGATGACTGCGAGGATCAGGCACGCGATCCATTTGTCGCCGATTCCGATTCCCTCTTTCTTCCCGGAGATGCGCAGGAGGAGATAGGCGGTGATGGCCAGGCCGACGCCGATCCACTGCAGCAGGTTGAGCCGTTCCCCGAACAGGAAGATGGCCCCGAGGAGCACCAGCACCGGACGGGTGGCGTTGACCGGCCCCACGATGGTCAGGGGCAGATGTTTCATGG
Source organism: uncultured Bacteroidia bacterium (assembly GCA_902778105.1). Lineage (GTDB taxonomy): Bacteria > Bacteroidota > Bacteroidia > Bacteroidales > UBA932 > Cryptobacteroides. The sequence continues at coordinate 85,566 of CACYWN010000003.1, forward strand.
CGTAATAACCGGCTATCCAGGAAGAGAGGACCAGGGCACTCTTGAGGAGGATGTACTTCTGTACCTCCCAGCCGCCGAATCCGGTGGTGAAAAGCCCGGGCGAGAAGATCAGGGCGGAGAAGACGGTATTCAGAAACAGGACCGGAATGACGGCATTGTCCTTCAGGGAAATCTTCTTGGAGGAATCATAGCAACCCAGCAGGGCTGCGGAAACGAAAGCGAGGAGCCACCACATAATCGGGCGCAAAGATACGAAATTAAGGGGAGAATCCTTATCTTTGGGTGACCAATCACGATTCGTCATGAAAAAGATCCTGTTTTTGATCCCGGCACTCTGGCTGCTTGTTGCGTGCTCGGAGCCGAAGGTGGTCTGCGAGACCGTGGAAACGGACCGGATTACCTGTGAAGTAACCGTTTATGCCCCGGACGTGGTCCGGGTGGTGAAGTATCCCTCAGGTGGCGTCGGTGCTTCCGGCAAGGAAAGCTATTCCGTCGTGCTGGAGCCGCAGGCTACCCGCGTGCAACGGTCGGAAACGGCCGGTTCGGTGACCCTGGAGACGGAGAAAATGGCCGTTTCCATCGACAAGGTGACGGGCGATGTGACCTTCCGTGACGCCGTTACGGGCGGGGTGCTGCTCCAGGAGGCGGGAACCACCTTCGAGCCGCGGCCGGCCGGCGATCCGGATGCGGGCCGCTACCGGGTGGCCCAGGCCTGGAAACCGGAAGCGGATGAATACCTGTACGGTCTGGGCCAGCGGCAGGATCCGGACCTGAGCCTCCGCGGCAAGACGGTCCACCTGTGGAACCAGAACATGTTCATCTACATCCCCTTCTTCTGCTCGGAAAAGGGGTATGGCGTGTACTGGGACAATCCCGGAATGAGCGATTTCGTGGATAAGCCCGGTGAGGAGACGGTTTTCAGCAGCGAGGTGGCGGACTGCACGGACCTGTATTTCCTGTATGACGGCGGCTGCATGGACGGCCTGATGGCGGCCGAACGGAAGCTCGGCGGCAAGGCGACGATGTTCCCGCTCTGGGTCCATGGTTACTGGCAGTGCCGGGAACGGTATCACAGCACGGAAGAGCTGTGCGAAGCGCTCCGCACGCACCGGGAGATGGGCATCCCGCTGGACTGCATCGTCCAGGACTGGCAGTACTGGGGTCCGAACGAGAACTGGAACTCGATGCGGTTCGACAATCCGCTGTACGAGCGGGCCGACACGATGATCGCAAACGTGCACGCCAGCAACGCGCACCTGGCCATCTCCATCTGGCCGGATTTCGGTCCGGATACCCCGCAGTACAAGGAACTGGAAGCCATCGGCGCCCTCCTGCCGTTCAAGACCTGGCCGCTTACGGGCGGTGTAAAGGTATATGATCCTTTCAACGAGCAGGCCCGCGAGATCTATTGGAAATACCTGCAGGGCCTGGTGGAGCAGGGGGTCGATGCGCTGTGGAGCGATTCCACCGAGCCCGACCATTTCGACGAGACGGAGGCGGACGGGGATTACCGGACGGCCGACGGGACCTGGCGGAGCGTCAAGAACGCCTTCCCGCTCATCACGAACGAAGGGATCTACAAGAACTACCGGGCGCAGGGGTATGCGAAGCGCGCCGTACAGATGACCCGCAGCGCCGCCTTCGGCATCCAGCGGTATGCCACCTTCAGCTGGAGCGGCGACGTGACATCGACCTGGAAAGTATTCCGCGCCCAGATTCCGTCCGGCCTGGACTATACGATCTGCGGCATCCCGTATTGGAATACCGACATCGGAGGCTTCTTCAACGGGCAGTACGGCGACCCCCGGAATCCCGCCCTCCAGGAGCTCCAGGTGCGCTGGATGCAGTGGAGCGTCTTTGTTCCCGTGATGCGCAACCATACCTCAGGGCCGCTCACGACGGAAATATACCGCTTCGGGGATCCCGGAGAATGGCCCTTCGACGAGCAGCTCCGCGCGATCCGGCTCCGCTATAAGCTGATGCCCTACATCTACTCCCTTGCCGGTGCGACCGTCCAGGAAGACGGGATGATCATGCGCCCGCTGGTGATGGATTTCACCAAGGACCGCAAGGCCCTCTCACTCAGCGACGAATACCTGTTCGGTCCGTCCCTGCTGGTCCATCCGGTCACCGAGCCGGTCCTGACCGACGGGCAGGGGGCGCTCACCGGCCGGACCTCCGCCGAGTTCGCGACCTATCTCCCTGCCGGGACCGACTGGTATGACTTCCACACGGGCGAAAGGCTCGCCGGAGGACAGGAATTCACCCGCTCCTACGGCATCTCGGAAATTCCGGTCTTCGTCCGTGCCGGTGCCATCCTGCCGTACGGCCCCGATGTGCAGTACACCTCGGAAAAGCCCTGGGACAACCTGGAACTGGCCGTTTTCCCCGGTGCCGACGGGCATTTCACCCTCTACGAGGACGCCGGTGACGGCTATGGCTACGAGCAGGGCGAATTCGCCACCATCGACCTCGCCTGGGACGATGCCGCCTCCACCCTGACCATCGCTCCCCGCAAGGGTTCCTACCCCGGGATGCTCTCCGAGCGTGACTTCACCGTGACCGTCCCCGGCAGCGCCCCGGTAACGGTCCATTATACCGGAAAGCAGGTAGTTGTCAATGTCCTGTAAAAGCGTTTTCCATGAAACTCATCCGTTTTTTCCTTATCATCTCCCTTCTGCTGCCTGTCTCCTGCAGGCAGAAGACACCCCTCACGGGAGACCTGCAGTATTTCGAATTGAAAGGGAATGTCGCGCGTCTTGAGGACGAATGGCTTTTCCCGGACCATGTCGTTTCCTTTGACGAGGAAGGATATATCGTCCTTCCGGTGGAACCGGTTGAGATCGATGCCTATTCTGAGGGTGGTTATTACCCGAAGGATGCATCCTATCCGCTGAAAGAATACTATTGGGCTGAAGAAGGCACCTTCGAAAGCCCCGGGATCAGCCTTCTGTATGATTCGAACAGGCGTCTTCTGGCGATTGGAGTGGGATTCACATCCGGTATGCTGGAATATGATGCGCATGGAAGGATTCTGGCCTATCATTTCGAAAGCGAGGGGGAAGAAGGAGTAACTCGTTACAAGTATGACGATTCCGGCAATCGTATCGAGGAGGAAACGACTGGCTCGGAAGGGATCCTGTACAATAAAATGCAGTATGGCGAGTACGAATTCGACAGCCACGGGAACTGGATCTCCCGGAAATGGACCCAGCTCGATCAGGAGGGTTCCATCGTTAATGAAGGATATCAATCCCGGAAGGGCCGGATCCTATATTGGTAATTCCGGTCTGCAGCAGTAATACCATTGTATGGCTCCAATCGCGGCAGACGCCACTTTGAAATGTGAGGTCTGCCGCATTTCTGTGCGTAGGCACCTGAAAGTGCGGTAGACGTATTTCGGGTCATAACAGGAGATGCAGGTCCTCCGGCTTGAGGAGAAGTGCCTTTGCCAGGCTTGCAGTCCGGCCGGAGAACCCGTCGCGGATCATCCGGGAAGCGATGTTGAGACGAGGCTGGAGCGGGACTTTCGATAAGGTACGTCCATACATTTGGGTACATAACTGGTTCCCTATCCTGCGTAGGTCCTGGATGGAGCGGGACTCCAGATAGCGGAGATGGATATCCTGTTTCATCTTGATTTCGTCTTCCTTGCGGACATATTGGAAAGCGATGAATGTCCGGACGGAAACGAAAAACCGCTCGACGGCTTCATAGTCGATGAAACTTTCCGGAAGAATACGTCCGTCCGGATCGAACCGCCAGTTTTCGGGAAGATGGGTCCGGGTCCGGAACAACCGGTATTGTTCCCGGAATGAAATATCGCTGATTCTGCGTCCCTTGAAGAAGTTACGCTTCTCAGAAAAGTAAATGTGCCCAGAACCCCAGGGGTATTCACCGGGCAGTTTCCTGTAAAAGTCCAGGCAGTTCCGGTACACATACATGAACTTTGTCAGGACCTCCGTCCGCGTCTTAATTCCTTCGCAGGTGAAATAAATGTTCTGACCGGGAAATCGGGTTTGCAGGCGTTGCTGTAAGACAACGCGGAAATGCTTTGCTCGGGCATCTTCTCCCCGGACCAGGGTATGGAGATGCGTGTCGTTTACCGTGACAACCCAAACGCGTACCCTGGCGATCTCAGCACAGACGGCCACGCTGTTCCACGCAAACCGTTTATCCTCATCCGTGTCGAACGGAATGTCCGCCCGGGTCCCGTCCGAATAGACATGCCATATGTCACTGACTGTTTCGTCCATGCTTCTTTTTTCTGCGTAAGGTACGTCGACCTGTCCGTTTACGCAATTAGTGGACGGATACTGTCCAAAACCGGCCTTAAGAGCCCCTGCAGGCCCGATTTCGAAATGAGGATTTCACAGAGAATGAAGCATTATTGCAAAAATGGGCAAAATGACTCCCCGGCGCAGATTGGTCTGGAGCATAATACCTGTTCTACGGTGCAAATCGCGGCAGACCCCACTTTACAAAGTGACATCTGCCGCATTTCTGTGCGTAGGTGCCTGAAAGTGCGGCAGAGGCAATTCGTTCTGCTGCGCGAAGGAAAGGTATAGGGTATGGGGGGGAAAGGTACAGGGCCCGGGCGACTTTTTTCGGAGCCCGGGGCCCTGTACCTTTCCCGAAACCGTGGAGCGGTCCCGATCATGCCGGAAAAGGGTGTGTTGCTTTCTCGCGGGATTATTCGTACCTTCGCAGTACTAACCACACTATACTAAACCGGAACCTGGACTTCCATGGATGAAGTAAAAGTCATCGAGATCAAGAAAAGTGTCTTCGCGGACAATGACGAAGATGCAGCCAAATTAAGGAAAGAGTTGAAAGACAGGGGGGTATACCTCCTGAACCTGATGTCGTCGCCCGGGGCGGGAAAAACCACCACGCTCATCGGCACCCTGCAGCGCATCAAGGACAAGGTGCGCGTGGCCGTGATGGAGGCGGACATCGACAGCGACGTCGATGCCGTCAAGATCAAAAAGGCCACCGGCATCCCTTCCATCCAGCTCCATACGGGCGGGATGTGCCACCTGGATGCGGAGATGACCCGCCAGGGGCTGGACAACGTGGCCCTCTCCGATGTGGATCTCGTCATCCTGGAGAATGTCGGCAACCTCGTGTGTCCGGCTGAGTTCGACACCGGCGCCGTTCGCAATGCGATGATCCTTTCCGTTCCGGAAGGGGATGACAAGCCCCTGAAATACCCGTTGATGTTTTCCGTCTGCGACCTGGTCCTGGTGAACAAGGTCGATGTCATGCCCTATTTCGACTTCGACCTGGACAAATGCCGCGAATATGTACGCATGCGCAATCCCAGGGCCCGCATCATTCCCATCTGCGCCAAGACGGGCGAGGGGCTCGACGACTTCGCCGACTGGCTGCTCGCCGAAGTGAAAGCCTGGAAACAACGATAAAAGCCTATCCTATGCCTGAGATGTCGAAAAAGTTTGTCCCCAAGCACTTTGGTGACAAGAATCCCAATCCCAAGCTCCTGAAATTCGTCCGCCACGTCACGGACCGCATCCCCGGAAAGATCAAGATGACCAGCGAGGCCCCCGAGTACTGGGGCCTGGCCTGCATCTTCGAGGACGAGATGGATCCGGTCACCCGCGAGGCCTCGCTGGACCTCCTGCTGGACATGCTGCCCGGCAATTTCTTCAAGGTCCGGGAGCACCATCCCTATGCGGAACTGCATCGGATGAACGCCCAGAAGCATTATACCCCGGACGACAAGTCCTTCGACGAGTTGCTGGACAAACTGGCCTACTTCGGCATGCTGGAGTACGACTACGGTGACAAGTACACGAAGGACGGTCCCATGCCCGACGCCTCCTTCAACCGGGAGGACCGCATCTACTGGGTCCCCATGTTCGTCCCCGGATCGGCCGAATACACCAACATGAACGTGGACCTCATGGACAAGCACCCCGAACTGGCGATGTTCTTCGAGCGGATGACCTTCCTTCCGCTGGAGAAGATCACGCCGATGGTGCCCATGGGCGGCTCCGGTATCGGCATGCACGTGATTCCGGTGGAGAAGGCCATCTCCATGGAGAACCAATCCATTGATATCGAGCACATTTCCTATTGGCTCAAGCGGTACGAGGGACACCTCGGCGTGGGCATCTGCTCCTGCCGCTACGGCCGGAAGAAACTGGACGAGGGCTGCGCCGACGACTACCGCGACTGGTGCATCGGCGTAGGCGACATGGCCGACTACCTGGCCGAGACCGGCCGCGGCCACTACATCACCTATGATGAGGCGATGGCCATCCTCAAGAAGGCCGAGGACCACGGCTTCGTGCACCAGGTGACGAATATCGACGGCGAGGGGAAGATCTTCGCCATCTGCAACTGCAACGTGAAGATCTGCAACGCGCTCCGCACGTCGCAGCTGTTCAATACCCCCAACATGTCCCGGAGCGCCTATGTGGCCGAGGTGGACCCGAAAAACTGCGTCGCCTGCGGCCGCTGCGTGGAGTACTGCCCTGCCGGCGCGGTGAAGCTGGGCCAGAAACTGTGCACCAAGCACGGCCCGCAGACCTATCCCAAGCAGGAACTCCCGGATGCGGCCAAGTGGGGCCCGCACAAGTGGACCGAGGATTACCGCGACAGGAATCGGATCAACTGCTACGAAACCGGTACGGCGCCCTGCAAGACCGCCTGTCCGGCGCATATCGCCGTCCAGGGCTACCTGAAGAAGGCGGCCGAGGGGAAATATACGGAAGCGCTGGAACTCATCAAGCGGGAGAACCCGTTCCCGGCCGTCTGCGGCCGCGTCTGTAACCGCCGCTGCGAGGATGCCTGCACGCGCGGTACCATCGACCAGCCCATCGCCATCGACGCGGTGAAGAAGTTCATCGCCGAGCAGGACCTGCACGCGGAAACCCGCTTCATCCCCGAGGTGAACATCTGCTCCAACGTCCAGGATCACTGGGAGGAGAAGATCGCCGTCATCGGCGGCGGCCCGGCCGGCCTGAGCTGCGCCTATTATCTCGCCACCATGGGCTACAAGCCGACGGTGTTCGAGAAGAACGAGGAGCCGGGCGGCATGCTCCGCTACGGCATTCCTTCCTATAAGCTCGGGAAGGATGTCCTCGCGGCCGAAATCGATGTCATGAAGGAGATCGGCGTGGACATCCGCACCGGCGTGGAGGTCGGGAAAGACATCACGATCGCCGGTTTGCGCGAAGAGGGTTACAAGGGCTTCTACGTGGCCATCGGCTGCCAGGGCGGCAAGTTGCCCGGCGTTCCGGGCGAAACGCTGCCGGGTACTTCCACGGCCATCGACTTCCTCCATGCGGCGAATACCGGTAAGGTAAAGGTGTCGGGCAAGGTGGTCGTCGTGGGCGGCGGCAACGTCGCGATCGATGCGGCCCGCGTCGCGAAACGCAGCGGCGCATCGGAAGTGACGATGCTGTCCCTTGAGACCGAAGACATCATGCCCGCTTCCCTGGAAGAACGTTCCGAGGCCCGTGAGGATGGTGTCGTGATCAATCCGGGCTGGGGCCCGAAGGAAGTCCTCGGCGAGGACAAGGTCACCGGCATCGTGTTCCGCAAGTGCACCTCCGTCTTTGACGAGAACCACCGTTTCGCGCCGAAATATGATGAGAATGAGCTGATTACGCTCGAGGCCGACCACGTGGTCTTCGCCATCGGCCAGACCGTGGTCCTGAAGGACCTGCTGAAGGATACGAAAGTGGAATTCTTCCGCGGGGTGTATCCCGTGGCCGACAAGCTCACCTACCAGACGGCCGAGCCCGACATCTTCGTGGGCGGTGACGTCTTCACCGGTCCGAAGTTCGCCATCGACGCCATCGCCGCCGGCAAGGAGGCCGCCGAGTCCCTGCATCGCTTCGTCCAGCAAGGGCACATGACCATCGGCCGCAACCGGCGCGATTTCATCGAGCTGGACAAGGGTGACATCCTGGTCGAATCCTATGACAACGGCTCCCGCCAGGATCCCGGCGTGAAGCCCGTCACCGACGCGTTCCGCGAGTACCACGGCACCCTGACCGAGGAGCAGGTCCGCAAGGAAACAGCCCGCTGCCTGTCCTGCGGCGCCTCCGTCGTGGACGAGAACCGGTGCATCGGCTGCGGTGTCTGTACCACCAAGTGTGCTTTCGACGCCATCCACCTGCACCGCGTCCATCCCGAGGCTTCCGTCATGCGGACGTCCGAGGACAAGTTCTCCGGCATCCTCCCGTACATGCTCAAGCGAACCGGCAAGATTGTTTTCGGCAAGAAGTGACGTTGTCATTCTGAGCGAAGTGCCACCCTTGTCATTCTGAGCGAAGCGAAAGAATCTCATGCACGAACTGGGCATCGTCTTTTACATTATCCGGGACGTCAAGAAGGCGGCCCTCGAGAATGCCGTGGAGCATGTGTCGGCCGTGGTGATGAACATCGGCGAAGTGTCCACGGTCGTTCCCGAGTACCTCACCGACTGCTGGCGGTGGGCGGCGGACAAGGAGCCGCTCCTGAAAGGCTGTGAGCTCCGGGTCAACACCATTCCCGCGGTGACACATTGCGACGGCTGCGGCCGGGAATACGAGACGGTCCGATATGGAAGGACCTGCCCGTTCTGCAACAGTGAAAACACCTGGCTCCTTCGTGGGAACGAGGTGGAAATCAAGGAAATAGAAGTAGTTTAAAGATATGGCTTGTTTTATCGTCCCCCTGGTACAGGCGGTCGCCACGACCGTGTACCGCAAGCGCCATGCGGCGCAGATCGCCACCCCTGACGCTCCCGCCCTCCGGCATCGCCTTCCCGACCTGGAAAAGATGCTCTGGGGCGGCACCCTGATGCTCATCGTGGACCATGTCATCAACGGCGAACTTACCTGGCGCTTCCCCTTCTTCACCGCCCTGGACCAGGTCGGGGGAGGAATGGTGATGCTGCGCGAGATGCTCACCGTAGGCGTCCCCATGTCCCTCGTCCTCACCGCCGCCTGGCTGGTGTGGGCCCTGGTCCGGGACCGCAAGGCTGCCATCCAATAATTTCCAATAACTAATATCTTTCACTATGTTCTTCCAAGTGTATGGCGAACATGCGTTCGCCCAGTGGGGGATGCTGATTGTCGTACTCATCGGCCTCATCCTCTTCAATGAATTCGCCCGCCGCACCAAGTTCGGCGGCGTTGTCACCTTCCTGGCCATCCCGCTGGCCCTGACCATCTACTTCCTGGCCATCTGGATCGGTGTCAGGACCGGAAAGCAGTGGGCGCTTGAAAACCAGACCCATGTCTACATGCAGGGCTGGTTCCACTACGCCAAACTGTACGCGGCCACGGCCGGGTGCATCGGCTTCATGATGATCAAGTACAAGTGGGGCATCGGTGCCAAGCACTGGTTCAAGCCCTTCCCGTTCATCATCGTCGCCATCAACATCCTGATCGCCTGCGTCTCCGACTTCGAATCCGCCGTCATGGGCTGGAACAAGTGGTGGCTCACCTCCGAGGGTGTCTGGCAGTATGGCGGCTGGCACAATGTGATGAACGGCGTGGCCGGTCTGCTGAACATCTTCTGCATGACCGCATGGTGGAACGTGTATCCGTCCAAGGACAAGAAGGACATGATCTGGGCCGACATGACCTGGGTCTACATCCTTGTCTACGACATCTGGAACTTCGCCTACACCTACAACTGCCTGCCGACGCACAGCTGGTACTGCGGTATCGCCCTGCTCCTCGCCCCGACCATCGCGGCCCTGATGTGGAACCGTGGCGGCTGGATCCAGAACCGCGCCAACACCCTCGCCATCTGGTGCATGTTCGCCCAGGTGTTCCCCCTGTTCCAGGAAACCTTCAAGAACGGTCAGCAGTGGTTCCCTTGGGCAACCCTCCCCGTCCTTTATCCGGAAGGCGTCGGTACCATCGAGAAGCTGTATGCAGCCGGTGGCCAGGCGGCCATTGACGGGGTCGTGGGCACGACCGTGGATCCTTCCGCGGTAGCGGCCAATCCTACGATGATGATCGTCATCAGTGCGCTGGCCCTTATCACCAACGCCGTCGCCCTGGGTTACATCATCTACGTCTCCAGGAAGCGTCACATCAACCCGTACAAGGAAGACGTCTTCGTGGACCAGAAGTACTACAAGGATGCCATGGCCCGCGCTGTTGTGGACTAGGCCGTAAGAATACCCTGCTATTTGCAGATTGAGAAAGGCAGAGGGTTCAGGCTCCGAAAAAAAGTTGCCTGAACCCTCTGCCTTTCTCATTCTGTAATCTTCTCAGAATGAATAGATTTTGACGGGCTTACTGCATCTGGCGCAGGAGGACCGTCATGCCGGGAAGCTGTTCCGGAAGGCCGCTCAGGTCGGTGTTGGAGAAGTGATAGGGGATGAGGACCTTGGGCTGGATGACCTTGGCCGCGTTCACGCATTGCCCGACGGTCATCGTATAAGGCTGGTTGACCGGAAGGAAGGCGATGTCGATGTCCTTGAGTTCCGCCATCTCCGGGATGTCCTCCGTGTCTCCGGCCACGTAGATGCGCAGGCCGTCGATGGTGATGACGAATCCGTTGTCCCGGCCCTTCGGGTGGAACTGGGTGTGCCCTTCCGTGTAATTGTAGGCGGGGACGGCGTCCAGGCGGATGCCGCCGGGCAGGTCGCGGCTGTCGCCGTTGGCCATGACGGTTCCCCAGCTGAGCATCTCCGCGACACGCGCGTTTGTGATGAGGTTGCCGGCGTTGCCGCCCAGGGCTTCGATGGCCGTACGGTCGAAGTGGTCGCCGTGCTCGTGGGTGACAAGGATGAGGTCGGCCTTCGGGAATTCCGTGGCGTAGTCGGTGGGGGTGCCGAGGCCGCTCACGGGGTCGATATGGATGGAGAGGCCCTTGCAGGCGATCTCCAGGGTTCCGTGCTTGATGAGGGTGATGCGGACGGGCAGTCCGTTATCGGTCAGGAAGGTCTCCACGGCATACTTTGTGACGGGCTTGCCGGCTTCTTGCCAGGCGAGGATGCCGCCCTGGAGATCGCAGACCGTAAAACCGGCCCTGGAGAGTTTCTTCGCGGCTTCGGCACTCCGCCGGCCGCTCCGGCAGTAGATGGCGACAGGGGTTTCCTTCGGACAGGCGGCTTCCATCCGGTCCAGGAAGTCCGCAGCCTCCGCATCGATGTTGACGGCTCCGCGAAGGTGGCCTTCGGCGTATTCGTCCGGCGTACGGACATCGGTGAGGAAGACGGCGGGATCGGCCGCCTTCTCCGCGAAGGCTTCCGCGTCCAGGGAAGCGAAACGGGCCCCGGAAGTGCAGGACAGCATTCCGAGCAGGGCGGTGACTAGGGGCATGATTCTCATGGCTATGGGGATTAGTAGTATTGGTAAAACAGGGCGATGCTCTCCATCCCGCCGAACAGCTGCCGGAGCAGGTAGCTTTCGTTGGGGGAGTGGATGGTGTCACGTTCCAGGCCGAAGCCCATCAGGAGCGGGTCGATGCCCAGGATGCGCTGGAGGTCGGCGAGGATGGCGATGGAACCACCGCCCCGGGAAGGGACCGGCTCGACGCCGTAGACTTCGGCGATGGCCCGGGAGGCCGCTTTGTAACCGTCTGACGCGATGGGAATCAGGAAACCGTTTCCGCCCTCGCAGGGCGCCACATCCACTTTCACGGATTTCGGGGCGATGGCGCGGAAGTGATGCTCAAACAGCTCCGTAATCTTTTCGGAAGTCTGGTCCGGCACGAGGCGCATGGAGATCTTGGCATGGGCCGTGGAGGGAAGGACGGTCTTCGCCCCCTTGCCGGTGTAGCCGCCCCAGATGCCGCAGACGTCCAGGCACGGGCGGATGCCGACGCGTTCCAGGGTCGTATAGCCCTTCTCTCCCTGGACGTCGTCAATGTCCAGGAAAGCCTTGTACTCGTCCATGTCGAAGGGGGCGCGGGCCAGCATGGCGCGGTCTTCGGCCGACAGTTCCACGACGTCGTCATAGAATCCCGGCACGGCGACGCGGCCGTCGGCGTCGTGGAGGCTCGCGATCATCTCGCAGAGGGTGTTGATCGGGTTCGCGACGGCGCCGCCGTAGTGGCCCGAGTGCAGGTCCTTGTTCGGACCGGTGACGGTTACTTCCAGGTAGGCGAGGCCGCGCATGCCGCAGTTGATGGACGGCACTTTCTCGGAGATCATCGTCGTGTCGGAAACCAGGATGATATCGGCCTTCAGGAGGTCCTTGTGGTCCTCGGCCCAGGCGGCGAGGGAGGGGCTGCCGATCTCCTCTTCCCCTTCGAAAATGAACTTCACGTTGTGACGCAGGAGGCCCTTTTCGAGCAGATACTCAAAGGCTTTGAGATGCATGAACAGCTGGCCCTTGTCATCGTTGGCCCCGCGGGCGTAGACAGCCTCCTCGCCGGTGGTGGGATCCTTGGCGAGAACCGGCTGGAACGGATCGGTACGCCATTTGTCCAGCGGCTCCGGGGGCTGGACGTCGTAGTGGCCGTACACGAGGACGGTCTTTTTCGCGCCCGGTACGGTCTTTTCGCCGAAAACGACGGGATTGCCGGCGGTCTCATGGACGCCGGCCTTGTCGGCCCCGGCCGCGAGGAGCAGTTCCTGCAGGCAGCGGGCGCAGCGGTACATGTCGGGCTTGTATTCGGGCTTGGCGCTGATGGAGGGGATGCGGAGGAGGGAGAAAAGTTCCTCGAAGAAGCGCTCCCGGTTCTGCTGGATGTATTCTTTCATGCGTTCAGTGTTTCCACAAAAATAGCAAGAAATCATGAAAGAGCGGTCATCTCTTTCAGAATTGTTTATTTTTCGTTTTTTTTCGCGACGGAATGTAACTGTTTTTCGGGAATTCTTTATAACTTCAAAGGCTGAAAGGATGTTCTTATGAAAGAGATTCTGCAATACCTGACCACCTGGAAGTTCTGGAAGGAACTTTTCATCATGACGATCGGCATGACCATCGCCGCCGCGGCTGTCTATTATTTCATGATGCCGGGCAAGCTCGTGCTGGGATCCATCTCCGGCCTGTCCATCGTGATCGCCAACGTGCTGGGGCTTGCGGGCATCACGGTCAAGGTGTCCTGGGTCGTCACGACGATCAATGCCATCCTGCTGATCATGGCCTGGCTCCTGATCGGCTCGGAGTTCGGGGCCAAGACCGTCTATACGGCCATGATCCTGGGACCGCTCCTGGACTTCTGGGCATGGGTGTGTCCGTATGAGAAACTCATCGAGCCGGGACTCACCTCCGTGATGGGCGACCCGCTGCTGGACCTCATCGTCTTCGTCCTGGTGGTGAGCATTTCGCAGACCATCCTCTTCAGTATCAACGCCTCCACCGGCGGACTGGACATCCTCGCGAAGATCGTGAACAAGTACCTGCACTTCGACATCGGCGTCTCCGTGACCGTCGCCGGAGCCATCATCTGCTGCACCGCCTTCGCCATCAATCCGTTCCGGATGGTCGTCATCGGCCTCGTGGGCACCTGGATGAACGGTCTTACCCTGGACTATTTCATGGCCAGCGTGAACCGGCGCAAGCGCATCTGCATCGTCTCGGACCAGAATGAGCAGATCTGCTCCTACATCGTGGATACCCTTTCCCGCGGCTGCACCATCTACGACGTCCGTGGCGGCTACAAAGGCGCCCCGCACACCGAAATCCAGGCCCTCCTCACCACCGACGAGTTCTCCAGTGTCATGAACTACATCAAGCAGCATGACATCAAAGCCTTCATCACCGCCGGCAACGTGAGCGAAATCTATGGCCTGTGGAATCAGCACAAACACAAGAAAGTTGAAAAATAATTTGCACTTTCACATTTTTGCGTTAACTTTGCATTCCCAATCCATTTGCGGTAGTGGTGAAATGGTAGACACGCTACTTTGAGGGGGTAGTGCCCGTTGGGGTGTGTGAGTTCGACTCTCACCTACCGCACCGAAACCGGCTTCAGAATTACTCTGAGGCCGGTTTTTTGTGTATGGAGGCTGGTTGGGTCTGCAGGGAGGCTTGATGGAAGCTCCTGATTAATAGCTTTTTACGGGGAGGCCTTCCGCAGACCCATGGAATAATGCCGGGGCCTGCGGGTTGCGGTTTTGCAACAGTTTGATTGTCAGTGGATTATCGTGGATATTCCCGCAGGCCGGGTTGACCATCCTTCGCATGGGGCCTGCCGATGAACCTGTACGGGCGGTAGGAGGGTGGTGCGGACCTCGTGCGGTCATCGTGCGCTCATCGTACAAGTCTGGCTTGTGCAGGGAAACGTCCTTGGAACGATGATTCTATGTACAAGTCTCGCGGAATCAACCGATATCAGCCGGATATCTGGAGACTTGTACGGGAAATCGCCACGAGACGCGCATGTCGATGTACAAGCGAGACATGTACATCGCGTACATCTCCCTTTTGCCGCAAATGCGGCCACGCCATCAAAGACAGAATCACCTTCGGGGATACCGACCGCGTGGAGACTGGTTCATCAATTCGGTAAGGAATAATTATGGTTCTTCCACGCAGTATTTTACCCTTTTGCGGTCTTTATATAGAATAAGCCGCGAACTATATGGACAAGCGACAACTCGTGGATGGCTGCAAACGTGGGGACCCTGAATCGGCGGAGGCCCTCTATCGGGACTATTCCGGCAAACTGATGGGGATATGTCGGCACTATGTGGATTCCCAGGAGGTTGCGGAAGACCTGTTGCATGACGCTTTTGTTGTGATCTTGTCCTCCCTCGGCCAACTTAGGAATCCAGAAAAGCTGGAAGCCTGGATGGGGGTCATCGTGAAGAACCTTGCTATCGATTATCTCAAGGAGAGCCAGCATTTCACACATCCGGAGGAAGACATCGACATAGAGGATGTCCCGGAAGAAACCGTGTATCCTGTCCCCCCTTACGATGATTTGTTGGAACTGATTGACCGCCTGCCAAAACAGTATGGAAAGGTGTTCCGCCTGTCCGTTCTGGAGGGGCTTTCGCATAAG
>CACYWN010000004.1 GCA_902778105.1 uncultured Bacteroidia bacterium
TAAGCTCACCCACGCCGATGGTACTGACCCACCAGTTGGGAGAGTAGGTAGCTGCGGTTCTTCGGGAGCCCGATCGTCGAAAGACGGTCGGGCTTCTTCATTTTCTGTCTGTTCGTTCGAAAGATATCGTCGTTATTCGCTTTTTTATTATATTTGTGCAGATTACAATCCTTTACTTTAAGCATCTAATTTCTGATTGCCATGAAAAAAGCCTTTTTTGTGATTGCGCTGTTGTGCGCCGCCACGGTTTGCGGTAAAGCCCAGGACCTGTCTTCTTTGAGCAGAGCTGCGAGGCTCACGTTCGTTTATCTTCAGGATGAAGGGTACAGACCGAGCATCGACGAAGACAGGGATGTCGTCTTCAAGGCGCAGGGCTATTCTTTTTATATTGACAACACTACCGATGACAGTACCTATCTCCGGATCGTCATGCCTGCTATCAAGAATTTGGGTAATGATCCGGAGGCTTACGAACTGTTGGCGGCACTCGCCGCCTGCAATGAAATGACTCGGGAAAAGAAACTGGTCAAGGCCTATCTGGATGATGATGGAAAGGTTTCGCTCTCGGCCGAGACCTATATCGGCAGTTCCCCGGATATCAGCGAGTTTATCGACACGGCCATCAATTTCATGATACGGATCAGTTCTTCCTGGCGCGAGAGATACAATGAGCTCATTGAATAATCCGGAGCAAGGACGGCGGTCTTCCAATCCGACCTCACAAAAAAGAGACTGACTCGATGGGAGCCAGTCTCTTTTCGTGTGCGGAGCACGCCTGGATTAGCGGAGCTTCTTGTAGCCGTAGCGGGCCTCGTCGCCGAGTTCGATCTCGATGCGCATGAGGCGGTTGTACTTGGCGATACGATCGGTGCGGGACAGGGAACCGGTCTTGATTTGGCCGCTGTTGGTAGCGACGGCGATGTCGGCGATGGTGGTGTCCTCGGTCTCACCGGAACGGTGGGAGGTGACGGTGGTGTAACCGTGACGGTGGGCCGTCTCGGTCAGGGAACCGATCTGGTTCACCTTGATGAGGATGGAGTTGCCGGCACCCATTTCGATACCCTTCTGGAGGTACTTCACGTTCGTGACGAAGAGGTCGTCACCCACGAGCTGGCAGCGGTCGCCGATGGCCTTGGTGAGCTTCACCCAGCCTTCCCAGTCTTCCTCGGAGAGACCGTCCTCGATGGAGTCGATCGGTGGCCTTGGTGAGCTTCACCCAGCCTTCCCAGTCTTCCTCGGAGAGACCGTCCTCGATGGAGTCGATCGGATACTTGGTGATGAGCTGCTCGAGATAGGCGATCTGCTCGTCGGTGGAGAGCTTCTTGCCGTTCGGATCCTTCTGCTTGCCACCCTTCAGCTGGGAATAGTCATAGTAGAAGGAACCGTCCTCGTTCGTGAAGCAGAACTCGGAAGCGGCGCAGTCCATGGCGATCTTCACATCCTTGCCGGGCTCGTAACCGGCCTTCTTGATGGCCTCGATGATGCAGTCGAGCGCGTCGTCGATACCATTGAGCTTCGGAGCGAAACCACCTTCGTCACCCACGGCGGTGGAAAGGCCACGGGCCTTCAGAACCTTCTGGAGGGCGTGGAAGACCTCGGCACCGATGCGGACGGCCTCAGCCTCACAGGGAGCGCCGACCGGACGGATCATGAACTCCTGGAAGGCGATGGGGGCGTCGGAGTGGGCGCCGCCGTTGATGATGTTCATCATCGGGACCGGGAGGACATAGGCGTTGGTGCCGCCGATGTAGCGGTAGAGCGGAAGTCCGAGTTCGAGGGCGGCAGCCTTCGCAACGGCGAGGGAAACGCCGAGGATGGCGTTGGCGCCGAGCTTGGACTTGGTCGGAGTGCCGTCGAGTTCGATCATGGTCTTGTCGATGGCGCGCTGCATGGTGGCGTCCATGCCGACGATGGCCGGAGCGATGATTTCGTTGACGTTCTTCACAGCCTTGAGAACGCCCTTGCCGCAATAGCGGTCACCGCCGTCGCGGAGCTCGAGGGCCTCGTTCTCACCGGTGGAAGCGCCGGACGGAACGGCAGCAACGCCGACAACGCCGGAATCCAGGGTAACTTCAACTTCGATGGTAACTTCAATGATCTGCATAGTTCTATAGAATTAAAGTGTTTTTGCTTAACGAAAGCGCCGCAAATTTACAAAATAATTTGCACATTATCAACGGACGCGGTACACCTGGATGCCGGTTACCGCCTTCCGGCCTGTCACATATTCTTCCAGCGTCTTGGGCTCTTCGATCACCTTCATGGCGACGCTGGAAGCATGGATGAACCGGACCGGTTTCCCGGGAACCACTTGGGCGATGGCGCAGTGGGAAACGTCCAGGCCGTCCACCTTCGTGGTGAAGAGGATGATATCGCCGTTTCGGATGCCCGAAAGGGCTTTTTTCAAGGCCGACTTGGGTATGTAGGAGGAAGGGACCGCGTTGATCTGCCGCTCGATGGCGGCGATGGCATC
The DNA here is from genome assembly GCA_902778105.1 of uncultured Bacteroidia bacterium. Taxonomy (GTDB): domain Bacteria; phylum Bacteroidota; class Bacteroidia; order Bacteroidales; family UBA932; genus Cryptobacteroides. Next base: position 2,474 of record CACYWN010000004.1, read on the forward strand.
GACATCCGTCATCCGCTTGTAAGAGTCCGGATGCTGGGACATGTAGTGGACCGGATGGTCGAAATCAACTCCGCCCAGCGCACCCGTCATCTCCTGCAGGACACCCCGTTTCACGCCCTGCCGGGCCCATTCGGTCGTGTAGTGCAGCCGGTCTTCATAGCGGCCGCATACGCCGTCCCGGTACCGGCTTTCGCGCAGTTCCCGGGCCAGGGTTTCGAAGGAACCGTCCTGCCCGGCAGCGCGGGTAAGGCCCAGGCACGTTTCCACGAAGAGGATGCAGTCCGTCCGCGTAAGATAGATGCACAGGGTTTCCTGCTCCGGGACTTCCAGCGTCCCCGCCACGTACGGCTGTCCGAGCAGCGCCTTGGCCGCCCGGACCATGCGGTCGCCTGCGGGCTCATCGGCATACCCCTTCAGGGCTGCCATTACTTGAACGGCCAGCGCCTGGTCTTCCGGCGTGGTCAGGTACTTTTCGGCCGTCGTCTGTCCCTGACAGGCCATCAGGGAGAGGAAAAGGGCCAGTATGGTCATCCATCGTCTCATATCCACAAAGATACGTATTTTTCGTATCTTTGCAGCCGGAATGGACAAGTCGAAGGCATTGGAATCGGAGTTCCGGACGTATTACCGTCCGCTGTGCCTGTATGCCCTTCACTACCTGGGTGATACGGATGCGGCGGAAGATGTCGTCCAGGAGAGCTTTACGGCGCTTTGGCAGCAGGAAAAAGCGATTCAGAGCGTGAAGGCCTGGCTGTATGCGGCTGTCCGGAACCGTTGTATCGACGTGCTCCGACGGGCCGGGAAGACGGAACCGCTGCCCATGGACCTGGACGGGCCCATTTCCGACGACGAGGCGTTGGAGCGGTCCTCCCTGGAAGCGCGGCTTTGGACCGCCGTGGATTCCCTCCCCGAAATGCGCCGGAAATGCCTTCTTCTGGCCAAGCGTGACGGCTTGTCCTACAAGGAGATAGCCGAAGAGTTGAACCTCTCCGAGCATACCGTCCGCAATCATATTTCCCGGGCGCTGGAAACCCTCCGCGAAGGCGGTCCGGAAATCCTCGACTTCATTTTTTCATTTTTCTGATGGTACTTTTCGCGGAGTTGTGCGTCTTGAGGGTGTATGGATCATTTTGACGAAAAGCATCTTTCCTTTGTCCTCCGCCATTATCGGCAGGGGACGTTCGACACGCAGGCCGCGTGGGAGAAACTCTCCGGTGTCCGTCGGCACCGTCCGGTGTGGATCCTGTGGGCCCTGCCCGTCGCGGCGGCTTTGGCCCTCGGCGTATTCTTCTCCTGGCGGAACGCGTGGACCGAGTACCGCAGCTACGACCTGGCGCAGGCCTTTACCCTGGTCGATGGTACCCGCGCCACCCTTGCTCCGGGGGCGACGCTCCGCTACCAGCCGCACAAGGCCTCCCGGCAGGTGTCGATGACCGGCAAGGTCCTCTATGAGGTCGTCCATGACGAGGCGCATCCCTTCACCGTCACGGCTCCTTCGGCCACGGTTACGGTCCTTGGAACCGTCTTCCAGGTCGCTGCCGATGGCATGGACACGCGGGTCGATGTCACCGAGGGCCGCGTGCGCTTTACGGGAGCCCAGGGTGACGGCCTCATCCTCACGGCCGGGCAGTCCGCCTCGCTCCGGGATGCCGTTCCCGTCCTGGAAGAGACTCCGCTCCCGAATCCATCGGCCTGGGCCACCGGCGAGTTCCGCTACGAGGCCACCCCGCTGGAAACCGTCCTCCAGGAGCTGTCGGCCTTTTACGGCGTCTCTCTATCCACTGATGCCCCCTCCCGGCTCCTCACCGGCACCTTCTCCACGGACGACTTGGATGAAACCCTCTCCCTCATCGAAGTGGCCCTGGACGTCACCATCGGACGTGAATAATCTTTTCGTCAGGCGATCGCTTAAAAAAGACAGCGTTATGAAAGAAATGAAGAAAAGGATCATTATGCTCTTTGCGACCGGGCTTTGCCTGCTTTCGTCCCTCTCCGCCCAGGAGATCAGGAAATTCGAAATCGGTGCCGATGCAACCTACGGCATCAGCCTCAAGAAGTCGGAGGCCAACCGCTACGGGTTCGACCTGTTCGGAGGATATAAGGTCAATGACCGTTTCTCGGCCGGGGCGGGCGTGAATTATACCAGTTATATGAGCCGGCTGCTTCCCAGCGGAATTGAAAACGTCATTGTGCAGACGAAACAGTATCACGCCGTCCGTCCCTATCTGTATGCCCGGTACGATTTCCTTCCGGACCGGAAATGGACACCTTTTGTCGGAGCGCGGCTGGGGTACGCCTTTTTCAGCGATTCCAGCTTGAACTATGGCGTTCTGTATGGCGGTGACGGGACGATCGATGCCTCTGACTATGAGTACCTGAGAGATCTGGACCATACCCTTGACGTGAAGGGCGGCATCTTCGGCTCCATCGACCTGGGTGTTTCCCGGCATATCGGCACGAAGGGCGCTAAACTATCCTTCGGCGTGTCCCTGGATTACCAGCCTGTCACGTTCAACTATTACCAGCACTCGGAAAAACGGACCAATCTCACCGTGGGGCCGAAAATCGGGCTTATCTACTAGAGGAAACGTCTGAAAATGAATATGATAAGAAAAACGCTACCGACGTTCGTCCTTCTGCTGGTCGCGACGGGCCTCTGGGCGCAGACGACGCTGCGCGAGGGGATGGCCGCCCTGGAGCAGAGGTATGGTGTCCATTTCGTGTATGATGCCGCCCTGCCACTGGAGAGGAAGGGGGGACAGGCCGACGGGACCACGCTCGAGCAGGCGCTGGAAAGCCTGTTCGAGGGGACGGACATCCGCTATGAGATCAAGGGAAACCATGTGGTTCTCAGGAAGGTACGGAAAGTGACGATCAGCGGTCTGATCACGGACGCTGCCACGGGCGAGACGCTCATCGGGGCTGGAGCGACCGTCGGCAGGGACGGGGCAGTCACCAATAACTTCGGATTCTATTCCCTGACGATTCCGGAAAAGGAAGAGGTCAAAGTCACCTATTCCTATGTGGGTTACGCGACGCAGACGGTCACCATCCCCGCCCGGAGCAACCGGACTGTCCACGTGCAACTGGTTCCCGGCGCCTCGCTGGAAGAGGCCGTCGTCACTGCGCAGAAGGAATCCGGCATCGCCTCGACCAAGATGAGCGCCATCGAGGTTCCGCTGCAGGTCATCAAGTCGGCCCCGGCCCTTTTCGGCGAGGCCGATGTCATCAAGACGCTCCAACTCCTGCCCGGTGTCCAGGGCGGGACGGAGGGTTTCTCCGGCATCTACGTCCGGGGCGGCGGACCGGACGAGAACCTGCTCCTGCTGGACGGGATCCCCATCTACAATGCGGAACATATGCTGGGCATCTTCTCCATCTTCCAGCCGGACGCCATCAAGAAAATGACCTTGTACAAAGGTTCTTTCCCGGCCCGCTACGGCGGCCGTATCTCCAGCATCATCGATGTCCGTACCAACGACGGCAACCTGTATGAAACGCACGGGAGTTTCGGCGTGAGCATGATCAGCGACAAACTGCACCTGGAAGGGCCCATCTGGAAAGGAAAGACCTCCTATTCCATCAGTGCGCGGGGCATGCATACGTTCTTCCTCACCCCGATCGTCAAACTTGCCGGGTTCGACGGAACGTATTATTTCTATGACCTGGATGCCAAGTTCACGCACCGCTTCAGCGAGCGGGACCGGCTGTTTTTCAACGTTTACAACGGACTGGACAACTTCCACTACCGGTACGACGACCAGACCGTCAAAGCCAGTACGGGCAGTTCCAGCATAGACAACTCATACCTGGGTCTCCGCTGGGGGAATACGGTGGCGGCCCTCCGTTGGAACCATGTCATGGGTCCGAAACTCTTTGCCAATACGACGGTGGCCTACAATCGTTACCGGATGAAGGTGGCCTCGGACTTGGTGTCCAAAGAAACGGCCCTGGACGGAACCGTCGACAACAGCCGGTACCAACTGGACTACCGTTCCGGGATGCGGGACTGGGTGGCGAAGGCCGACTTCGACTATACGCCGTCCTCCTCCCAGCAGGTCAAGTTCGGCGCCCAGTACACATTCCACACTTTCATCCCGGAAACCGTGTCCACCTATGCCCAGGAGATATCGGACGGGGTGGTCCAGATCGACACGACGCTCAACCTGAGAAGCAATGACACGCAGGTGGGCCATGAGGCCAGCCTGTATGTGGAGGACGACATCCGTCTCGGGAACCGCCTGACGCTGAATCCCGGCCTTCATGCCTCCCTGTTCAACACCCAGGGAAAAACCTATTGGTCCCTGGAACCGCGCATGAGCACGAAAGTGAACTTCACCGACGACTGGGCGGCCAAGGCGTCCTATTCCCGGATGTCGCAGTATGTCCACCTGCTGTCTTCCTCGCAGATCACCCTTCCCCTAGACCTCTGGGTCCCCATCACCAAGGACATCCGTCCCGAAACGTCGGACCAGTTCTCGCTGGGCTTGTACTATAACGGCATTCCCGGCTGGGAATTCTCGCTGGAGGGATACTACAAATCCATTCAGAACGTTTTGGAGTACAAGGAAGGCGTGGCGTTCCTGTTCGACTCCAGCGGCTGGGAGAACAAGGTGGAGGTGGGCTCCGGCCGGGCCATGGGCCTGGAACTCTTTATCGAGAAGACGATGGGCAATACCACCGGCTGGCTGGGCTATACCCTAGCAAAGAGCGACCGGCTGTTCCCGACCATCAACCGCGGCGAACGCTTCCCGTATCGCTACGACCGACGGCATAACGTGAACCTTGTGGTGAACCACCGGTTCAATGAGCGGTTCGACCTCAGCGCCACCTGGCACTTCGCTTCGGGCGGCGTGACCACCCTTCCGGAGCGAAGGATCGTCATGGCTTCCCCCGCCGGCGACCTGCGCTTCGAGGACTTTGTCACTTCCCGGAACAACTACCGCCTTCCTTCCAGCCACAACCTGAATCTGGGCTTCAACTTCCACCGGAAGCATCAGCGGGGCGAAGGAATCTGGAACCTGAGCGTGTACAACGTCTATAATCACAAGAATCCGAGTCTGGTACTCAAGGAGAACAAGGAAACATCCACGGCCAGTTCCAATCCGGACGGGACATGGGAATGGCAGCAGGTCAATTCGGTCCGGCTCAAGAAGATCACCCTCCTTCCATTCTTCCCTTCCGTCGGTTACACCAGGACATTCTAAGCCATGAAAAGAATCTTCATTCCATTGACAGCGCTCATTGTCGGGGCCTGTACGAGTACCATCGATTACGATTTCAGCCGGGTGGAACCCCGGCTCATGGCCGTCGGCTGGCTGGAGCAGGCGTCCGATGTCCAGACCGTCTGTATTTCCCTCAGCGAAGGGGGCCTTGTGAAAGCCGTGGAAGACGCCCGGGTCATCTGCACCGTGAACGGAAAGGAGGTGGCCGACGTCAGCATGAATGCAGCGGATTTGCCGGAATGGCAGTATATGGGAATTATGACCGGGATGCTTATTTACGATCCCTCCCGCTATCGGCAGCTTCCGGTTTCATTCCCTGCTTTCCTCCGCCCCGGGGACAAGGTCCGTCTGGCCTTCGAGGCGAATCACGGTGCTTATAAAGCCGCAACGGCCGATATGACCGTTCCGGAACCGGTGCCCATCACGAAAGTGGATACGGCCCGGGTCACCGTCCGGCATATCGACTGGACGGACCGTTACCTCCAGGTCCGGGCTGACGTTCCTGACCGGAAAGGTGAGGAGAACTGGTACTCCATTTCCCTTCGGGACATTTCCGAGGGGTGGTATTCTTTCCTGGATGGAGGCCCCGACCTCTTCGCTTCCGTGGATAACATCCTGTATATACATGATATGGACGACCCGGTCCTGTTGGACGGAAACATGGGAGCGGACGACCTGACTTTTTTCGATTATTCCGGGAATGGAGCCTTTGCCTGCTTCTCCGACCAGATGTTCCGGGATGGGACGGCGCACCTCAGGATGAATGCGTTCTCCTCCTGGAACGATGAGGGGCCGAATTTCATGAGTCTTGGAGCAGAAGTCCTCCGGCGTTACGGATATATGGAGACCCAGGAGCGCGGCTTTGACCGTTGCCGGGCAACGCATCGCCTGGAAATCCGCCTCAGCCACTGCTCCCGGGACGCCTATTTCTATCTCCGTGCCCTTCGGACCATTTCCTCGGACGGATACGAACCCGCCATCGTGGAGCCTGTCACCGTTCCCACCAACATCGAAGGCGGCAGCGGTTTCGTGGGAATCGTCAACACGTCCGTCGCACGCATCGACCTTCCTTCGGAAGAAGAGTATTACGGAAACTGGCGGTTCCCTTATCTGTGACGTCGCCCGTCAGAACCTTAGAAATACTTCTTCTCCTGCCTATACAGGGCGACGAAGATGAAGATCAGGACCGTGAAGGCCCAGAGGGAGGAGCCGCCGTAGCTGAGTAGCGGCAGGGGGATGCCGATGACGGGCATCAGTCCCACGGTCATTCCAACGTTGATGAACAGGTGCATGAAAATGCAGGCGGCGACGCAGTAACCGTAGATCCGGGTGAAATGCTCCCGGCACCGTTCCGCATCCAGGATGAGCCGTGTGATCAGGAATGCGTACAGCAGGATGACCACCAGGCAGCCGATGAATCCCCATTCCTCCCCGACCGTGCAGAAAATGAAGTCCGTGGACTGCTCCGGGACGAAGCCGAAGGCGGTCTGGGTCCCTTGCAGGAAACCCTTGCCGGTGAGTCCGCCGGACCCGATGGCAATCTTGGATTGGTTCACGTTGTATCCGACGCCCGCCAGGTCCTCCTTCATGCCCAGCAGTACTTCGATGCGGGAACGCTGGTGGTCCTGCAGGACTTTCTCGAAGATGATGTCGGTCGAGAAGACCAGGATGACACCCACGATGAAGGCGGCGATGGAGAGCCCCAGGAAACCATCCCTTTTCCGGAAAGCCTTGCGGCCCAGGAAGGGGAGGGACAGGAAACTCAGCGCCAGCAGGATATAGAGCGGCTCCACCTTCAGCAGGAACGCCCATCGGAAGTCCTGGGATTCCCATGCCTGGGGAACCCAGGTGACGTTTTCAATCCAGGTCAGTCGTGCCTGGACCGCTTCCTGGACCTGTTCCCAGATCCAGGGCAGGAATGCCATCACCAGAACAAATCCGCCTCCGAGGCCGAGCCGTTTCCAGAATTCTTTCCGGGGCCCCATGAAGGCATTGCACAGGGTGAGGACGCCGATCAGGATTAGGATGGAAGTGAAGGGGCTGAGGGTGAGCGTCGTGATGAAGAGCAGGATCACCAGGCCGATGAGCCCGAGCCACCATCCCGAAAAGCCCTCCCGGTACAGGACGAAGATGAATCCGGCATAGACGAGGGCCGATCCGGTCTCGCTCTCGGCGACGATGATGAGCATCGGGACGCCGATGATGGCGGCCGCCAGGAGGAAATCCTTCCACTGGGTGATCTTGAAGTTTTGCCGGCTCATGACATTGGCCAGCAGGAGAGACGTCGTAATCTTCGATATTTCAGCTGGTTGGAACTTGACAGGCCCCAGCTCGAACCACGAGTGCGACCCCTTTACGTCCTTGGAGACGAAGATGACTACGACCAGCAGGAGACATACGAAAAGATACATCGGGACGGCCGCCTCCTCCCACAGCCGTGTCGGAATCACGAACAGGATGAGGCCGGCCAGGCCGAAGGCGGTGAGCATCCAGACGAACTGTTTGCCGCTGCGGACGCTCCAGTCGAAGATGGAAGCCGGGTCCTCGGAATGGATGGACGCGTAGATGTTCACCCAGCCGATCAGAACCAGCAGGATATACACGCCAATCAGTTTCCAGTCGATGGACTGTTTCAGGCCCCTTTGATGTCTGTTTTCCTCGATCATCGCCTGGCTAATCCTTTTTGACGCGGGACATCAGGTTCGCCTCTTTCATCCGCCGCTCCAGGTCTTCCCGTTTCACTTCCCGGTTGAGGTACTTCTCCACCATCAGCGAGGCCATGGGGGCTGCATAGGTGGCACCGAAACCGCCGTTCTCCACGTAGGCGGCGATGGCGATCCTGGGGTTGTCCATCGGGGCGAAGCAGATGAAGCAGGAGTTGTCGGCGCCGCGCGGGTTCTGGGCCGTGCCGGTCTTTCCGCAGATGTCCAGACCGTCCACGTGGGCGACCCAGGCGGTACCGCCCATGCCCGCTCCGGAGTTGACCGCCCGCCACATGCCCTTGATCACCTTCGGAAAGTGCTCCAGGGAAACCTTGGTATACTGCTTTTCATAAAACTTCGGATCGATCTCCACGCCCTCGGAAGCCTTCACGATGTGCGGGATATAGTAGAATCCCCGGTTGGCGACGGTGGCGCAGAAGTTCGCGAGGTGCATCGGTGTCGCCAGGATCTCGCCCTGGCCGATGGACAGGGAGATGACGGTGGTGGAGTTCCACCGGCCCTTGCCGTACGCCCGGTTATAGGTTTTGGACGTCGGGATGCTGCCGCTCAGCTCGTTCGGGAAGTCGGATCCCAGTTTGGTGCCGAATCCGAAGCTCGTGACCATGTCATGCCAGTGGTCTATCGCTTCGCCATAATCTCCGTTGAATTTCCGGTTGTCCAGGATGTTCTTGAGCACGTAGCAGTAGTAGGCGTTGCAGGACATCATGATGGACTCCTCCATGTTGATGGGGGATTTATGTCCGTGGCATCCCAGCCTGTGTCCGGCTCCGAAGTGGTAGCCGTGGCTGCAGGGGTACATCATTTCCGGCCGCAGCACACCCTCTTCCAGGCCGATCAGTCCGTTCACGAGCTTGAAGACCGAGCCCGGAGGATAGGAGGCCTGGACGGCGCGGTTGTACATCGGCCGGTAAGGGTCCTTGGCGATTTCCCCGTAATGCTTGCCGATGTCGGCCAGCTGGGAGACGTCGATACCGGGGGAGGACACCAGGGCGAGGATCTCGCCCGTGCCCGGTTCGATGGCGACGATGGCGCCCACCTTGTTCTTCATCAGTTCCTGCCCGTATTGCTGGAGTTCCGCGTCGATGGTGGTGACGATGTCGTGCCCCGGAACGGCTTCCTTGTCGAACTCGCCGTCCTTGTAGGGCTGTTCGATCTGGTTGTGGGAATTGCGGAGGAAGATGTGGTAACCTTTCTCGCCGCGGAGGTCCGCCTCACGGGCGGCCTCGATACCGGTCATGCCCGCATAGTCTCCGGAGCGGTATTCACCCGGGTGCTTGTCGATGTAGTTCTGGTTAACCTCGGAGACATATCCCAGGAGGTTGCCGCCGGCGTTGATGGGATAGTCGCGGATGCTGCGCACCTGTCCCTTGAAACCCGGGAAGCGGTACTGGACCTCGGCGAACCGGTTGTAGGTCTCGGCCGGCACCTGCTTGAGCATCGTCACGCTCTGGAAACCGATTTTCCGGCGGTTGCGGTGGTATTCCTCCATTTTCCCGCGGAGGAATTCCGGGGTAACGTCCAGTACGGCGGCCAGGGCCAGGGTGTCGAACGCTTCCACTTCCCGCGGGCTTACGAGGATGTCGTAGGCCACCTTGTTGCCCACCAGGATTTCTCCGTTCCGGTCGTAGATGACCCCGCGGGTAGGGTAGATGATCTCCCGCACCGTCGTATTGTTGTCGGCGTCGATCTTGTAATGGTCATCCAGCACCTGGATGGAGAAAATCTTCCCCAGGAGGAGGACCGTCGCCACCCCCAGTCCGACAAGCAGGCGGATATGTCGGCGGTCGGTATTCATTTTCGGGTATCGGGGGCCAGGATGTCGACGACAAGCAGGGAGACCACGATCCCGGTAAGCAGCGAAACGCCGAAGCGGATGGCGTTGAACTGGAAGCTGCGGGTGCCCGCACCGTCCGCCCAGATATAGATGAGGAGGAAGAGGGCCTGGACCAGGAAAATGGAGAGCGTCACTTTGCCGAAGCCGTTCTTGCGGAGGGAGAAATCCTCCTTCCGGGCGAACAGTTCCCCGCCGAAAATCAGGCGGATGACTTCCTTCCGGACAAAGGCGACCGGAACGAGCGCCAGGACATTGAGCCCGAGAACCCCTTCGGAGAGCAGGTCCACCGAGAGGCCTGTGACGAACGCGATGATGAGGGCCCAGAAGGTGGGCACCCGGAGCGGAAGGCACAGCACCATCACCGGAAGGATGGAGAGCATCAGGTAGGGCGACAGGTTGAAATAGTTGCAGATCAACATCTGGACGACGGCCAGCAGGACGTACACCAGGACGAAACCGGTCTTTCTCATAGGTTGAAGTCCTCCACTTCTTCAAAGGCCGTGTTGTGCACGACGGTCACATAGCGGATCGCCGTGAAATCCTGGAACAGGTCCACTCTGATCTCGTTCGTGGCCCCGTTGATGACGCGGGCTTCGCCGGCGATTCCCAGCGGGATGTCCGGCGGGAACATCAGGGAATGGCCGCTGGTGTACACGGTGTCTCCGACCGCATACTTGTACTGGAGCGGAACCTCCTGGAGGACAGCCCCGTTGGACTTGACACCATCCCAGACCAGCAGACCGGTCGCACCCTCGTCGCCGAGGCGTCCGCTGATGGAGATATCGCTGTTCTGGAAGGAGAAGGCGTAGGAATAGTGGGCGCTGACCGCGTCCACGATGCCGACGACGCCGCTGCGGGTGATGATGCCGGATTTCTCCTGGATCCCGTCCTCGTAGCCCTTGTTCAGGATGATGTAGTTGTGCTGCTTGTTGCGGCTGATCTTGATCACCTCGGCCGGGATGTAGTCGAAGCCGCGAATCTGCCCCCTGGCCACTCCCATCGAGTCGGCCCGCTGGGCATGGGCGAGGGTCCGGTAGGAATCCAGTTCCTCCCGGAGTTCGAAGTTCTCGCGGGCGAGGTCCTCGTTGATGCGCCTGAGGTTGAAATAGTTTGCGACAGCCTGGGTGCTGCCCCAGACGGTTCCCATCACCCCGTGTGCAGCGCGGGCGATCCAGATCTGCTGGAGGTCGGCGTTGCGGGAGAGCATCTGCAGAGCAGCAACCTCCATGAGAATGAAGATTGCTGCATTGATGATCCGGGGGAGGAACGTCCGCTCTTTCGCCATACTACCGCATCAGGAAGGAGTAATTGTCCGTGTTCTTGAGGGCGATGCAGGTGCCGCGGGCCACCGCGCGGAGCGGGTCCTCGGCCACATGGAACGGGATGTTGACTTTCTCGGTGAGCCGCTTGTCCAAACCGCGGAGAAGGGCGCCGCCGCCGCTGAGGAAGATGCCGTTCTCCACGATGTCGGAGTAGAGTTCCGGCGGAGTCTGCTCCAGGACCTGCTGGATGGAAGTCTCCAGGCGGGCGATGGACTTGTCCAGGCAGTGGGCGATCTCCTGGTAGGGGATGAGAGCCTCGACCGGGTGGCCGGTCATAAGGTTCGGACCGCGTACGAGGAAGGGCTCGGGTTCGGCATCCAGTTCGGGCAGGACGGCGCCGACGGCGATCTTGATCTTCTCCGCCGTGGTTTCACCCACGCGGATGACGTGCTGCTGGCGCAGGTAGTTCTGGATGTCGGCGGTGAAAACGTCACCGGCCACGCGGATGGAGTCCTGCTGGACGATACCGCCCAGGGAGATGACGGCGATTTCGGTGGTGCCGCCTCCGATGTCGACGACCATGTTGCCCTTCGGCGCCTCGACGTCAAGGCCGATACCGAGGGCGGCGGCCATGGGCTCGAAGATCAGGTAGACGTCCCGTCCGCCGGCGTGCTCGGAGGAGTCACGGACGGCGCGGATTTCCACTTCCGTGGATCCGCAGGGGATGCCCACGACGAGTTTGAGGTTCGGGGCGAAAAGGCTGCGGTGACGGGAGTTGACCTGGCGGATGAAACCGCGGATCATCATCTCGGCCGCGTTGAAGTCGGCGATTACGCCGTCGCGCAGCGGACGGACGGTGCGGATGCCGGGATTGGTCTTTTCGTGCATCAGCTTGGCCTTCTGGCCGAGGGCGATGCATTTGTTGGAAGTATTGTCGATGGCGACAATCGACGGCTCGTCCAGCACGATCTGGTCATTCTGGAAAATGACGGTATTGGCCGTGCCTAGATCTATAGCGAGCTCCTGGTTGAGGAAACGGAATGCCATGCTGTTTTTCTTTAATCGTAAATGAATAAGTGTTCAAAATTACAAAAAAAATCTTACATTCGCATAAAGAATCTGTCCTTATGACCAGAAAAAAATACCTTGTCGTCACGGCCGGCGGCAGCGGCACCAGGATGGGCTCCGACCTGCCCAAACAGTTCCTTCCGCTTGGGGGGCGCGCCGTCCTGCGGATGACCATCGAGCAGTTCGTGGAGGCCTGCCCGGACATCCATGTCCTGACCGTCCTTCCGGAGGCCCACATCTCCTGGTGGCGGAGGTATTGCCAGGAACACGGCTTCAATTGCCCCCAGCGGCTGGTCAAAGGTGGTTTCACCCGTTTCCACTCCGTCAAGAACGCCCTTGCTTACGTCCCGGACGGCGAGCTGGTCGCCGTCCACGACGGCGTTCGTCCGCTCGTAAGCGTCCGGCTGATCCGGGAAATGTTCGACCGGATGGAAACGGCGCGCGCCCTCATCCCCGTCGTTCCGACCGTGGATACCCTGAAGGTCCTGGAGAAGGGTCCGGAAGGGGAACTCCGGGAAACGGACGAACGGGTGGACCGTTCCCGCATCTACGGGGCCCAGACCCCCCAGATCTTCCGGTCGGAGGACCTCAAGGCGGCGTACGGACAGGGATTTGACCTGGCTTTCACGGACGATGCGTCCGTCGCAGCCGGATACGGAATTCCGCTCTCCTTCATTCCGGGAGAGCGGACCAATCTGAAACTGACGACGAAGGAGGACCTGCTCCTCGCCGAAGCTATTCTTCGGATTTCCGGCTGAGGCCGGTATAGGTCGTCGACTTGAACTCCTTCACCCACACCTGGCGCTCGATGGGCTCGTCCAGGGAGATCATCGTGTCCGTGGACTGGATGTAGGGGATCTTCTGGATGGTGTTCAGCAGCACCTCCATCAGGTGGTCGTTGTCCAGGCAGTAGACCTTCGCGAGGATGGCGAACCGGCCGGTGACGAAATGGCATTCGACGATCTCCGGAATCTTCTTCAGCTGGGCGATGACTTCGGGATAGCGGGTCGATTCCGAAAGGGAGATGCTGATGAAGGCGCAGACGTTGAGACCGAGGGCCTGCGGCTTGACGAGCAGGCGGGAACCGGTAATGACGCCGTTGGCTTCCAAGCGCTTGACCCGCTGGTGGATGGCAGCGCCGGAAACGCCGCATTCGCGGGCGATCTCAAGGAACGGCATCCGCGCATTCTTCACCAGGAAGGAGAGGATTTTCTGGTCGATCTGGTCGATGTGATAAGTAGCCATGGCGATAAAAGGATTACTGTTTTAAACTAACCACCACAAAAGTAAAAAATTTTTCAAATAGTTGTTCTTTTTATCCCCGAAAAATTTACATTTTACAAAAAAACGGCGCCGGAAAGCGCCGTATTATAATGTCAAAAAAGGAAGAAAGGCTTCTTGCTTTTACTTTTTGAACCGTTTCCGGCCTTTCGACGTCGGATCGGAGGAGGAGATAATCGACTGGCAATCAGCCTCCGTAAGCGAGGCGACGTCCGTTCCTTTCGGAATCCGGTAATTGTTTCCATCCGCTTTCAGATACGGACCGTAACGTCCGTTGATAATCTGGATGGTTCCCCACTCCCGGAGGACCGGATTGGCGGCAGGGGCTCCGGAGGAGCTTTCGCTGAGGAGGGCGACGCATTCTTCCAGGGTGACTTTCAGCGGGTCGACTCCGCGGGGCAGCTTGACGTTGCGCTCCCCGTATTTGAGGTAGGGGCCGAACCGGCCCTTGGTCGCAATGACCGGGATGCCCTCATGCTCGCCGACGGTACGGGGCAGTTCAAACAGCTTCAAGGCCTCTTCGAGGGTGAGGGTCTCGATCAGCTGTCCCTTCCCCAGGGAGGCGAACTGGCGGTTTTCCCCCTCTCCTTTCTGGACATAGGCGCCGAACTTGCCGAAGGCGGCAACGACTTTCTGCCCGTCGGGGGCGGTCCCCAACTCACGGCTCACATGGGTGTACTCGCGGTTGGAGAGGACCTCTTCCACCTGCTTGTGGAAAGGAGCGTAGAATTCGGCGATGGTTGCATTCCAGACCTTTTCCCCTTCGGCGATCTCGTCGAAGTCCTTTTCCACGTTGGCCGTGAAATCGTAGTCCATGATGGTCCCGAAATTCTTGACCAGGTAGTCCGAAACGATGATGCCGATTTCCTGGGGGAGGAGCTTTCCGCGTTCCGCACCGACGGTTTCGGTCCGGTTTCTCTGTGTGATGGCTCCATCCTTGAGGTGGAGGTCGGTTACCGGCATCTTCTCGCCCTCTTTGTCGCCCTTGACCACATAGCCGCGGGCCGTGGTGAGGGTGCCGATGATGGTCGCGTAGGTGGACGGCCGGCCGATTTCCAGCTCTTCCAGTTTCTTGACGAGGGTTGCTTCGGAATAACGGGGAGGGGCGGCGGTGTATTTGCACTGCGCGGTGACGCCCTTTTCCGTCATCCGGTCACCGACGTGGAGTTCGGGCAGGACGACCTCGCCCTCTTCGGGCTCATCGTCGTCCCGGCCTTCCAGGTAAACCTTCATGAAACCGTCGAACAGCATCTCGGTGGCCTGGATGCCGTACCGTTCGGCCCGCTTGTCGGAGGCGACCCGGATGGAGGTGTTCATCACGCGGGACTCGCTCATCTGCGAGGCGACGGTCCGCTTCCAGATGAGTTCGTACAGTTTCTTCTCCTGGGCCGTTCCTTCGATGGCCGTGTTCTCGATATAGGTCGGGCGGATGGCTTCGTGGGCCTCCTGGGCTCCCTTGGCCTTGGTCCGGTACTGGCGGGGATGGGAATAGGCATTGCCGAAGTTGTCCAGGATGAATTTTTTCGCCGTTCCCAGGGCGAGGGAGGACAGGTTCGTCGAGTCGGTACGCATGTAGGTGATGAGACCGCGTTCATACAGGCCCTGCGCAATGCGCATCGTCGTGGAAACGGGGAAGTGGAGTTTCCGGGACGCTTCCTGCTGAAGGGTCGACGTCGTGAACGGGGCGGCCGGGAACCGGGAGGCCTCCTTCTTTTCCAGGGAGTCGATGCGGTAGGATGCGTCGATACTGTCTTCCAGGAACTTACGGGCCTGCTCCATCGACCCGAACCGGGTGTCCAGGAGCGCCTTCACCTTGACGGATGCGGGCGTCCCTTCCGGATGGAAGAGGGCTTCTACCTTATAATAGGGCTCGCTGTGGAACGCCATGATTTCCTTTTCGCGGTCCACGACGAGGCGGAGGGCGACGCTTTGCACGCGGCCGGCGGAGAGTTTAGGCTGGATCTTGCGCCACAGGACCGGGGACAGTTCGAAACCGACGAGACGGTCCAGGACGCGGCGCGCCTGCTGGGCGTCCACGAGATTCCGGTCGATGTCCCGCGGGTGTTTGATGGCCTCCAGGATCGCGTCCTTCGTGATCTCGTGGAAGACGATCCGGCGGGTCTTGGCGGGGTCGAGGCCCAGGGTTTCGGACAGGTGCCAGGAGATGGCCTCTCCCTCCCGGTCCTCATCGGAGGCGAGCCAGACGGTCTGAGCCGAATCGGCGCGTTTCCTGAGGTCCGCCACAACCTTTTTCTTATCGGCCGGAACGACGTATTCGGGTTGGAAACCATGCTCCACGTCCACGCTGAGTTTCTTCTCCTGCAGGTCGCGGATATGTCCGATGCTGGCTTTGACGAGATAATCGTTTCCCAGGAACTTCTGGATGGTCTTCACCTTGCCGGGAGACTCTACGATCACTAAGTTTTTTCCCTCCATAATCTTTCTCTTTGCCTAAATTTTCTGCAAAGTAAACGAGATTTCGGGCAATTATCCAAATTTTCTGATTAAATTTGTAATTCGGATATTCCGCCAAGACCTATGGTCTTGTACACAGATTAATTTTTTTGGAATGACGGAACAGACAAAAAAGAAGATAACCCGCTGGTTCTGGATCCTCCTGCTGGCCCCGGTCGCCCTGGTCCTGCTGCTGCTGGGCATCGTCTGGATCTTTGCCGAGATCCCGACCCTGGAGGAACTCGAACACCCTGATACCAAGCTCGCTACCCAGGTCATCGCCGAAGAAGGCGAGATCCTGACGACCTATCACATTGAAAACCGGACGTTCGTCGGCTATGACGAACTTCCGCAGCACCTGATCCAGGCGACCGTCGCTACGGAGGACGCCCGGTTCTACCAGCATTCCGGCATCGATTTCCGGAGCCTTTTCCGCGTGCTGTTCAAGACCCTGCTTTCCCGTGATTCCAGCCAGGGTGGCGGTTCCACCATCACCCAGCAGCTTGCGAAGACCCTGTACCCCCGTAAGGAACATGCCACCAAACTGGACATGATCTGGATCAAGCTCCGCGAATGGATCACGGCCATCAAGCTGGAGCGCAACTACACCAAGGAGGAAATCGTGGACATGTACCTGAACGCGGTCTTCTTCGGGTCCAATTCCTACGGCATCCAGTCGGCCTCCCTGTATTTCTTCGGCAAGAATCCCATCGACCTGAAGGTGGAGGAAAGCGCCGTCCTGGTGGGCATGGTGAACAAACCCACCCGCTACAACCCGGCCATCAATCCCGACAAGGCGCTGGAGCGCCGCAACCTGATCCTCGGGCGCATGCGGGACAAGGATTACCTGACCCGGGAGGAGTGCGATTCCCTCCGGACCCTTCCCATCGAACTGCATTCCCGCAGCATCGACCGGACTACCGGTGTGGGACCGTACTTCCGGGACATGCTCCGCCGGACGATGATGGCCGAGCGCCCCCGCCGCAGGGCTTATGAGACCGTGGAGGACTTCCGGGCCGATTCCCTCCTGTGGGCCGACGACCCGCTTTTCGGCTGGCTGAACAAGAACCTCAAGAACGACGGTTCCCAGTATGACCTGGACAAGGACGGACTCCGCATCTATACGACCATCAACTACAAGATGCAGCGGTATGCCGAGGAAGCCGTCGCCGAGCACTTGGGCAAGGACCTCCAGAAAGTGTTCGACCGGGAGCTCCGCAACCGGAAGAACCGGCCTTTCTCCAACGGAACCAGCGACAAGATCGTGGACGTCACCATGAAGCAGGCCCGTCAGTGGAGCGACCGCACCCGGATGATGAAGGCTTCCGGCCATTCCGACTCCGAGATCGCGAAAAGCTTTAACGAGAAGGTCCCGATGCGGGTGTTCACCTGGGATGCCCCGGGATACCGGGATACCGTGATGACACCGGACGATTCCATCCGTTACTACAAGTCGTTCTTCCGGGCTGCCTTCATGGCGATCGAACCCAAGACCGGGCACATCCGGGCCTATGTAGGCGGACCGGATTACCGCTATTTCAAATACGATAATGTCCGTCAGGGGAAGCGGCAGGTGGGTTCCACCGTCAAGCCTTTCCTCTATACCCTGGCGATGGAATCCGGAATGACCCCCTGCGACCGGGTGCAGAATTCCCCGCAGGTGCTGGATATCGGCTACGGGCGCACCTGGACACCGCAGGATCCGCATTGTGACGGGTCGATGGTGGACCTCAAGTGGGGGCTGGCCCACAGTTCCAACTCCGTCGCCGCCTGGCTGATGAAGCAGCTGGGGCCCGAGGCCATGGTGGCGATGATGCACAAGATGGGAATCAGCACCAAGATCGACCCGGTCGTCTCCCTGTGCGTGGGTTCCGCCGACCTCTCCGTTTATGAGATGGTGACTTCCTATAATATCTTTCCTTCCGGTGGCCTCTATACCCATCCGCTTTTCGTAACCCGGATCGAGGACAAGGACGGCAACGTACTGGGACAATTCTCCGAGCGGCGCCACGAAGCGGTTACCGCGGATGCCGCCTATGCCATGATCCAGATGATGCGTGGAGTCGTGGATGGCGGTACGGGCTCCCGGCTGCGTTCCCGGTACGGTTTGAGCGGGCCCATCGCTGGCAAGACGGGAACGACCAACGACAATTCCGACGGATGGTTCATCGCCTATACGCCTACGATTACGGCCGGTGTCTGGGTAGGTGCCGAGGACCGTTATGTGCACTTCACCTCTACCGCGCTGGGCCAGGGCGCCAACATGGCGCTCCCGATCTGGGGCCTGTGGATGAAGAAGGTCCTCGCCGACGGTACGCTGGGGATTTCCTCCAATGACGCCTTCCCCGACGAGGTGAACAAGTCGTTCTGCACGGGTTCCGCCTGGGAGACGTCCACCAAGGACGAACTGGAAGAGTTTTACTTTGAATAATCAAGATCATGTCTAAATATCAGTCAGTGGCCGTCCTGTACGGCAGTGATTCCTCGGAGTGGGAGGTGGCTTGCCGGAGCGGCGAGTTCACGGCCTCCCGGATTGACGAGTCCCGGTATGATGTCTACGAGATTTTCGCCCGTTTCGGCGACTGGAAGCTCGTGGCGATGCGGAAGGCCAATTCGATGCGGGTGCCCTTCCCCTTGGGGGCGCAGCCTCAGGTGGACAAGACCGATTTCTCCGCCCGGATCCTCGGCGAGAAGGTCAAGTTCGATTTCGTATATATCATGCAGCATGGTGCTCCAGGCGAGACGGGGCTGCTTCAGGGTTATTTCGAGATGCTGGGTATCCCGCACTCCTCCTGCAGCGCTTTCGTGACCACCGTGGCTTTCGACAAGTATTCCTGCAAGAGCTATCTCCGCGGCCTGGATTATGTCAAGCTGGCTCCAGACGCTTTCTTCCGTAAGGGGGATGACGTGGAGGCCTTCTCGGCCCAGGTTTCAGCGAAACTTCAATTCCCTCTTTTCGTGAAGCCGACCAAGGGAGGCTCCAGTTTCGGCATCACGAAAGTGACCCGTCCGGAGGAACTGCCTTCCGCCATCCGGTTCGCCCTCAAGGAAGGGGATACCATCCTGGTGGAGCAGGGGATTGTCTCCGAACATGAACTTACCTGCGCCGTCTACTTCGATGGGACGCAGGTGAAGGCCCTGCCGGTCATCGAGATCATCTCCCAGACCGGCTGGTTCGACTACGATGCGAAATACAACGGCCTCAGCCAGGAAGTCTGCCCGGCGGAGATTCCCGATGCCCTGGCTGCGCAGATCCAGGACATTTCCTGCCAGCTGTACCGTCATCTGGGTTGCAAGGGGCTGGTCCGGATGGACTATCTGGCCGCTTCCGACGGCATTTATTTCCTGGAAATCAACATCATCCCGGGAATGACCAATGCCTCGCTCGTGCCCAAGATGGTCCGGGCCGCGGGGCTCAACTTTACGGATTTCCTGACGCAGATCATCGAAAACGCCTAGCTCTATGCTCCTGTCCGAATTCCTGAAAGACGGTGTCGCTTCGCTGGAGAGCCTGTATCCGACGGCGGAGTCCAAGGCCATCGTCCTCCAGTTGTGTGCCGAGGTGCTCGGAACCAAGAGCTATACGCATATCATCGAACCCCAGTACCAGATCGACAAGAAGAAGGTGCAGCCCCTGGCCGAGGCAATGGTCCGGCTCCAGGCCGGCGAACCCATCCAGTATGTCGTCGGGAAGACCGAATTCTGCGGCCATATCTTCAAGGTGGACCGGAATGTCCTGGTCCCGCGTCCGGAAACGGAACTCCTGGTCCGTGAAGCCATCAAGCTGGCGGCCCGGATCAAGCAGCGCCGCATTCCTTATGGCCGGACGGCCGATCCGGTCCGGATCCTGGACCTCTGCACCGGCTCGGGAAACATCGCCTGGACGGTTGCCCTGGCGGTTCCCGGCGCCCGCGTCGTGGGCGTGGACAACTCCGAGGGGGCGCTGGCCGTCGCCCGGAGCCAGAATTTCTCCGCCGAACTGAAGGCGTCCGGTGCCCAGGCCCCGACGTTCGTCAATGCCGACGTGTTGGACACCGAGCAGGAATTCAATTTCGGGGAGTTCGACCTGATCCTGTCGAATCCGCCCTATGTGATGGAGTCCGAGAAACACCTCATCCGGAAGAACGTCCTGGACTATGAACCGGCTTCCGCCCTGTTCGTCCCGGACGAGGATCCGCTCAAGTTCTACCGGGCCATCGCCCGCTGGTCCGAGCGGTTCCTCGCATCGGAAGGCAAGGGCCTGACGGAGATCAACGAAGTCCTGGGCAAGGAAACCGAGGCCGTGTTCAAGGAAAGCGGCTTCGCCCAGACCGACATCGTCAAGGACTTCTACGACAAGAACCGTTTCATCTTCTATACGAAATAGCGGGGCGATGCGTGCCCTCGAACTCCTTGCGCCCGCCCGGACGGCGGACATCGGCATCGCGGCCGTCGACTGCGGGGCGGATGCCGTCTATATCGCCGGACCGGCCTTTGGCGCCCGGCAGGCGGCCGGGAACAGCGTCGAAGACGTCGCCCGCCTGTGCCGGTATGCGCATCGTTTCGGCGTCCGGATCTATGTGACGGTGAATACCCTTGTCTATGAGGAGGAAATTCCGGAAGTCCGCAGGCTCCTTCAGCAGCTGCAGGAGGCCGGGGTGGACGCCCTCATCGTCCAGGATGCGGCCGTGACGCGGCTTGCTCCGGAAGGGATGATCCTCCATGCCTCTACCCAGTGCGCCATCCGGACTCCGGAGAAAGCCCGTTTCACCGAAAGCCTCGGCTATGGACGGCTCGTCCTGGAGCGGGAACTGTCCCTGGAGCAGATCCGTGCCATCCGGGAAGCCGTCGATGCGGAACTGGAGTGCTTCGTTCACGGGGCGCTATGTGTCTGTTACAGCGGACAGTGTTATTTGTCGGAGCATCTGGCCGGTCGCAGCGCCAACCGGGGTGCCTGCATCCAGGCCTGCCGGTCGCTCTATGACCTGGAGGACGGGGAGGGGCACGTCCTGGTCCGGAACAAGGCGCTCCTGTCCCTGAAGGACCTGAATCTGATCCATCGGCTGGAGGACCTGGCCGAAGCCGGCGCCGACTCTTTCAAGATCGAAGGCCGCCTGAAAAGCCTGTCTTATGTGCGGAATGTCGTCCGGGCCTATTCCGAGGCGTTGGATGCCCTGGTCCGGCGGTATCCCGGCCGCTACCGGCGGGCTTCGTTCGGAACGGTCCGGGGAGGATTTACGCCCAGTCTCCGCAAGACGTTCAACCGGGATTACACCGAATTGTTCCTGGACGGGAAACGCGGCCCGTGGGCTGCGATGGATGCCCCCAAGTCGATGGGGGAACGGGTCGGAAAGGTCTCCGGGGTGCATCCCGGCGTCGTGACGCTTGCGCCGGCGGATTCCGGTCTGGTCCTTCACAACGGCGACGGTTTCGCTTTCGTGGGCGCCGACGGTGACATCGTGGGTTTCCGGGGGGATGTCTGTGAAGGTTTCTCCATCCGCTGCAAACCGGTGGAAGGCCTGAAACCCGGTATGGTGCTGTACCGGAACATTGATGCGGAATTCGAGCGGAAAGTGGAGGCGGACAGGCCGGTCAGGGAGATCGGCGTAGCCCTCCATGCTTTCCTTTCCGACGGACAGTTGAAAGCGGAGGCGGAAACGGAGGATGGCCGGAAGGCAGTCCTGGCGGTCCCGACCCCTGCCGATCCGGCGCGGGACGCGGAACGGATGCTGGAAACGGTCCGGAGTCAGCTTTCGAAGCGCACGGGGCACTATTCCTTTGCGGTTCCCACATTGGAAACGGAAGGGGAGGTCCCTTTCATGCCAGCTTCTTTCCTGAACGGTATCCGCCGGGATCTGGCGGAAGCACTGGATGCGCAGCCTGTTGTCAGCCTTCCCCTGCGGAAGGGAAGTGGCCGGACTCTTCCCGCCCCCGTCTCATTAACGTACAAGGACAACGTCGCCAATTCCCTTTCCCGGGAATTATACCGGGAGCGTGGTGCCCTGGAGGTGGAGGACGCCTATGAACTGACCCATCGGGAAGGTGTCGAGTACATGCGCACCAAGTATTGCCTTCGCCACGAACTGGGCCTCTGCCCGAAACAGCGCCCCGGCACCCGTCCCGATCCGCTGTTCCTCAGGAACAACGGCCGCCGTCTGCGTCTGGACTTCGACTGCAAGGCCTGCGAGATGACTGTCCGTTAAATCAGTTCCAGCACCAGGTCCACATCGCCGAAATGCCCTGTATTCTTGCTGTAGCGTTCTATGTATGAACGCGTAAGCGCTCCTCGCCAGACGATGTCGTCCCGGGCGTGGATAGGGATCTCAATGTCGAATCCGTAGCTTTTCGAGTTGTACTTGACCATGGCGGAGCATTTCCAGGAGGTCAGCGATCCCCCGTCGTCCTCCACGATGCAGAAGGCGCAGTTGTCCAGCATGGCGGTCCATTCCGACACCAGGATGGCATTGAAGTCCACGGGCTCCCCGACCTGGTTCCGTCGGACGACGATGAGGAAATCCGTGATGGAAGGGGAGTAGAGGCGGAGTTCGGCTTCCGTCGTGGCCGAGAAGTCTTCGACGGCACCACACTTGACCCAGAACTCGCTGGCCCCGCAGAACCAGGAGTCGAATTGCCGGTTCGCCTGGAAAGAGCGGAGGATGAGGGTCTTGAAGGTGCTCTTGGTCGCCCGGGTTCCGTCCGTTTTCGTCCCAACAACGATTTCCCCGCCGCCTTTTCCCCAGTCGGGATCCTCCCGTCTTCTCATTTCGAGGGTCTTGTATTCGGCGTCCAGGTTCCGGCTCACGACCCATACCGGGCGTTTCCGGGCCATTTCTTCGTCCACGAGGATTTCTTCCACGCTTCCGTCTTCCCGGCGCAGAAAGCCGGTGTTCCGGACGGAATTGTCTCCGGGGTCGAAAGTGATGACGGGCATCTCCTTTCCGTCGAAATCTTCCGGGAAGGGCCAGTATATCTGGACGTCCGACTCGGCCAGGGCGTTCAGGAAAGCATCGGCATCGCCGGCTTTTGTCCCGTATCGGCTGCGTACCGTCTCCGTGAGCAAGTCGCGCAGCGGCTTCGGATAGGACTCCACCCGGGTTCCCTGCGCTGATCCGATACCGGCGCCGGGCATTTCGAACAGGTTCCTCATCGTGTATTCCGTGTCGTATCCGTTTCCGGACGAAGCCGACACGGCGTCGTGGACTTCTCCGACCTGGTCTTCGCCGAAGGGTACGACGGAGAGCAGGCCGGCCACCTCCTCAAGGGTGAAATAAGGGTTTTCCTCCTTTACGTGGAGATTCGGGTCGTCGTCCAGCCGCTCGCAGGCGGCGGACAGGAGGGTGCAGCAGAGGCACCCGAAAAGGATCTTTCGCTTCATGGTTCAATCAGCCGGATGAAAAGCCCGGTTCCACTTGCAAAGGACCGCAAAACTATCCGTTTAGGCAAAAAGCGGACGGATACTTTTCGTAAACACCCTTCCAGCGCGCTGGGAGGGTGTTTGCTCCTGAAATAATTCAGGAAAAACGTTGAATTGACCCTGAAATGCGCGGAATCCCCCGAAAAAAGTGGTATCTTTACACAAATTGACCTGATAATCGATAATGCGAAAACTCATTCTTTCCCTGGCCCTTGCGGCCGCCTTCCTGCCTCTTTCCGCGAAACCCGCCCTGGAACCCTGGCAGGACCCGAATGTCTTTGAAGAGAACCGGATGCCCATGCGGGCGACCTTCGTCACCGCCGAGCAGCAGACCCTGAGCCTGAACGGCCTCTGGAAATTCCATTTCAACCCGACCGTCGAAGGACGCCTGAAAGGCTTTGAAGCCGTGGGCTATGACGACGCGGGCTGGGACGAAATCCCGGTCCCCGGCCTGTGGGACCTCCAAGGCTACTGCGACCCGATGTACGTGAACATCGGCTATCCCTGGCGCGGCCATTTCGAGAACAATCCGCCCTATCCGGCCCTGGAACACAACTATGTGGGCCAGTACCGCCGGACCTTTACCGTGGACCGTTCCTGGATCGGAAAGCAGATCTGCCTGATGATCGGTTCGGCCACGTCCAACGTCCGCGTGTGGGTGAACGGAAAGATGGTCGGCTACAGCGAGGACAGCAAGCTGGAAGCCCGCTTCGACCTGACGAAGTTCGTCAAGGCCGGTGAGAATACCATCGCCCTTGAGATCTTCCGCTGGTGCGACGGCACGTATCTGGAGGACCAGGATTTCTGGCGTTTCTCCGGCATCGCCCGCGGCGTGGAGGTCTATACCCGTGAGAAGGAGCGCCTGGAGGATGTCCATGTGACCGGATGGGCCGACGGCAGCCTGAAAGTGGCCCTGGAAGTCACCAAGGGCATCACTGCCGTGGATCTGGAAGTCCTGGATGCCGCCGGAAGGAAGGTCCTCTCCGAAACCGGCCTCAAGCCGTCCAAGGGGATGGTCGAGTATGCAGGCGCGGTCCGGAATCCTTCCTTGTGGAGCGCCGAAACCCCCAGCCTGTACACGCTCAAGGTCAAGGCTTCCACCAAGAAGGGAGCGGCCGAGAGCACGTGTGTCAACTTCGGTTTCCGTACCGTGGAAATCGTCGGCAACCAGCTCAAAGTGAACGGCCAGCCCATCCTCATCAAGGGCGTGGACCGGCATGAACTGAGCTCCACCGGCGGCTATGTGGTCACCGAGGCCGAGATGATCCGGGACATCCGGATCATGAAGGAACTGAATGTCAATGCCGTCCGCACCTGCCACTATCCCGATGATCCGCGCTGGCTCGCCCTGTGCGACCAGTATGGCCTGTATGTGGTGGATGAGGGAAACATCGAATCTCACGGCATGGGCTACGGGCCGGAAACCCTGGCGAAGAACCCGCTCTTCGCCGCCGCCCACATGGCCCGTGACAGCCGGATGGTCCGTCGCGATTTCAACCATCCGTCCGTCATTGTCTGGAGCATGGGCAACGAGGCCGGCGCCGGTCCTAATTTCGAGGCCTGTTACGACTGGATCAAGGCCTTCGATCCGTCCCGTCCCGTCCAGTATGAGCAGGGGGTCATCCACCGGAACGGTGCCAGCCACCGGTACACGGACGTCTACTGCCCGATGTACTATTCCCCGGACCAGGTGAAGGCTTACCTGAAAGTCGGGGACAAGCCCTTCATCCAGTGCGAGTATGCGCACGCCATGGGTAACTCGATGGGCAACTTCAAGGAGTACTGGGACATTGCCCGCAGCGAACCGGGTTGCCAGGGCGGCTTCATCTGGGACTTCCAGGACCAGGCCCTGCGCTGGCCGTCCGACGCCCCCGGCACCGACCACATCTACATTTTCGGTGGTGACCTGAACGACTACGACCCTTCGGACGGCTCCTTCAACTGCAACGGCGTCATTGCCGCGGACCGCAGCCTGCATCCGCACGCCTATGAGGTCCGCTACCAGTACCGCAACATCCTTACGACGGGAGGCAGTCGGCC
This sequence comes from uncultured Bacteroidia bacterium, assembly GCA_902778105.1. Classification (GTDB taxonomy): domain Bacteria; phylum Bacteroidota; class Bacteroidia; order Bacteroidales; family UBA932; genus Cryptobacteroides. Next base: position 27,754 of record CACYWN010000004.1, read on the forward strand.
CGGTGTCGTGAAAGTCACGAACGAACATTTCTTCTCCGACCTGTCCGCCTATCGCCTTCTCTGGTCGCTGGAGGCCGACGGGGAAGTGGTCCGTACCGGTGTGACCGAACAGCTGGATGTCGCCCCCCAGCAGACGAAGGCTTTCGTCCTGGGCATCGGCGAACTCCCGGCCGGTCAAGTCGTCACCCTTACTGTCCATTATCAGCTGAAGGCGGCCGACGGCCTCCTTCCGGCCGGTTTCGAGGTCGCTTATGACCAGCTTGTCCTCCGGGATGAACCCGCGTTGCCGATCGGTTCGGCCGGTTCCGTGGAAGGCAAGGTGGAAACGGTGGAATCCGCTTCGGCCTACACCTTCTCCGGAACGGTTACCCGTGAGGGAACGTTGGGGAAGATTCCTGCCTGTTGGTCGGTTACCATCGACAAGACCGCCGGTGCCCTTGTCTCCTACAAACTGGACGGTAAGGAACTGCTCTCCGCCCCGATGGTTCCCTGCTTTGACCGCGCCCTTACCGAAAACGACCTCGGCGCCAAATTCCAGGAACAGTTCGCCTTCTGGCGGGGGCTGGAATTCAAGGTGGCCTCCGTGTCCGCGAAACCGGTGGGAAGTTCCTGCCAGGTAGACGTCGTCTACGCACCTGTCGGCGGCAAGGCCCGTGTCAAGGTCGCCTATGTGGTCGATCCCAGGGGGAATGTCGGTGTCTCCGAGGCGATGGAGGATGCCGGCGGCCTCTCCGACGCTCCGCACCTGCTGCGGTTCGGCATGCGCTTCGCGATGCCGGGAACGTATTCCGACCTGGATTTCTTCGGCCTGGGACCTTGGGAGAACTACAGCGACCGCAACAGCGCCGCCCTGCTCGGTCACTACCGCCAGCGGGTGGAAGACCAGTACCATTATGGCTATGTCCGCTCCCAGGAATCCGGTACCCATACGGACATCCGCTGGATGCGGCTCCTGGATGCAGCCGGTGACGGTCTCGAATTCACCGCACCGACGCCTTTCTCCGCCTCGGCCCTTCCTTTCAGCCTGGAAGACCTGGATGCCCATGTCCACTCCCTGGAACTCAAGGTCAAAGCCCATGCAGGCGACCGCTCCCGCGGGCAGACCTATGTCCATATCGACCTCGCCCAGATGGGTGTCGGCGGCATCAATTCCTGGGGATCCTGGCCGTTGAAGGAGTATCTCCTTCCGGCGAAGGAGCGGGAATTCGTCTTCGTGATGAAACCCGTCCACGGGATCGTGGAGTAAGCATGAAAGCGGCCCGCATCCCTGCGGGCCGCTTTCGTTGTTGAAAGTGTTTTGTGTTATAAGGCCTTCAAAGGGCTTTGGGTCAGAACATCCTGCTGGTCTGATACTTGAGCAGGGCGTCGTCGTGATGGTGCTCCAGGTGGCAGGTGTTGTCGAAGAACATGACGGCGCCGTTCTCTTCGGTGTAGGCTTCCCACTCAGGCAGTCCCGGAACGTTCGGGTTCCCGGAACGGAAGAAGGAGATCCAGGAGGCGCTCATCAGGTCGGACAGCTTGTACGCTTTCTCGGTTGCGCGGGTCATTTCACGCTGCAGGTCGATGTTGTGGAACATGAAGGGGAGTTCCATGCCATGGCTGGCCCCCACGTCGCTCCCTTCCGGTTTCCAGGCAAAGAGGAAATTGTAGACCGGAGCCGCTTTCTGGGCGCTTTTGGCATTGACCTGGGCGACGGCTCCGGGACGGAAGAAGAAATCGGTGCAGAGAAGGTCCCTCGGCTCCATATACGGGAAGGCGGCCTTGTACTCTTCGATGAACTGGTCAGCCTTGGCTTCGTCGCCGAACCGTTCGACCAGTTTGGCGCGGGCTTCCTCCAGGGTGGTTTCCGGTTTGGCGGCGCTGTAGGAGAATTCATATAGATTGGTACCGACGAGCATCGGGATGTCCCGGCTCAGTTCCGGAGCGATGGGTTCTTCCACGATGACCTTGCCGTCCAGGGTAGGAAGGGCGCCGCCGAAGCCACGGCCGCCGGATTTGGCGGAGGCGCGGCGGGACGCGGCAACCAGTTCCTCATACGTGAACGTGTCGATCTTGTCGGTATTGCCCGGGGTGACACCGAGTTCCTTCGCAAAGGCGAGACCGAACGCAAGGGACGTCTCGTTGTCCTGGAACGGCATGTTGGAGCCGCTCTGGACGATGGCCTTGTGGAACAGGCCGCGGGCGGAAGGCATGGCGAGGGTGTTGGACACCTTTCCGCCACCGCCGGACTGGCCGCCGATGGTCACGTTGCCGGGATCGCCGCCGAAGGCCGCGATGTTCCCGTGGATCCATTCAAGGGCCTTCACCAGGTCCTGCTGGCCCAAGTTCACGGATTCGGAATACTTGCCGCCGAGTCCGCGAAGGTCGGTGTATCCGAGGACATTGAGGCGGTGGTTGAGGGTGACGACCACCACATCGCCCGTCTCGGCGAGGGCGCGGCCTTCATAGCAGGGCAGGTCATGACCGGAACCGGAGGAGAATCCGCCGCCGTGGAACCAGACGAAAACCGGCCGTTTGGCACCGTCGCCTATTCCCTTGGACCAGACGTTCAGGACCAGGCAGTTCTTCTCGTCCATCGGCTCATAGACGAACTGGAAGGCGAAGTCATAGTCGCTGCTGAGGTCGCGGTAGTTGAGGGTTTCGCCCTGCGGAGCCTTGGGCCCGTAGGTCCGGCACATCCGGACGCCTTTGAACTTGTCGGGCGCCTGGGGCGGCATGAAACGGTCGGCTTTGGCATAGGGAATGCCGAGGAACGTGTAGACGTCTCCGTCCAGAAAGCCCTGGAGGCGTCCCTGCTGGGTGGAAACGACGGTGGTCTCGTCGGAAATGATGGTCCTGAGCGCTGCCGCATCGGCACCGGAGGGATTCTTCGGCCCGCATCCGGCGAAAACGGCGCAGACCGCCGCCAGGAGGAGAATAGTTTGCTTTTTCATTGAAATACAGGATTATGGATGGTTTCAGCCCGAAAAAACCATGCTGCGAATTAAAGGATTATTCCGCAGACGAACGTCTGTTTTTTTTCTTTTCAGGTGGAAAAATCTGTCACTCTCACGGTTTGGCGGGCAGAGGATAATCCCCTTTAAAAATAAAGGATTCGCCCACATAAATAGTCAAACCGGATAATTTTGCCGATGGATTCAACGTCCAACCCCCACACAGCCCGATTACACTTTAATACTAACAAACCAACGCGTATGAAACTGTTTACTTTTGCATCGAACCTGGGCAGGAAGGCGGCGGCCATAGCGGCCACGCTCCTGCTGGCGGCGTTCGGCCTGCAGGCGCAGACGGTGCGGGGCACCGTCACCGATCCCGCCGGCCAGCCCGTCATCGGCGCATCCGTTTTCGTGACCGGTACCCAGAACGGTACCGTGACGGACGAATCCGGTAACTACAACCTGACGAGGGTCCCCGCTTCAGCCACCCTCCAGTATTCCTGCATCGGCTACAAGACCGTCGACATCGCCTACGACGGCCGCGCCGTCATCGACGTCGTCCTCGAAGAGGAGACCGAGATGCTGGAAGAGATGGTCGTCATCGGTTACGGCTCCATCAAGAAGAAGGACCTGACCGGCGCCGTCTCCGTCGTCGAACCGGAGGAATTCAAGTCGAGAGCCCTCACCTCCATCGGCGACGCTCTCCAAGGCGCTGCCGCCGGTGTGAACGTGCGTACCAGCGGTGAGATGGGTGCACTTCCGTCCATCCAGATCCGTGGAACGGGCAACCTGACGAACGTGGATCCGCTCTATATTATTGACGGTGTCCCGACAGACAACAACATCGGTTTCAATGTCAATGATATCGAGTCCATCCAGGTCCTCAAGGACGCTTCCGCAGCGGCTATCTACGGTTCCCGTGCGGCGAACGGCGTTATCATCATTACGACCAAGAGCGGCCAGGAAGGCAGGACCCGTATCGAGTTCAACGGCCAGGTGGGCGTTCAGAACCAGCGCAAGCTCGATTTCATCAACGGTGACGAATGGAGAGACCTCCGCACCCGGGAATTCCAGTGGGGACGGGACAAGGGCTCCACTTCCGAGGAGACACCGGCCTGGTGGAACAATGACGTGGACTGGCAGGACCAGCTCCGCAAGACCGGTATCGTGCAGGAATACAACCTGGCGTTCAGCGGCGGTTCCAAGGACTCGAAGTTCCGTACCTCCTTCGGTTACATGGACAATTCCGGTTATTATATCGGTCATAACATGGACCGTTTCACCGCGAGCGTCAGTTCCGAATTCAAGCGGGGCATCTTCACCTTCGGCGAGTCCGTCCAGATGGGCCGGACCAACCGGAAGTCCCACGGCAACGTGAACGTCGCCCAGGTCATGCAGGTCAACCCGACCATGCCGGTCCATGATGACGTGTACGGCAAGAACGGCTGGGGATACGGCAACCGTGTCTTCTGCTATCAGAACGGTCACAATGTCGTGGCGGATGCCGACGACAGCAATAATTACACGATCCGGAATTATCTCTATATCCGTGGCTCCGCCTGGGCCCAGATGCGGATCACGAGCTGGCTCAGCTACAAACTGAACCTGGGTACGACCATCTCGAACTCCAATTCCCATGGCTGGTCCAACGGCTTCGCCTATGCCTATGGCGAAACGGACTCCGCCTCTTCGGCCAGCGCCAACTCCTCCTTCAACAATACGTTCCTGGTGGAGAACACGCTCAATTTCAACAAGAGCTTCGGCAAGCACAACCTGGCGGGCGTGCTCGGACAGTCCTTCCAGGATACCAATTCCCGGAGCATGGGCTCCGGCTCCAAGGACCTCATCCAGACGGCCGGCGGCCTCTACCTGAAGGAAGTTTCCAGCGGTGTCACCGCCGTTGCCGGTTCCGGTTCCAGCAGCCAGCACCGCCTCCTTTCCTACTTCGGCCGTGTCAACTATGATTATGACGGCAGATACCTCTTCCAGGCGACGGTCCGTCGGGACGGTACTTCCCGCTTCTCCGCGGCCCAGCGCTGGGGCACCTTCCCGTCCGTTTCCTTCGGTTGGAGAATCAGCAAGGAACCCTTCTACAACATCCCCTGGATGAATGACCTGAAGATCCGTGCCAACTACGGTACCCTGGGCAGCCAGAACGTGGGCAACTACGACTATCAGTCCCTGATCAACAGCTATACGGCCTATATCCTCAACGGAGATGGCGTCCTCGTGCCCGGCCAGGCCATCACCGACATTTCCAACGCCGACATCGCCTGGGAGAAGAAGACGACGGCCAACGTCGGTGTCGACGCCGCTTTCTTCGCGAATCGGCTGCAGGTGTCCTTCGAGTGGTACGATTCCGAGTCCAAGGACGTTCTGTTCGCCCAGCCGATCCTGAAGACCGTCGGCTCCACCTCCAATCCGGTCGTCAATTCCGCGTCCATCAGCAACAAGGGTGTCGAACTCACGCTTAACTACAACGACCAGATCAACGCCGACTGGTCCTATTCCGTCGGCCTGAACGTCGCCCACAATTCGAACAAGCTTCTGAGCCTCGGCTACGGCGTCCCTTATCACGACAGCGGGCGCGCCCTGTCCAAGATCGGTTATCCGATCGGACTGTTCTTCCTCGCGAAGACCGACGGCCTTTACCAGACTGACGAGGAGGCCAAGGCCGACGGCCTGATCCCGAACGCCGCTGCCGGTGACATCAAGTTCGTCGATTATGACGGAGACGGCTCCATCACGACCGCCGACCGCCAGCTGATCGAGGACAAGAGTCCCTGGCCGAAGGTGGAACTGGGCTTGAACTTCAACCTCAATTACCGGAACTGGAACCTCCAGGTCAATGGCTTCGGCCAGCTCGGCAGATGGGTTTACAACGGTCCCCGTACGATGTACGAGCGCCTGTCCGGCCTGCACCAGGTCAGCCGCGACTATTACAACAATATCTGGTCCGAGACGAACAAGCACAACAACGCCCGCTACCCGAGAACCGGATGGAACTATACGTTCAATGACATCGATTATTCCGACCGCTGGATCGAGAGAGGCGACTTCTTCAAGTTCAACACCATCTCCCTGGGCTACACCATTCAGCCGAAGAGCGGCCTGAAGAAGGTCTTCGAGAGCGCGAAACTCTATGTCACCGCCCAGAACCTCCTGTGCCTGACCAACTACTCCGGATTCGACCCTGACTTCACTGCCGGCCTTTTCACCCCGGGCGAGAACCAGGTTCCGGAATACACCCTCACCAACTTCATCAATCCGGTGTCCTTCATTTTCGGTGTAAACGTCACTTTCTAAACTATCTGAAGCATGAAAACAGTCAAGATATGGACGATTGTCCTTTGCGCCTGCCTGCTCGGGTCCTGCTCCAAGGACATCCTTGAACTGAGCAATCCGAATTCCCTGACTACGGCCACGGCGTTCGGAACGGAGGCGGATATCAATTCTTCCCTGATCGGTATCTACCACTCCTTTTACAGCAGCTACTACGCCATGATGAACACGCTGCAGTTCTCCGGCCAGAGCGACGAGGCCACTTCCGAGTCCGCCGCCTGGATCCAGCAGTATGCAAAGCATGTGTATTCCGACATGAACTGCCGTTGGAACTTCACTTCCTACAACCAGTTGTATGAGCAGGTTGCCCGTTGCAACCAGGTCATCCAATATGCGGGTGGAATCGAAGAGTGGAAGACTTACGACAAGGAGCAGATCATTGCCCAGGCCCGGGCCATCCGTGCCTTCGACTACTACCAGCTCGCAATGATGTACCAGATCCCTCCGTATGTGGACTATGTGGCTGCAGCGGGTGACCAGCCTGAAGCCGGCGTATTCGATGACCTGTGCCAGAAGATCATCGAGGATGCCGATGCGGCCTACAAGGTGCTTCCGGCCTCCTACCAGACTTCCGCCGGATACAACGGCCCCTGGAAGGACTCCTACATGGTGACCAAGTGGTTCGCCGCCTGCGTGAAGGCGAAGACCTACATGAACTGGGGCGATTACCTGAAGGGCGGTTATCACTACGCCGAAGCGCTGGCTGTCTATAAGGACATCATCGAAAACGGCCATTTCGTCATGATGGACGATTATACGGACAACTTCCGCTCCACGACCGAGAACAACGCCGAATCCATCTTCGAGATCCAGTTCGAGACCTGCTCCTCCAACTTCGGTAACTACTGGGGCATCACGAACAACGGCGCCAACGTCTCCACCACCTCCTGGAGATGGAAGTTCCTGGGCACCGGCCCTGTGGGCTGGACCGACCAGAACGGTGAATACTGGGTGCTCCCGGCCTTCAAGAACGAGAAGGCGAAGGAACAAATCAACGGAAGTGAATGGGATTCCCGCATCCCGGCCACGATCTTCTATGCCGACATCTTCAAGGATTTCCCGCAGCACGTGCAGTGGCAGACCTGGTCCGCGACGCAGGGCAGGAAGACGGCTGACGGCGAAATCAGTGCGGATGCAGCCGGATTCTCCTTCATCGACTGGGTGGCGAACCGCGTCTACTGCAACAAGTACACCGGCCAGTATCAGGATTATGTCTCCCTGAACGCCAGCGGTGTCGATCCGACCAACCAGCGGATCTTCCGCTTGGGTGAAATCCTTCTGGACTATGCTGAATGCCTTGCGCAGACCGGAGACCTCAAGGGTGCCGTGGCCGTTATCGACCAGGTGCGTGCCCGTGCCGGCCTGAGCCCGCTGGGCGAGCGCCAGAACTATAAGGTCGAGTCTGTGTGGACCAACCCGGAAACCGGTGGGACGACCGATTTCAACAAGGAGTACGGCTATGCCGCCTTTGAGAACAACAGTACCTCCTACACGCTCTCCGACATCATGAAGGTCCTGGACATCGAGTGCATGAAGGAAAGCTGCTTCGAGACTGAACGCCTTGTGGACATCCGCCGCTGGGGTCTGTCCCGCGACAATGAGTTCCTCGCCAAGGTGAAGAAGCGTTCCTACAAGTACAATGCGAACTTCACGCCGGTCCGTGCCTGGCTCCCGCTCCCGACCGACGACGTGCAGAACAACCCGAATCTGAGCCAGCTGCCCGGTTGGTAGCCGTTTCATGACTTGATGGCAAGTGCAGGGGCCGCCCAGGCCCTTGCACTTTTTTCCGATAACAGACAGACACACGTAATTAATTATGGCTGACTTCTTCCAAAAAACCGGGCTTCCGAAGGCCCTGTCGCTGGGTTATCTCGGTGTTATGATCTTCATGATGAGCGAGGGACTGGAACAGACCTGGCTCAGCAAGTACATCACGGACCAGAACTTCAACTCTGCCACCCTCTTCGCCGTCTACGGCATCGCCGTCACGATTTCTTCGTGGCTTTCCGGTGTCATTTCCGAGACGTTCGGGCTCCGGCGCGCCATGCTCGCCGGATTCTTCATTTATCTGGTGGGCGTGGTCGGCTATGCCGGATTCGGCCTGCCGAACCTGAACTGGCCGGTCCTCATGGCGACCTATGCACTGAAAGGCCTGGGCTATCCGCTCTTTGCCTATTCCTTCGTGGTCTGGATTTCCTACCGGGTGGAACAGAAAACCCTGAGCACCGCCCAGGGCTGGTTCTGGTTCGTCTTTACCGGCGGCTATCAGGTCCTCGGCGCCTACTACGGCGCCTGGTCCTTCGCCCATCTGGGCGTCATCCCGACCGCCTGGACCTCCCTGGTGTTCGCCACTATCGGCATGGTCTTCGCCATCTTCCTGAACAAGGCGCCGGACACGAACCTCTTTGCCGATCCGAATGCGACGAAGGGCAATAAGTTCAAGGAGTTTTTCCGCGGGCTCGGCATCATCCGGCGGGAGCCGAAGGTGCTGGCCGGCGGTATCGTCCGGATCATCAACACCATCTCGCAGTTCGCCTTCCTGGTCTACATGCCGCTGTACATGCGCCACATGGGACTGACGGACGCGCAGTGGGCCAGCATGTGGGGCATCATCTTCTTCATCAACATCTTCGCGAACCTGCTTTTCGGCTTCGTCGGGGACCGGATCGGCTGGCGTACGACCATCGAATGGTTCGGCGGCGTCGGCTGCGCCGTGGGCGTGCTGCTGTTCTTCTATGCGCCGCAGATCAGCGGCAACTGGTGGTTCATCCTCATTTGCGGCATCCTCTGGGGCATCATGCTGGCCGCCTACGTGCCGCTTTCCGCCCTGGTGCCGTCCCTGGTCACGACTGACAAGGGCGCGGCCGTGTCGGTGCTCAACCTCGGCGCGGGGCTTGCCACGTTCGTCGGCCCGCTCCTGGTGGGCCTGTTCGCCACGCCGTCGGAGCCGGTCATCGGTTACACCCGCGTCAGTTGGGCCCTGGCAATCCTGTATCTGTGCAGTTCCCTCATGACCTGGTTGTTCCTGAAAGAAGACAAGGCCCATGAATAAGATAGAGCAGGCGCTCCGGCATACCACCGACACGAAGCGCCTCGTCATCGGTCCGGGCTGCGTCCGGAGCAGCGCCGGGATGTTCCAGGACCTTTTCCCGGGGAAAAAGGCCATCATCGTCGCCGACCGGAATACCTGGGAAGTGGCGGGAAAGGATGTCCTTCTCTCCCTGCAAGAGGCCGGTGTACCCCATGACGAGCCGTTCATCTTCACGGATCCCGACCTGTATGCGGAATGGACCTACGTGGAGCAGTTGAAAGCACGGCTCTCGGAAACGGACGCCATCCCCATCGCGGTAGGGTCCGGGGTCATCAACGACTTGACGAAATACGTGGCTTTCCTGCTGGGCCGCAGGTACATGACGGTAGGAACGGCCGCGTCCATGGACGGCTACACGGCCTACGGATCCTCCATCACGATCGATGGAAACAAACAGACAGTGGACTGTCCCGCCCCGTACGGGTTCGTGATGGATCCCGTCATCGCCGCCGAGGCGCCGAAGGAACTCGCGGCCAGCGGTTATGGCGACCTTATCGCCAAGATCCCGGCCGGAGCCGACTGGATGCTGGCCGAAGCGGCCGGCGTGGAGGCGATAGACCCGCTGTCTTGGGGACTGGTCCAGGACGGCCTGCGGGAGTCCCTGGCCGATCCGGTCGCCGTGCGAGGCGGCGATGTCTCCTATACGGAAAAACTCTCGGAAGGGCTGCTGATGAGCGGCTTCGCCATGCAGGCGTACCGGTCCAGCCGCCCGGCTTCCGGCATGGAGCACCAGTTCTCGCATTGCTGGGACATGGAGAATCTCTGCTACCAGGGCAAGCACGTCTCGCACGGATTCAAGGTCAGTATCGGGACACTGGCTTCCACCGCTTCCCTGGAGTTCCTGCTTGAGAAAGGACTGGAGGGACTGGATGTCGATGCCTGCGTGGCCTCCTGGAAAAGCTGGGAGGAGACGGAAGACGATATCCGGCACATCTTCGAAGGAAAGCCGGGCCACTTGTCCCGTGCCCTGAAGGAAACGAAGGACAAGTATGTGGACAGGGATGGCCTGAGAAGGCAGCTGGAGGCGCTGAAGGCCGCCTGGCCGGTCCTGTCACGGAAGGTCAGGGAGCAGATCATTCCCTTCGGTACCCTGAAGGAGAATCTCCGGCTGGTCGGAGCGCCCTTTGAGCCGGAGATGATCGGCGTCAGCCGCGAAAGGCTCCGTACCACCTTGCGATATATCCCCTACATGCGGAGCCGCTTCACGAATATCGATGTCGTTTTCCGCTGCGGCATGCTGCCGGCCCTCGACCGTAAACTTTTTGGAAAAGGAGGAATATGGGAGACCAATATGTAATCGGCCTCGACTTCGGCTCGGATTCAGTCCGGGCCCTGGTCGTGGATACCCGGACGGGGGAGGTCCTTTCCTCGTCCGTGAAAGAATACCCCCGTTGGGCGGAAGGACTGTACTGTAATCCCGCTGCCAACCAGTGGCGCCAGCATCCGCTGGACTATCTGGAAACACTCGAATCTTCCGTGCGGGGAGCGCTTGACGCCTGCCCTTCCGGGGTCGCGTCACGGGTTGCAGGCATCGCCCTTGATGCGACGGGAACGACGTCCGTCTTTACGGACCGCTCCGGCATCCCCTTGTCGCTCAAGCCGGAGTTTGCCGAGAATCCGGACGCCATGTTCGTCCTCTGGAAGGACCATACCGCCGTGCGGGAGGCGGACGAGATCAATGCCCTCTGCAAGAGCTCGGAGCTGGATTATACGATGTACGAGGGCGGGGCATACAGCAGCGAATGGCTTTGGGCGAAGACCCTGCACTGCATGCGGTCCAGCCCCGATGTGGCCAGGGCCGCCTACGCCGTCGTCGAGCATTGTGACTGGATCCCCGCTCTGCTCACCGGTGTGACGGATGCCGACAAAATTGTCCGGAGCCGTTGCGCGGCCGGCCACAAGGCGCTCTGGGACGCCCGCTGGGGCGGCCTTCCACCGGAGGATTTCTTCCGGAAACTGGATCCGGACCTGGTCCGGTTCCGTTATGACGCACCGACGGTCACGGCCGATACGCCGGTGGGACACCTGTGCCCGGAATGGGCGGCCAAACTGGGCCTGAAGGAAACGACGGTCGTGGCGGCCAGCGCCTTCGATCCCCACATGGGTGCGGTGGGCGCCAATATCAAGCCCGGCACGCTGGTCCGCGTAATCGGTACATCGGCCTGCGACATGGTGGTGGCCCCGTATGAGGAGGTCGGAGACCGTTGCATCGGGGGTATCCTGGGGCAGGTGGACGGATCCATCCTCCCGGGCATGGTGGGCATGGAAGCCGGACAGGCCAGTTTCGGGGATGTCTACGCGATGTTCAAGCGCATCCTGGAATGGCCGCTGCGGACCTTGTCGGGACTTGCCGGAAAGGCGTTGGAAGACGCCGTCGGGAAGATCCTTCCCGCCCTGACAGCCGCGGCGGAAAGGATTCCCCCGGAGGAGAGCCTGCTGCTGGCCACGGACTGGATGAATGGCCGCCGGACTCCCTATACCAACCAGAAGGTGACCGGTACGCTCACCGGCCTGACCCTGGCCGCATCGGCTCCGCTGGTTTACAGAGCGCTCGTGGAGGCTACCGCCTTCGGCAGCCGGGCCATCGTCGAACATTTCCGCAGGGAAGGCGTCTCCATCAACCGGATTGTGGGCATCGGCGGCATCGCCCTGAAGTCTCCGCTGGTCATGCAGACGATGAGCGATGTCCTGGGCATGCCCATCGAAGTCCCTGACACCACCCAGGCGTGCGCCCTCGGCGCCGCCATGTTCGCCGCTACGGCGGCGGGGCTGTACCCCTCCGTGGAAGCTGCCGCAGAGGCCATGGGACCGGACATCGCCTGCCGCTATGAACCGGATCCCGTCCGCACCGGATATTATGACCGCAAATACCGGGATTACCTGGCCCTGTGCCGCTACACTGAACAACTTGATGAAACTCGGAACTTGTAAAACCGTATGAATATGAAAAGATTTGCAGCCCTGACGGGCGTGCTGCTGGCCCTCTGCCTGAGCGCATCGGCCCAGCGGCATCCCCGCGCTCCCTACCGCTTCGACCCGGTGGAACCGGGCGTCCACGACCCCGTCCTCGCGAAGGAAGGGGATACCTGGTATGTTTTCGGCACCGGTCCCTCGGAGATGACCTCCACCGACCTCAAGACATGGACATCCGTGCCGGGACCGAAGGTGGATTTCGACTGGATCTCGGAATATGTCCCCGGCTGGCGCGGCGGCGCCTGGGCGCCGGACATCATCCATCACAACGGCCTCTGGCACATGTTCTGTTCCCCTTCTTCGTCGGGACGCCAGACTTCCGTCATCTGCCACCTGACCCGTTCCACCCTGGACCCTTCGTCTCCGGAGCCGTGGAAGGACTGCGGCGAAATCATCCATTCCGTCCCGGACGGAATGAAGTGGAATGCCATCGACGCCAATGTCGTCATCGCCGATGACGGCACTCCGTGGATGGTCTTCGGCTCCTACTGGGATGGCATCCAGCTCGTCCGTCTGAAGAAGGATCTTTCGGGTGTGGACGGCGTGCCCCGGACCATTGCGCGGAGATATATCATCGACCGGCCTGACATCCACAATCCGCTGTCCACCCTGGCCGGAAAGAATGCCATCGAGGGAGCGCACGTGTACAAGCACGGCGGCTGGTACTACCTCTTCGTCTCCTGGGACTACTGCTGCGTGGGCGTGAACAGCTCCTATAAAGTGGCGGTCGGCCGCTCCCGGAACGTGGAAGGCCCCTACCTGGACGATACCGGGAAAGACATGGCCCAGGGCGGAGGCCGCCTCGTCGCCTTCGACAGCGACCGTTTCGTCGCTTCCGGTCACTGCTCGGCCTATACCATCGACGGAAAGGACCTCTATCTTTGCCATGCGTATGAACGGTATGGCGGCCAGTCCAAACTCATCGTCCGGGAGATCGGGTGGGAGGACGAATGGCCGGTCGTGAGCCTGGAGGACGAGACGGAGAAGACCGCCCATGCGATGGTGCTGGACGCCTCCAAGACCGGCGCGGCCATCCAGCCGACCATGTACGGGGTGTTCTTCGAGGACATCAATTTTGCGGCCGACGGCGGCGTGTATGCCGAGATGGTCAAGAACCGCTCTTTCGACTTCCCGCATCCCTTCACCGGCTGGACCGCCTTCGGAAAGGTTTCCCTGAAGGATGACGGCCCGTTCGACCGCAATCCGAACTATGTCCACCTGGATCCTTCCGGGCATACCGACAAGTACACGGGGCTGCAGAACGACGGCTTCTTCGGAATGGGCATCCAGCGGGGCAAGGAATACCGCTTCTCCGTCTGGGTGAGGGGAGCCGGCAGCAAGGTCCGTGCGGAACTGGTCAACCTGGAATCCGACGTGGAGAGCCAGGTACTCGTTTCCTCCGAAATTGAAATCACTTCGGATGAGTGGAAGCTGTACGAGACGGTCATGACCGCCCCTGTCACGATGCAGGATGCCCGTCTCCGGGTGTTCCTGGCCTCGGCGGCCCATGGGGTAGATCTCGAGCACATTTCCCTCTTCCCGGTGGATACCTGGAAGGGGAGGAAGGGCGGCCTGCGGAAGGACCTCGTCCAGGCCCTGTACGACCTGCACCCGGGTGTCTTCCGCTTCCCGGGCGGTTGCATCGTGGAGGGGGCTGACATCGATACACGGTACAACTGGAAGAACTCGGTCGGTCCCGTGGAGAACCGTCCCGTCAACGAGAACCGCTGGCATTATACGTATGCCGACCGGCTGTTCCCGGATTATTTCCAGAGTTACGGCCTGGGTTTCTTCGAGTATTTCCAGCTTTGCGAGGACCTGGGTGCGGCTCCGCTTCCCGTGATCAGCTGCGGCATCGCCTGCCAGTTCCAGAACAGTCCGGACAATCCAGACGCCTTCATCCCCGTCTCCGAGCTGCAGCCCTATATCCAGGACGCCCTGGACCTGATTGAATTCGCCAACGGTGCCACCGACACCCCTTGGGGCAAGGTCCGCGCCGAGATGGGGCATCCGGCTCCGTTCAACATGCGGCTCCTCGCCGTGGGCAATGAGCAGTGGGGGCCGGAGTATCCCAAGCGCCTCATCCCGTTTGTCAAGGCCATCCGGGAGAAGCATCCTGAAATCAAGATCATCGGCACGTCCGGCCCCGGTTCGGAGGGTGAACTCTTCGAGTACCTGTGGCCCCAGATGCGCACGGTGGGCGTGGACCTCGTGGACGAGCACTACTATCGGCCCGAGTCCTGGTTCCTGGCCCAGGGAAGCCGCTATGACAACTACGACCGGAAGGGCCCGAAGGTGTTCGCCGGCGAATATGCCTGCCACGGGGATGGAAAGAAATGGAACCATTTCAATGCCTCCCTGCTGGAGGCTGCCTTCATGACCGGGCTCGAGAGGAATGCCGACCTGGTGCAGATGGCCACCTATGCGCCGCTCTTCGCGCACGTGAAAGGCTGGCAGTGGCGGCCGGACCTGATCTGGTTCGACAACCTCTCCAGCGTACGGAGCTGCAGCTGGTACGTCCAGCAGCTGTATTCCCTGAACAAGGGAACCCATGTCGCCTCCCTGACCCTGAACGGAAAGCCCGTGAGCGGACAGGAAGGGCAGGACGGACTGTTCGCCTCGGCCGTCTGGGATGCCGATGCGGGAGAGTACATCGTCAAGATCGTCAATACCTCTACCTACTCCCGGAGCGTCTCCATCAGCGTCAAGGGCCTGAAGAAGGGCCAGCGGCTCACCGCTGCCGGCTGCACTTCCTTCCACAGTGCCTATCCGGACCTGGACAATACGCTGGAGAATCCGGAGGCGGTCGTTCCGGAGACCGGGACGTTCGATCTCAAGGACGGGCTTTTCAATGAGAAGGTCCCTGCCAAGACGTTCATGATCTACCGGCTGAAGAAGAACTGATGGAGGCTTTCAGGTATCAGTCACCCATGGATGAATCCCGTCTCAGGGCTGCGTGCCGCAAGATCCGGCACGTGGCCCTGGACATGGACGGGACCATCTATCTGGGATCGGCCCTGTTTCCTTTCACGCCCGCTTTCCTGGAATCGTTGCGGAGTCGCGGGATCGGCTATTCCTTCCTGACGAACAATCCCACCCGGAGCCGGAAGGACTATGTGGGAAAGTTGATGGGAATGGGGATACAGGTGTCGGAAAACCAGGTGCTTACGTCTTCCGTGGCCACCATCGGTTATCTCCGGGCGCAGCTCCCGCAGATCCGGAGACTGTTCCTCCTGGGAACGCCGAGCATGCAGCTGGAATTCGAGGAAGCCGGGTTCGAACTCACCCGGGACGACCCTGCGGACCGTCCGGACGCGCTGGTCGTCGCCTTCGACCCCACCCTGACCTACGACCGGTTCTGCCGGGCCGCCTGGTGGGCTTCGAAACGCGACATCCCCTATATCGCAACCAATCCCGACTGGGTCTGCCCGACCGACCGGGAGACCATCCTGATCGACTGCGGCTCCCTGTGTAAGGCCCTGGAAGGGGCTGTCGGGAGAATACCCGACACGGTAATCGGAAAGCCGAGTCCGCTGATGCTCAACGGATTGTGTTCTTCCTTGGGCCTTCGCCCCAACGAGGTGGCGGTGTGCGGGGACCGGCTTTATACCGATGTCGCCTCCGCCCGGAATGCGGGCTGCTTCGGGGTGCTGGTCCTCAGCGGGGAAACGACCCTCGATACTGCGCTCGCCGCCGATCCGGCCCCGGACCTCATTGCCGCAGACGTGTCGGAATTCGGAAAAATACTTACAACCCTATAAACACTGTTATCATGCGTAAACTTTTGTGCACTTTGTTGCTTGTGTGGGCGACCGTCACCGGCTTCGCCCAGACGGAGAAGAGCTACACCGTCCAGGGTGGCGGTACGGGACCTTACAAGGCCATGGTGGCCGGGGATGCCTCGCTCCCGAATTTCACCCTCTACCGTCCGCAGGACCTGAAGGCGCTGGACAAGCTGCCGGTCCTCCTGTATGCGAACGGCGGCTGCGCCAACAGCACCGTCCAGATGCGTTTCCTGCTGAATGAAGTGGCTTCCTACGGCTATATCGTCGTGGGTATCGGCCCTTTTGAGGATGAAGATCCGATTGCAAACTGGAAGAACGTGATGAAGGGAATGTATCCGGAAGGGAAGCGTGTCGTCCTGGCTACGGGCGAGGAAATCAAGGCGCCCACTCCGGCCGAGGTCAAGGCCCAGCAGGAAGAAACGGAGAAGCGGCTCAAGGCCATCCGGGAGCAGCGGAACCGTGCCCCGGAAGCTCAGCCGATGCGCCCCCGTACCTATCCGCGCCAGCTGCTGGAGGCCCTGGACTGGCTGACGGACCAGAATGCCAATCCCGAGTCGGAGTACTATGGGAAGGTGGACCTCTGCCACGTGGCCGCGATGGGGCAGTCCTGCGGCGGTGCGATGACCCTCGCCGTCTCCCATGATCCGCGCCTGACGACCTGCATCCTGCTGAATTCCGGCATCGGTGACATCTCCATGTCCGGGGCGACGAAGGACGCCTTCGCGAGCCTGCACACCCCGATGCTGTATATCATCGGCGGTCCTACCGACATCGCCTACAACAACGCCGTCAAGGATTTCGCCAACATCAAGAACGTCCCGGTCGTCATGATCAACACCCCGCCGGACGGCCACCACGGCACGTATTACGAGCTGTATGGCGGCGGTTATGCCGTAGCCGTCCGCAAGTGGCTGGACTGGCACCTGAAGGGCAAGGTGGGCGAGTCCGCCCTTTTCCTGGACACGGAATACATGCACTGGAAGTATCCGGAGTGGACGGTGGACCGGAAGAACTGGTAATTTTTTGTCAGGCATGGCTGGCAGGTTCAAGTTGGAGGCGCTTATGCCAGCCCTGCTGGATCAGACCTTGAGGCACTTTTAATTTACAGACTATCTTCTTTCTACCTATACGGCCACACAAATTGGGACGCTACCGATTCATCCGGAAACAATGAGAAACGAAAGCCACAGGGTTCGGGCGACTTTTTTCGGAGTCCGAACCCTGTAGCTTTTCGTTTTTGTTCATCGGGTAGTATTCCCGGACAACTTTTGAAAAGGAAAGGCGGCTTAGCCCTTCCTATACGCTTTCCAGGCCATTCCTCCCCGCTTTTGGAGTAGTTTAGAAAGGGGGAAAAGCGGATTGATGTGGCCTACAAGCTCTCCCAGGGCCGGTTTATCCGCTTTTGATTTGAACAAAAGACCATCTCGCACGTGGACCTACTCTTCAGTCGTCCTCTTGCAGGGTGGTTATTATTTATTATATTTGCAGAAACAAGGGCTTTTAGAGAGATCACGGTCGGAGAACAATTTTATGCGCTTTTTTTGCCAGAAAAGCTAAAATACGATCATGAAAATGGAATAACCCCACGTTATTTCAAAATAATTCTTAAACCCCTTCTTTATGATGAACAGACTTATTTAAAAGAAATAGAAAGAATTGAATCAATGTATGGGAACTAATATGAAACAGTTTTCTATCACCTCGCTGCTCGCCCTTCTTCTTTTCGGAACGGCAGCATCTGCCCAGGTGCCTTTTTTTCGGATGGCGGTGCAGGGTGGCTACGGATACCGTTTAGGAAAGGTTGCGGAGACGGGACAGTCGGTCGTGGACCATCACAATCAGAAACTTAAGCAGGGATTCAGCTACGGAGCAGATGCGACGTGGTACTTCTCCGATTCATTTGGATTGGGACTCAAGTTCAATGATCTGCACTCCATGGCGGAGGATGCTGTTACGGTGACACCCAACGACGGTTCTCCGTCCCAGTCCGGTATATACAGGGATGTGTTGGATATGCGCTTCATGGGTTTGATGGCTTCCAGCCGGCTCGTCCTCGGGGAGAGCCGGTGGATCTGGATGATGAGCTACGGAGTGGGTTATCTGTCCTATGTGGACAACGGTCGTATCATCGAGGCAATGTCCATCAAGGGCGGGACGCTTGGCGCCTGCCTGGAAACAGGCATTGACTTCCACCTGATGAACAACCTGTACCTGGGCGCATCCGTCAATGCCATCGGAGGGCAACTCTCCTCCTATCAGTTCACCGAGAACGGCAGGACGGAAACTATCAAGTTGGACAAGGACGAACGCGAAAGCCTGTATCATCTGACGGCTTCATTCGGCTTGCGCTTATATTTGTAAGCGGAGAGGATAAAAGAACGACATAGGGTTCGGGCGACTTTTTTCGGAGCCCGAACCCTGTGGCTTTTCGTTTCTGTTCATCGGGTAGTATTCCCGGACAACTTTTGAAAAGGAAAGGCGGCTTGGCCCTTCCTATATGCTCTCCAGGACCTCCTGTCCCGCTTTTGGGGTAGTTTTGAAAAGGGGAAAAGCGGATTGATGAGGCCTACAAGCTCTCCCAGGGCCGGTTTATCCGCTTTTGATTTGAACAAAAGACCATCTCGCTCGTGGACCTATTCTTCAGTCGTCCTCTTGCAGGGTGGCAGCATTGATCTAGGCGCAGGTGGGGAAAAAGCAAACTATTCGAAGCTATTGGGCGCCCACCTCCTGCTGGATTACTACCAAGGCAGACTCAGATGGATACATTAAGTAGCATTTTACTCCTAATTAGTTGTATTATACTCCTGATTACAAGCAATACTCTTTATTATTGCAATGCTTTTATGGCATATGAACATTGAACCTTAATAAACTTAATAAACATGAAGAAAGCCAATCTTATTCTATTTTGCTGTATTTTGTTCCTGATGCTTCTTCCTGCATCCACCTGCCATGCACAGCAGGAGGATTCCGGTTTCCATGCCTGGCAGGTTCAAGTTGGAGGCGCTTATGCCAGCCCTGCATTTATGAGCCCAACCCCGCTCGCTTCTGTTTCTGCCGAAGTCTTATACACCCCTGAACGGCACAAATGGTTCAGCATCGGGCTTACGATGTCCATTCCTTGTGTTCCTGCTCCTACCGATGGCTATGCTTCTGAGCGGTTCAAACACCGGATGGAGGATTTGGCTGCCAACGGCAGCTATATGCTTTCCTTCCGGGGAAACTGGATCAATCGGACCGGATTCTCCCTCTATTCGGAGATTGCAGGAGGTCTTGGTGTCATGATCTTTCCGGCCTACCAGCTCGTTCCGATCGGCGTCACTTTCGGGAAACGATTCTACGGTTTTGCCGAAGCGGGGTATGGATTCCAGTACCAGGGAGGCCGCGCCGGCATCGGCTGGAAGTTCTGAACGTAAAGAAAAGAAGACCTCGAAAGAACTGCCTTTCGAGGTCTTCTCCTTTTTATTCCGTCGGATTTATTGCGCCAGGCCGACCAGGACCTTGTCGTGGCTGCGCTTGGTGCCGCAGGTGTTGTCCAGCACCATGCTGGCACCGCCGTCCGGGGTGTAAGGCTCCCAGACGGGACGGCCCTTCGTATTCGGGTCGCCGGTCTTGATGAAGGAAATCCAGTAGTCGCTCACGATGTCGGCGAGCCGGTAGGCGCTTTCGGAGGAGCCGGTCATCTCGCGCTGGCGGGCGACGTTGTTGAACATGAAGGGAAGCTCCATGCCGTGGCTGGCGCCCAGCACATTGTTCTCGGGAATCCACTGGAAGTGATAGACATACACTTTCTCGCCCATACCGCTCTTGGCGTCGGCGATCCGGAGGGTGTTGTTGCGCACGCGGGTGTCGACATACAGCATGTCCTTGGGGGCCTTGTCGGGATAGACCTTCCGGAATTCCTCCATGAACTGCCGGGCCTTTTCCGCTCCCATGCGCTCCGTCAGGGTCGTCAGGACCTCCTCCTCCGTCTTCTGAGGACTGATGTCGAAGAAGAACTCGTTGAAATTGCTGCCGATCATGATGGGTACGTTCCGCGATAGGGTGGCCGTTTCCGGATCATAGGGCTGCTCCGTGATGACGGTACCGTCCAGGAACGGGCAGAATCCGCCCCGCTCCCCGGGAGCGGCCTTCATCTTGGCAATAGCCCGGTTTCCGGCGTCGCGCAGTTCCTTATAGGTGAAGGTACCGAGCTTGGATTCCGCCTGGGCGGGCTTCACGCCGAGCTCTTCCAGGAAGGTTCGGCCGAGCTGCTGCCCATATTCTCCGCTGGTGATCCGGCGGAAGGAACCGCTCTGGATGATCCCCCGCTGGAAGAGACCCTTGGCGGAAGGCATGGCCTGGAGGGTCGTCACCTTTCCGGCGCCGCCGGACTGTCCGGCGATCGTGACTTGATTCGGGTCGCCGCCGAACTTTTCGATGTTGTCGCGGACCCATTCCAGCGCTTTCACGATATCCTGCATCCCGAGGTTCACGGACTGGGCGTACTTGCCGCCGAGGAAGCTCAGGTCCATGTATCCGAGGACATTGAGGCGATGGTTGATGCTTACGGTGACAATGTCCCCCTTATCAGCCAGGGCACGCCCTTCGTAGCAGTCCAGGTCGATGGCGGAACCGTCGTTGAAACCGCCGCCATGGATCCAGAAGAAGACAGGGCGCTTTTTACCGTCATTCAAGCCTTTCGTCCAGACGTTGAGGACCAGACAGTCCTCCTCGCTCATCGCCTCGATGTTGAACTGGTTGCCGAAGCTGTAGTCACGCTGGGTGTCGTCACGCCACACCAGGCTGTTCATCTGCGGGGCTTTGGGGCCGTAGAGCTTGCACATCCGTACCCCCTCGAACTTGTCGGGAGCCTGCGGCGGCATGAACCGTTCGGCCTGGGCATACCGGATACCCTTGAAGGTGTAGACGTCGTCGTCCAGATAACCCTCGACGGTACCGTACTGGGTGTCTACCCGGGTATGCTCCCCGGCCGTGATGGGCCCGGGGTGCGGAGCGGGCTGCTCCGCACTCCCGGAACCGCATCCCGAGAGGATGAAGGTGCACAGGATGGAAAGGGAGAATACGTTCGTTCTCATGGCTTTCCTACTGACGCATCAGGTCGATGAGCTCACTGTCGTGGCCGTGCTTGGTCTCGCAGGTGTTGTCCAGGATCATGGTCGGACGGGTTTCCTCGTTGTAGGGTTCCCAGACGGGGCGGCCCTTCACGTTCGGATCCCCGTTCTTGATGAAGGCGATCCAGTAGTCGCTCATGATGTCGGCGAGCTTGTAAGCACTCTCGGAGGAGCCGGTCATCTCGCGCTGGACGGCGATGTTGTTGAACATGAACGGGAGTTCCATGCCGTGGCTGGCGCCGAGGACGTTGTTCTCCGGCTTCCAGGTGAACAGGTAGAGGAAGGATTTCGTGCCCTGGCGGCTCTTGAGGAGCGCCTGGTGCTCGGCATTGCCGCGGGTACGGGTGTCCACGTACAGCATGGCCTTGGGTTCCTCGTTTGGATAGGCCTTCTTGAACGCCTCCATGTACTTCGCGGCCTTCTCTTCACCCATCCTTTCGGTAAGGGCGGTCTTTACTTCCGCTTCGGTCTTGCTCTCGCTGATGTCGAACTGCATCTCGTTGAAGTTGCAACCGACCAGCAGGGGGACATCCTTGGAGATATCCGTGGCGGCCTCGTCGAACGGATGCTCGGCGATGTATTTGCCGTCCTTGACAGGACCGAAGCCGACGCGGGTGCCGCTTTGGGAGAGTTTGGCATTGGCGCGGTTGCCGGCGGCTACCAGTTCCTCGTATGTAAAGGTATCGAGTTTCGTCTCAGCCTCGGAGGGCTTTACACCGAGTTCCTGGAGGAAGACGGGGCCGAACTTGATGGAGGCCTCCGCATCACCGGAACGGGGACCGGAGCCGCTCTGGATGATGGCGCGGTGGAAAAGTCCCTTGGCGGAAGGCATGGCCATGGTGTTGGACACCTTTCCGCCGCCGCCGGACTGGCCGCCGATGGTGACGCAATTCGGGTCTCCGCCGAACTTCTCGATGTTGTCGTGGATCCACTCGAGGGCTTTGACGATATCCTGGTGACCCAGGTTGACGGATTCGGAATACTTGCCGCCGAGGCCGCGGAGGTCGGCATAGCCGAGGATGTTGAGGCGGTGGTTGATCGTGATGGTGACGATGTCGCCCTTGTCGGCGAGGGCACGGCCCTCATAGCAGTCCAGGTCATGACCGGAACCGGAGGCAAATCCGCCGCCATGGGTCCAGACAAAGACCGGGCGCTTCTTGCCGTCATTGATGCCTTTGGTCCAGACGTTCAGCACGAGGCAGGCCTTCTCGTCCATCGGTTCGATGACGAACTGGTTGCCGAAGTTGTAGTCGCGCTGGGTGTTGTCACGCCAGACGAGGTCCAGCCGCTGCGGGGCCTTGGGACCGTAGAGTTTGCACATCCTCACGCCCTCGAACTTGTCGGGAGCCTGCGGCGGCATGAAGCGCTCGGCCTTGGCGTACTGGATGCCCTTGAAGGTATAGACGTCATCGTCCAGATAGCCTTCGACGGTGCCGTAAGTGGTGTTGACGCGGGTATGCTCTCCGGCCGTGATGGGGCCAGGGTGCGACGGCTGTGCCGTCTGGGTGCCGCTGGTCCCGCATCCGGCCAGGAGAAGGACCGCTGCGAAGACCGCGCTTGTATGGAACAGGGAAGATTTCATGATCTCAAAGTGTGTTTGTCTTGGTTTGAACGGATTACTGGGCAAGTTCCAGGAGCGCCTTGTCGTGGTTGTATTTCATCACGCAGGTGTTGTCCAGGATCATGCAGGGACCGGTTTCCTCGTTATAAGGTTCCCATACAGGCTGTCCGGCCACGTTCGGGTCGCCGGTCTTGATGAAGGCGAGCCAGTAGTTGCTGATGACCTCCTGCAGCTTGTAGGCGCTTTCGGAGGAGCCGGTCATCTCACGCTGGACGGCGACGTTGTTGAACATGAACGGGAGTTCCATGCCGTGGCTGGCACCCAGCACATTGTTCTCCGGTTTCCAGGTGAACTGGTACAGATAGGCCTTGGCGCCATTCTGGCGGCTCTTGGCGGCAGCCTGCTGGACGGCACCGGAACGGAAGCGGAGGTCCATGTAGAGCATGGCCTTGGCCGGCTCTTCCGGGAAGGCCTTCTTGAATTCCTCCATGAACTTCACGGCCTTCTCCTCACCCATCCGTTCGGTCAGGGCCGCCTTCACTTCGGCTTCGGTCTTCTCCTCGCTGATGTCGAAGGTGAACTCGTTGAAGTCCGTTCCGATCAGCATCGGGATATCCTTGGAGATGGCGGTGGCTTCGGGGTCGAAGGGGTGTTCCGCGACGATGGTTCCGTCCATGACAGGGCCGAAACCGGCGCGCACGCCAGCCGTGGCGACCTTGCGGGAGGCCCGGTTGCCGGCTTCCACCAGTTCCTCATACGTAAAGGTGCCGAGCTTGGCCTCGGCCTGGGCCGGCTTCACGCCCAGCTCGTCCAGGACGGCGAGACCGAGCTTGCGGGAGAATTCGCTGTCACCGACGCGGAGGGTGGAGCCGCTCTGGACGACGGCACGCTTGAAGAGTCCCTTGGCGGAAGGCATGGCCAGCGCGGTGGACACCTTTCCGCCACCGCCGGACTGACCGCCGATGGTGACCTGGTTCGGATCGCCGCCGAACTTCTCGATGTTGTCGCGGATCCACTCGAGGGCCTTCACGATATCCTGATGACCCAGGTTGACGGACTGGGAATACTTGCCGCCCACAGCGGTCAGGTCGATGTAGCCGAGGATGTTGAGGCGGTGGTTGATCGTGATGGTGACGATGTCGCCCTTGTCGGCGAGGGCACGGCCTTCGTAGCAGTCCAGGTCATGGCCGGAACCGGTGGCGAAGCCGCCGCCGTGGATCCAGACGAAGACCGGGCGCTTCTTGCCGTCATTGATTCCCTTCGTCCACACGTTCAGCACGAGGCAGGCCTTCTCGTCCATCGGTTCGATGACGAACTGGTTGCCGAAGTTGTAGTCCCGCTGGGTGTTGTCCCGCCAGACGAGATCCAGCCGCTGCGGGGCCTTGGGGCCGTATAGCTTGCACATCCTGACGCCCTCGAACTTGTCGGGAGCCTGGGGGGGCATGAAGCGCTCGGCCTTGGCATACTGGATGCCCTTGAAGGTGTAGACGTCGTCGTCGAGATAGCCCTCGACGGTGCCGTAAGTCGTGTTGACGCGAGTGTGCTCGCCGGCCGTGATGGGACCGGGATGCGACGGCTGCTGGGCCGCCTGCTGTCCTCCGCACCCTGCTGCAAGCAGGGCGGCGGAGGCGAGAAGGGTTATGATACGGGTTTTCATAGTATTAGTGTATTAAAAGCGATTCGCATAGCCCGGGGTCGGGAAGTTGTCGGTGATGGAGGCACCGGCAATGTGGTCCTTCTTGAGCGGCTCACCCAAGGTGAGGTCGATGACCATAGTTTTGATTTCGCGGGTCCATTCGCCCATCTTCACGGTACTGGTAAGCACGCGCGGGCCGTCGATGGTCGCGACCTTTACGGTTTCCATTTCGTCCCCGTAGCCGATGTTGAAGGTGTGGCCGATGCGGAGACCCTGCGTGTCGGTAACGGTGATCTTGCGGGAACCGGCCTTGGCAGGCTCATACAGGTTCGTGGACAGCTGGAACTTGAAGTCAACCATATTGTCGTCGGTATCGCTTCCGTCCGGGTAGCGGCCGGCGCTCAGGTTCGGGTT
Source organism: uncultured Bacteroidia bacterium (assembly GCA_902778105.1). GTDB lineage: Bacteria > Bacteroidota > Bacteroidia > Bacteroidales > UBA932 > Cryptobacteroides. The sequence continues at coordinate 52,606 of CACYWN010000004.1, forward strand.
CAGGAGATCCGGGGCGTTGGGATTGCGTCCCCAGCCGCGGTTCTCGTTCTCGACCTTGAGATGGATGTAGTTGCCGTATTCTTCCAGGCCGGACTGGCCCTGGAAGCCTTCGGCGAGCATCGGATCCACGACAGTACCCCAGTTGAGGCAGTCCACCACGCGGCCTTCGGCGTCATAGAGGGTCATGTTGCCCATCCGGCCGAGGGCCGGGCCGCCGAACAGCTGGTCGGGAGCGATGTCTCCCTGATAGCCGGCGGTCTTGACGGCCGGGTCGCAGATAACCTCGTCGACCGGGTGGTCACGCTGGAGCGCATCCTCAAGGACGATCTCATACACGAGAGCAAGAACGGGCTCGTTGCTGGAGTGGTCGAACTTCGTCGCCGGAGTGAAGCTGATACCGGTTCCGTTGCAGCTGAAAGGCATGTTGGCGGAATGCGCATACTTCAGGGGCTTGGTGAGCGTGAGACCGGTGCCGGCTTCTTCCAGGGTCATCGGCCCGCGGCCCGGGCTCTTGGTGGAGGCAGTGCCCACTTTCTTGACCTTTACATACTCAACGCCGTGTCCCTTGCTGTCGATGTCCAGACGGATCACATCGCCGGGGCTGATGTTCTCCACGGAGGACACCTTGATGTTGCGGTCGCCGGGTTTGGCGTCATAGGCCAGCCAGGCCTGAGTGCCGGGCTTGCCGACCTTCGTGACCGTCACGACCTCATATTTCTCGAGGTTAGCGACAGGAGCGGGATACGTCGCCCCGTAGCCGATAGCCATCTTGGCACCGACCTTGAAACCGAGCGTGTTGTCCACGGGAACGCTGGTGGAACCCTTCGGAATGGTGATGACCGGACCTTCCGGGAGCGGCTGCCACAGGGTGGTCGGCGTGCCGAGATTGTTCAGGACACGGCCGTACTGACGCATGAAGTCACCGCCTTCCACGGGCGCAGGTTCATGCTTGATGACGGCAGCCACTTTGTGTTTCTCGGCGGCACTGCCGGTACCCACGGTGATTTCGTCTCCGGCCTTGATGCCGGTCACGTCACGCACGTACAGGGTCTTGTCGCCCTTGGCGGCATCCACGGCGAGGCCGGAGGTGGAAAGGCCCAGGAGATAGAAGGCCTTCGGGGCCAGCTTCGTGCCGGAAGGAACCTTGATCGTAGAGAAGTAAGGCAGGGTGGCGGCATGGTGGATGAGCTCCCAACCGGCGATGTCCACTTCCTTGTCGGAAGCGTTGTACAGTTCGATGAAGGAGTTGGTCTTGTTCACGCCGTCGCCGACACGGAATTCATTGATTTTCACCGGGGCGACGTTACGTACTTTCTCCACGGCGGTTTCGGTCCAGGCCTTGCCGTCCGGGGCGGACCAGCCAGCCTTGGCGACGAGGTCGCCGTTGTATTCACGGGAACCGGCCGTAACGGAGAAGTTGGCGACGACGGTCTGTCCGGGAAGGACGGCGTAGTCGACTTTTTTCACGGCTTCCTTGCTGCCGAGGACTTGGACCTTCCAGCCCTTCGGCGCCTCGATGCTGAGCACGAGGTCGTTGATCGGGGCTTTGGTCGTGTTCACGAAGGTGACGGTGGTATTGCCCACGGAACCCGGGGAGAAGGTCTGGAGCCCGTTCGGGGCGGCGGTTTTGTCGGTGGCGCCCACGGCCAGACGCTGGACATCATAGCCGGCTGCCACGACATTGGCCTGGACGGCCTGGTTCGTCTCGATGGTCGGGAAGGTATCGGGAGCGGTCATCGCACCCTCGTAGAAGGTACCGGAGGAGTAGTTGTTGTTGTCACCGCCATTACCCAGGACGATGGCGCCCTGCTTGCGCATCGGGTCGTAACTGTTCCGGTCGTTCTGGATGCGCGGACCGTCGAACATGGTGACCAGTTCTCCTTCCTGGGCGTTACCGCCCATGGAGCGCCAGTGATGCGGCTCGCCGTCGGCGGTCGCGGTGACAAAACGCCAGCTGATGCTGGGCAGTCCCTGGCAGTATTTGTCGTTCGGATCGGGATTCACGCAGCCCACGAGGTTGTTCTCCTGGTCGGTCATAATCCACGGACCCGGGGCGTCACCATGATACCAAAGCGGCTGGTTGCCGTAGTAAGTGGTCTCCATGGTGCCGTCGCCGTCATCGCGGCTGTCGGTCTCAGCGTTGCCGTAGTCGAAGCAGCAGCCGGAATTGTAATGATGTCCGTTGATCACCCAGTACTGGCCTTCGGCCTGGTCGTCCACGGCGGTGCCGTGCGGATCGTTCTGGCGCATTCCCATGCCCGGAACGAAGAAGACACCATATACTTTATGTCCCATGAGGGTGACGGGGGCCATGTCGGCGATGGGCATCGTGTCGAAGCCGCCCAGGGCGGCACCGACAAAGGCGCCGCGGGGAGCCTGATACAGATGGTTTTTCTTGCCGGACTGGTCGTAAAGAACCGTGATCCAGCAGGTGGTGTTCTTGCAGAATTCATCCTGCGCAGCGGCATCGGCATAGCCGCCCGGGTCGCCCGGGCTCGGCGGGACGACACCGATGTCCAGGGTCGCCCGGTCGGACTGGCGCATCACCTGGTACAGCGGTCCGTCATAGGAAGCATACAAGGCTCGGGTGGAACTGTGTGCGGCGACGCAGGGCGCGCCGCCGGCGGCATAGATGTCGCAGGGCCCCTCGGGACGGGCGGGCACGGCTGCCGGGCTGCCGGACAACGCAAGGCCGGCTACGATGGAAGCCGGTGCGATGAGAGCCAGGGCAAGGGTGCCGAAGAGGATTTTTTTGTGTTGCATATCGGAAAGTGTTGTTGGTTGTAATTCAAAAAGCATCCGCAAGTTAACCATTAATAGACGGGGGGCGGTGGAAAATTTTGCCGATGGTGTGTATTTTCATCCTTTTGCACAGGATAATCTTCCCGGAAGCCGTAAAAAAACACTACCTTGCATCCAGATAACGGAAACGAACGTCTTATGATCAAAAAACTCACCCTCCTGGCCGGTCTTCTCCTGTGCCTCACCCTTTCCGCCCAGCGGCGCGGTCCGCTCCCGGGTACTGTCGTTGAATATCCCGATGCACACGATCCCGTGGCCGCCTTCTGCGATGGGCGCTACTATGTCTTCACGACCGGCATGGGCTGCATGTCCTCCGAAGACCTGGTCTCCTGGCGCATCGAGGAACCGGTATTCAAGGAGACGCCCCAGTGGGCGGTCGACAAGGGCTTCCGCTGGATGCCCTGGGCCCCGGACATCCAGTATCACAACGGTCTCTGGTACATCTATTATTCCTATTCCGTCTTCGGCCGCAACATTTCGGCCATCGGCTGCGCGACGAACAAGACCCTGAATCCCGCCTCCCCCGATTTCAAGTGGGAAGACCAGGGGATGATCGTTGAATCCATCCCTGGCCGCGACGAATGGAATGCCATCGACGCGAACATGATCGTGGATGAGGACGGAACGGGCTGGCTGTGCTTCGGATCCTTCTGGCGCGGTATCAAGATGTTCAAACTGGACGAAACCCTGACCAAGATGGCCGAGCCGCAGGTGTGGTTCCCCATCTGCCGCCGTCCGGAAGGGACGACGAAGGACATCGCCGGCAAGGATGACGGCATCAAGCGCGATCCGCGCGGACCGGACTTCGACCCGGGCAACGGTGCCGTGGAGGCCCCCTTCATCTTCCACCACGGAAACTATTATTATCTGTTTGTTTCCTATGACCTTTGCTGCCGGGGCGCGAACAGCACGTACAACGTCGTGGTGGGCCGTTCTGAAAAGGTGACGGGACCCTACCTCGACAAGGACGGTGTTTCCCTCATGGACGGCGGCGGCACCGTCGTCGCGAAGGGCAACGGGCACTATGCAGGCGTGGGCCATTGCGCCGTCGTGAATTTCAACGGCAAGGACTATATGTTCGCCCACGGCTATGACAGCGAGTACGAGTACCGTTCCAAACTGTTGGTCCTGGACATCACCTGGACGCCGGACGGCTGGCCCGCGGTGGACCTGAAATAAGCTTACCAATATGAAATATCTACCCCTTTTCCTTGCCACGGCTTGCATGGCAACGGCATGCGGCGTATCATCCCTTCCGCAGATTCCGAAGGGGCAAGCCCCGCACGAGTACAGCAACGTGGTTGTCCACGACCCTTCCATCCTGAAGGCGGACGACGGTTATTACTATGTGAACGGATCGGACATGTGCGGAGCCCGCACCGCCGACCTCGTCGACTGGGAGCAGATTTCCAGGGATATCCGCTATGACGAGCCCAGCTGGTTCTCCGACACCCGCGGCGAACTCCGGGACGTGATGACCTGGGGGCACACGAGGACCTTCTGGGCGAGCTGCCTCATCCGGCTCAAGAAAGGCCCCTATGCGGGGAAATATATGTTCGATTACTGTGTGTGCCAGGGCGGATGCCCCCAGGCCGCCATCGGCTACGCCCTGGCCGACAGGCCGGAAGGCCCCTACAAGGACATGGGCGTGCTCCTCTATTCCTTCGGTTCCGCGCGGACGGGGGACATCTATGACGAGGAGACCGTCGCTAAGCTGCGGGCCGGGGAAAGAGGCGATGTGCACACCTTCGCCGACATCCGGACTCCGGCCGGAGATGTCGTCCGTTATAATTCCAACTTCATGCCCAATGCGATCGACCCCTGCACCTTCTATGATGCGGACGACCAGCTCTGGATGGTTTACGGATCCTTTTCCGGGGGTATCTTCATGCTGAAACTGAATGACGACGGCACGATACACCGGGAGCCGGGCGACGATTATTACGGACATCTCGTGATGGGGAACTACCACTCCACCATCGAAGGTCCGTTCATCATGTACAGTCCCGAGACGAAGTACTACTATCTCTTCACGTCGTTCGGAATGCTGCAGCCGTCCGGCGGATACAATGTCCGCGTCTTCCGTTCGAGAACTCCGGACGGAGACTATGTCGATGCAGCCGGAAACCACGCCATCGACTGCAAGGGAATTCCCGGACAGACCCTTGCCCGGCAGCATCCCTACATGGAGAAATACGGCCTGAAACTGATGGGAAACTTCGAGTTCGAGCCCTACGGCGACAAGGAGAACCCCTCCGAGGCCTATGTGTCTCCGGGACACAATTCGGCGCTGTATGATGCCGAAAGGGGACAGTACTTCTATTTCCACCATACCCGTTTCAAGGGTCAGGGAGACAAGTACCAGGTCCGCGTGCGGGAAATGTTCATGAACGAAGACGGATGGCCCGTCCTGGCCGCCCACCGGTATGCGGGCGACATCCAGGGCGTCCGGTTCTCCGCCAGGGACCTGGTCGGGACCTGGAAATACATCAACCACGGCACCCGCATCTCGCCCGATATCGTGGAATCTTCCCTGATCGAGCTGCACCCGGACGGAACCGTCACCGGCGCCGTCAGCGGAACCTGGAAACTGGAGAAAAGGGAAGGCCGCAACTATGCGACCTTCAACCTGGACGGGCACGCGTTCAAAGGCGTGTTCCACTACCAGTACGACCCGGACAACAACGTGAACCGGCTCACCTTCTCAGCCTGCGGTCCCACGAATGAAACCATCTGGGGCAGCAAGGCGGAGATTGAATAGGGAGCGGACAAAGAGAAACTCCAGGGTTATTCTTCTTTCCCCGCCTCACCCGAGAGGATGGCGCTCGGAAGGACGTGATACTGGTTCTGGAAGCACTTCGAGAAGTACTTCGGATCGTTGAAACCGACCATGTAGGCGATTTCGGACACGCTGAGTCCCTTGTCGCCTGCATGGTCTTCCAGCATCTTCTTCGCGGTCTGGAGCCGGTACAGGCGGATGAACAGGGCGGGGGTAAGTCCGGTGAGCGCTGAAATCTTCTTGTAGAAGGGCGTCATGCTCATGCACATCAGCGACTGAAGCTGCGGAACGTTGAATTCCGGGTTCGCGTAATTGTCTTTCAGGATGCCCAGCAGGTTCTCCATGAAGGTCTTGTCGGAACGTTCGATGTTCACGTTGGCATAGGCGCTGCCCAGGTCGAAGGACAGTTCGTTCTGCTGCTGCTTCCGGTTGCTGAGGATGTTCTCGATGCGGGTGAGGAGCATCTCCCGGTCGAAGGGTTTGACCAGGAAGGCGTCCACGCCCTCCTTGTAGCTGCTCAGGCGGGCATCGTCGTCGGACAGGGCGGTCAGCATCAGGAAGGGAATGTGGCTCAGACCGCTGTCGGCGCGGATCATCCGGCAGAATTCGAGACCGTCGCACACCGGCATCATCAGGTCGGAGATGATGAAATCGGGCGTTATCTTCTTGGCCAGATCGTATCCCTTCTCCCCATTGGCGGCCTCGGCGATGTGGTACTTGTCGGCAAGCTGCGCCTTGATATAGGCCCGCATGTCGTCGTTGTCCTCCACCAGCAGGAGGACCGGCTGGTTCTCGTCCTCCGGGGGCGTGTAGGGAATATCGTCCTGAACGGCTTTCCCGTAGACGAGGTCTACCGGGAAAAGGACGCGGAAGGACGTTCCCCAGTCTTTCCGGCTCTTCACGCGAACCTCTCCGCCCAGGGCTTGGACGAGCTGGCGCACCAGGTACAGGCCGATGCCGCTGTTGCTCTGACCGGCGGCCGGGTTGCCGGGCTGGTCTCCGATCTTGTAGAACAGGTCGAAGATCTTTTCCGTTTCGTCCGGGGCGATGTAGCTGCCCGTGTTCGTGACGGACAGATACTGCAGGGTGCGGCCGTTGGACGGGCGGGTTACCTGCGCCATGGAGAGGACGATCTTTCCTCCGTCCGGCGTATGCTTGACCGCGTTGGAGACCAGGTTGGACAGGATCTTGTTGATGACGTCCCGGTCGGAGAGGATATGCTTGTGCATCATCCGGGTGTTGGTCTCGAAGGATACGTTCCTGTCCTTGAGAACCATCCCGTAATCCAGGGCGTAGATGTCGGAAAGCCGGGCGATGTTGAACGCTTCGTGGTGCACTTTCACCTGTCCGGAGTCCACCCGCCTCAGGTCCAGGATCTGATTGACCAGGGACAGGAGATATTTGGAATTCCGTTCGACGATCTGAAGCGCCGGTTCCACTTCCTTGTCCTTGTTGTTGGCCACCAGTTCGCTGACCGGTCCCAGGATCAGGGAGAGGGGAGTCTTGAACTCGTGGGTGAGTTGGGTGTAGAGCAGCAGTTTCTCCCGGTTCACCTTGTCCATCCGGGCCGAATACTCTTCCAGTTTGCCTTTCTGCTCTTCCAGCAGGACATTCTGCTTCTCGATGGACTCCTTGGAATCGAGGATGTCCTGCATCGCCTGTTTCAGGTCAGCCGTCTTCTCGTCCACCTGACGGGCGAGTTCCTGCTGCTTGATGCGCTGTCCCCGGAAGTTCAGGTAGACCATGTAGAGGATGGCCGAAAGTACCAGCAGGAACAGGGCGGCCCAGAACCAGGGACTTTGGTAGAAATGGGGATGGACCCTTACCTTGAGAGAGGTCTCCTTGTCGGACCAGGTGTTGTCGGCGTTGGTGCAGCGTACGCGGAAAGTGTAATCACCGGGTTTGAGGTTGCTGTAGCGGACGCCTCCGGAGGTGGTGACAATCCAGTCGTCGTCCATCCCGTCAACCCGGTAGGAATACAGGACCCTGGATGCGGAGGAAAAGTCCAGTGACGAGAAGAGAATTTCGAAAGAGGGATTGGACGGATAGACCTCCAGCCGGCCGGCCAGTCCGCCCAGGGTCAGGGAGTTGTCGTGGATGATGCCCGTGATGTTGACAATCCGCTCGGTGTTGTGGGTGCGGATGAACGGGGCGTTGAACAGGATCAGGCCGTTGGTGGTGCCGAACGCGACCCGGCCGTCGGAAAAGCGGAATCCGGAGTCGATGTAGCAGTGGTTGGAAGGCAGGCCGTCCTCGGTGGAGAACCTGTTCAGGAGGCCGGTCCGTGGGGCATAATTGAAGATGCCGTCCGTGGTGCCGATCCAGATGTCGCCCGTTGAGTCGGGAATCAGTTTGGTGATCCGGCTGCGGAACTGGCCGTAGTTGATCGGGACCGGCTGGAAGGAGCCGTCCTGGGACTGTACGTACAGACCGTTGTTGTGGCTTCCGACAAAGATGGTTCCGTCGGGGGCTTCCGCCACGGACGTTATCCGTTCATAGGTGCCGCTTCCTTTTTTCTCCAGCGACGGGATGTATTCCACCTCGAACGTCCTGTCCAGGTTCCTGTTCCGCTCCAGGTCGACGATGGTCAATCCATACCCTCCCGCCCACAGGCGGTGCCGGCTGTCGATGAACAGGCAGTGGAAACGGACGGCGTTTTCCGTTTCCGAGGATAGCCAGATCCGGTGGAATTCCTCCCGGTCGATGTCCAGGAATCCCAGGCTGTCATTGGTGCAATACCAGATGCCTTCCCGGATCGGGTCGTACTCGAGGTCGAAGATATGATTCGAGGCGATGGTGCTGTTGCCGGTGCCGAAAGCCTTGAACCGGGGCTGGTCCAGGTCGGATTGCCGGAGGAAGATGAGTCCGTCGTTGCGGCTGGCCATCCAGTAGTCGCCGTTGTGGTCCTGCCGGATGACAAAGATGTCATCCTGGGAGATGCCTCCATGGGTTTTCAGGGAGTAGATCCGTACGGTTTCCTCCCCGGCCTTCCGGATTCCCAGCCCTTTCCCCAGGATTCCCATGAGCAGGTTTCCGTCCCGGTCTTCGAAACTGCAGGAGACGATGTTGGAACGGCCTTCCGTGACAGAAAGCAGGTCCGTGAAGTTGATGATCTGCGGGGAGACCTGGTTGATTCCGCCTACCAGCGTACTGACCCACATGGTGCCGTCCCTCTCCAGCAGGATATGGTTGACGTACGTGGTGTTCAGGGAACGCCTCGGCCTGCCCTGGGTGATGTGCGAGAACCGCCATCCCCGTTCGAAATGGTCGATGCCCCGGGTGGTTCCGATGACGATGTCCCCGAAAGCGTCCGCCGCGAGGCAGGTTACGTGGTTGTCAGAGAGGGAGGCCGGGTCATTGTCGTCATGGGTGAAGGAGGCGAGCTGACGGGACTGCAGGTTGTAGCAGAACAGGCCGTCCTCCGTTCCGATCCAGAGATAGCTCCCATGGATCAGGACGGTGGATACGTCCCGGATGCCTGAGATTTCCGGATAGGATTCAGCGGGAACCCGTTCCACTTCCCCGAAACTCTTTTTCCGGAAACACTCGATCCCGTCGAAGCCGCCGACCCAGATATCCTGGTCCGAGACGGAGATGAAACGCAGCGTCGTGGAACCTGAATTGAATTTTACCGCCTGGAGAATGCCGCCGTCCTCGTTCAGGGTGACGGAGACGACTCCGTCGCGGTGAAGGATCCAGAGGAGCCGGTCTCCATCCGCCTTGATACCGATGGCTGGCTGGGACAGGATGTCGGATGCTGTCCACAGGTCCTTGGAATAGGTGACCGTCCCCTGGGGAACGGATATCCGGCAAACGCCGGAATTGCTCGTTACCCAGACGTTTCCGGCGCCGTCTTCGGCCACTTCATAGACGAAGTCGTTTTCGATCCGGGTTGACGGATCGGGGGAATGGGCTTCGAAATGGATGAAGCGGTTTCCGTCGAACCGGTCCAGTCCGTCGGAGGTGCATGCCCAGAGGTATCCCGTCCTGTCTTTGTAGGTGGACAGGACATAGTCGTCGCACAACCCTTCCGCCGAACTGTATATCCGGTAGCGGAACTGGTCGGCCCAATCCGCCCGGGCCAGCGGACCCAGGGCGGCCAGGGCAAGAAATAGGAGAAATCGCTTCATCTTTCAGTTGTCTTCAGGGGTAAAAATAGGCAAAAAAGTGCAGGATTCCAAGTGAATCCTGCACCTTTCAGCTCCCTGCGGGCGTTCAGTCGAAGATCTCGCAGTTCTCTTTCAGGAGTTCGACCAGGTGCCAGGCGAACTGACGGATGGCCTTGGTGTCCCGGTCCTTCGGATCCTGTTTCCGCCAGGCTTCGATCCGGGCGGAAGGCAGGTCGTGCATCGGAACCATCTGGGCGGCTTCCAGGATGTTGACGGCCCATTCGCAGGCTTCCAGGATGTCGTCCGTGGAGGCGGAAGTGGTCTTGAACACTTCCTTCTCCTCATGGAAGGCCGCCTTGATGCGGCGGATTGCTTCGTCGGCATAACCTTCCCGGTTCGGATTCTCCCGGACCATCGTGGAAGCGTCCCGGTTGCGGAAGATGCCCAGGCAGGCGGCGACGATGGAAGGGTCGCGGACCGTTCCGTCCGGGTAGAAGATCCCGTGGATCTCGCCCCAGCCGGGGTAGTTGATCATCAGTTCGAACAGGTACCAGCCGGCTCCGTATTCCCCGGCCATCTGGAGGGCGAGGTCATAGGGATTGGACCGGCCGATGCAGCCCATTTCGCTGTTGATCATCTGCTTTCCCCATTTTTGGGCCTGCGCCTTGGCGATTTCGTAGTTCTCCCGGATGATGGCCCGCGTTTCCCGGTAGTCGTGGAAGGAAATCACGTCCTGCAGGTCCGGGGAGGCCTTTTCGATGAATTTCGGATAGGTTACGCCCACCGTGATGTCGTCGTCGGGGGCGACTTCCTTCACCAGGAGGCAGACTTTCCGCACGAAACGGAAGATTTCCTCGGCCCGGGCCTCCTTTTCCTCTTCCGGAGCATGCTTGTAATAGTCGTTGCAGGTGGGCTCGTTCATGATGTCCCAGCACAGCAGGCCCTTGTGGCCCTTGAGGGCGCCGACGACGTCCCGGACGTAGGCTTCATTCGACGCCCAGTTCTCCTCCTTGAGGATGTCGGGGTTGAGGCCGTTCCCGTTGAACAGGATGGGCATCACGCTGTAACCCATGTCGTGGGCGATGTCCAGGTAGGAACGCAGGGCACCGATGAAGCCCTTGGCATCCCGGTCGTACATTCCTTTCCACAGCCAGGTACGGGTGCTGTTCAGGCCGATCTTCTTTCCGTACCCGAGATCCCGCCGGATCGTCTCTTCCGGACTTCTCCAGCCGTTGTAACAAACGCCGTGGATGGCGCTGTAGTCGGTTTTCACCTTCGCCTTCCGCGCGGGTGAAGCGGCAGAAGCCCCGGCGGCCACCAGGACCGCCAGGGCAACTGTCGCTAACGTTTTCAGATAGCGCATAACCTATCGGGATCAATAACCTTCGATCTGATCGAGGTTCGGATTGTTCTTGACCTCGGACTGCGGGATGGGGATCCAGACCTTGTGCGGAGCGAATTGCTCCTTGTACTTGCTGGAACGGGCGGCTACTCTCTTGTAGAAAGCGCTGCTCATGTCCCCGACGCCCCAGCGGCGGAGGTTCACGTTGCGCTCGGAGTCGTAGCAGGTTTCCTTCATGTCCTCGAGATCGATGACGCTCATCAAGTCGTCGAGCGTGTAGCTTCCGCTCTTGACGGCGGCATAGCCGTAGTCCTTGTTGAAGTCGATTGTCTCGTTGGTGAGCGGGTTGGTCCAGACGGCCGGGACCGGTTCGCGGTCGGCGAGTTTGGCGAGGCCGGCGCGCTGCCGGACGATGTCGATCTGCTCGACGGCGCCCTTGAGGTCTCCGGTCTTGGCCAGGCATTCGGCATAGTCCATCAGGATTTCACCCAGGCGGAACACACGCACGTTGGTGGGCTCGTTGTCGGCGATTTTCACGTTGAAGTCACCCCCGTACCAGTTGGTGTATTTGTTGGTGAATACGCGGTCCCCGGTCCAGTAGTGGCCCTTGCCGGTTTCGGCGTCGACCGAGTACCAGCCGGGAGCGTCCAGTTCACCCTTCTCTACCTTCTGCTCATAACCCTCGCTCCACTGCCACTGGGCGTGGCCGGGATAATCCTTCCAGATGTCCAGGTAGAAGAGGGAACACTCCAGGCGCTGGTCGAACTGACCGGCGGTGGTGCGGGGTGTATTCTTCACGGTCTTCTCGTTCTTGAAAGCATAGACCAGCCAGGTCTCTGCGCAGAAGTCTCCCCAGCCCACCGGTGACGGGCACATGAGCTTCCATCTCCAGTTGCGGTGGTCCGGCGTGGCACCGTCGTTCCAGCCCCAGCCGTAGGCGGCGAAATAACCGGAGTTCGCATTGCCCTTGGCAAACTGGAGCTCGAAGACGGCCTCCTTGTTGTTTTCATGCGCGTCATCACTGTTCCAGAGATAGTCGTCCACGAGGGCGAGCTTCTCACCGCCGACGGACTTGCCGTTGTCAATGACATCCTTGAACCACTTGGCAGCCTCGGCGTAGTCGCCGTTGTTCATGTTCACCCGGCCCAGCAGGGTGGCGGCGAACCATTTGGTCACGCGGTACTGGCCCTTCCAGGGGCCGGAAATGTAATCGGACGGAAGGTTGTCGTAGGCATATTTGGCGTCCTCGATGATTTTTCCGCAGAGTTCCTCATAGGGAGTCTGCGCGGGCTGGTCACCGGCAGGGGCGATATAGTCCACATACGGCGGATGCTGGTACAGCATGGTGAGCATGTAGTAGTCCCAGGCGCGGATGGCCTTGGCCTGTCCCAGGATTTCCTCCTTCTTGAACTTGCTCCACTCCTTGACGTTCTCGATGTAAGTGATGACCTGGTTGCAGCGGGCGATCTGGTTGTACAGGCACTTCCACTGGGTGACGTTCCAGTTCTGGTCGTAGTTCGGGTATTTGAAACTCACGAAGTCCACCAGGTCCATGGCCGGGGAGTAGCTGTAACCCTCGTCCGACTGGGAATCGAAGATGATGGTCATGCCGCTGTTGAAGAACCCGCCGTTGAAGGCATGGTATACGCCCACGAGGGCGGCGTCCAGGTCGGTTTCATAGGTGTAGGCCGTCGAAGAGCTCAGGGAGTTGGGATTTTCCAGCTGCAGCAGGTCTTTCGAGCAGGAGGGCGCCAGCAGCGCGGCGGCCGCGGCGACAGACAGTATGGTGATGATTCTCTTCATATCTCTTAGAAAGTAATGTTAAGACCGAAGATGACGGAATAAGGGTTGGCAATGGTGTTGCCGGCATTGCCCGGGGTGAAGATACCGCCCGTGAAGTCCGGATCCCAGCCCGTATAACGGGTGAGGGTCAGCAGGTTCTGGGCCGTGACGGAGGCGCGGAGATTCTTGATTACGAGGCCTACGGCGCCCTTCGGCTCCCAGTTGTAACCGAGGGAGATGGAGTTGAACTTGAAGAAGTCGCCACGCTCGATCCACCGGTCGCTGGAACCAAGCTGGTTCTCGGTGTAGCCATAGGACTCACGCGGGTACCACACGTTGTTGTGCTTGTTCGTGGGGGTCCACCAGTCCAGTCCGCTGCGGCGCTGTGCCCAGGTGTTCAGGGCGTCCGTCTGGGCGCGGGTTCCGTTGCGGACCCACTTGAAGAATTCGCCGAAGCCGGAGACCTGGAGATCCCAGTGCTTATAGCCCATCATCAGGTTCAGGGACGCTTCGAGGCCGGGCCAGGGGCTCTTCTTGTCCAGGATCTGGCGGTCGTCGTTGTTGATCTGGCCATCCCCGCTGAAGTCGACCCACTTGATGTCGCCGGCCTTGGCATTGGGCTGGATCCGCTTGCCGTCCTTGACATACTGGGCGGCTTCCTCGTCGCTCTGGAACAGACCGTCGCTGACGATGGCGTAGAACAGACCCAGCGGATAACCGATACGGGAATAGGTGGTGTTGTCATCCCGGAAGTCGATCCCGTAGCCGAGGCCGTTCAGGATGTTGCTGTTGTGCGAGAAGTTCGCACCGATGCTGTAGTGGAAGTCGCGGCCGACGTTCTGGCGCCATTTCACGGAGAGTTCGACACCGCGGTTGGTCAGGGTGGCGGAGTTCACTACGGGGTTGGTGGAGGAGCCGACCGTTTTCAGGATGGGCTGGTTGTACAGGCAGTCCTGGGACTTGCTGATGTAGTACTCGGCCGTCACCAGGAGCTGGTTGTTCAGGAAGGCCATGTCCACACCGAAGTTATGCTGGACGAGGGTCTCCCAGGAAATGTCGATGTTGGAGAGCGCCATGATGGTCTGGCCGGGGATTTCACCGCCGGTGTCACCGTTCAGCAGGTAGGAGGTATAGTTGTTCACCAGGGACATCCAGTCATAGTCACCTATATTCTGGCTTCCCAGGCGGCCGTAGCTGTAGCGGATCTTGAAGTCATTCATCCACGGAATGTTCCAGAAGTCTTCCTGTGAGACACGCCAGCCGGCGGACATGGACGGGAAAACGCCCCACTGCTTGCCGGGAGCGAAACGGGAGGAACCGTCCGCGCGCACCGTGGCCTGGAGGAGGTAACGGCTGTCATAGGAATAATTGATCCGGCCGAAGTAGGAGATCAGGCGGCTCTGGCTGGTGATGCCGGTCGCGTTCTTGAGGTTGATACCGGAGGAAACGTTCTTGAGGTAGATGCCGGAGGCGGTGGAGATGAGGTCCTCGCGGACGGAACTGGCTTCCTGGCGGAAGTTGTCCTGGTAGGACTGGCCCAGCACGGCATTGATGGTGTGCTTGCCCAGATCCCGGTCATAGTTGAGGGTATTCTCGATGATGTACGTGGTGCTCCGGTTGGAAGAGGCCGTGGCGGAGGAAGGAAGGTCTGTGAAGTTGAGGGCGTAATGGATGCCGGTCTCCCAGGAACGGGTGTGGTTGTCCATGATGTTGGCACCCAGGTTCAGCTTGTAGCTCAGGCCCTTGATGGGGAGCTTCACCTGCGCCCAGGCGTTGCCCCGCAGATAGAGGGATTCGCGCTTGGACCAGCTCTTCTCGGGATCGGCTTCGGCTACGATGTTGTGGGAAGTCGTGAAAGCCGTCTCGGCGTTGCCGATACCGTAGCCGCGTTTTCCGTTCTCGTCATAGATGGGAACGATAGGCAGCATACCTACGATCTCGCCGAGTCCGCCCGTGGAAGGAGCGCAGTTGTACATGTTGGTCAGACCCATCTGGAGGCTCTCGCCGAAGGTGACGATGCCCTTGGTGAGCGTCGAGTTGATGGACACGGTCTCACGGCGCATGTCGCGGCCGATCTGGGCACCGCTGTTCTGCATGTGGCCATAGGCGACACGGAACTTGGCGTCCCTGCTGCCGCCGGAGATGGAAAGGTCGTATTTCTGCTGGATGCCGGTCTTGAAGTACTGGTCCTGCCAGTCGGTGTCGCCGCTCATGAAGTTCGGGATGGTGGTGCGGTCGGAGGTGCCGCGGTCGATACCGTCCTGGATCATGCGGGTCTGGATCTCCTTCCATTCGGTGGCGTCGGCGAAATTCATGCGCGGGTTCCATTGGATGGCGGTCTGGTTCGCGAAATTGACCGTCACCTTGCCGGCTTCGCCCTGCTTGGTGGTGATGATGATGACGCCGTTCGCGGCGCGGGAACCGTAGATGGCCGCGGCGGAAGCGTCCTTCAGCACCTGGATGGACTCGATGTCATCCACGTTGAAGCCGATATTGTTGGAGGTGGGGATACCGTCGATGACATACAGCGGGGTGTTGTCGGTGAGGGAGCTGGTACCGCGGATGAGCACGGTGGGCAGGCCGCCCAGGTCACCCGTGGAACGCACGCTCACACCGGCGGCGAGACCCTGGAGGGCATCCGCAATGGAGGTGTTCGACTTGTTCTTGTAGTCATCGGTGTCGATGACGGATACCGCACCGGTCAGGTCGGCCTTCTTGATGGAGCCGTAACCGATGACCACCATTTCCTGGAGCATCTCGGCGGATTCCTGCAGGACGACGTCGATCGTCGCGCGGTTGCCGGTGGCGATTTCCTGGGTGTCCATGCCGATGAAGGAGAAGACAAGGGTGGCTCCGGCAGGAACACCCGGCAGGGTGTATCGACCGTTCGCATCGGTACTGGTGCCGATGGCGGTGTTTCCCTTGACCATGACGGCGGCTCCGGCGACGGGCTCGTTGGACGAGTCTTTCACCGATCCCGACACGGTTCGGGTCTGCGCGATGGCCGTCCATCCGGCCAGGAGAATGGCCAGGGACAGGATACTTTTTCTAAAAAGTCCTTTCATACGCTTTGGGTTGATTTGAAATAATTGAGTGATAATAATATGGGTTATAAATTGTCTTTCCATAGGGATTCAGGAATAAGGGGACCGAAACCGGCAGGGTAATCCGATCCCCTTTTTCACCATAAAACCAACCTAATCAACTAACCATCGGACACAGCCGCAGGGGCTCATCCGTGTCCTATGCAAAGAAAGGAACTTATGGGATAACGGAGGTGGACTGTACTGTTTATCAGGAGGAAAATAAAACCTGGAAGCTAACGGGGATGGGCTGCTGATAGGGATAATCCTCCTATTCGGAAAAATAGTCACCGGTCCTTCGGCGGGAATACGCTTTCTTTGCAAAAGGCTTCCGGGTTGAAGCAGAGAGATAAAAAAAACGAAATGATGAGAAATATAAAAGTCATTCTGGCGATGGCAGCCGCCCTGGCGGCAGCCGTGTCGTGCGGTGGCAGCCAGGCAGGACAAGCGTCCTCTTCCGCGGAATTGAGAACCATTGTCTCCGATGCCTCCACGACCGCAACGACGGTCTATGGACGCGTCCAGGGTTACCGGGACGGGGATGTCTATACTTTCAAAGGCATTCCTTACGCCAAGGCGGAGCGCTTCATGCCGCCCCAGGCTCCGGATCCCTTCGATGGTGTCAAGGTGTGCCGGACCTACGGCCCCAAGACGCCGCAGACATCCACTTCGCTGGCCTGGCGGGACGACCGGTCCGATTATGGCTTTGGTTTCCAGTTCAACCTGGAACCGGTGGATGAGGCCCAGTGCCTGGTCCTGAACGTATGGACCAAGGGCCTGGCGGACGGGAAGAAACGGCCGGTCTTCGTGTGGATCCACGGCGGCGGCTTTGCCTCCGGTTCCGGTAACGACCTGCCCTGCTACGAGGGCCGCGCCCTTGCCGAGAAGGGGGATATCGTGGTGGTGAACCTGAATCACCGGCTCAACATCCTCGGATTCCTGGACCTCCGCGGCCTGGGCGGCAAATATGCGGAATCTGTCAATCTGGGCATGCAGGACCTCGTGAAGGCCCTGGCGTGGATCCGGGACAACATCGAGGCTTTCGGCGGCGATCCGGGATGCGTGACCATCGCCGGCCAGTCCGGTGGAGGCGGCAAGGTCAATACCCTGATGGCGATGCCTTCTGCGATGGGTCTGTTCCACCGGGCCATCGCCCAGAGCGGTTCGTGGATCCTGCACAACAGCGACGCCGACGGAAAGGCCCTGGGGCTTCAGGTGGTGGAGGAACTGGGCCTCAAGCCTTCACAGGCCGACAAACTGGCGGATTTCACCTATGAGGAGCTGGCGGCGGCCGGACATCGCGCCACGGTGAAGCTGCAGTCCTCCAAGGGTTTTTGTCCTACGGTGGACGGCAAGTATGTCATCGATCCTTCCTTCGACCCCGAGGCGCCGGAGATCAGCCGGAACATTCCGATGCTCATCGGTTCCAACAAGAACGAATTCACTTACGACAACAGCCCCGTCCTCACCCAGGAAGAGGTGATGGGCCGCCTGGAGAGGCAGATGGGGAAAGATAAGGCCGCGGCATTCCGGAAGGCATTCGATGCCGCCTATCCGGGCCATACTCCGCAGGAAATGGTTTACACCGACCTTTTCCTCCGCAAGGCGGCCGTGAAGATGGCCGATGTCAAGAGCGCCCAGAAAGCGGCCGACGTCTATATGTACTTCTTCACCTGGAAACCCTCCGGCAACAACCTCGGTGCCTGCCACGGTATGGAACTCCCGTTCGTTTTCAACAATATCGCCCTGCAGCGTGAGATGACGGGCGGAACGGCCGACGCCTACCGCCTTTCGGACCTGATGAGCTCCGCCTGGATTTCCTTCATCAAGACCGGCAATCCGAATGTGTCCGGCCTCCCTGCCTGGGAGCCGTATACGGCCGAAAACGGGAATACGATGGTCTTCGACAAGGAGTGCAAAGTGGTCCACAACCACGACCGGGCCCTCATGGAATTCGACCTGCCGCGTCGGTTTTAGAATAAATGCGTATATTTGAGCGGATGGACCGTCCATGAGGGAGAAATACCGGCATATCTATGGACCGGCGATGGGGCTTCTCTGCTCCGTCGCCTTGATCCTTTCCGTCATCCTGACCATCCATGCCCTCGCAGGGATGAGCCTCATCGGCTGTGGCGCGGGCTCGTCCTGTGACCAGGTGACGGGAAGCCGATGGTCCCTGTTGCTGGGTTTCCTGCCGGTCAGTTCCCTTGCCGTCGGGGCTTATCTGGCCCTCCTGGTGTGCATCCTGTACCTGTTTTTTGATTTCGATACCGCGGTCCGGAAAGTCCTTCTGGTGCTGTCTTCGGCCGTTTTCCTTTGCTGCCTGTGGTTTATCTGGATACAGGCGGCGAAGGTGAAGGCGTTCTGCCCGTATTGCCTGTCCACCCACCTGGGCGGGATCCTGTTGTTTGTCCTGGCCGTCCTGTCGAGCCGGGACCTGGGCCGTCCTGCCGTTCTCCGGATGCTTGGAGCCGGTGGAGCCTTGGCCGTGGCATTCATGGCTGTCCACCTGCTGACGATGCCCGCTTACCGGGCACAGTCTGGCCGCTCGGAAGCGCCGCTGCCGATCCCCGCCGCCTCCGCCTCTCCCGTCGTCGGCCCTGAAGATGCCTCAGTCTCCGTCGCCCTGCTGTATGACTATCGCTGTTCCCATTGCCGGACGATCCACGGTTTCCTCGATGAAGCGGTGGCCCATTTCGGCGGGCGCGTGTCCTTCGTCCTGTGCCCTACTCCGCTCAGTCCGGCCTGCAACCCGTATATCCCCGTGACCGGCGAGGACCGCTTTGCCGGATCCTGCGACCTTGCCAGGCTGGCTCTTGGACTGTGGAAGGCCGACCCGGAAGCTTTCCGCACTTTCGATGCCTGGCTTTTTGAGGCCGATGGAAAGGACGGCTGGTATCCCCGCTCTCCGGCGGAAGCGGAGGCCAAGGCCCGGGAGCTTTCCGGCGGTGTACCGCTGGACGGTGCCTGGACGGCGGACTACCTTTCCCGGACGCTGGAGCTTTTCGGCCGGACGACTTCCGAGGGCCGCAGCGGTATTCCGCGCCTGGTGTATGGCTCTTCCTGGATCATTCCGGAGGCCGATACCCCCGAAGGCTTCATCGAAGCCGTCGGGGAACTGCTCCGACAAAACTGACGTATAACCGATACAATTTTTCGAAATGAGACGCATGTTACCCCTCGCGGCCATGACTGCGATGCTGCTGATGGCCTGCTCTCCTGAACCCGGCAAAGTGAAGGTGGAAGGCGGATGGATCCAAGGTGTCGTCACCGAGGACCTGACTGTTTACAAGGGCATACCGTTCGCTGCCCCTCCGGTCGGAGACCTTCGCTGGAAGGCTCCGCAGCCCGTCATTCCTTGGGATGGTGTGAAGGAAACCACGGATTTCGCTGCCAGCCCCATCCAGTGGGGAACCAATCCCTGGGGACTCAGCGAAGACTGCCTGTACCTGAATGTCTGGACGCCGGCCAAGTCTCCGAAGGAGAAACTGCCGGTGATGGTGTGGATCTATGGCGGAGGCTTCGGCGGCGGTACGACCACCGATCCGGTTTTCGAAGGCTCCGAGCTGGCCCGTGAGGGCGTTGTCGTGGTGAGTACGGCCTACCGCGTCGGGAAGCTGGGCTTCCTGGCCCATCCCGGACTGAGTGCCGAGAACCCGGAAGGGGTTTCCGGCAACTATGGCCTGCTTGACCAGATTGCCGGACTGCAGTGGGTGCAGCGGAACATCGCCGCTTTCGGCGGCGATCCGTCCAAGGTGACGATCTTCGGCGAATCGGCCGGCGGCATCGCTGTGAGCATGTTGTGCGCGTCTCCGCTGGCGAAGGGCCTGTTCCGGGGTGCCATTTCCCAAAGCGGCGGCTCGTTCGGCCCCACCCGGCCGACGACGTATCCGGGTGAGAATATGAAAACACTCTCGGATGCTGAGGCGGACGGGATTCGGATCGCGGAGAGCCTGGGTGCTTCCACGGTTGAAGAACTGCGGGCGCTTCCTCCTGAAAAGTTTGTCGAAAGGGGACTGGCGCCCGGTGGCGGCTGGCCCGTCGTGGACGGTTACGTCATTCCCGACGACCAGTTCCGCCTGTATGAGAAAGGGGAGTACAACGATGTCGCTGTCATTGCCGGCTACAATTCCGACGAAGGAGCCAGCTTCTCCCGGAATCCGGACGGAAAGGCGCATGAGGCCAGTGTGGAGCAGCGCTTCGGTCCCTTTGCCGGCAGGCTCCTGGAGGCGTATCCGCTAGAAAACGGGACGGTCACCCATCCGGCGCGGAACCTGATGCGTGACGCTGCCTTCGGCTGGCATACTGTGAGCTGGTGCCGGCTGCAGGCACGGACCGGGAAGTCCAAGGCTTTCCTGTATTACTTTGACCAGCATCCCGATGCGCCGGAGGATTCCCCGATGCATGGTTTCGGCTCTCCGCATGGCCAGGATATCGCCTATGTCTTCCAGCATGTGAATCCGGACCGGATGATTCCCGGCGACCGGGAACTCATGCAGGCGATGGGAAAATACTGGGTGAATTTCGCCAAGACCGGCGATCCCAATGGTCCGGGTCTCCCCGCCTGGCCCGCTTTCGACAATGAGAACCCGCAGGCGATGTACCTGAGCGGACCGGCGCCTTTCGCCGGACCCGTGCCGGACGAAGCGGCCCTGAACGTGCTTGACGAGTATTTCCGCTGGCGGCGCAGTCCGGAAGGTGCCGCCTGGGCCCATTGATCTTTCTCCCCCCAAAAAACACTTTCTCCCCATGAAAAAAGCATTGACCCTTCTCTTCCTGACGCTGGCATCGCTTGCCCTGTGCGTCAGCCTGGTGGCCCAGCCACGCAAAGTAACCTCTTTCGATTCCGGCTGGCAGTTCCGCCAGGACAAGGGATCCTGGCAGGCCGTGACCCTTCCCCATGACTGGAGCGTGGAGGGAGCCATCGACCAGAACAATCCCGGTGGAGGACGGATGGGGTTCTTCCCTTCGGGAATCGGCTGGTACCGGAAGACCTTCGATGTTCCTGGCTATGCCAAGTCGAAACTGTATTCCATTGAATTTGACGGCGTTTACATGAACAGCACCGTCAAGGTGAACGGTGTCGAGCTCGGGACGTGGCCCTATGGCTATACTTCTTTCGCCTATGATCTCACTCCGGTGCTGAAGGCCCGGGGAAACGTGATCGAAGTGAAGGTGGACAATTCCCTTCAGCCCAATTCCCGCTGGTATACAGGCTCCGGAATCTACCGCCATGTCCGGCTGGTGGAGACCGGCCTGACACGGTTCGACCGTTGGGGCGTGTTCCATTACACGGAGAGCGTCGTGGACGGAAATGCATCCGTGATGGTGGAATCAACCCTTACGAACGGTCTGCCCCGCCGGGTGGAAGCGACGGTCCGTCAAACTGTCCTTGATGCGGCCGGCAAGGAAGTCGCTCGGATTGAGGAACCATTGGCTCTCTCCGGAGGTGAGCAGGTGACCCTCCACCAGCAGGTGGATGTGGCTTCCGCCCGACTCTGGGATGTGGAGGATCCTTACCTGTACACCCTTCGTTCAGAGATCTATGTGGATGGACGGAAACTGGACCAGGTGGACAGTCCGATGGGCATCCGTACGATGGAATACGATGTGGACAAGGGCTTCTTCCTGAACGGAAAGCATTACAAGATGAAGGGCGTGAACCTTCATCACGATGCCGGTCCTGTGGGCGCGGCCGTTCCGGAGCGTGTCTGGGAACGCCGGTTGGAAATCCTGAAGGAGAGTGGCTGCAATGCCATCCGGACCGCCCATAACCCGCCGGCTCCGGAGTTCCTGGACTTGTGTGACCGGATGGGATTCCTTGTGATGGACGAGGCTTTCGACTGTTGGCAGAAAGGAAAGAATGAATTCGACTACAACAAGTACTATGACCAGTGGTATGAGCGGGACCTGAAGGCGATGGTCGCCCGTGACCGCAATCATCCGTCCGTCGTGATGTGGAGTGTCGGAAACGAGATTCCGGACCAGATGACGGAAGTGGGTGCCTCCCTGGCGCGGACGCTCATCGGTATCTGCCATCAGTTGGATCCGACCCGTCCCGTAACTTCCGGCAATGACAATATCGCGTCCAATACGCCGGCTACGCCGGAATTCCTCGCGGAATTCGCAGATGACATCGTCGGTTACAATTATGTGGACCGCTGGCGCACCCGCCGGGAACTGATGTATTCCATTGACAAGGCCGCTTTTCCGGACCGCAGGGTCGTAGGAACGGAAACCGGCGGGAACGGCGGTTCCCGGGGAGACTATTCTTCCAGGCGGGGGGCGATGAGCAACCTGGATACGGAGATGCGCTGGAAGTTCACCCTCAACTATGACTATGTCATCGGCGATTTCATGTGGACCGGCATCGACTATTACGGGGAGTCCCGGTGGCCTTCCAAGGGATTTGTCTCCGGTTATCTGGACAACTGCGGGTTCAAGAAGGACGGCTTCTGGTTCTTCCAGAGCATCTGGACGGACAAACCGGTCCTCCACCTTTTCCCGCATTGGAACTGGCAGGGGCGCGAAGGGGAGATCATGCGGGTGGCCTGCTATACCAACTGCGACGAGGTGGAATTGTTCGTCAACGGGAAATCCTATGGCAAGAAAGTCATCGAGTTCCCCCGTTTCGGGATGAACCGGAACTGGGGGGAACCGCAGGACAGGCACATCCCCGGGACCACCACGGACCTGCATCTGGAGTGGGATGTCGAATACCAGCCCGGTGAGATCAAGGCGGTGGGTGTCAAGGATGGAAAGACCTTCGAGGAGGTCATCCGAACCTTCGGCGAGCCCGCTCAGGTTCGTCTCACCGTCGACCGTGACTCCTTCCGGGCGGATCCGTCCGATGTGGCCCATGTCACCGTAGAGATCGTCGACAAGGACGGCCAGTTGTGCAAGACTGCGTCCAACCGGGTCAAGCTCACGGTATCGGGGGCCCGGCTGATCGGAAACGAGAACGGAAACATGCGGGACCTTTCCTCCGTGAAATCGCCGGAACGCGATGTCTGGTGCGGAATGAGCCTCGCCATCCTCGCGGCGGACAAGGCCGGAACCGTGACGGTGAAGGCCGAATCGGAAGGCCTTGCTCCGGCTGAGATTACTTTTAAAGCCCTATAATACATTGACATATGAAAAAGATTGTCCTGTTTGCGGCCCTTCTGACGGCCCTTATCATGGTCGCTTCCTGCGGCCAGGGGAATCAAATCCCTCAACAGTTCAACGACAAGGCCGATCCGGCCGCCTTGGGTGTCACGCCGGAGCGGGAGGCTGCGCTGGACGCTGTCCTCCAGTCCTTTGTCGACGGCAAAAAGGTTCCTTGCGTGACGGCTTTCGTCGCCAAGGGTGGAAATGTCGTCTATGAGAAATCCTTCGGAATGAAGAATCTCGAGCAGCAGATTCCGGCGGAAACCGACGACATCTACGTGCTCTTTTCCCAGACCAAGGCCGTCGTCGCCGTGGCGCTGATGACGCTGTATGAAAAAGGCCTCCTGGACGTCGAGGATCCCGTTTCCAAGTGGATTCCGAACTTCCCGGACGAGGTCCTGGTCGAGGATGGCGAGGGCGGTTTCAAGACCGTTCCGGCGGAACGTCCCGTGACGGTGGCGCACCTGCTGAGCCATTCCTCCGGTTATCTCGCACCGCTCACGAACCGGTATCTGCGTACCCTGGCGGAAGCCGGTGAGGAGGTCCGCGCCCCCCGCACGACCGTCAAGGAGAGCGTGGAGTTCAATACCCGTTTCCCGCTCGGATTCCAGCCGGGAACGAACTGGAACTATTACTATGACATGGAGGTGATCGCCTACCTGATCGAGATCATTTCCGGAAAGCCGCTTCCCGAATACCTGAAGGAGGCCGTCCTCGACCCGATTGGAATGGATGATACCGCCTATTTCTATGACGACGAGTCCCTCCGTCCGCGTTTCGTGACGACCTACAGCAAGTCCGGAGAGGAGTTCGTCCCTTCACCGATGTCCGGCCTGGACCAGATTTTCAACGGACCGAAGACCTATGCGGGCGGCACGATGGGCCTGTACGGCTCGATCCGGGACTATGCGAAATTCTGCCAGATGCTCCTGAACGGCGGTGAATTCAACAACCACCGCATTCTCAAGCCGGAGACTATCCTGATGATGCGGCAGAACCGCCTTCCCGAGGTGAACAGCAACGGCCCCGGCTTCCAGTTCGGTCTCGGATTCGAACTCTTCCGCGGAACCCCGTCCCGCAAGGATGTCCCCGCGATGTCCGACGAAGTGTTCCGCTGGGGCGGTGCCGCCGGTACGGAGTACATCATCGATCCGGTCAATGATCTGGTGATCCTGTATTATATCAGCATGTGGGGCAAACCTGCCGAGTGCTACAAGGAATTCCTCGGAGCAGCCTATGGCCTCTTTGGACTTGAGTAGGATGATGAGACAGTTCCTTGCGCTCTTGCTCCTGACGGCCGGTCTGGCCGCCGGGGCACAGCCGAACCGGCCCGTTCCCACGTTCTACAAGCCGGAAGTCCGGCCCGACCGTACCGTCTTTTTCAAGGTGCACGCCCCGCAGGTGTCTTCGGCCCGGATTGTCGCGATGGACCAGCGGGGAGACATGGTCCGCTCTGCGGACGGAACGTGGACCTGGACATCGGCCCCGATGAACCCCGGCTACCAGATCTATACCCTGTATCTGGACGAAGTGGCGGTGCCGAATCCCGCCGACCGGCTCGATTCCTCCAATTCCGGCTATGTCAATGCCGTGGACATCCCCGAAGCCGGCTGTCCCGAGTTCGACCGGCAGGCCGCCATCCCGCACGGTACGATCCGGCTGGTCCATTATTATTCCGATGTGTGCGGCCAGTGGCGTGAAATGCGCGTCTATACGCCCGCCGGCTATGACAAGGGCAGGAAGAAATATCCGGTCCTGTACCTCCAGCACGGCGGCGGGGAGGACCAGACCGGCTGGTTCATCCAGGGACGGGCGGACAATATCCTGGACGCACTCATCGCGGAAGGCCGCTGCGAACCGATGATCGTCGTATGCGCCAATGGCCATGTCCCCGGTGGGAACCGGTATGACTGGGATGGGATGCAAGGATTCCGGAAGGAGTTGATCCAGCACATCATCCCCACCGTGGAGTCTCAGTTCCGGGTCAAGAAGGAACGCCGTTTCCGCGCCATGGCCGGTCTTTCGATGGGCGGCGGCCAGTCCTTCTACATCGGCTTGCGGGATCCCGAGCTGTTCTCCAGCGTCGGCGTGTTCTCCACCGGAGTGTTCGGCGGCATCAGTTTCGGCATCCAGCAGCAGCTGGACCTGGAAAAAGAGATTCCCGGTATCTTTTCCGACACCGCCAGGTTCAACAGGGACTTCGACGTCTTCATGATCACCTGCGGGGAACAGGATCCCCGGATCGAGGCCACCCGTTCCATCGTGCGGCAGATGCGCGAAAAGGGGGTCGAGGTCGGCTTCGCTTCCTATCCCGGTGTCCATGAATGGCAGGTGTGGCGGAAATCCATCCGGGACTTCCTTCCCTTGTTGTTCCGCTGATGGTCAGTCCATAAGTGAAAGCCGGTCCCTTGCAAGGACCGGCTTTCATTTTAAGTAACTGTTTCAGAACCTGTTGGCGTATCCAGGTGTGGGGGAGTTATCGGTGATGGATGCTCCGGCGGCATGGTCGGCCTTGAGCGGCTGGCCCAGGGTGAGGTCCATGACCGTCGTCCTGATTTCACGGGTCCGCTCTCCGACCGTTACCGTGTTCGTGATGACACGGGGTTTGCCGATCGTGGCCACCGTCACGGTTTCGCAATCCTTGCCGTAGCCGATGTTGAACAGATGTCCGATGCGCAGGCCCTGGGTCTCCGTGATGGTGATGTCGCGGGAACCGGCCTTGGCGGCCTCATACAGGTTCGTGGACAGTTGGAACTTGAAGTCGACCTGGTTGTCGTCGGTGTCGCTCCCGTCCGGATAACGGCCGGCGCTCAGGTTCGGATTCTGAAGGGCCGGTGCGTTGGGAATGCGGCTCCAGTTCCGGTTGTTGTTCTCCACCTTGAGGTGGATGAAGCTGCCCTCCTGGTCGGCGCCGGACTGGCCCATGTAGCCTTCGGCCAGCATCGGATCCACGACGGAGCCCCAGTTGAGGCAGTCGACCACGTGGCCGTCGGCGTCATACAGGGTCATGTTGCCCATCCGGCCGAAGACCGGGCCGCCATAGAGCTGGTCCGGGGCGATCTCGCCCTGGTAGCCGGCGGTGGTGACGGTCGGGTCGCAGATGACGTCGTCGATGGGGTGATCGTTCTTCAACGGCTCCTCCAGGACGATTTCGAAGGCAAGGGCGAGAACCGGCTCGTTGCTGGAGTGGTCGAACTTCGTCGCCGGGGTGAAGCTGATGCCGGTGCCGTTGCAGCTGAACGGCATGTTTGCTGAGTGGGCGTATTTCAGGGGTTTTGTGAGCGTGAGGCCGGTGCCGGCTTCCTCCAGGGTCATCGGTCCGCGGCCCGGGCTCTTGGTAGAGGCGGTCCCCACCTTCTTGACCTTGACGTATTCAATACCATGACCTTCGCTGTCGATGTCCAGGCGGATCACGTCGCCGGGGCTGATGTTCTCCACCGAGGACACCTTGATGTTGCGGTCGCCAGGCTTGGCGTCGTAGGCGAGCCAGGCCTGGGTGCCGGGCTTGCCGACCTTCGTGACGGTCACGACCTCATATTTTTCGAGGTTCGCGACGGGGGCGGGATACTTCGCGCCGTAGCCGATGGCCATCTTGGCGCCGACTTTGAAATGGCCCGCATAGGCGACCGGGATCTGGGTGGAACCCTTCGGGATGGTGATGACCGGACCTTCCGGGAGCGGCTGCCACAGGGTGGTCGGGCTGCCGGGGGGAACCATCGTGCGGCTGAAGGTATTGGGATTGGCGGCCGGCTCCGGCTCGTTCCGGATGACGGCGGCCACCTTGTGCTTTTCGGCGTTGGCGCCGGTGCCTACCGTGATTTCGTCACCGGCCTGGATGCCGGTCACGTCGCGCACGTACAAGGTTTTGTCACCCTTGGCGGCGTCCACGGCGAGGCCGGAAGTGGAAAGGCCGAGGAGGTAGTAGGCCTTCGGGGCGAGTTTCGTGCCGGAAGGAACCTTGATTGTGGAGAAGTAGGGGAGCATGGCCGCGTGGTGGATGAGCTCCCAGCCCGCGATGTCTACTTCCCGGTCTGAGGCGTTGTACAGCTCGATGAAGGAGTTGGTCTTGTTCACGCCGTCGCCCACGCGGAACTCGTTGATTTTCACGGGTGCTACGTTACGGACCTTCTCCACGGCGGTTTCGCTCCAGGCCTTGCCGTCCGGGGCGGACCAGCCGGC
The DNA here is from genome assembly GCA_902778105.1 of uncultured Bacteroidia bacterium. Classification (GTDB taxonomy): domain Bacteria; phylum Bacteroidota; class Bacteroidia; order Bacteroidales; family UBA932; genus Cryptobacteroides. The sequence goes on from CACYWN010000004.1 coordinate 79,831, forward strand.
CTTGGCCACCAGGTCGCCGTTCCATTCGCGGGAACCGGCAGTGACGGCGAAGTTGGCGATGACGGTCTGCCCGGGGAGGACGGCGTAATCGATCTTTTTCGCTGCATCCTTGGCACCCAGGACACTGGCTTTCCAGCCCTTCGGGGCTTCGATGGAGAGCACGAGGTCGTTGATGGGAGCCTTGGTCGTGTTCACGAAGGTGACGGTGGTGTATCCCACGGAGCCCGGGGAGAAGGTCTGGAGCCCGTTGGGGGCGGCGGTCTTGTCGGTGGCGCCTAAGGCCAGGCGCTGGACGTCGTAGCCGGCGGCCACGACATTGGCCTGGATGGCCTGGTTCACCTCCTGGGTCGGGAAGGTGCCGGGAGCGGTCATCGCGCCCTCGTAGAAGGTGCCGGAGGAGTGGTTGCTGTTGTCGCCGCCGTTACCCAGGAGGATGGCACCCTGCTTGCGCATCGGGTCGTAGCTGTTCCGGTCGTTCTTGATACGCGGGCCATCATACATCGTGATGAGTTCTCCTGTCTGGGCGTCGCCGCCCATCGAGCGCCAGTGATGCGGTTCGCCGTCGGCGGTCGCCGTGACGAAGCGCCAGCTGATGCTGGGCAGGTCCCGGCAGTACTTGTCGTTCGGGTCGGGATTCACGCAGCCCACGAGGTTGTTCTCCTGGTCGGTCATGATCCACGGGCCCGGCCCTTCGCCATAGTACCAGAACGAGGAGTTGCCGTAATAGGTGGTCTCCATCGTGCCATCACCGTCGTCGCGGCTGTCGGTTTCGGCATTGCCGTAGTCGAAGCAACAGCCGGTGTTGTAGTGGTGGCCGTTGATCACCCAATACTGGCCTTCGGCCTGGTCGTCCACCGCGGTGCCGTGCGGGTTATTCTGCCGCATGCCCATGCCGGGGACGATGTACACGCCGTAGACCTTGTGACCCATCAGGGTGACAGGGGCCATGTCGGCGACAGGCATCGTGTTGAAGCCGCCCAGGGCGGCACCGGAGAAAGCGCCACGAGGAGCCTGGTACAGATGGTTCTCCTTGCCGGACTGGTCATAGATGATTGAAATCCAGCAGGTCGTGTTCTGGCAGAATTCGTCCTGCGCGGCGGCATTGGCATAGCCGCCCGGATCGCCGGGGCTCGGCGGGACGACGCCGATGTCCAGAGTCGCCCGGTCGGACTGGCGCATCACTTGATACAGCGGTCCGTCATAGGAGGCGGACAGGGCGCGGGTGGTACTGTGGGCGGCGACGCAGGGAGCACCGCCGGCAGCATAGATGTCGCAAGGGCCTTCCGGCCGAGCGGGGACGGCGGCCGGACTGCCGGACAGGGCGATGGCCGTAACGACGGCGGCCGGAGCAGCCAGGGCAACAGCCAGGGCGCCGAAAAGGAAGATTTTGTGCTTCATATCGGAGATTGTGTTTCAGTGGCGTGGTTATTCTTCTGCAATTATACGGAATTCCCGGAAGGTTTTCCGTATAGTATCGGGTTAATAGGATAGGTGATTCGTTCATTCTTTTCAAGTTATCCTGCTATTCCCGGGAAAAATGAGTATCTTGTATTCCGTTAAACAAAACCACTCGATGATGAAAAAGTATTCCGTTTGGGCATCCCTGGTCTGCCTGGCCTTGTTGGGCATGTCCTGTTCCTCAAAGTCCGTGTCTCCCGTTGCCAGCCAGTCCCGCCTGGTGGAAGAGGGCGGTACCGGCCCTTACAAGGCGCTCATGCTGGAAGATCCTTCCCTGGAGGCGCACACCATTTTCGTCCCGCAGGACCTGCGTCCTTTCGGCAAGGACAACCTCCTGCCGGTCCTCGTCTGGGGCAACGGCGCCTGCACCAATTCCCCGTGGGAGCACTACAAGTTCCTCAATGAGATCGCCTCCCATGGATTTCTCGTCATCGCCACGGGCTATATCCCGATGACGGACGAAAGATACCAGGGACCGATGTCCACCTCCGCCCAGCAGATCGAATCCATCGACTGGGCCATCGCGCAGAACGCCGACAAGAACAGTCCCTACTACGGCCGTATTGATGTGAACCACATCGCCGCTGCCGGAATGTCCTGCGGCGGCCTCCAGACCCTGGACAATGCCACCGATCCGCGCCTTTCCACCCTCATGATCTGCAATAGCGGCCTCTTCATCGACCCGACCGTTGCAATTCCGAACATGCCGATGCCCACCAAGGACAAGCTGCAGGAGATCACCGTCCCGGTCATCTACATCCTGGGCGGCCCGGAGGATATTGCATACGGGAACGGAATGGACGACTTCCACCGGCTTGTCAAGGTTCCGGCCTTCGCCGCAAACTATCCGGTCGGTCACGGCGGCACTTATTCCCTCCCGCACGGCGGTGAATTCACCGTTCCGGCCCTCGCATGGCTCCAGTGGCAGCTGAAGGGTGACCAGGAAGCGGCGAAACTCTTCCTCGGTCCCGACTGCGGCCTCGCGAACCGTGAAGGCTGGACCGTCGAGAAGAACCAGCTTATCGATTAGAAACCACGCATGCAAAGAGAGAGGGAACCGATTAACCGGTTCCCTCTCTTGCGTTTATGTCACTGTGAAACTTACTTCTGCAGGGCGCCGAGCTGGGCGGTAGCCTGGGCGGCATACTTGCCGTTGGAGGTGAGCTTCTTGTAGTATTCAATGGCGGTAGCCTTGTCACCCGCCTTCTGCGCCGTGGCGGCGATGGTGAACATCACGTCGGCGGCATCCTTCGCGTCAGGGTTGATATCCAGGTACTTCTTGTAGGCGTCGATGGCATCCTTGCTCTTGCCGAGCTTGGTGCAGGCGCTGGCGATGAGCTTGTAGGCGTTGGCGTTCTCCAGATAACCGTTGGCCTTCTCCAGGGCGGCGATGGCATCGGCGGCCTTATTGGCCTTCAGGAGGGCCTGACCTTCCTTCAGGAAGACATTGGAGAGGAGCTTGTGGGCCTGGTCGGCCTTGCCGAGGGCAGCAGCGGCCTCGAGGGCGGCGACGGCGGTGTCGGTGTCACCGGCCTGCATCAGGGCCTGGCCGTAGAGGAGCTGGCTCTGGCCATCCTCCGGGGTGAGGGCGACCACTTCCTTGAAGGCGGCGGCGGCATTGGCATAATCCTTGGCCTTCAGCAGGGCGGCACCCTTGCGGGACCAGGCATTGGGGATGAGTTCCTTGGCGTCGGCGACGACTTCGTCGATTCCATAGCCTTCAGCGACGGCGGCAGCCTCCTTGAGGGTGGCGACGGCTTCGTCGTAACTGGCTTCATTGATCTGCTCCTTGGCGATGGAGAGGATGGTCTGGGGGATGATCTTCTTGCACTGGGCAACCATGTCAACGGCCTCCTCTTCAGCGCATGCCTCGAATTGGGTGAGAGCGCTCTTGAACTGATTCAAAGCCTCGGCCTTGTCGGTTTCCAGAGCCTGGACACCGTTGTTGAAGGTTTCCACCGCCGCATTGTAGTCCTGGGCGGAGGCGATTCCAGCGGCGAGTGCGAGCGCCGCGAAGGCGACAAATAATCTTTTCATCTTGCGTTCGGTTTTATTTGTTATACTTACTTCCGTTACTGGTTGCACGCATTTTGCAAAAGTAGCAATTTTTTATGTTATTTTTGCATTGCAATTGCGTTAAATCCATGTCGACCCGACTTTCCCATATTCTGCTCAGCCTGGCCTTCCTGACTTTTTCAAGAATTGTGCCAGCTCAGGTCCTTCCTTCCCTTCCCGTGGATGCGAAAATACAAAAAGGTACGCTCCGGTGCGGAGTGACCTACTATATGGTGAAAAACGACGATGTCAAGGGGTATGCCGATTTCGCCGTTGTGCGCAGGGATGAGGCTCCGGGCAAAGGCTCCCTGGAGCACTTGGACACGAAATACCTTTCCCGCCGTGGGATCGGCCCCCGTCCCGGTGGCTATTTCAAGGATTTCGACGGATCGACGGTCCTTCACCTGGACCGGGTCCCGGTGTATGACGGGAATGTGCTGGACTCCACCCTGCTGGTAACCTTCGCCCAGGTGGCCGCTTCCCGGGCCGACCAGGCCGTGGTCGTGGCAGGGGACATCGACCCGGTGGAGTTCAAAAAGAAGATGGACATCTTCTCGATGCTGGTTCCGCAGCATTTCACGGGAAACAGCCGTGGACCTGATTACGTGTGGGAACCTTCCGTGATGCCCTCCGTGGTGTTCCACCGTACTCCAGCGGGCGACCGGGGCATTGTCCGTGTCGCCTATGCCTCTCCCCGTACGCCGCACGACCAGATGAATACGGCCCAGGCGCTGGTAATGAACATATTCAGCCGTGAGTTCCGGACCATTGCCACCCGCCGGATCGAGCGGGGACTGCGGGATGCCGGCATCCCTTACGGGAAGCTGGATTTCCAGTACCTGAACAGCTCGGAAACCGGCGGTGACGAGGAATATGCCGTGGAAGTCCTGACGGATAGGGAGCACCTGGAGTCAGCCATGAAGGTGATTTCCGGTACCCTGGCCGGTCTGGACGAGTTCGGCATCCCCGAAAAGGAATTTACCGATGCGAAGAAGGCGATGATGGCCGAGATGGTCAGCCGGGGGAATGAGCGGCTTTCCAACCGTCGCTATGTGGACCGCTGCGTCGCCCACTTCCTGTATGGGGCCAACCTGGCGCCCCTGGACGAGGAGACCCGCCTGTTTGCCCGCAAGAATGTTCCCGACAGCACGGAGACCCGCCTGTTCAACCAGTTCACGACGTCGCTCTTGAGCCAGCTCTCCAACCTCACGCTGGAGTATCGGGCCGCACTGGATTCGCTGGATGAGGACAATGCCCTGTTCCAGTACAACCTGGCCTATCTGTACGGTTCCACCTTCCAGGATGCCAAGGATTATTCCTGGCAGCGGGATACGGCCGCCATGGAGGTATCCTGCCCCCGGGTGCGTCTCAAGGATACGAAGGAGGAGCCGGTTTCCGGCGGGGTTCTCTGGACTTTTTCCAACGGCTTCCGCGTAGTGTATAAGCAGACACCCGGGAGCAGGATGTTCGATTATGCCCTGCTGCTCCAAGGAGGGCTCTCGAGCGTGAACGGACTCTCGGAAGGGGAGGGCGGTTATTTCGGCGACATGTTGTCCCTCTTTGACGCGGGAGGAATGTCCGCCTCCGCTTTCCGGGACCATCTGGCCGTGAACGGCATCAAGATGGATACGCAGGTGGCCCTGACGTTCACTTCCATCCACGGAAGCGCGCCCTCCTCCAAGCTTCAGACCCTTGTCAAGGCCCTTCTTTCCCTGGCGAACGACCGGACGGTGAACCGGGACGAGTTCGATATCTATCTCCGGAACGCAGCCTGGGCGCGGGAAAGCGTCGATGACCGGCTCTACGCCCGGATGTATCCCGGATTCAGCTATGCTCCGAAGAAGTATCCGTCCGCCCTGGGACCGGCCACGCAGGTCAAGGCGGCCGAGTTCTTCGAAAGCCGCTTCTCCAGGATGAACGATGCGATGCTGGTTGTGGCCGGTGACCTGGATGAAGCGACGGTCAAGCGGATCCTGCTCCGCTACGTGGGCGGTTTCCGGACCCAGAGGGGGGCAGCTCCCCGCAAGACGCTTCGCTATCAGCCGGTTCCTGGGGTCTCTACGCATACCTCGGCAGACGGGCCCAGGGGTGTTTACATCCGTCTGGATACGGAATATCCTTTGTCCGGTGTCAATTATGTCCTTGCCGGGGTGGCGGCGGAAGTCCTTCGCCGGAACATCGTGGAAGCGCTGGAAGGAACTGGCCTGTCCGCAGAAGTGACCGTTGGCTTCCACTCCTATCCGCAGGAACGCCTGTGGATGTATATCGCCTGCGAGGGGGACGGCGCTTCCGCGGCGCTGCCGGCCGTGCGCCGGGGAATCCGCCAAGCCGCTTCGGCGACCGTTTCCCGGAAGGACTTGGAGGCCTGGAAGGCGATGGTCCAGGCGGAGATGGCCCGGGAACTTTCGGAGACTGCTACCGTCGTTACGTCGGTGGTGGCCCGGTACGGGATCGGGAAGGATCTCGTCTCCCATTACAAGGAAAGCGTCGGCGGCATCACGGCGGCCCGGCTTTCCGATATGCTTTCATCCCTGGCGGTCGGGTCGGCCGTTGAATATGTTATTGAATGATGGGACACAAACGCACTTTCGGCACCATCGTCCAGATCGGTGACATCCTGGTTTCCGAGGATGTCATCCTGGAGTATTTCGCCTGTGATTATCCTGTCTGCAAGGGCGCCTGCTGCATTATCGGCGACAGCGGTGCGCCCCTGAAGGAGGAGGAACTGGACCCCATTGAGGCCAATTACGGCTCGTTTTCCCCGCTGATGCGCCCGGAGGGACGGCAGGCCGTGGAGGAAAAAGGATTCTTCGAAATCGACCGGGATGGAGACCTGGTGACCCCGCTTGTCCCGGGAAGCGAAGAGTGTGCGTACTGCCTTTTCGAGAACGGGAATTGCTTCTGCTCCATCGAGCGTCAGTTCTTTGCCGGGAAATCTTCTTTCCGGAAACCCATTTCCTGCCAACTGTACCCGGTCCGTGTCGTTGATCTGGGTGGCGGCCGGCTGGGCCTGAACCTGCATCGCTGGGATATCTGCCGGTGTGCTTTCGAAAGAGGGCGTCGCGAAGGGATCCGGGCGTACCAGTTCCTCCGCGAACCGCTTACCGAGGCGTTCGGTGCCGATTTCTATGAAGCGCTCTGCGCCGCGGCGGAGCAGGTGATTGCGAACGCATAACAGACGACCGATGAAGACTTTGGACATTTCCCGAGGAGATCAGGTCGCCCTGGTGGGGGACAACGCTTCCGGCAAAAGCCGGCTGGCGGCGGCTTTCGCGGGCCGCCGAGATACCTCCGTTCATTACGCATGTCATCCCTGCCGCCTGCGGTCATCCGGCTGCGGAATGAGTCTGTAGTCCTATGAGAAAGATCGCTAGCCTTGTTCTGCTGGCCGTTTCGGCTGTTTTGTCCGGTTCCGCTTACTCCCAGGTGGTATTCTTTCCTCCGAAGGGGGCGGAAGCGGTCAATGTGGACACGCATTTAAAGGTGGCTTTCAACGAGATACCTTCCGTCGGAACGGCCGGCTGGATCCGGATCTTCGATGCCGGGACCGGGGAATGCGTGGACAGTCTGGACATGTCCGTTCCGGCGGGACCGACGGAAAGCCGCACCTATGCACCGGACATCGACTACACGAAAGTTCCCTACGACTATGCCCGGGATTCCGTCCCGACCAACCGGAATACCGTTCCCGGAACGCCGTCCGGCACGGCGGAACCCACGCCGCCCGATTACCAGCTGACGATCATCGGGGGCTTTACGGACGCGTTCCATTTCCACCCGGTCCTGGTCCGGGGAAACACCGCCGTGATCTATCCGCACAACAATGTGCTGGAGCCTGGGCGGAAGTACCGGATCACCCTGGATGACGGCGTCCTGTCCGTCCCCTCCGGCACGTTCCGGGGCGTCAGGGACTGGTCCTTCACGACGGCCGCCGAAACCCCTTCCCTGCGGGATACGCTTATCGTCGACGCTTCCGGAAACGGCGATTTTTCCACGCTCCAGGGTGCCTTGGATGCCATTCCTGATTTCTCGGCCGACAAGGTCGTCATCCGGGTCCTTCCCGGCGATTACGAGGAGATCGTCTATGTCCGCAACAAGTCGAATGTCGTCATCCTCGGTTCCGGCGCCGATGTGACGCGGGTGCATTATGCGAACAACGAGGTTTTCAACCCCCATCCCCTGACGGTCAAGACCAACGAACGGGCCGGGACATTCCCGCAGCGGCGGGCGGCAGTGGCCTTCGACCACTGTTCGGACATCGTGCTGCGCGACATCACCTTCGCCACCGATCTGACAGGTCAGGCCGAAGGTCTGTTCCTGAACGGGGAACGCATCGCCCTGTATGGGGTGCATATCATCGGCGACGGCGATGCCCTGCAGGCCAACGGTACCATTTACCTGGAGGGATGCGAAGTGGACGGAGGCGGGGATACCATCCTGGGCCGTGGAAGCCTGTTTGCCTACCGCTGTGCATTCCGGAACCGGGGCGGACCCTTCACCTGGGTGCGCAATTTCAAACCCGCCCACGGCGATGTCTTCGTGGAATGCACCTTTGAAAGCATCTCGGCGTTTCCGGCCGATTACGGGCGCTGCGTCTTCAACCACGGGTCGTCCTATACCGATGCGGAAATGGTCGTAATCGATTGCTGGACACGTAATTTCAATCCGCTCGGCTGGAGCGCCCTGGGGGAGCCGACGGTCGTTATGCTGGAATACAATACCCGGGACATGGACAGCGGAAAGCCGGTGGATGTTTCCGGGCGCCACCGCTATTCCCGCCAGTTGACCCTTCCCCGGGACCGCCGTCTCCTGGACTCCTACCGTGATCCTGCCTTTGTCCTGGGAGGATGGCAACCTGAAAGAAAGGCGGACCGGGAGACCTATACCATCGATGCGCCGGCCGAGCCGATGGCTATCCGCAACGACCATCTCCATCTGGGGGGAATCTCTCCTTCCGGGGGCAGTATCGCCGTCAACAGTTTCTACATGGAGATGGACGGGAAACCGTTCATCCCGGTCCTGGGCGAGTTCCATTACAGCCGCTATCCCCGTGAGCAATGGGAGGAGCAGCTGCGCAAGATGAAAGCCGGAGGAATCAATGTGGTCCCTACCTACGTGTTCTGGAATGTCCATGAACCCGAAGAAGGCGTTTTCGACTGGGACGGAAACAAGGACCTGCGCGCTTTCGTGGAACTGTGCGGCAAGGTCGGCCTGTGGAGCATCGTCCGCATCGGACCGTTCTGCCACGGGGAAATGCGCAATGGCGGCCTGCCGGACTGGCTGTTTGCCAAGCCGTTGGATGTCCGTTCCAATGACGCCCTCTACCTGCGTTATGTCGGTCTGCTCTATGACCAGGTCGCCGCGCAGGTCCAGGGCCTGTTCTACCAGGACGGCGGTCCGGTCATCGGTGTGCAGATCGAGAACGAGCACCAGCATTCTGCGGCGGCCTGGGCGCTGAGCTACCCGGGTGAGGCTGGGGACCTGACCACTTCCAATACAGCGGTTCCCGAAATGGGGGATCTTCATATGCGTACCTTGCTGTCCATGGCAAAGGAGCGGGGGCTCATCGCCCCGGTCTATACCGCCACCGGCTGGGGCAACGCCGCCGTCCTGGGGTATGACGGCATTCCGGTCACGGCGGGATATCCCTACCCGGTCTGGGGGGATGTCAATGCCAAGAGCGGGTTCTGCCTGTTCAAGGACCTGCACAAGGACCCGGATTACGCTCCGGTCCGGTACCATCCGGAGGATTATCCTTCCTTCAGCGTCGAGATGGGAGCCGGTATCCAGATCATTTACGACAAGCGGCCGGTCATCCACCCGAAAGGGGCCGAGGCCATGATCGTCCGCTGCCTGGGCAGCGGCGCCAATGCCATCGGCTATTACATGTACCAGGGCGGCAGTTCGCCGCTGGGCCCGGACGGGGAGAAATTCCTGTCGGACGGCAACCCGAAGGTCACCTACGATTTCCAGGCTCCGCTGGGAGAATATGGGCTGGAAAGGCCGGTGTACCGGAACCTGCGGGTCCTTCATCATTTCATCGCGGACTTCGGCGGCCGGCTGGCACCGATGGAGACCGTTCTGCCCGAAGGGGCGGACCGGCTGACCCCGGACGACCGGGAAACCCTCCGGTATTGTATCCGTATCCGGGACGGGGCGGGATTCCTTTTCCTGGTGAATTTCCAGGATCACGACCATGGCCGGCATGACATGAAGGCGGATGTCGACGTCAAGCTCCCCGGCGAGTCGATCCGGATCCCTGTCCGGCTGCAGAAGGACGAGGTGGCCATCCTGCCCTTCAATTTCCCGATGGGCAAGGCCTTGCTGAAATATGCCACGGCCCAGCCGCTGATGCGGATTGGCGACCACTATTTCTTCTTCGCGCCGGAAGGGATGCCGGCTGAATACGTCTTTTCCGGCGGGCGGACATTCCGCCCCCAGCCCGGTTTCGGCAGCACGTTCAGGTATCGGGGCGTCCAGGTCACGACGCTGACCCGCTCCCAGGCGGAACAGGCTGTGAGAGTGGGAGATAAGATACTGTTCACCGATGCAACGGTAATGGAATCCGACGGACGGGTCACCCTGCTGAACCTGGGCAATCCGGATTTTGACTACACGGTTTTCGACGGCAAGGGCTTTGTCCCTTTCCATCGGGAGGTCGCAACGGTTGACCCGGCTTTCGAAATGAAGCGTGTCGGTGACCGGCGGCTGACGGTCCATTTCACGGAAAAGCCGCAGCCCGGTATCCATGAGTATTTCCTTTCCCTGGATTATACCGGAGACGTGGCCGTCGGTTTCCTGGAGAATCGCGTGATTGCCGATAACCTTTGGCAGGGAACCGGTCCCTGGCTGATCGGCTTGAACCGATTCTCAGAGGGCCTGCAGCGGGATGATATCGGCTTTTATTTCCGTCCCCTGCGGAGGCAGGCCCCCTTTCTGAATACGATTCCTGCATCGAACGTTCCGGCGTTCAAACCGGAATCGGACGATTCCGTCCTGGAGATCAGGGAAGTGAAGATCGTTCCTCAGTACGAGGTGACCGTTACCTTGTGAGCGCCTGTCCGCAGTCCGAACAAAAGCATTATTCGTGATATCATCAGATTACGCGAGATTGTAGTCAGTGCCAATGCCTCCTGCCTGGAGTGGATATCCACCTCGTGCTTGCTGACCCAGGGAAACCAGACGACGAGCCACCATCCTCCGTTCAGTGCCATGGTCGTTATAATCCCGAGGGCACCACTGACGATATTGGAAACCGTTCAGGGAAAGCCTCACCCAAGATAATGAATGCCATGAAGATCCAGCCCATCGGAAGAAAGGCATAAATCCCGAAAGAGACGTTCAGTGGCTGCATGATACTATTCCTTATTCTCTACCAAGCGAAATACCAAACCCCTTCGACTGAACAAATTATTGGTGTATTCCCACAGGATTCCAGTATTGAGATTGACAAGGTAGATTTCTGTAGATGATACAGCAAGGAGTTGATAATTGACCATTCCTTCTTTCACAATGTCATTCTCGGAGGGCTCTCTTGTGAAAAGGGTAAGCTTATGTGGGAGAACAAGATCATTCGGCAATTCCCAGACATCCCCTGTATACTTGTCAAGCTTGAAGAGAGAGGGTATTTCGTCCCTTGTCGGTATCACAATCTCATAGCGGGAACCTTCAAGACTTGTTTTATCGACAGGTTGATAACGCTCGGTCTGGGCAACGGCAGGGAACACGGATAAACAAAGAAGGCCTGCCAGGAGGATATGAAGGATATGCTTGTTCATAGTCTTGTCATTTTCCATATCCTTCTACAAATCTAATGCTGGATTCTACTCTGAAGTGCAACGTTCTGAATCCAGACAGTATATCTTTACTGTCATAACCAGAAAAGCGACAGAGGAGGGGACACAAGCATTATCTTGGGGTACATTGAACAGTGCGAAGCGTCGAATGGAAGTTGTTGATAGAAAGATAGTTGTGAGATATTGCCTGATTGTTTTGGAGTGGGCAAAAATGCATAATTTACTGTGTGTCAATGATTTCCATTCGACGGGGCAAAAGGGGCGAGATTCCGCCGGCCGTTTTTCATCCTGGAATATAGCAGGAGATACCACTTATATGCAGCTAAATTTGGGGTAATATTGGGGTAACAGACAGATCGAGGCCATTTCGCGTCCGAGCGGGCAGATGGCTGGATGTCGACACCCCGGACTATCAAGGTCTGCAAGTCCTTACCGACCAGACCCTCGAAAGCGCTATCCTTGGGAAAACGGTCCACTACAACATCCTGCTTCCGACCGGGTCCGACATCATGACAGACGGGGCGTTTCCGGTACTGTACCTCCTGCATGGTCTCACGGAAGACCATACCATGTGGATGAGGCCGCTTGAAGTTGGCGATGTAGGGGCTCTCCTTGCAGAAAGCGTCCAGTTCGGAAACCGTGAGCGATCCGTCTTTCGGGACGATGTAGGCGGTGACCAGCTGGCCGCGGACCCGGTCGGGGACGGAGGTCTCCCTGCTGGACCACCTGAAAATCAGCTTCAAGCACGTGACGGACAACCTCGGCCCCCACGGGCTCCCGCCCAGGGATGATGCGTTTCCTGTAAATTGCTGATTATCATCTGACTGTCGAAAGTGCTTTATGCGAATCCGCATAAGGCACTTTTTATATGCGACTGGAAATCAGCGGTATGGAAAAAACGGCCGTTGGCGGCAGTTGCATCTTTCCCGGAAATGGCTTATCTTTGTAGTGACACTAAAGTGTGACTTATGCGAGTGTATCATGGATCGTCCCAGTTGGTGACCGTGCCGATGTTCGGGGTGGGGAAGCCCACGAACGATTATGGCCCCGGCTTCTATTGTACGCAGGACTTGGAATTGGCGAAGGAATGGGCTTGTGCGGAGGACAGGGACGGATTCGCCAATCAGTATCGGCTGGACATGGACGGGCTGGCTTGCCTGGACCTGGGCGGGGAGGACTGGCATATCCTCAACTGGCTGGCGGTCCTTCTGGAGAACCGGGTATTCGACTTGTCGTATCCCGTGGCTGTTCAGGGCAAGAAGTTTATCCTGGATCGTTTCCTTCCTCCCTACAAGGACTTTGACGTCGTCATCGGTTACCGGGCCGACGATTCCTATTTTTCCTTTGCGAGGGCGTTCCTTTCCAATACGATTCCCCTGGAACAGCTGAGCCTGGCCATGCGGTTGGGAAAGCTGGGAACGCAGGTCGTCTTGCGCAGTCCGAGGGCGTTCGAGGCCATTTGGAAGGAGTGCTCCTATCCGGCGCCGGCCTCCATCTATCATGTAAGGCGGGTGGCGCGGGACCGGAAAGCGCGCGAGGATTTCCGGGGGATCCAGGAGGAGACGCCCCTCACGGTTGGCTGTTATTTGTTGGATATCATCAGGGAGGATTGGAACAATGAAGACCCGCGCTTACGATAAGTTATACCTGGAAGATACCATGACGGTACTGGGCGGTATGCTGGACTATGCCGTCAATGGTTGCGGTGAGGAGTTGAACGAATTCTATGCCCGTTTCCTGGGATGCGGTATTGCGAGGGAGTTCTCTCGTGCGACCCCCAAGTATATGGGCATGTCCGGTGTGGAACTGGCCCTCGAGGTGTCCGGACGGACCGGCCGTCCCTTGCCGAGGAAGGAACCTTATGTGGATCCGGGCAGTCCCGAATACTGGACGGGGTGGGTCATGGCCTATCTTTCATGGTCCATGGACATGGATTTCGAAACCCTTCAGCAAAGGGGCGTAACGGTGGAGGCCGTCTACAACGGGTTCCGGCCTCTGCATGAAGCCGGTTTGGACAAGGCCGTCGAAACTGCAGAGGGATGGATCCGGGGGAGTGTCGCGCGGGAGCACCCGTTGAAGCGGCAGCGGAAAAGGGCCGGCTTGACCCAGCGTGCCCTTGCGGACCTTTCCGGAACGTCGCTCAGGGTCATCCGTTCCTACGAACAGGGCCAGCGTTCGCTCGGAAGCGCCAGTGTCGATACGGTGCGCAGGCTCTGCCGTGTCCTGGCCTGCCGGCAGGAGGATATCCTGTAGTTATCGGCATTTTGAAGAAAACGGCAAATCTTTCGAAGAAAATGAAACGGGTCACGTGCGATAATTTCATATCTTTGGCAATAAAATGTCAGCCACATGAAACGTTTACTGATCTTTGCCGCTGCGGTCCTTTGCCTGGCTTCCTGCGGCACCAACACCGAAAAGAAACAAGAACAACCTGTTGAAACCATGATTGTGAAGACTACTCCGAATCCCGAAAATGCCTTGCGGGCCCAGCAGTTCCTGAAGAAAGCGGGAACCTATTACCTCGCGACCGTAGAGGGCGGCCAGCCCCGCGTCCGTCCCTTCGGTACGGCCGAAATCTTCGAGGGTAAACTGTACATCCAGACCGGCAAGGTCAAGAACGTGTACAAGCAGCTCCTTGCGAATCCCCGGGCCGAAATCTGCGCTTTCGTGGACGGCGAATGGCTCCGCATCGCCTGCGAACTCATTCCTGACGAACGCGTCGAGGCGAAAAAGGACATGCTGGACAAGAATCCCGACCTTCGCGGCATGTACAATGAGACGGATGACAATACCATCGTCCTGTATCTGCGCAATGCGCATGCGACGCTGAACGCATTCACCCATCCGGCCGAAGAGTTTGAGTTTTAAGTAAGGTCCCGTTCCATGAGACATCATCCAGTCCTTCTCCTTCTCACACTTTTCCTTGCCCTTGCGCAGGCGTCTGCACAGCCGGGAGCAAGGCGGGATCCCGCCGCCCCTTTCGACCTGGAAACCGAACACTGGAACGCCCGCTGGATCAGCGTCCCGGAAACCGGGGCACAGGACTACGGCGTCTATTATTTCCGGAAGGATATCGACCTCCCGGCCGTGCCCGGCCGCTATGTCGTGCATGTGACGGGCGACAACCGGTACAAGCTGTATGTGAACGGACTGCTCATGTCCCTGGGCCCGGCCAAGGGGGACCTCACCCACTGGAATTATGAGACGGTGGACCTGGCCCCTTGCCTGCACGGCGGGAAGAATGTGATCGCAGCCCTGGTTTACCACGAAGGCGCGGGCAAGCCCGATTCCCAGCTTTCCGTCGAGGCGGGCTTCCTGCTCCAGGGAGAGGGAGAGGCGGCCGCCCTGTTTACGGACAGGACTTGGAAGTGTATCCAGGATCTCTCCTACAGCCCGGTCAGGCCGATTGTCAACGGCTACTATGTGGCTGGTCCCGGTGAGAAAGTGGACATGAGCGCCGGAATTCCAGACTGGAAGGAGGCCGATGCCGACCTTTCGGCCTGGCTGCCGGCGCGGGAAGGCGGTGCGGGTGAGCCCATGAACGTCCTGAACGCCGAACAGACGGCCGGACACCGGCTTCGCCCCTCCACGCTCCCGCAGATGGAGCGGACTCCCTTCGTCCTGGGCGGGGCCTTTACGGTCCCGGCCCATTCGAAGAAGGAGCTTTTGCTGGATAACAAGGTGCTGACCAATGCCTATTTCAATCTCCGGATGAGCGGCGGCCAGGGCGCCCGGGTACGGATCGGTTATGCCGAAGCCCTGTATATCCCTTCTCAGGAACAGCGCCCGCAGCTCTCGGAGGAGGAACTCTCCAGAATACCGGAAGAACACCGGTATTTCCTGCGGATTCCCCGGGTCATCGGCAAGGGAAACCGCAACGAAACGGAAGGGAAAATCTTCATTGGGCGGGAGGACGAACTCATTTCCAGCGGCGCGAAAGGTCAGCAGTTCACCACCCTTTCCTGGCGTACTTTCCGGTATGTGCGGCTGCAGGTGGAGACCGGCGACGATCCGTTGACAGTGGACGAGGTTACCGGCACATTCACCGGCTATCCTTTCACGCTGGACGCCCGTCTGGACACGGACCGTCAGGAATTGAAGGACATCCTGGACATCGGTTGGCGCACGGCCCGGCTCTGCGCGACGGAGACCTACATGGACTGTCCGTATTATGAGCGCCTGCAGTATCTGGGCGATACCCGCATCCAGGCGCTGATTACCCTTTTCAACAGCAAGGACGACCGTCTGGTAAAGAACTTCCTCTATCTGGCCGACATTTCCCGCAGCGCCGACGGCATCACCAAGAGCCGCTATCCCACGACCATTCCGCAGCATATCCAGCCTTATGCTCTCAGTTATATCTATGCGATGCATGATTACCTGATGTACGGCGGGGATACGCAGTTCGTGCTGGACCTCGTGCCCGGTGCGGAGCAGATCCTGAATTATTTCTCCCGCTACCAGCTGCCCGACGGACGGCTCCGGAACCTCCCCGGCTGGAATTTCTCCGACTGGGTGAACAACCGCAACGACTGGCAGAACGGTGCGCCCCGGAGAGGGGCCGACGGCTGCTCCATCCTCATGGACCTCCAGCTCCTGTATGCCCTACAGATGATGGCCGAAATGGAAGGTGTCCGGGGCAATACCTGGGCGAAGGAAACCTATGAGGCCCAGGCGGCGAAGCTTACGGAGAGCGTGAAAAAGGCCTACTGGAACGCGGAGAAGGGCCTTTTTGCCGACCGTGTCGAGCAGGACCAGTACAGCCAGCATGCCAATGCGCTCGCCATCCTGTGCGGCATCGTGGACGACCCTAAATCCATGGCGGAGAAACTCCTGACCGACAAGTCCCTGGCCCAGTGCACCATCTATTACAAGTTCTACCTCCACCAGGCGTATGTGAAAGCCGGCCTGGGAGACGGGTATCTGGACTGGCTGGACATCTGGCGCGAGAACATCGCGATGGGCCTGACGACCTGGGGCGAGGATGCCAATGTCTTCGGCACCCGCTCCGACTGCCATGCCTGGGGTTCCAGCCCCAACATCGAACTGTTCCGGACCGTGCTGGGCATCGACTCGGACGCCGTGGCGTTCAAGCGCGTGCGCATCGAACCGCACCTTGGCGACCTCAAGGAAATCGGCGGTACCATGCCGCATCCCGACGGTGAAATCTCCGTCCGCTACCAGGTGAAAGGGAAACGCCTGCACGCGGAAATCCGCCTTCCCGAAGGAGTGGACGGTCGCTTTGTCTGGAATGGCAAGACGACGGAACTCCACGGCGGAAAGAATAATTTAACGCTTTGACAAACATTTGGACTCATGAGAAAGAGGGCTTCGTCATGAAGTCTTACCTTTGCGTGCAGAAAACTAATTTAACCACTACACAGATATGAAGAAAGTCTTACTGACCGTTGCCGCGCTGAGTCTCGCGCTCGGCGCCTTCGCGCAGCCGCAGCTCCGCGAAGACAACATCGAAGAAGTCCTGAAAGCGATGACCCTGCAGGAGAAAGCCACCCTGCTCGTGGGCGGCGCCCGGGCCGCCATGGTGAACGGCGTCACCTCCGGTACCGCCTGGCAGGTCCCCGGCGCGGCGGGTAACACCCGTCCGATCGAGCGCCTGGGCATCCCCGGCACCGTCCTGGCCGACGGCCCGGCCGGCCTGCGCATCCAGCCTACCCGCCAGGGTGACAGCAACACCTACTACTGCACCGGTTTCCCGGTGGGGACCCTGCTCGCCAGCTCCTGGGATACGGAAATGGTGGAGGAGATGACGAAAGCGATGGGCAATGAAGTCCTGGAGTATGGCGTGGACGTCCTCCTCGCCCCGGGCATGAACATCCACCGCAATCCGCTGTGCGGACGTAACTTCGAGTATTTCTCCGAGGACCCGCTCCTCTCCGGCAAGATGGCCGCAGCCTATGTCCGGGGTATCCAAAGCAACGGTGTGGGCACTTCCATCAAGCACTACGCCGCCAACAACCAGGAGACGAACCGCAACGAGAACGACGCCCGCATCAGCCAGCGCGCCCTCCGCGAGATCTATCTGAAGAACTTCGAGATCGCCGTGAAGGAGGCCGATCCCTGGACCGTCATGTCCTCCTACAACCAGCTCAACGGCGAATACACCCAGCAGAAGCTCGACCTTCTCACCACGGTCCTCCGCGACGAATGGGGCTTCCAGGGCATCGTCATGACCGACTGGGGCAACAAGGCGGGCACCGTGAAGTCCGCCAAGGCCGGCAACGACCTGATGGAACCGGGCAACCAGAACGAGATCGACCGCATCATCGCGGGTGTCCAGGATGGCACCATTTCCCAGGAGGAACTGGACCGCAACGTCCGCAACATGCTGCGCTACATCGTCCGCACCCCGCACTTCAAGGGCTACAAGTTCTCCAACAAGCCGGACCTGAAGGCCCATGCCGCCGTGGCCCGCAAGGCCGCCGCCGAGTCCATCGTCCTGCTCCGCAACGAGAAGGAGACCCTCCCGCTCAAGGGGGATGAGAAAGTGGCCCTCTACGGCATCTCCGCCCTCGATTTCGTCGCTGGCGGCACCGGCTCCGGCGATGTGAACAAGGCCTACGTCGTGAACATGGAAGATGCGATGAAGGCTGCCGGTTTCACCCTGGACCAGACCCTCGCCGACTACTACAAGGCTTTCGTGGCCTATGACAAGGCGCAGAACAGCCTCATCGGCACGGTCAATAACTGGTTCAGCCGCCGCAAACTTGCGGAGATCGCCATCCCCACCGCCGCCATCGAGAACGAGGCGAAGGCCAATGACGTGGCCGTCGTGGTCCTCGGCCGCAACGCCGGTGAAGGCGCCGACCGCAAGCAGATCGACGACTTCGACCTCCTCCGTGACGTGAGCACCGCTTACCATTCCGCCGGCAAGAAGGTGGTCGTGGTCCTGAACATCGGCGGTGTCATCGAGACCGCCTCCTGGAAGCACATGGTGGACGCCATCGTCCTTCCGTGGTCCCCGGGCCAGGAAGGCGCCAATGCCGTGGCCGACGTCCTGACCGGCAAGGTGAATCCGTCCGGAAAGCTTCCGATGACCTTCCCCGTGAACTTCATGGACCATCCGTCCTCCGCCAACTTCCCCTATGCCTACAACGGCCAGCAGGCCCGTGGCTTCAGTTGGGGCCCCCGCCAGCCGCAGAAGGATGTGGACTACACCGACTATGCCGAGGGTATCTGGGTGGGCTACCGTCACTTCCAGACCCGTGGCGTCGAGGTCTCCTATCCGTTCGGATACGGCCTTACCTACAGCTACTTCGTGTACTCCAATCCCGTCGTGAAGGCCACTGCCGACGGTTTCGAGGCCTCCGTCACCATCAAGAACGAGGGCACCGTGGCCGGTAAGGAAGTCGTCCAGGTGTATGTCCATGCCCCGGAAGGCGGCCTGGAGAAGCCCGACCAGGAACTCAAGGCCTTCGCCAAGACGAAACTCCTCGCCCCGGGTGAGAGCCAGACCCTGACCTTCCAGGTGGATGCCTACTCCCTCGCTTCCTTCAACGAGGCCGCGAGCGCCTGGGAAGCCGCCGCCGGCGTCTATACCGTGAATTTCGGCGCCTCCATCCAGGACCTCCGCCGCAGCGGTTCCTTCAAGCTCAAGAAAGCCCAGTCCTGGCCGGTGCACAATGTCCTCGCCCCCGTCACGGAATAAGAGTTCCGCTTTTGTCAAATATCAAAGTCTTTATCGCATATTCTTCACGCGGACAGTGGAGAATATGCGATAAATTTGCATAGACACCAAAATGATAACCTGTTATGGCACAAAAACACAGTTTCCTGGCTTTCGACTGCGGCGCCACGTCGGGGCGCGCCGTGCTGGCCACCTTCCTGGATGAAACCTTCGAGATGCGCGAGGTGTACCGTTTCCCGAGCGGAATCATCGAACTGGGCGGAAAGTTCTACTGGGACGTCCTGGCGATTTACGACCATTTCCGCAAGTGCCTGAGCGAGTTGGGAAAAGAGGGTGTCGAGATCGATTCCATCGGCATCGATACCTGGGGCGTGGACTTCGGTTTCGTGGCCGATGACGGCTCGCTTCTGGGGAATCCCCGCGCCTACCGCGACCCCTATACGGACGGCATCCCGGAGGAGGTGTTCCGGGTTATTCCCCGGGAAGAACTGTACGGTGCCACCGGTATCCAGATCCTGAATTTCAACTCCATTTTCCAGCTGTATGCGCAGGTCCGGGAAGGCTTCGCGCCCCTGCGCTGCGCGAAGAACATCCTGTTCATGCCGGATTTGCTGTCCTACATGTTGACAGGAAACAAAGTTTGCGAGTACACCATCGCCTCCACCTCCGGTATGATGGACCAGACTTCCCGCCAGTTCAACAAGGGACTGCTCGAGAGGCTGGGAGTCCGCAGCGACGTCCTCCTGCCCATCGTCCAGCCCGGCGAGGTCGTGGGCATGCTCCGCAAGGAGATCGCCGATGCCTGCGGCGTGCCGCAGGTCCCCGTCATCGCCGTCGCCGGCCATGACACGGCGTCCGCCATCGCCGCCGTTCCGGCCGCGGACAAGAAGTTCGCCTACCTGTCCAGCGGCACCTGGAGCCTGATGGGCATCGAAGCCCCGGCTCCCATCATCAACGAGGCCTCCACCCGCCTGAACTTCACCAACGAGGGCGGCATCGACGGAACCACCCGGTTCCTCAAGAACATCACCGGCATGTGGCTCCTGGAGCAGAGCCGCAAGGTCTGGGCCGCGGAAGGGCGTACTTACAACTACGGCGAACTGGAGAAGATGGCCCGCAGCGAGGCTTCCTTCCCGTCCGTCATCAACCCGGACGACCCGCGTTTCGCCGCCCCGGCCAACATGGTCGAGGCCATCGCCAGCTATCTCCGCGAGAAAGGACAGCCGGTCCCGGAAAACGACGCGCAGTACGTCAGTTGCATTTACCATAGCCTGGCTGCCAAGTACAAGGAGGTCGTGGACATGCTCCAGCAGTTCGCCCCCTTCAAGATCGAGAAGCTCCACGTGATCGGCGGCGGCAGCGCCAACGACACGATGAGCCAGTGGACGGCCGACGCCCTGGGCATCCCCGTCGTCGCCGGGCCCACCGAGGCCACGGCCATCGGCAACGTGATGCTCCAGGCCCGCACCGCCGGCCTCGTCAAGGACCGTTGGGAGATGCGGAAGATGATCGCCGATGCGTTCGAAGTGAAGACCTTTTATCCTGAGAATTAACACAAAACACTGATAATATGAAAGAAGCACAAATCCTCAAAGCGTACGAGATCGCCAAGGAGCGGTATGCCGCCATCGGCGTGGACACCGACAAGGCTGTCGAAATCCTCGAAAAGACCCCTATCTCCCTGCACTGCTGGCAGACCGACGACGTGATCGGTTTCGAGAGCAAGGCCGGCCTCTCCGGCGGCATCCAGACCACCGGCAACTATCCGGGCCGCGCCCGCAACATCGACGAGGTCCGCGCGGACGTCAAGTTCGCCAAGAGCCTCATCGCCGGCAACCACCGTCTGAACCTGCACGAGATCTACGGGGATTTCAAGGGCGAGTTCGTGGACCGCGACCAGTGCGAGGTCAAGCACTTCCAGAGCTGGATCCAGTGGGCGAAGGAGAACAACATGAAGCTGGACTTCAACTCCACTTCCTTCGGCCATCCCAAGAGCGGCGACCTGTCCCTCGCGAACCCGGATCCCGCCATCCGCGAGTTCTGGATCGAGCATACCAAGCGCTGCCGCCGCATCGCCGACGCGATGGGCAAGGCCCAGAACGATCCCTGCATCATGAACATCTGGGTCCATGACGGTTCCAAGGACCAGACCGTGGAGCGCAAGCGCTACCGCGAGATCTTCGCCGACGCCCTGGACGAGATCCTGAAGGAGGACCTCCCGGGCATGAAGACCTGCCTGGAAGCCAAACTCTTCGGCATCGGCCTTGAAAGTTACACCGTGGGCTCCCACGACTTCGTCGCCGGTTACTGCGCCACCCGGAAACTGATGTACACCCTGGACACCGGCCACTATGAGATGACCGAGAACGTGGCTGACATGGTCGCCTCGCTCCTGCTCTTCGTCCCGGAACTGATGCTGCATGTCTCCCGCCCGATCCGCTGGGACTCCGACCACGTGACCATCATGAACGACCAGACCCTGGACCTGTTCAAGGAGATCGTTCGTGCGGATGCCCTGAACCGCAGCCACATCGGCCTGGACTACTTCGACGCCGCCATCAACCGCATCGGCGCCTATGTCATCGGCACCCGCGCCACGCAGAAGTGCGTCCTCAGCGCCCTGCTGGAGCCGCTCGCAAAGCTCCGCGAATATGAGGATGCCGGCAAGGGCTTCCAGCGTCTCGCCCTCCTCGAGGAGGCCAAGACCCTGCCCTTCGGCGCCGTCTTCGATTATTTCAATTACAAGAACGGCGTTCCCGTGGGCGAGGAGTTCATCCCTTGCATCGAGCAGTACGAAAGAGAAGTCACCAGCAAGCGGTAGAGATTCCTTCACCCTTCGGGTTCGGAATGACAACCTGGTTTATGTCATTCCGAGCGGAGCGAAGGAATCTGAAATAGAAGTGTTATGTATTTAATAATTGGACTGTTAATCATTGCAATCGGCGCGTTCTGCCAGAGCTCCAGTTATGTCCCGATCAACAAGATCAAGGATTGGAGCTGGGAGAGCTATTGGATCGTCCAGGGCGTCTTCGCCTGGCTGCTGTTTC
Source organism: uncultured Bacteroidia bacterium (assembly GCA_902778105.1). Classification (GTDB taxonomy): domain Bacteria; phylum Bacteroidota; class Bacteroidia; order Bacteroidales; family UBA932; genus Cryptobacteroides. The sequence goes on from CACYWN010000004.1 coordinate 101,832, forward strand.
CGCTCGTGGGCGCCCTCCTGTCGGTTTCCGGGACCGGCGGCAGCTTCGGCGACCTGCTCGCCCTGATGAACGCCGACCCCAAGGCCACCTGGCTCACCATCCTGTTCGGCGCCCTGTGGGGCGTGGGCGGCCTGACTTTCGGCCTGTCAATGCGTTACCTCGGCGTCGCCCTGGGCCAGAGCATTGCGCTCGGAACCTGCTCCGCGCTCGGCGCCATCCTGGGCCCCGTCTTCACCGGGCATGCCCATGACCTTACCAGCGCCGTCATCATCGGTGTCGTCGTGACGCTCATCGGCATCGCCATCATCGGCGTCGCGGGCGGCATGAAGGCCGCCGCGCTGCCGGAGGAAGAGAAGAAGAAGGCCGTCAAGGACTTCAACTTCGGCAAGGGCATCGCCGTGGCGCTGCTCGCCGGCTTCATGAGCGCCTGCTTCAACATCGGCCTGAACTTCGGTCAGAACCTGTATCTGCCGGGTACGAAGCCCATTTTCCAGACCCTGCCGGCCACGATGCTCGTGACCTTCGGCGGTTTCCTGACCAATGCCTGCTACTGCCTGTATCAGAATAGGAAGAACAAAACTTGGGGAGATTACGGCAAGAAGGCTCTCTGGGGCAACAACCTCATCTTCTGCTGCCTCGCCGGCCTGCTGTGGTACAGCCAGTTCTTCGGCCTGTCGCTGGGCAAAGGCTTCCTTACGGACTATCCTGTCCTCATCACCTTCAGCTGGTGCATCCTGATGGCGCTGAACGTGGTGTTCAGCAATGTCTGGGGCATCATCCTGAAGGAGTGGAAGGGCGTCTCCCGCAAAACCATCGGAGTCCTTGTGACCGGCATCATCGTTCTGATCGTCAGTACTTTTTTACCGCAAATCATATGAGCATTTTGGATAACAGACCTTCACTGAAGGCCGAAATTGACAAGGTGGCGGAAGTCGCCGGATACCTTTGGATCAAGGGCTGGGCCGAGCGCAACGGCGGCAATATCACCATCAACATCACCGAATGGGTGGACGAGGAAATGAAAACCCTTCCAGCTATCAGTGAGCCTCGTGCTATCGGCACCGTACTTCCTCATCTAAGGGGATGCTGGTTCTACTGCAAGGGGACGCAGAAGCGTATGCGCGACTTGGCCAGAGACCCTATGGGGAGCGGCTCCATCATCCGCATCCTTCCGGACTGCGCCCATTATGAGATGGTGGCCGATGCTCCGGTAGCCCCCACTTCGGAGCTCCCTTCTCACCTGAGCGTCCATAATTACCTGCTGGCCAAAAGTTCTCCCTATCGAGCCTCGCTCCATACCCATCCTATTGAGCTAGTGGCGCTTACCCATAGTAAGAAATGGCTGGAGAAGGATGCCGCCACCCGCATGCTCTGGTCCATGATTCCGGAAACCAAGGCTTTCTGCCCCCGCGGTCTCGGGATGGTCCCTTATATGCTCCCCTCCAGCGTGGGACTGGCCGATGCGACCATCCGCGCCATCGACGAGGACTACGATGTGGTAATGTGGGAAAAGCATGGCGTCTTTGCCGTAGACACAGACATCATGAGCGCCTTTGACCAGGTGGATGTCCTGAATAAGGCGGCCCAGATTTACATATCTGCCCGGAACATGGGCTTTGAGCCGGAAGGAATGACCGACGCCCAGATGAAAGAACTCTCCGACGTTTTCGGCCTTCCCAAATAACAACTGATTTGGGGTAACATTGGGGTAGCGGATGGAGGGATGCCATTTCGCGTCCGAGCTGACAGGTGCAGATCCGGACCGTCTTGCGGATTTGGTATTTATTTGTCTAAATGAAGCTGTTTTAATGCAGTTGTGGAAAGATAAAAGGTCTATTAGACAAATGGGGTGATGACGAGGCAACAGTCGGGCGCGAGGAGAGCCTTTCCCCAGAGCTCCCCGCAGCGCCCGATCTGTAGCCGCCGGAGAGGCTTTTTTCCGGCGGCGGTGCCTAATAGTGACGGGAAAGATATTCATCTATCAGTTTCTTTCGATGCTTCCTAGTCAAGCCGCTATGGACTCGGACTGTGGACTTGATGTCCGAAAAGATGCCCTCCAGACCGTTATTCGTGTTGGGGATGACCCGGTCCTTGCATTTATATCGCTGGGCACGGCCTCTCAGGCCATTGCGGACCACATTTATGGACCCACAGAAAAAGCATTTGGGGTACATTGAACAGTGCGAAGCGTCGAATGGAAGTTGTTGATAGAAAGATAGTTGTGTGATATTGCCTGATTGTTTTAGAGTGGGCAATAATTCATAATTTACTGTGTGTCAATGATTTCCATTCGACGGGGCAAAAGGGGCGAGATTCCGCCGGCCGGGGGCTGGCGCTATCTCGAGCCCTCCCGGGGGGCCTTGCGAGACGATGGAACGACAGCTGCGGCCTGACGGCCGTCAGGCTGTTTCCGGTTTCGGCCCCTTGCGAAAGCAAGCTTTCGACGGGCCCAAAACCCAAAACAGCCGGTTGCTTTCGCAACCAGCTGCCGTTCATCGTTTTGCGGAGAGAGCGACAGTAAAGCCACCTTGTGCTTCCTTCTTGTGTATTATTGTGCATCACTGCACATTTCATTGTAAATGAGTGACTTGATGCAATTTTTGCAGTCCTCTTGTGAAGGGTGTCTCTGTGTATCCTTTCCCAGGATTTAGTACTCTTCTTGTTTTGGTGCAACTTTTTTGACCAAAAAATGCACTGTATCCAAAAAACAAGGTAGGCCTCTTATACTTCAAGTCTTCCGATTGTTATTTCATACTATCTTTGGATATTGTTATGATAAACCCATGCTCCTCCTTCGAGCTTCTTGATAAGATACATACAAGGGTGGCCCTCATAAGTTGCAACAAAATCATTCTCAAAATCCTCTACCAGTCTAAAAAACATTTTAGGGACTGAAACTGTATTTTCATTACTCAATTTCTCCTCTCTCAAAAACCTGTAATAATTGGTACCATTGACAATCACTTCCAATTCCAAAGAATAGTAATACCAATAAGCCAGACAGGGTCTTGTAGAATAATCCACACACTTTACCACCACCTCGTCTCCACAGTAAATAATATCTAAATATGGTTCTGGATGTATTCTTTTTATGCTCCATTCAAGCTTACCAACACACTCTTCATTTGATAACTTGATATCTGGAAACCTTTTGGGTGGTTTGGGAGATTTAATGTAGTGCTCATAGTACTTTCTTTCTACTCCTCCCAAGCCCTCTTCACAAAACTGCCTCATTATTTCTCTTTTGTCTTCTTTGATGTTTGCCAGAGCAGCCTCATATTCCTCTTTATAATGTTGATATTCAGGTTCCTCATATTCTTTGGCATGATACATCCTCCTATAACAGTTTCCTGTGTTGTTATAATCATCCCAAGGAATGACGGATTTAAAGACAGCAATATCCAATTCTCCAAGTCTTTCAAAAGCAGCATCAATCCCATGGTCAGCATATTTATATCCTGCCAGGAAATCATACATTCCTCCCCCCAAAAATCTACCACAGGTCTCTATACCCCTTAACCAGATTTTTCTATCCATAGTTTCTAATAGTTTTACAATCCAAAGTATCTCTCAAAGAAGTTCTGTATCTTCTCAATGACAGTCTTTTTCTTCTCCTGGCGGTTCCCTCCACCAAACCTCGACATAGGAGGAAGTATCTTGTCTATGTCTGTTCCAGTGGTTCTAACCTGGCCATCCCTGAAACTACTCTCAATGAACTTGGTGGTTTCCTCTGGTTTCAGGTTCTCACTCTCAATAAGGTCTTTCAAGTCTTCCTCCTTCTGGTGCTGCACATAATCCCGCCAACTTTGTTCCACATCTGTGGCGGCATTGACACTGCTGATGAAGTTCTCAATGAGTTCCTTTTTACTTCTCAACTGCATACTTGACCCAATGGCCTTGGAGATATTGACCAGTATCTCTTTGTTCGTGCAGTTCGTGTCGTGGTACTTCTGAACCAGGAGAAGGATGTAGTCTATGTTGATTTCCACCTGTCTGATGAGTTCTGTCTCAAACACCAGGTCATCATTGATGTTCTCCTTGTCTCCTTTCCTCCTCTTTCTCCACTTGTCTTGGAGGTCAAGGTAGTTACTCTGGTAGTCCTGTAACTGTCTGTCTGTAAGGATTTCCTGTCCCTCAAACTGGTCAAAGGTAGAGAGAATATTGATGGATTTGAGGAGGCTTCCAAACAGTCCAATGAACCTCTTTTCAGCCTCTTCTCCAACAATGGGCTCTCCCTCCGGGAACTCCTCTTGGAGCTGTTCCACCAGTTCCTTGTACCCATAACAGTGTTTCCCCTTCTCTGTATCATAACCATTGTAGTATGACAGGAAGTCTTTGAGTGTGACGATTGAGCTTGCATCCTTGTCCCCAAACAGAGCAATGGCATCATCTGTGGCTTGTTGAAGGTCTCTGAAACAAACTATGTTACCAAAGGTCTTGACAGAGTTGAGTATTCTGTTGGTTCTGGAAAATGCCTGTATCAGTCCATGCTGTTTCAGGTTCTTATCCACAAACAGGGTGTTCAGGGTGGTGGCATCAAATCCTGTCAGAAACATATTGACCACAATCAAGATATCCACCTGCCTGTTCTTCATCCTCAATGACAAATCCTTGTAGTAGTTCTGGAACTTGTCGCTGGAAGTGTCATAGTTGGTGGAGAACATCTTGTTGTAGTCCTTGATTGCACCTTCCAAGAAGTCCCTGGACTGCTGGTCAAGGTTGGTGGTGCTTTCAGGGTTCTCCTCTGCCAGGATGCCATCTATCTCCTCCTCATTTGCACCATAGGAGTAGATGGTTGCAACCTTCAATCTCTGGGCCTCCGGGAGGTCTTCCTGCTGTCTCTTGAACTCACTGTAATAGGCCTTTGCCATAGGGATGGAGGCCACTGCAAACATTGCATTGAAACCACCTATCTTCTGTTCCGTCTTGTGTTCAGAAACGGTCTCTCCCTTCCTGGCGCTGGCCACTTTGTGGATGTCATCCAGAACCCTGAAAGTGTAGAAGGAGCTTCTCTTGGTCTTCTGGTCAAAGTGTTCAAGGATGTACTTGACCACCTGGGACACTCTTTCAGGGGAGGCCATTGCCTTCTCCCTGTCTATGGCTGATATCTGTTTGTCCAGGATACCCTCTTTCTCCTTAATGGTGTTGATGTAGTCTATCCTGAAAGGAAGAACATTCTCGTCATTGATTGCATCCACAATGGTGTAGGTGTGGAGCTTGTCACCAAATGCCTGCTGGGTGGTTTTCAGCCTCATGTCTCCACCAGTGCCGGCATTCTGTGCAAAGATGGGGGTACCAGTGAAACCAAAGAGGTTGTACTTCTTGAAGTTCTTGGTGATGGCTGCATGCATCTCACCAAAGTTACTCCTGTGACACTCATCAAAGATAATGACCAGCCTCTGTTGGAACACTGGATGGTTCTTGTTCTTCTGGACAAAGATGGAGAGTTTCTGGATGGTGGTGACTATAATCCTATAATCATGGAACCCACCATTCTTGTCCCTGTTTTCCAGCTGTCTTTGGAGTACAGCTGTGGATGTGTTTCCATTTGCAGCACCATCCTCAAACCTATTGTACTCCTTCATTGTCTGGTAGTCCAGGTCCTTTCTATCCACCACAAAAAGAACCTTGTCTATGTAAGGGAGCCTGGATGCCAGCTGTGCAGTCTTGAAGGATGTAAGGGTCTTTCCCGAACCTGTTGTATGCCAGATATATCCACCACCCTTGATGCTGCCATACAGCTTGTAGTTGTTGGCCACATTTATCCTCTGGATTATCCTTTCTGTGGCCGCAATCTGGTAGGGTCTCATCACCATCAGCATCTTCTCACTGGTGAAGACACAGTACCTGGTCAGGATGTTCAGGAGGGTGTGCTTGGAGAAAAAGGTCTTGGTGAAGTCCAGAAGGTCTGTAATGACCTTGTTGTTACTGTCGGCCCAGAAGGAGGAGAACTCAAAGGAGTTGGATGTCCTCTTGGACTTGTTACGACCACCCAGTTCCTGTTCTTTCAGATGATTAGACCTGGTGGTGTTTGAGTAATACTTGGTGTTAGTACCGTTGGAGATGACAAACACCTGCACATACTCATATAGGCCACACCCAGCCCAGAAACTATCCCTTTGATACCTGTTTATCTGGTTGAAGGCTTCTTTGAGTTGGACACCCCTTCTTTTGAGTTCCACATGCACAAGGGGAAGACCATTGACCAGGATGGTGACATCATATCTGGTGTCATATTTTCCTCCTTCCTCGACATACTGGTTGATGACCTGGACAAAGTTGTTGTGGATGTTTGCCTTGTCAATCAGGTAGATGTTCTGGCTCTCTCCTGTATCCCTTTTGAGAACCTGGATGTAGTCCTCCTGTATCTTGGCTGTCTTGGCTACAATATCATCATTCTTGTTGGCTATGCACTCATTGAAGAAGTGCTCCCACTCATTGGCGGTGAAGTGGTAGTGGTTGAGTTTCTCCAACTGGGTTTTGAGGTTGGAAACAAGGTCAGCCTCTGTATGGATTTGGAGGTATTCATACCCCTGTTCAGTGAGAAGGTGTATGAACTCCTTTTCCAGTTCAGCCTCACTCTGGTATGCATCAGAAGTATGAACTGCATGCTCATATTCAGAGACAACAGTATATTCTGTGCTTTCGGCGATGATATTGTATTGGGACATGGGTTATGCCTCCTTTCTTTTGAAAGTCAGTAGTTTATCTCTGTAATACTCATACTGTTGTCTCCTTTTCTCAATCTCTGCTGGGAGACCTGCGACCAAGTCGTTCGTCAAGGTATCAAATCTGTCAAGGATGGATGCAATCTTCTCCTGTTCATCAAGGGAAGGAAGTGGTATCAGAGCCTCTGCAAGACCTGATGCTGGGAGGGATGATATCTTACCATTCTTGACATATTTCTTCATTTGAAGATGGTAGTTGTGGGTTCTCAGGAAGTGGGAGATGTACCTTGGGTTCTGGTTGTGATGAAGTATGCAACAGGCATCATGCACCACAGCCGGCTTATCACCGAGCCAGGCTACACCCACTCCAATATCCATATCATTTTCTCCTGCACAAACTACTACAACATCATTGGGTTGTGCAAACCTTAACTTCTTGGCCAACTCTGCATCAAGGAAACCTTTTGTCTGTGTTGCTGTCAAGCCATAATAGGTGTAGATGTCTCCATAGTGGAAACAGGGAACACCACTTTCTCTAATATCAGTTCTGACGAACCTCCTTCCTGTCTTGATGGACGCAATCTCCCCCAACTTCTTCCACTCCACATCAGACCTACCCTCAAACAAAAAGATACTATCTCTGTAATAGTTGTATTGTTGTAATCTTTTTTGCAGTTCTGCTTGCAGTTCTGCTTGCAGTTCTGGGAAGAGGGGGGACAGGGATTTCAACACCTGCTAATTTGTCCAAAGGAAGACATGCAGGTATTGCATTTGTCTTTAAAGAATAAAGTAATTGTTGATTGTGGAGAAGAACAAAGAACAGAAACCTGTTGTTTATGTTCTTTGAGGGGAAGACAGAATAACAAACATCATTTGCCCAGAACTGGTTCTGTTGCCAATCAACATATCCAGCTGTACCATACTGGGCGATGGTAATAGTGTTTGCCTCTCTATTATACCTGTTAAGGTGTCCCAAAGGTTTTACACCTCCACTGATGACAGGGTATTGACCATCTGGGATTAACTGAGCTTTGGTAACTCTCTCTCCTCTTTTAATGGTGGCCACATCATTCAAATGATAGAACTTCACACCATCAGGACAGTATTTTTGAATTAGTTCTTCCAACTTACTCATAACACCATCCTTATTCAAGTTCAGATATGATTTGGTCAATTTCTGCCCTCAGCCTGTTCTCCTTCTCTACAATCTCCTTCAACTCTGCATTAAGAGTAACAATATCTACCTTCTCTCTGGTGTCCTCCTGTTCAACATAGGTGGAGACAGAGATATTATAGTCTCTCTCTGCAATATCTTCATTGGAGACGAGCTTGCAGACATGCTCTTTGTCCCTCCTGTCAGTAAAGACATCAAGGATATTCTGTATGTTCTCTTCTGTGAGTTTGTTGGAGTTTGTAACCTTGACACATTCTTTGGATGCATCTATGAAAAGGGTGCTATTGTCCTTCTTGGCTTTCTTTAAGACCATTATGCAGGTTGCAATAGTGGTTCCAAAGAAAAGGTTTTCAGGAAGCTGTATAATACAATCTATGAAGTTGTTGTCAATCAGATATTGCCTGATTTTCTTCTCTGCTCCCCCCCTGTACATAACACCAGGGAAACATACTATGGCTGCTGTTCCATTGGTGGCCAACCAGGCCAGGGAGTGCATAATGAAGGCCAGGTCAGCCTTGGACTTGGGAGCCAGGACACCAGCCGGTGCAAACCTGGGGTCATTGATAAGGGTGATGTCATCATCCCCCTTCCACTTGATGGAGTAAGGGGGATTTGAGACTATGACCTCAAAAGGTTCATCATCCCAGTGCTGGGGGCTCAACAGGGTATCCTCACATGCAATATCAAACTTGTCATAGTCTATGTCATGCAGGAACATGTTAATCCTGCAAAGGTTATAGGTAGTCAGGTTGATTTCCTGTCCAAAGAAACCCTGTCTTACATTGTCCTTCCCAAGTATCTTTGCAGCCTTTAAAAGGAGAGAACCAGAACCACAAGCTGGGTCATAGACCTTGTTGATTTGTGTCTTTCCAACAGTCGCCAACTTGGTCAGGAGCTCACTCACCTCCTGGGGAGTATAGTATTCACCACCAGACTTACCGGCATTGGAGGCATACATACCCATCAGGTACTCATAGGCATCTCCAAAGGCATCAATGGTGTTATTCTGGTAGTCACCCAGCTTCATCGACTGGACCCCCTTCAACAGTTTGACCAGCTTCTCATTCCTCTTGATAACAGTGGCTCCCAGCTTGTTAGAATTGACATCCAGGTCTGCAAACAAACCCTTGAAGTCATCCTCACTTGCAGTGCCCTTTGCAGAGTTCTCAATGGAGGAGAAGATGCTTTCCAAGGTCATGTTCAGGTTAGGGTCAGCATCACAAACCTTGCAGACATTCTCAAAGAGTTGGGAAGGAAGGATGAAGAAACCCTTCACCCCCACCATCTCTTCCCTTGCACCCTCAGCCACATCATCAGCCAATTCTGCATAGTTGAAGGACTTGTTCCCTGTCTCCCACTCACCCTTATTGATGTATGCCGTGATGTTCTCACTGATGTATCTGTAAAAGAGCATGCCCAGGATGTAGGACTTGAAATCCCATCCATCTACTGAACCTCTCAATTCATCTGCAATTGCCCAGATAGTCCTGTGGAGTTCTGCCCTCTCCACTTCCTTCCTGTTGTCAGCCATTATTGGTTATGTGTTTTGTTGGTAACTTGTAAAGTTAAGAAAAAAGGCTGACCTTGGCAAAAAACAACACCCAAAACAAACAATGGAGGCCAGCGGCGACGATGGCCGCAGACCTCCAACCTCTTGAAAACTATGATTTATTAGGGTTACATTACCCTTATGAGTTGTCCTTTATGTCTTATCCAGAAGGAACCTTCAAAAGATGCATATATCATCCCTCCTTCCCCCACAGCCTCATAGGCTGCTTTCATCTCATCATCCAAATCCTCTTCATCAAAGGCACTTCCTACTGGGCTCTTCAAGTCTTCGGCTTGGGGATGTTCAGATATCTCTGTCCAGGCCTTGATGACCTCTAACTTTTTCCCCTTGTTGTGTGCAAACTCCTCCAACTGGGTTATTCTCTCACTCTTGGGGGGAGCCTCCCTTCCTGGTTCTTCCCTGATGTATGTCTCCAATATATCACTCAACTTCTCCATCACTCAAACTTACTCCATTTAGTTGTGCAATCTTGACAAGGACTTCATCAGCAATATCGCCATAGAGAGTGTCCAGTCCCTGTTCCAAAACATCCTTGGGGATTGTTTTCCCCTTGTTGCCATTCACATCGACTAAACCAAGTTGGGCCTTTTCAGAAGAGAGATAATCTATCACCATATCTTTCACATACAAGAGGACCAATCTGGCCTTGACCCTTGGGTCTGCTGTCTGACCAGCCACATTGAATATCTCATCAGGGTCATAGCTTCCCACCTCTTTCTTAATTCTGTCCATACAGTAGGTTATGCACTTCTTTTGACAGGCCATATCGATGATAGCCACAGTTTCATTCAGGGCTTTGCTGTATTCCTTGAACCCCTTGACTGGTCTGACCTTGTGGCTCTCATATTCATAGGGGAGGTCTTCACAGTACTCATCTTCATACCCATCAGATTGTGCCGGTTTCATTGGTACCATTGTAACCTTCTCTCTGTCAGATAGGGTTCCAGTAGGGTCTCCTGTCTCTGGCTCACCTTGTGGTTTTGTCTTCTCCTTTACCTTTTCCAAGATAACTGCTGCCAACTCTTCAATTACCAGCCCCTTACTATGCACTTGTGAGTTGTCCCAGCCATAGTCACACTTCCAGTCTGTGTAGAAACTGTCCCCATGGAATTGGAAAATAAGGTCTTTGATGTGCTGGGTTAGTATGTTGTCATCATACTCTGGCTGAGGAAGAATTCTTCCAAGTATGGCCCATTTATCTTTACAGTACTTGATGATGGTCTCCCAGGCCAAAATACCCTGGCATTCAGTTTCAAGTTCTTGAAGGACTTCCACTATACAGGTATCCCACCAGTCACATTCAATATTGACATTTGCTTCATTGATTTTCCTCATCCTTTGCTGACTGAGGAACTCTTTAAAGGTTCCTAATCTTTTACTTCCCATAATTTCATAATTTATTGTGTATATGATATTTATGGGTTTTGAGACTTAAAGAATGGGACAAAAAAAGGGACAGAACAGTTGAATAACTATCCTGCCCCTGGTGTCCGGTACTGCCCTTACAGTAAGTACAATAGCCTCATCTGCATGGTCCAGAAACAAAGGTAACAATTCTTCTCAAATCATAAAACAATTGGAGAGAAACACCTGGTCTCTCTCCAATTGAAGTATGAAAGAATGGAAGTATGATAAACACAGGACAGGTTCAATTTGCCATCATAAAAAGAGCAAAACCCCCTGTTTTATGGTCTTCATTGCCACAATCTGGTCAGAAAAGTGGATGTCCAAAATTCAGGTCAGAAAGGGAGTTCATCATCTGAAACCTCCTCAAAAAGGGGCCCCTTTCCTTTGGGCTGGTATCTCTCCAAGTCATAGAAGAAGGTCTCATCTACAATCAGGTTCAACTCATTTACATAGCCATAGTACTCATCCTCATCCATATCCCTGTGGAGGATGGTGTAGGAGAGATTTATCTTCTCCCTGCTCTTCCTGATAATCCTGGTCATCCAGGCATCCTGCTTTGTATGGACATTCCCTTTCTTATCCACCCAAAAAGGAATAGGGACACTGCCACTCTTCTCACAGGCAATAGTGAAACAATCTCCCCCATTTGAGACCTCATTAAGGGCAGCCAGATAGCCGACATAATCATCCAGTTTTGGGAGCTGTTCTTCTGGTATATCCCCCTTTGTCAGAAAACCATAGACAGTCTGGTAGAAATCTTTCTCCATCCTTATCAAAAGGGGTCTGTTTAATCTTACAATCGATACTTCCATTTCTTCTAAATTATTGATTATAATATATTTATGATTTGTCCATACTGGTGTTTTCCCTCTTTAACTTCAAGGTAATCTCATCACCATACATCGCCCGTGACACTTTCTCCATAATGGACTTCACCTCCTGGGACCTGCTCTCTGGGACACAGATACAGTCGTGAATTGTCCAAAACTTCATATCTTCTGGTAAGGAATGGATGCATCTCTTGATATACTCGACCTCCATTTTCACCAAGTCGTAGGAGAGCCTGCTGCACCACTTTCCCTGTCCAACCTTTTTCTTCCTGTCTTTTCCTTTACCATCCACATACTGTTTGTACAGGTCTTTCTCCACCCTGAACACAGGGTTCCTTTTATACCAGTCAATCTTGTTGTAGATACCAGGTTCCTCCTTCTTCAAGAACTCATTTAATCTCTGTTGGAAACACAGGAAAGGGTCATCTGTCTTCCTGAACTCATAGGTGGGTTTGTGAGGGCCAGCGTAATCCCTCTTCCTGTTTGGCTGATAGCATGCATACATATACTGCATCATCCATTTCTTTATGGTTTTCCTGTCCTCTTTGGAATTAGTCTTTTCCTTAATCCACATATAAAAGTCACTATCACCATCCAAACACTGTCTTAACCATTCACTCATCACCCCTGTCTCCTTGTACATCATAATCCCCAGGAAGGAAGGCTGTGCTGAACTCACATCCACTTCTGTAATCAACTCGCCATCCAGTCTCAGGAACTGATGTCTGTCCTCACTCTTCATATTGGTCATACAGGAGTAGAACCTTCCGGCATATCCCTTTCCATCAGGCTTACAACTGTCATCCAGACACCTTCCTATGATACCACAATCCAGGTCTCTCAAATTCTGGTAGGACATCCATCTCTCTTTCAACTCCTCTTGTTTCTCCTCTGGTAGATTGTAGTATTCCTTGTATTCCTTGAAGTTGAACATCCACTTTGATGTAGTCCTCACTCCCTCTTCCAGAACCTCCACTGATGCAATGGAATTATACTGCCTCTGTGCCAACCAATCAGGATGAAGGGTCCAGGAAACCCTGTCATAATTGACCCCTCTCTCCTTGAAGGAAATAGAAGAAGTACTGCTCATCACCCATTCAGGCATTCCAAAAAAGGAGACACTACATCCCTTGGGGTAATCCCAGTGCATAAGTTTCTCTTTATCAATGATATAATGATAACCGTGATTACTTTTTCTTCCTGGGGAATAACTATAATTGGTTTCCAGTCCAGTAATATAACCCAGCATCCCAAGTACAAGAAGAACCTGCTTTGGAAAATCCTTACTGGTGCATTTTTCCCTGTTAAACACCTTCTTAAATCTGGTCAGATAAACATAGTATGAGTTTTCTCCCAGATGTACTCTTGACAGCATATAGCCACAGACCACATAGAACCACTTGTGAAACTCCTTACAGTTGTGTTTCTTCTTGACACTACTGAATAGTGCCTCCAACTCAACAAATCCCTTTTCTTCCTTAGGGTAAATCCACTGATATCTACCACAGTATTCCAGTCTCTTCTCCTTTGACATAGAAGTCAGTTCCTGATACAGAACCAACCATTCATTCCATACCCTGTTAATCACAGGATTATTCTCCATTATCACTTCCATAATCTCTTTCTTTCATTGTTTCAGTCAGCCTGCTGTGCAGGCAAGGCTGATGCTGACTTTGCAGTCAGCATCAGTCCTGTACAACCAGGATGGCTGACACAGTATTTATCTCTTGTCTCTTTCACTGTCTCTTTCACTGTTCCTGTGACTTCTCATTCACTGTCTCTGTCTTCTTCATTCTTTGTCCATTTATTCTTCATTTATAAGGTAACGAACTCATAAGTGATTGTTAATCAAGGATTGACAGATAGTGGTGAAGGTCACTATCTTTTAGTGTTTCCAGGGCATAACTATCTGTCCTCTTCCAAAGTTCATCATAGGTCAAACCAAGAGTGTCATCCACCCCATACCACTGGTAAATCTTCCAGTTCAGGACCAGGACCAACTCTGTTAGATACCTCAGGTTGTCCTTCCACTGTTTGAACACCAAGTCATAGTGTTCCCTGACACCATCAGAACCATAGTTGTCTGCAATGCTGAACTCCTCCCAGAAGGTGGTCTCAAAATGGAAATCAAACTGTCTCTCCAATGCCTGTTTCTGTACCAGGACTTTCCCTAAATCAGTCATACTAAATCATTTTCTGAAAATATAACAAAACCAGAAGAAATTCATTTTTGACCACAGCTGGTCTGCGACGACGACCATCGTCGCAAGACTTAACCCGACAGACTGTCATTTTGGTGTAAAACTCTGAGTATCTGCCACTTCCGGCGCAAAAGCTGTACTAATGATAGTGACAGATTAAACTGACAGAACATGCATACCTACATCATCCACTACAAAGAGTTTGGAAGGGAGTGGAGCTCCACTTCCTTCCAAACTCCAAGGACAGTTACCAGAGAGTACCTCATTCAGTTCTTTGGACTGGATGAGTGTGAAGACTATTTCATTGAAGAAGAGAACAACAATTAAACATCACTTATCTATGGAAGAAGAAAAGACCATCACCCCAAGAGAACAACTGTTGGCCGTTTGCTCTGCAATCATCCTGGCTGGTATTGTTTCCAATTACAGTTCAGTCGGTCCTAACAACACCCACATCCTTGTGGCCAATGTCACGGCAAAGAACCTCCTGGCCAACATCCTTGATGGTAAAAAGCTCTAAACTTTATCAAAGAGAAAGGCTGAATGGAGACACCCCTTCTACACACAACTGTAATAAGCCCTAACATCATTTGTTTAGCACACCTTTTAAAATAGCACACCTATGACATCAGCCATCATCTTTACCAGGTGCAGCAGTTCCGGCTCACTTGAAGGAAGACAGGATACCACCAGGCAGGTGGAAGACCTTCAACACTATGCAGACACCAATCATATCCAGGTCATCAAGACCTATGAAGAACACCAGTCAGGTGGCCTGGCCAACAAGAATAGGCCTATCCTTCAAGAAGCCCTTACCTTCTGTCTGGACAACCACATCGACATTATCCTCATCAGTGAGCTGTCCAGGCTGGGAAGAAGGTGTGACGAGATACTGGAAAGCATCAAATTCCTCAAAGACCACCACATCAACTGTTTCTTTCTCAAAGAACAGCTGTCTGTCTTTTCCTCTGATGGGAAGGAGAACCCATACCTGACCATTATGTGTGCAGTGTTGGGAACAGCAGCAGAACTGGAAAGGGAGGCCATCAAGTATAGGCTCAACTCTGGAAGGGAGAAGTATATCAGGGATGGAGGCAAACTGGGGAAACCAAAGGGCTCCGGCATAAAGACCAAAGACCAAATGGCTGTGGAGTACAGGAGTGTCATCAAGAACCTCAAAGCGGGACAGTCCATCAGGAACACATCCAAGATTACTGGTGTGTCGCCAGCCACAGTCCAGAAAGTCAAGAGAGAGTTCAATCTTTAACACACCAGCACTATGGGAAGACCAAGAATGACCAGGAATGACTATTACACCAAGTACCACCAGGTGATATTTGATTTGAACTATATGGTGATGTCCCTGAGGCAGATTGCCAGGGAAAACAAGGTCAGCCTCTCCACTGTCCAGAGGTTGAAGAAGAAATTTTACAAAACAACATAGGCCTTCCAGGGCACTGTGGGGCACATTTTGAAAAAATAGCTTCACTTAACCCTCATTTTCGCCAAAAACACGATTTTTTTGTTAGTTTTAATATGTAAGGGTTCCCCAACTCTGGGGACTTTGGTTAAAATCAACAGAAAAATGTTAAAGTGTTTAAAAATGGATGACACCATTGGACTTGGTGTCTTTGTAGGTGAGACAGTCAGGGACTGTATCAGAAAGTATGGTAGAAAGTCCATCCTGGAAATCTTGAAGTACTATGACCTGGATGAGGAAATCCTCAGGGAGTATCATTACAAGGACAAAGGACTTCACAAGGAAAGTCCAGAAAAGGACAAGAAGGAACAGGATTGGGTCCAGGAACTATTGAATTCTCCTCTCTCTGTGGGAGAGACCTTTGTGACAACCACCTCCCAAGATGTGGATGAAGAGAGTAGTCTTGACTTGTATGAGAAGTATGAGAATGAGATGGACTGTTATGACAACTCTGTGTTATATGACCCAGAAGATGATGATGGGTTAAGGTATCCCAAGGGTTGGAGGGACAGTTACAAACCCTGGATTTATGGAAGATAATTGTTTAATTTTTAATTATTTACAAGTATGAAGTGTATTACTTTTGATGAAAAGAATGTCTCTGTGACTATGAATTACCAGGACTTACAGAGAGTGATGAATGAGTGTGTGGTGACCACTATGAAAGTGGTCAATGATGAGAAAAAGAAGTTGGAAAACCAGAAATGGTTTGACACCACCCACACAGCACAGGTGTTTGGTGTCCATGTCTCCACCATCAACAGATGGAAACACAAGGGATACCTCACCCCAAGGACTGTTGGTGGAAGAGACTTCTTTTCAAGAGAAGAGATAAACCACCTTCTGACCACCAACCCCAGACTGTCATAAGAATGAGTACCATCAATTTTGAGTTGTCCAAGAAGATGGATGAGACCAAGAAGACACAGATACTTGTCAGGGTTTCTGTGTCCAGGTCATTCAGGGTAGGGGGGAAGACCAAAATCTTTATCTCTCCCAAGGATTGGGATGAGAAGAGACAAACTATGAGAAGGACTTCCAAAACTGAAAAGGTAGAGAAACAAAAGGAGGTAGAAGAGAAGAGAACTCTTCTTAACAACCTTCAAGAACACATCTCCAAGGTTATCATTGAGACCAAAGATTTGGAGAAGATGAAGACCAAGGAAGAGAAACAGGACTGGATTGACTATGTGATTGCATCATTCTATGACCCCTGTGTTAAACTGGTGAAGGAGAAGAACCTTACCTTTGATGAGTTTGCCAAGGTGTATGTTGAAGTCAGAAGTAAGGAAGAACAATGGAAACCATCCATAAGGAGACACTTCAATAAGAAAAAGCTGTGGGAACACCCTTCCTTTGATAAGTTGAGTGCAGTCCAAACACAGGTGAAGAAGATGAACCCCAAACTGATGATGGATAACATCACAGGTACAACCTTGGATGAGTACCAGAACTTCTTGATAAAAGAAGGGTTCCTGAACTCAACTATTGAGAACCACATGAGTTATTTCAAACAGATACTTAGGTGGGCTGATGAAAGGGGATACTTGAAACATGGGGAAGAAGTTCTGAAACACAAGACCCCAAAACTTGAACAGTCCAAACCCAAAGCAGTCAATTTCCTGAAATGGGAAGAGTTTGAACAGTTGTATAACTACAAGTTTGGTGAAGGAGAAGAACACCTTGAACTAACCAGGGACAGGTTCTGTTTTGCATGTGTCACTTCTTTGAGACACAGTGACATGGAAATATTGAAGAAAGCAGACTTTGATGACTATGACAACCCCACCTCCTTCTCCTTTGTGAGTAAGAAGACCCATGACAGTCTGACCATCTTCCTGAACAAGTACAGTAAGGAGTTGTACCAGAAGTACAAGGATATACCAACCAAGGGTGGTCTTCTGTTTCCCAAAAAACACAACCAGAAGATGAATGACCAGTTGAAGGTCATTGCAGAGAGGTTGGGTTTTACCAGGGAGATAACCAAGATGCAGTTCTGTGGGAAAACCAGGGTTGATGAGACCAACAGGTTATGTGATGTCATTGGGACACACTCTGCGAGAAGAACCTTTGTGGTTCATGCACTTGAAATGGGGTGGTCTCCACAACTGGTAATGACCTATACAGGACATGAAGATTATGACTCAATGAAACCATACATTGCACTTACTGACAAGACCAGGAAGAAGATGATGGAAACAAACTTCTGATGATATGAAACAGATGAATTGAAAGGGGAATGGCTCCAAGCTGTTTCCCTTTTTTCTGTACCTATTAGAGACATCAAGAAGCACCTATGACAACTCCACAGAACCTACCATAATAAGGTCTTGTCCCAATTTGGTGCATTTTTGGTGCATTTTTTTGGGAGTCCAAGACAAGAAAAACCCCCTCTGAGTGCATTCAGAAGGGGTTTTTGGCCAAAAATAGAGCGGAGAGAGCGAGATTCGAACTCGCGATACCCTTTTGGGGTACACACGCTTTCCAGGCGTGCCTCTTCAGCCACTCGAGCATCTCTCCAATACGTATCACTGCAAAGGTAGTAAAAAAAAATAGAAAATCCCACAAGTCCGGGAAGAATTTGTGGGATTTTCCAAGTTATTACTCCTTGACCATATAGGGCTCGGCCAGGATGAGACCGGAGGAGGAGATGTCCTCGTGCGGCTCTTCTTCTTCGTCGGGCTGGCTCCACATTTCGAAGCGGAAGAACATGTCAGGGTAGGCCGACATGTCGCTGGTAGCCTGCCAGATGCCGTTCTCATCCTTTTGCAGGACGAACGGGACGGCGCCGCTGGTGATGGCTCCGTCATAGAAGAGACGGCCGGTTCCTGCGGCGACGATCGGGTAGGCGTCGTAGACAGTGTTGGTACGTTTCATCGTATAGGTCCCTACGTAGTTGCCGAGAGGCAGCATCAGCTTGTTCGCCTGCAGGACGATATCGTTTACGGTCATGTCGATGGCAATCGTGGAAGCATCGTAGGCAAGGGTGAGCGCATAGACGCCGTCGCCGGTCTCCGCCAGGGTGGCCTGCATCGGGAAATCGCGGTTATTGGGCTGCTGCTTTCCGTGCCAGGTCCACTCTCCAAGCAATCCGGCATCTGCCAGGTCGAACTGCCCCACGGTGAATTCGCCGGATACTTCGCCGATGGACCAGTGAACCAGCGCTTCGCGGTAGTCCGTACCGGGATTCTGGGCAACATGTACCGTAAAGACTTCAGGTGTAGCCTCGAAGGTAACCCAGTCCTGGTCGCTGGTAGCCTCGACGACAGAGTCGTTGGCATCATAGGTGAATTCGACGCTCTGGGGAGCGTTCTTGACAGTGAAGTCCTTCCAGGAATAGCTCTTGACGATGACGCCGAACTGCTGGACAATGGTCTGTCCGGTGGCGTTGCCGGCTTTCATGTCGATGATGGCGAAGCGGCTCTCCAATCCGTCGTAAGGGTCCACGGAAACCTCGATCCGGTTTCCTGAGACGCTCAGGTGGCACCAGCTGCTCTGGGCAGTCGTCGCCTGGAGCTGACCTTCCTGGGGGGCTACTTCGATGGCTCCGGATCCGCCAATGGCCTTGAAAGTGATGTTGGCGCCGGAGGTGACGTCGACGGTGGGCGGCACGTTCAGCTCGAACGCTTTGTCTTCCTGGCAGGAAACAAGGGCGACCGCGGCCGCGACAAGTGCTAAGATGGCAATGTTTCTCTTCATGGCTTCTCGTTATTTGGTTTTCCGGAAGGTCTTCAGGTAAGGCAGCTGGTAGGAGCCGCCGTTACCGGCGAAGGAGTACTTTTCGGCGCCGTCGTAGTACGGACTGTCGGCCGTTTCGTCGGTATCATAGTAATAGAGGAGGAAGGAGGTAGTCTCGAACTTGCGAGATCCGCCGTTTTCCTTCCAATCGAAGGAAGGATTCGTCTCGTTTCCGTTCCAGACGGTCATCATGCCGAGGTCGGGGTTCATCCACAGGCCGCCGGAATCCGGGCCCAGGGCCCAGGGAAGCAGAACCACGATAAGGTGGTCGTCTTCAAGGATGACTTCGTCCGAATCCGGCTGCAGGACTGCCTGGTAGCGGAGTTCCAGGCGGCCTGTCCGGATGTTGTATTCCATCAGGAGGTCGAACTGCTTGCCCAGGTTCTTGACACGGTAGGAAACGCCTTTTTCCTCGGGAACCAGCACGATGTTGCTGATGGTGGATGTGCTGCCGAAAGAGCCGTAGGTGAGGGAATAGGTTCCCTCGAAGAACTCGTACGGGAGCCAGTCGGAAGGAATCCTTCCTTTGAAGGTCACGCCGGCGTCCGGGGCACGGAACGTGGTGTCGGACTGGGCGAGGTCGAAGTTGAAGTCCATCGATTCGATGCGCTTTCCGAACACTTCCAGCGGCTCATAGAAGGAGAGCCCTTTCTCGGTGAGGATGTAGGGCACCGTAATCGTATTGGCGATGTCGTACTGGGGATTTCCATCCTTGTCTGTTCCGAAGGCCTCCATCTCGTAAGCCGTGAACTGGTGGTTGCGGACATCGATGTCGCCCGTCACCTTCTGTCCGTCGATTTCGCCTTCGAAGGAGCCCACGTAGAAGTTCCGGTTGATGTTGTACATCTTCTCGTTGAACTGTTCGAGAGGCTCGTTGATCGGATAGAGGTCGCAGAACTTCCCGTTGCGTTTGCCCTTCAGGTGGACGACCTTCTGCTCCTTGTCGTAGCCGATGATGAAGAACTGGTAGTCGCCGCCCCGGCCTTCGTAATAGTCGGCGCTGGCGGTTCCGTACTTGTGCAGGACGGGATTGTACGTGTCGAAGGACAGGACAGGGCCACTGTCGCTGGTCAGGACGTACAGGCTGGTGTAGGAGGCCGTCTTGTCCTCTTCGCTCATGGCGGTCACCTCGCCCTTTTCGGAGTTGAAGCGGAGGGCGATATTGATGCCGCCGAAGTCGCCGTCTTCATTTCCGACGAAATATTCCATCCGCCAGCCGTACTGCTCTCCGCTGAGCAAGTCGTCCAGGTCGGAGAGATAGCCGGTCAGGCGTTCGGCAGCCGATTCACCGAAATAATCGACATAGCTTTTCAGGCAGGACTGGGCGCCGAGGGCGACGAGTCCGACGAGGCAGGACGCGAGAATTCTTTTGATTTTCATATGCTTGCCCTCCTTTTTTATTTGATTTCAATGCTGTGCAGGTCCACCCGGCCGGCAAAGACGTCTTCCTGGCGGCGGAGCACCGTGGCACGGAGAATATCGATGTCGATGTTGAAGGAATCCTGCATATAGTTTCTTACGATGTCCAGCTTGGCGTCGATAAGATTGCCTTTTTCACCGGCCTTGAGGATCTGCTCGTCCCACCAGGCCTGGTCATGCGTGACGTATTCGGACAGCATTTCCGCGAAGTCTTCCGTGTCTGAATGCTGGGCGTAGTCAGTGATGAAGCCGTTCTGGAGGAACTCCTGGTTATAGGGGGCGTCGCTCCAACTGTCGGCGACATAACCTGTTCCGGTGATCATCGAGAAGTCCACGGGGAAGTCCACGTTCTGGTTCAGGATGTGGGTGAATTCGTGGTGGATCGTCTTGATGTAGTAGTGGTTCAGGTCTTCTGCGGTGTGCATGTACTGCGGAAGCAGGTTCACGCCCGCGAGGAAGATTTTCTTACCGCCCTCTGCGGTACCGAGGATGATGGTGCCGTTGTTGCGGTACTCCCATTCTCCCGTAAGGAAGAACATCTTCGGGAAATACCGGCGGGTGAAGGCGATGCCGGCGACTTCGTCATAGGTTTCGACGCAGAGGTACTTCACTAGATGGGCCATCACGATGGAATACTCGTAGTCGGCCGGGATGGTGAAATAGTTCATGTCGGACTCGTTCATCTCGAAGCGGTACTTGAAATCGATGTTGTACGGCAGCAGGAAGTTGGCTTCCAGCCACTTGTCGAAGTCGTTCTGCTTGGTCTCGGAGACCCGGATGACGCTGGTCTCGCTCAGGGTGTCCTTCACGCAGGCGGGGGCGGCGGCAAGGACGGCGAGGATGACGGCGATATGAAGGATGTATTTTTTCATAAGGCTCATGCTTTACTGGTTGTCACGCGGATTGGGGGTGATGCCGGCGTCGCGGACCTTCTTGGGAATCTGGACGGCGGTGCGCTTGTCGAAGGGCTCCAAGGTGCCCGTGTTGCGGTAGGGACGGCCTTCAGCATTGATGATGCGGCGGTCGAGCTGGATGCCGTAGCGCTTGACGTCAAACCAGCGGAGGCCCTGGCCCAGGGTTTCCACCCGTTTGAGGGCGAGGACGCAGTGGAGCATGTTCTCCTTGGTGGAACCTTCTTCGACATGGACGAATTTCGGGTTCAGATGCTTCTTCACGCTGGAGGTGTCCCAGACATGGTAGGGAGTGCTGTTGAACCAGGAATTGACGCGGTCCAGGTCCAGGGTACGCGGAAGATGCGTCTCGTCGGCGCTGGCAATGTTCCGGATCCAGAGGTTCATGTCGTCCAGGGCTTCGTCATACTTGCCCAGGAGGGTGTTCGCCTCGGCCCGCTCCAGGAGGACCTGGTCGGCGGTGAAAGCCGGATAGACGGTGCGGTAGTAGCCGATCCGGGCTACCGGGTCCGTATATTCGAACAGATAGGGGAGCTTCCAGAACATGGTCTTGTCCAGGTTCGTGGCCTCATATTCCTTCATGCCCATGTAGTACGTTTCATTGCTGCCGTTCCACAGGTTGGGGATGGCCTCGCCGGTTTCGGTGACGGCCAGGTAATTGCCATGTGCGTAACGGGAATAGACATAGTAGGGACCGAAGGCGAGACCCATCTTGGAATAGGCCGTCATCAGAAGCAGGTTGCAGTTCAGGGAAGCGTCGATGTAGTGTTCCACGATCGGATCGTACTTCTGCGTCATCGTAGCCTGGTACGCCCAGTCACGCAGCATGGCGGAAGGCTGGCTTCCCAGGCATTTGGTGGCATACTCCACGCTCTTTTCAAACTTGCCGTAGTACAGGTAGAACCGGGCGGCGAAGGCAAAGGCGGCCTTCTGGTTGAAATGGTATTTCGGAACCGTGTAGTACCGGTCGGACACGTACGGCAGCGCCTCCTCCAGGTCCTTTTCAATCAAGGTGTAGTCTTCGGCGACCGTACCCCGCTCGTACTTGGGGTTCAGCGTGGTTTCGGGTTTCTGCATATAAGGGACGCCCAGGTCGGAACCGCTGGTCTCCGGGTTGTAGGCGATGCAGAAAACGTTTACCAGGATGAAATGGTTGTAGGCCCGGCACAGCAGCGCCTCGGACCGTTCGGCGGAGAGGTCGAGCGTCGGGTCCAGCCGGGACAGGGAATCGATGGCGTTCAACGCCTCATTGGCACAGGCGATGGCATGATAGGAGGCTTCCCAGACGGACTCCGGGTCCTCGTTGTCGCTTTCGGTCACGTCTTCCCAGGCAAAGACCTGGTCGATGAAACGGTCGGTATAAGGGTTGTTGGTACCGTAGTCGTCCACGTTGTCCGACATGAATTCGGTGACAAGCATGTAATCCGTGGGCGGATAGGCCGAGACCAGAAGCGCCTGGATCTTTTCCTGCGTGTCGATCTCGGTCCGGTTGTCCGGCATCTTGTCCAGGAATTTGTCGCAGCCTGCCGCTGCAAGGAGGGCGGCCGCAAAGAAGATATAATGGATCTTTTTCATACTGCTTTTCTCCTTTTTAGAATCCAAATTTGAAGGTGACGGTGAACTGCTTCGGAACCGGGACGGCGACACCGCCCGTGTTGAAGAATTCCGGATCCTGGCCATTCAGTTTTTTGTCGGCATACAGGAGGAAGAGGTTGGTGGCCTGCACCTTGAGGGAGAGGGATCCCATATGGAGGGCATCGGTCCACTTCTTCGGGAAGTCGTATCCCAGGGAGATCTCCTTCATGCGGATGAAGTCACCCCGGGCGA
This sequence comes from uncultured Bacteroidia bacterium, assembly GCA_902778105.1. Taxonomy (GTDB): domain Bacteria; phylum Bacteroidota; class Bacteroidia; order Bacteroidales; family UBA932; genus Cryptobacteroides. The sequence goes on from CACYWN010000004.1 coordinate 125,057, forward strand.
TACGGGCAGAGGAGTAGTTGTACGCGTTGTACGCATAGGCCAGTTCCGTATTGGTGCGGTTCTGGATGCGGCTCGCAATCACCGGAACGTCGGTCTTCTTTTCGTCTCCAGGGACGATCCAGCGGTTGTTGAACTCCTTCGGCATGGAATCGAGGTCGTTGTAAGTGCTGCTGAACACGGGGTCCAGCCGGATGACGTTACCGAACGAGTAGGTAATGAACACATTCATGCGGAAACCCTTCCAGGTGAAGACGTTGCCGAGGGAACCAAGGTCGGTGGGGTCGGCATTGCCGGAGTACTCCAGGAAGTGCATCTTGTCCGGATCGGATTCCTGGAAATAAATGTCACTCACGGAGATATGCTCGTCAAGGGTCTTGGTGTCCTCGTGCCAGACGCTTTCCTGGTCCACGAAAGTGGGAAGACCCTCTTCGTTCAGGCCCCGGAATGGAATGGAGAAGATGCCGCGGACCGGATAGCCCTCCTTGGCAAAGCCGTAACCGGTGATCAGGTCGATCACACGGGAGGTATTCTGCAGTTTGGTGACGACATTGCGGGCGTGGGAATAGATGATGTTCGTCGTCCAGTTGAAGTCGCGGGTCTTGATGTTCTGGGTGGTGAGGCTGATCTCGAAACCGTCGGACTTCATCTCGGCCACGTTGCCGTACTTGACGACTTCGCCGCCTACGCCGGGCGTGTTGACCGGACCGATCAGGTCGAAGTTGTTGCGGGTGTACCAGTCGAAGGTGAAGTTGATGCGGTTCTGGAGGAAACCGGCCTCGAGACCGAGGTTCAGCTCATTCTTCTTCTCGTAGGTGAGTTCGTTGTTGGCCAACTGGTCGATATCCAGGGCGACCTCGCGGATGTTCGCGAAGGGGCGCCAGGGGGTGCGGCTGCTGATGACCACGGTGGAGTTCGTCACGTAGGACGGGCCACGGTCGGCGGTCAGGGAATAGGAGGCCTTGAGGCTCAGGTGCGAGATGGCATTCTCCAGCGGGCGCCAGAAGGGTTCGTCGCTGATGTTCCAGGCGCCGGAGATGTTCCAGGTCGGGAGCCAGCGGGCGCTCCGGGCCTTTCCGAGCTTGTTGGTGCCCTCATAGCGGTAGGTGCCGTTCAAGACATACTTCCCTTTGTAAGAGTAGGTTCCGTTGGCGAAGAAAGCCACGCTGCGGTCATACAGCCAGCCATAGGTGTAGTAGTTGGAGTTCTCTTCGGAACCCTGCTTGAACACCTGGTAGGCATAGTTCGGAATCTCGCCCATGGTGTACTGCAGGCCCCAGCCGCGGAACCAGGTGTTGTGACGGGTGATATCGGCCCACTCGGTACCGCCGAACAGGTTCACGATGTGCTTGTCGGCGAAGGTCTTGGAGAAGTTGGCCGTCGCGCGGAAGTCATAGCTGAGCATGTTGTTGTCGGACCGCTCGTAGATACCGCCGTTCGGGAGGACGGAGATCGGCAGGGCATACGGGTTGTCCGGATCGGTGTACAGGAACGGGTTGGAGGCGCGGATGGTGGACGTGCCCATCGCCCGGTAGGCCTGCGCCTGGTTGGATCCGTCCAGGATGTTGTGCTCCTGGGAGGTCTGGGTATACTTGGCCGCCGCGATGGCGCTCAGTTCCAGTTCCGGGATGACCTTGTACTTGATCTCGCCCTGGACGCGGATGTCCTGGACGTTCAGGTCGATGTAGTTGTTGTTGAGCTCGTCCATGATGTTGAACGGGGCGTAGTTCCGGGTATAGAACTCGTTCGGGTCCAGGGCGCGGGAGGTGTTCAGCGCATAGGAGTACGGATTGATGTCGAAGTCACGCTTGACCTCGCCGTAGACCGGGTCGATTTCGCTGGACAGGGTTCCCGGGGCGCGCTGCTTGCGGAAGGACGCGTTGGCGATCATGTTCACCGACAGGTTCTGGAAGATCTTGTAGGTGGTGTTCAGGTTCGCCGTATAGCGCTGGACGGAGCTCTGCATGGTCCAGCCCGGATCGTCCATCAGGGAAAGGGAGGCATAGTAGTTGGACTTGTCGGAACCGCCGGAGGTGGACACGGAATGGTTGTGCTGCATGCTGTTGGAAAACAGCAGGTCGAACCAGTCGGTGTTGCGGTATTCGGCAGCCCTCAGGTAGGCGGCGCGGGCCGCATCCGTGTTCTGGAGGCCGAACTTGCCGGAGGTGGCGTCGTACTGGCTGATGAGCTGGAACATCTTGCCGTACAGACCGCTGTTCATGGTGTTGGCCGTCTCCGCATAGTTCAGGTAACCCTTCTGCTGGAGTTCCTGGTAGATGGACATCTGGTCCTGGGAGTTCATGATGTTGAAGGTGGAGTACATCGGCTTCAGGCGGACGGTGTATTCGCCCGTGTAGCTGATGTGGCTCTGGCCCGCCTTACCCTTCTTGGTGGTGACGACGATGACGCCCGCCATCGCGCGCGCACCATAGATAGAGGTGGCCGATCCGTCCTTCAGGATGTCGAAGGATTCGATGTCGTCGGAGTTGAGGCCCGCGATCGCGGAGGAGATCAGGGTGGAAGCGTCACCGGACGAGAGGTCGTCGGCGGAAACGTCCACGACATCTTCCATGATCACGCCGTCCACGACCCACAGCGGCTTGGAGGAACCGTAGATGGAGGTCGCACCACGGACGCGGATCTTCGGAGCGGTACCGAACGTACCGGACACATTCTGCACCGAGACACCGGCCACCTGGCCTTCCAGGGAACGGGAAATGTCCGCCACGCCGGCAAGTTTGGCGTTTTCGGCATCCACTTTGGTGGTGGAGCCGGTCATCAGGCGGCGGTCCACCGTCTGCATACCGGTTGCGACGGCGGCATCCAGGACGGTGGAGTCGTCCTGCAGGACGAAACTGAGTGTTTCCTGGACCGGAAGGCGCTGGTCCTTGTATCCCATGCAGGATGCTACGATGAACCTGGCCTTCTCGGGAACGTTCTTGATCGTGAAGTTACCGTCCAGGTCGGACATGGTTCCGACGGACTGGAATCCTTCCACGTAGACGGCGGCGCCCACCACGGGCTCTCCCTGGGCATCCACGACGGTACCTTTGACCGTCGTCTGGGCCGAAGCGAGGGCGCAGCTGAGGAGCAGGGCCGTCAGGAACACGATAAACCTTTGCTTCATAGGTTGTCTGCTATAATTGTTGTTTATTATTTTTTGCGACAATGTCGAATAGTTAACAAATTTCGGGATAAAAATCCATAAATCCAAAAAATGTCGGATAGGAGGCCATTTCTCAGGAAGTTGTTTTGTTTTTTTGAAAATTATTTCGAAATTTGACCCAAATAGGCTTTAGTGGGGCCGAAGGCCCTGGGGTTGAATAATTATCGCATAAACATAGAAAAGATGAAAAAAAAGTATCTCACACCTGACGTTCGCGTCGCGTATGTCGGTTTCGAGGTGAACTTCCTCGTTTCAGACATCACTACCGGCGGATCCACCGGCGAAGACCTTGACGATCCTGACTACAATGACCCCTGGTCCTAATCCTGCTTGGTTATGAAAAAATCGATATTCAGCTTTCTCGCCCTTGCGGCGATCCTGTCCATTTCCTGCAACAAGGAGCAGGAAGCGCCCGTCACTCCAGAATCTGCCGGACGTCATGCTGTCTCCATCAAGGCCGCCATTGCTCCCGGAACCCGTACATCCTATGAGAATGACAAGACCTTCTCCTGGAAGGCCGGTGACGTCATCCGGGTCATGACACTTTCGGCGGACGAGACCAGCCTGAGGCTGGAGGAATTCACCGCTCAGTCCGATGGCCCCGAGACTACTTTCTCCGGCGAGGTTGAAGACGGATACACGCTGTATGGCAATGCTTTCTATACGGCGAAGGACAGCTTTGTGGCCTTCGGCGGCGAAGGTGATTCCAACGTCTACCTGAACTTCCCGTCCTTCACCTATATCGACGGGGACAGCGAGACCTACTATACGGTGGACAGCGCCAATCCGCTCGAGAATCTTCCGCTGATCGGTTTCAAGGGTGAAGAGGACGACACCTACGTGTTCCAGACGGCAGCCGGTGCGGCCAAGTTCACGTTCGAGGACATCCCCGAGGGTGCCGAGTATGTGGCCATCGAGGGTTCCGCCAACTACCTCTCCGGCCAGTTCGCCTTCGATGAGACGGGCGTTCTCAAGATGGAGAACAACCGTCCGGGTTCCTATACCTATACGGATTCCGAGGGCAAAGAGCGCACGATGTACTATTCCTCCCGTTACGTCGTTTATCATTTCGAGCGTAATGCGGACGGAACGGCCACCATCTACATGCCGCTTCCGGTCGGTGAGATTCCCGC
>CACYWN010000005.1 GCA_902778105.1 uncultured Bacteroidia bacterium
AAAAAGAATCGACGCTCGTTTAAAGTAGATATGTGTTACATATCTCGGTACTTGCTTGTACTTTCCTTTCAGTCTTTTCAATGAACTTTTTGGGCCGCCTGCCTTTCGGCTTTGGCGTTTAAAAACCCGCTCGTTTCCGAACGGGATTGCAAAGGTACACCTTTTTTCTGAACCGGCAAACTTTTTTCGGACTTTTTTTGAAAAAAATTTTCGCAAAAACGCCAATCACCTGCTGTTCAGCGCTATCCGCGCATGGAGTTCCCAAGTGCGGATTCGGTCCTTGTAGAAATTGTTCGCATTGACCTTTTCAATCGAGAGGTCGCTGTCGGAATTCCCCCCCCAGCGGCGGCAGGTATAGAGGACATCCCACACACGGCCGATCTGGTATTCGCGGCTGATGCGCAGGCCGACGGCGTAATCCTCGCCGTACTTGGTGGTCGGGAAATTGAGTTTCCTCAGGAGCGGAGTCCAGAAGCCGCGCGGCGCGCCGAGGCCGTTGATCCGGAGGGCGTTGTTCCGCCCGTTCTCCGGTGTCCATTCCCGGTGCTCCACCACGAACGGCGGCAGCGGGTTCAGGTCGAAATCCGTCATCCGGTAGCAGCCCACGACCATGGCGCAGCCCTGTGCACGGAAGGCTTCCACGAACTTCTGCACGGTGTTCTCGTCGAAATACAGGTCATCGGAGTCCAACTGGAGGGCGAACCGGCCGCAGTCCGGATGATGGATGGCGGCGTTCCAGTTGCCGCCGATGGCATGCCAGGTGGGGTCCTGGGCGATGTAGACCAACTTCGGGTCGCCGAGGAAAGACTTGATCACATCGACCGTTCCGTCCGTGGAGTTGTCGTCCACCACGATCACATTGTAAGGGAAGTCCGTTTTCTGGGACAGGGCCGACCGGAGAGCGTCGCCGATGGTTTTCACGCGGTTCTTGCAAGGGATGACGACGGAGGCTTCATACGCGAACGCTCCTTCCGTGATGTCCACGGTTTTGAACGACGGGGCCAGATAGCCACCGATGGCCTTGAGGTGGTCCGTCACGGCCTGCTCCATCTCGATCTGGGAACTGCGGTTCCGCGGATCCACGTAATCGAACAGCTTCTCCCCGGACTGGCGGAGGTCCGTCTCTATCTCATAATATAGGTATTCGCCGATATGCTCCAGCCTCCCCCGCTGCGAGACCTTCAGGCGGAGGTCATACAGGCCGGCCGCCTCATAGTCCACCGTCATCCGGGAGGCCGCCTCCTTCAGGGCCGATGTCCGGAAAAGCAGCAGCCCTCCGAACTCGAAGTCGTCCCGCAGGGATCCGTCCTGATAATCGATGACCGGAGCGGGAACCACCTCCCCGCCCTTGGAAACGAACCGGTCGGAATAGAGCATCGCAGCACCGGTGTCGTCGGCCACCTGCAGCATCCGCTCCAAGGCATAATGAACCAGGGAAAGGGAGGTCGGGCGGGTATAGAACAAGGTAAACTCGGCCGAGGCTTCCCCGGCCGCGGCGCGAAGGGTGGAACTATGGCTGGCCGATGCCTCCAGGACATGCACGGAGGAAACTACGGGTTCCTGCGCTAGCACCCCCGCCTGCGCGGACAGGGTGACGAAACAGTCTATTCTTTTCATACCTCAAATATACGATTTATTCTGCATTTTTTCTTTCCCGACTGAAGAAAAATCCGTATATTCGTGAATTCGTAAAATGAGCATCATGAAAGCACTTACCCGCACAGATTTCCGATTCCCGGACCAGCAGTCCAAGTACACAGGCAAGGTCCGCGATGTCTACAGCATCGGTTCCGATTACCTGGTCATGGTCGCCACCGACCGCATCTCCGCCTTTGACGTCGTCCTTCCCGAAGGCATCCCCTTCAAGGGACAGGTCCTCAACCAGATCGCATCCCGTTTCCTTGACGCCACCGCCGACATCCTTCCCAACTGGAAGATCGCCGAAGTGGACCCGATGGCCACCCTCGGCCTGCGCTGCGAACCCTTCAAGGTGGAGATGGTCATCCGCGGCTATCTCACCGGACATGCCTGGCGCGAATACAAGGCCGGCAAGCGCACCCTCTGCGGCGTTCCCCTTCCCGACGGGATGGTGGAGAACCAGCGGTTCCCCGAGCCCATCATCACCCCCACCACCAAGGCGGACGAAGGCCACGACGAAGACATCTCCAAGGAAGAAATCATCGCCCGTGGCATTGTGGGCAAGGAGGATTACGAGCAGCTCGAAGCCTATACCCGCGCCCTCTTCGCACGCGGTACCGCGATGGCGGCCGAAAAGGGCCTCATCCTCGTGGACACCAAATACGAGTTTGGCAAGCGCGACGGCAGGATCCTCCTGATGGACGAGATCCATACGCCCGACTCCTCCCGCTACTTCTATGCCGAAGGCTATGAGGAGCGCCTCGCCCGCGGGGAGCACCAGAAGCAGCTCTCGAAGGAGTTTGTCCGCGAATGGCTGATGGCGAACGGCTTCCAGGGCCAGGCGGGCCAGAAGGTCCCCGAAATGACCCCGGAAGTGGTCGCCGGCATCACCGACCGGTACATCGAACTGTACGAACACATCGTGGGCGAGCCCTTCGTCAAGGCGGAAGACACCGACCTTGCCGCCCGCATCGAGATGAACATCACCAACTTCCTGAAGAGCCTATGATCGAGCGCTATTCCCGCAAAGTGATGAGGGACATCTGGACGGAGGAGAACAAGTTCAGAGCCTACCTTGAAGTGGAAATCCTCTCCTGCGAAGCCTGGAGCGAACTGGGCGTCATCCCGCGGGAGGACGTAGACAAGATCCGCGCCGCCGCCACCTTCAGCGTGGACCGCATCAAGGAAATAGAGGAAATCACCCGCCACGACGTGGTCGCTTTCACCCGGGCCGTCAGCGAAAGCCTGGGCCCCGAGCGCAAATGGGTCCACTACGGACTCACCTCCACGGATGTCGTCGACACGGCCAACGGCTACCTGCTGAAGCAGGCCAATACCGTCCTGGAGAAGGACCTCCGGGACTTCCTCGCCGTCCTGAAGCGCCGCGCCCTTGAATTCAAGGACACCCCGTGCATCGGGCGCACCCATGGCATCCATGCAGACATCACCTCCTTCGGCCTCAAGTGGGCCCTCTGGTACGAGGAGATGAAGCGCAACATCGAGCGCTTCCAGTTCGCCCGCAAGGGCGTCGAGGCCGGCAAGATGAGCGGCGCCGTGGGCAATTTCGCCAACATCCCGCCCTCCATTCAGGACTATGTGTGCGAACACCTGGGCATCGCATCGGCCGATATCTCCACGCAGGTGCTCCAGCGTGACCGCCACGCTTTCTACATCGCCACCCTCGCCATCATCGCTTCCACCCTGGAGCAGATGGCCTTCGAGGTGCGGAACCTCCAGCGTACCGAAGTCCGGGAAGTGGAGGAAGCGTTCGGGAAGGGCCAGAAAGGCTCCAGTGCGATGCCGCACAAGCGCAATCCCATCTCCAGCGAGAATATCTGCGGCTGCGCCCGCGTCATGCGCGGCTACATGGCCGCCTCCGCCGAAAACGTCGCCCTGTGGCACGAGCGGGACATCTCCCACTCCTCCACCGAGCGCATCATCCTCCCGGACGCCACGGAACTGCTGGACTACATGCTCAACCGTTTCAGGGGCATCCTGGACAATCTCGTGGTCTATCCCGAGAACATGATCCAGAACATCTGGCGCACCCGCGGCGTCATTTTCGCCCAGCGCGTCATGAATGCTCTCATCGGCAAAGGCCTTACCCGGGAACAGGCTTACGACACCGTCCAGCCCATCGCCATGAAAGCCTGGACGGAAGGCCTGGACTACCGCACCCTCCTCAAGGAAAGTGAGGCCGTGATGGCCAAACTCACCGTCGACGAACTCGAGGGTTGCTTCACCCTGGATTATTATTTCAAGAATGTAGCGTATATCTATCAACGAACTGGTATCTTATGAAGAAGGTAGACGTGGTCCTCGGCCTCCAGTGGGGCGACGAGGGCAAAGGCAAGGTGGTCGACGTCCTGACCCCGCATTACAAGGTTATCGCCCGCTTCCAGGGCGGTCCGAACGCCGGCCATTCGCTCGTGTTCGACGGTGACGGTTTCGTCCTCCACACCGTACCCTCCGGCATCTTCCGTCCGGATTCGGTGAACATCATCGGCAACGGCGTGGTCATCGACCCGGTGATCCTGATGGAAGAGATCGACGCCATCGAGGCCAAGGGCGTGGACATCACCGGCAAACTCCTGATTTCCAAGAAGGCGCACCTGATCCTCCCGACCCACCGGATGCTGGATGCCGCCAGCGAGACCGCCAAGGGCAAGGGAAAGATCGGATCCACCCTGAAAGGCATCGGCCCCACCTACATGGACAAGACCGGCCGGAACGGACTCCGTGTGGGCGACATTCTCTCCCCTGCGTTCATCCAGCGCTATGAGGCCCTGAAATACAAGCACTTCGGCCTGCTCGCCCAGTACAAGTTCCCCTTCGACATCACCGACTACGAGGTCAAATGGTTCCAGGCCGTGGAGTCGATGAAGCGCTTCTCCTTCATCGACAGCGAGTTCGCTGTCAACCGATACCTGGACCAGGACGTTCCCGTCCTCGCGGAAGGCGCCCAGGGGTCGATGCTGGACATCGATTTCGGCACCTATCCCTTCGTCACCTCCTCCAACACGATGACGGCGGGCGTCTGCACCGGCCTCGGTGTCGCCCCCAGCCGCGTGGGTAAGGTGATGGGCATCTTCAAGGCCTACTGCACCCGCGTGGGCAGCGGCCCGTTCCCGACGGAACTCTTCGATGCCACCGGCGAACGCCTCCGCCAGATCGGCCGGGAGTACGGCGCCACCACCGGTCGTCCCCGCCGCTGTGGCTGGCTGGACCTCGTCGCCTTGAAATATGCCGTGATGGTGAACGGCGTGAACGAACTGATCATGATGAAGGCCGACGTGATGAACGGCTTTGACACCATCCGCGTCGCTACCGCCTACAAGATTGACGGGCAGGTAGTTACGGACTTTCCTTTCGAATGCCCCGACCAGGTGGAACCGGTATACACCGACTTCCCCGGCTGGAAGGAGGACATCACCAAGGTCCGCCGCTACGAGGATTTCCCGGAAACCTTCCAGAAGTACATCGCCTTCATCGAAAAAGAGACGGGATGCCCGGTCAAGATCATCTCCGTGGGTCCTGACCGCAGCGAAATCGTCATCCGCTAAACAGCCAGCCCTATGAAACGCCTTCTTTTTCCAGCCATTGCGCTGATGCTCACCCTCCTTCCGCTGAACGGACAGGAAACCGCTTCCTGGCTTCGCAAAAGCGCCATCTCCCCGGACGGAAAGACCGTGGCTTTCAGTTACAAGGGCGACATCTTCACCGTACCCGTAACCGGTGGACAGGCGGTCCAACTCACTTCGCACCGGGCCTATGAGTCCGACCCTGTCTGGACCCCGGACGGAAGCCGGATCGTCTTCACCTCCTACCGGGAAGACAGCCGCGACGTTTATGTCATCCCCAAGGAAGGCGGCTATCCCAAGCGGCTGACCGACCTTCCCGGCAATGAAATGCCCCTTGCCGTCCTTCCGGACGGGAAGGTATTGTTCACATGGTACAACGCCGACATACAGGGGGCCCGTTTCGACGGCTTCCCCGGCTCCTCCGCCCTCTATGAGACGGACCTGGAAGGAGCGGCGCCGCGTCTGGTCACCTCCCTTACCCTATCCGCGATGAGCGTGAGCACCAAGGGGGACATCCTTTATGAGGATTACAAAGGCTATGAGGATGCGCTCCGCAAGCACCACACCTCGTCTGTGACGCGGGACATCTGGCTGTGCCGTCCCGCAAGCGGCCATGCCATCGACGGGAACGCCTCATTCACCAAGCTCAGCACCTTCAAGGGCGAGGACCGGAATCCGGTCTTCACCGCCGACGGAGACACTTTCTACTACCTTAGCGAACAGGACGGAAAGAACTTCAATGTATTCCGCAGTTCCCTCAGCAAGCCCGGCGAGAGCGTCCAGGTGACCCGCTTCGAGCAGAACCCCGTCCGGTTCCTGTCCGTGTCCAACGACGGGACCCTCCTCTTCTCCCAGAACGGAGACCTGTATACCCTGAGGGAAGGAAGCGCTCCCAAGAAGCTGGAAATCACCCTCTTCCGTGATGAGGACGAAAAGGAGATCAACAAGCTTTCCCTCCGCAACGCCACGGCGATGGCCGTCTCCCCGAACGGTAAGGAAGTGGCCGTCGTGATCCGCGGAGACGTGTTCGTCACTTCGGTGGACTACGCGACCACCCGCCGCATCACCAACACGGCGGAGCAGGAGCGCGGCGTTTCGTTCTCCAAGGACGGCCGCGAGCTCTTTTACGCCGCCGAACGGGAAGGCTGCTGGAGCATCTACAAGACTTCCCTCACGGAGAAGAACGACAAATACTTCACCTACGCCGTGAAAATGAAGGAGGAACGCGTGAGCACCCCGGGAGAAACCTGCTTCCAGATGGAAGTTTCCCCGGACGGCAAGTCCATCGCCTACCTGCGTGACCGGACCGAGCTGGTGGTCAAAGACCTCAAGTCCGGCAAGGAGAAGTCCCTCCACAAAGGAGTCAATTACTCCTATTCCGACGGTGACCAGTACTTCGCCTGGAGCCCGGACAGCCGCTACATCCTGTGCAACTGGCAGGCCGGCGGCGGGTGGAACAACGAGGACGTCGCCCTCGTCGAGGTCGAGACCGGCAAGGTCACGGACCTGACGGAAAGCGGCTACTCCGACGGCAACTTCAAGTGGGCCCTGGATGGCAAGGCCATGACCTGGGAGTCCGACAAGAACGGTTACCGCAGCCATGGAAGCTGGGGCGCCGAGAGCGACATCTACATCATGTTCTTTGACGGCAAGGCCTACACGGACTTCGGCCGCAGCAAGGAGCAGCAGGAGATTGACAAGATGCTGATGGGCGAGAAGGCGGTGGAGAAGGCCGAGAAGAAAGAAAAGAAGGACAGCCTGGCCGGCAAGGTGGAGAAGATCGATCCCGACCTGGAGCACCGGGCAGACCGCATCCGCCGGCTGACCCGCTTCTCGGGCAGCATGGGCGACCATTATCTCACCACCGACGGCAGCAAGCTCTACTTCACCCAGCGGCTCGAGAAGGGCTTCGACCTGTGTTGCCTGGACGTGGAGAAGGGTGACGTAACCATCGTCAAGAAAGGTGTTTCCGGAAGGATCTACCCGTCCACCGACGGAAAGTACATCTTTATCTTCTCCGGCAGTGCCATCTCCCGGATCACCCTGGCCGGGCACAAGACTGACGTGGTCGCCTTCTCCGGCGACTTCGAGTTCAAGCCCCGCGCCGAACGCGAGTACATCTTCTCCCACATCTGGAAACAGGTCAAGGAGAAGTTCTATGTCACCGACCTGCACGGCGTGGACTGGGACTACTACCGCTCCAATTACGAACAGTTCCTCCCCTACATCAACAACTATTTCGACTTCCAGGACCTCTTGTCCGAGATGCTGGGCGAACTCAACGGTTCGCACACCGGCGCCCGGTACCGTCCGGCCAGCTCCCGCAACATCGGCTATCTCGGCGTCCTGTATGACACGGCGTGGAACGGGGACGGACTCAGGATTGCCGAAGTCCTGCCTGGCGGCGTCCTCAACAATGCCGATTCCGAAATCAAGGCCGGCGACATCATCACCGCCATCGAAGGACACGATATCAAGGCCGGCGAGAATGCCCTGGCGTGCCTGTACGACCGTGCCGGCAGGAAAACCGTCCTCACCGTGAAGAAGGGCGGCAAGGAGACCGAGCTCATCGTGACTCCGTCCACCAGCGACGCTACCCTCCTGTATCGCCGCTGGGTCCGCCAGCGCGAAGAAATGGTCAGGAAACTCTCCGGCGGCAAGGTCGGCTATGTCCACATCGAAGGGATGGACTCCCCCAGCTACCGCGAACTCTACTCCAAGGCCCTGGGCAAGTACCGGACCTGCGAGGCCCTCATCGTGGACACGCGCCACAACGGCGGCGGCTGGCTGCATGACGACCTGGTCACCTTCCTGGGCGGCAAGGAATACTGCCTGTTCACCCCGCGCGGCCAGTACATCGGACACGAGCCGTTCAACAAATGGACGAAACCTTCCTGTGTCCTGGTCGGCGAAGACAACTATTCCGATGCCTCCGGATTCCCGTACGAATACCGCCTCCTCGGGCTGGGCAAACTCATCGGCGCACCGGTGCCCGGCACCATGACGGCGGTCTGGTGGGAAACCCAGATCCATCCGAACATCGTCTTCGGTATCCCCCAGGTAGGCAACTGGAGCCTGGTGGACGAGCGCTACATGGAGAACCTGCCCATCGAACCGGACATCCTGGTGTACAACGATCCCGCTTCCGTCCTGTCCGGACGGGACCTCCAGCTGGAAGCGGCCGTGCAAGAAATGTTGAAAGAGATTGAAAAATAATGGACCGTAAAAACGTCATTATCCCCACTTACAACGAGAAGGAGAACATCGAGGCCATCTGCCGGAAGGTGTTCTCCCTTCCCGGTGAGTTTGACATCCTCGTCATCGACGACGGCTCGCCCGACGGGACGGCGGCCATCGTCAAAAACCTGCAAGCCGAGTTCCCCGGGCGCCTCAACCTGATTGAGCGGAGTGGGAAGCAAGGCCTCGGAACCGCCTATCTGACAGGCTTCCGCTGGTCGCTGGAGCAGGGTTACGACTACATCTTCGAGATGGACGCGGACTTTTCCCACAATCCGGACGACCTGCTCCGCCTGTACGCCGCCTGCGCGCAGGAGGGCGGCGACCTCGCCGTGGGTTCCCGCTACTGCAACGGTGTCAGTGTCGTGAACTGGCCCATCGGCCGGATTATCATGTCCTACTACGCATCGACCTATGTGCGGACCATCCTCCGGATGAAGGTATTCGACACCACCGCAGGGTTCGTCTGCTACTCCCGCCAGGTGCTGGAATCCATCGACCTGGATGCCGTCCAGATGAAAGGGTACGGCTTCCAGATCGAGATGAAATACACCGCTTTCCGACTGGGATTCCGGATCCGGGAAGTTCCCATCATCTTCATCAACCGGCAGCTGGGTACATCCAAGATGTCCAGCGGCATCTTCGGCGAAGCATTCTGGGGGGTGATCAAACTACGGTTCAGGAAGTTCCGCAGGAAGTAAAAAAAGAAGGTTCGACATTCATCGAACCTTCTTTTTTTTTGCTACTTGAGGACCAGGACCGCTCCTCCGCCGGGAGCCAGGTGGACTTTCCAGACAGCGCCGTGGACGGAAGTTTCCACCTTCCGGTAGTCGCGGGCGGCCCGATGGGCGTTGGCTCCGTCGACGAAGGCCTCCCCTTCCACATGCTGGATTCCCAGCGGACTCAAATCCACCGTCAGGTCACGGGCGTCCCAGTTTCCAAGGGCGCCGATATACCAGGTGGAGCCGCTGCGACGGGCGATCACCACATATTCGGCAATCTTGCCGTCCAGGGCCACCGTCTCATCCCATTCGGTCGGGATGGAAGCGATGAAATCCGTGCATTCCGGTTCCTGCATATAGTTCGACGGGGAGTCGCAGAGCATCGTGAGCGGTGCATCGAAGATGAGATACTCCGCCAACTGATGGCAGCGCGTACCCTGGGACATCGGTTCCGAATTCGACGGATAATAGTTCCTGCGGGTAGCATTGTGCATCGCACCCTGGGTATAGTCAGCAGGACCGGCGACATAGCGGGTGAAAGGAACCGTGACATCATAGGTTACCTGGTCGACCGCGGAGGTAGACCATTTCATATTCTCCAGGCCATGGATTCCCTCGAAATTGAGCACGTTAGGATAGGTGCGCTGGATTCCGGCCGGCTTGAACGCGCCGTGGAAGTCGCAGAGCATCCGGTACTTCGCCGCCGTAGCGGCCGCCTTCTCGTAGAACTGGACCATCGGCTGGTCGTCCCGGTCCATGAAGTCGATCTTCCAGCCCTTGATGCCCATCTGGGAATAGTGCCGGCAGACCCCTTCCATATCGCGGTTGAAAGCCCAGTAGCCCGCCCAGAGGATCAGGCCCACGTTCTTCTGTTCGGCATAGCGGCAGAGGGCCGGGAGGTCGATCTCGGGAACGACCTGCATCAGGTCCGCCTGCAGGTTCACGGCCCAGCCTTCATCCAGGATGACATACTCGATGCCATGCGCCGAGGCAAAGTCGATATAATACTTGTAGGTTTCGGTATTGATGCCGGCCTCGAAGTCCACGCCATACAGGTTCCAGTCATTCCACCAGTCCCAGGCCACCTTGCCCGGCTTCACCCACGACCAGTCGCCAGCCGCGGCCGGACGGCCCAGACGCCAGGTCATGTCACTCTCCGCGAGTTGCTTGTCCTCCCTGGCGATGATGAGCGTACGCCAGGGGAAAGCCCAGGAGGCAGGACCCTTGGCAATGTAGTCTTTCCGGGTGCGGACCAGGCCCTGGAGCATGTTGTGCCCACCCTGCTCCACCTTGTCCGGATACGGGGCATAGACACCCGTAAGCGTGGTGGAACCATTTCCGTTATACAGGTACATGCCGGGATAGTCCAGCAGATCCGACTCCGTCACGCACACCTTGATCCCGCCTGCGGCCTCCACCGTGAGCGGAAGGATGGCGAGACGGCCCTTTTCCCACTTGGAAAGCGGATGATGGGAATAGGTACTCTCGAAAGAACTGAAGAACTGCGGTTCGAAGGAGGAATTGTCCCGGGCGACATAGGGCACATACAGGTTCCAGTCCTCCGGGAAAGCGAATTCGGCCTGTTCGGCCACCACGACCGTCTCCCCCTTCCTGCCTTTGGCGACAAAGCGGTAGGCGATGCCGTCGTCATAGGCGCGGAAGATGATGTCATACCGCTTGGCCGACAGGGTGAGTTCGTTGAAATGGTCCCGGACCCGGGCGCGCTTGAAGTTCTGGACATCGAAGGATTCATCGACGGTGCGGCGGGTAACGCGGAACTTGTCCTTCCCACCGAAAACCGTCCCGTCCTGCAGGGTCATCGAGATAAATGAGGGTTCCAGGAGGACGATCCCGTTGCAGTCCACCCAATAGGAGACTGCATCCCCGTCGGAGACGGTAACCGTGACGGACCCGTCCGGAGAAGTGACAACATAATCCTTGGCCTGCAGGAGCAGGCCCAGGGAAAGAAACAGCAAAAGGAAAAGGTTTTTTTTCATATATGTAGCTACTTGATGAGTCTCAGTCCGATACGGTTGCGTTCCAAGTCCACGGACAGGACCTGGACTTTCACGTGCTGGTGCAGTTTAAGCACCTTGGAAGGATCCGCCATGCCCCGAACACCCATTTGGGAGGCATGAATGAGGCCGTTGTCATGAAGGCCGATGTCCACGAAAGCCCCGAAAGCCGTCAGGTTCGTCACGATACCCGGAAGCTCCATCCCGACCTTCAGGTCATCTATCTCATGGATATCGTCGGCAAAGGAGAATTCCTCCGCTTCGGCACGCGGATCACGTCCCGGCTTGGCGAGCTCCTGCAGGATATCATTCACGGTAGGAAGGCCGAAATCGCCCTCCACATAGTCCTGGGCATTGATTTTCTTGCACAGTTCCCCGTTTCCCACCAGGTCGCGGGTGGAAACCCGGAGGTCCGCCGCCATCCGGTCCACGATATGGTAGGCTTCTGGATGCACGGCACTCCCGTCCAGCGGATTCTCCGCCCCCTGGATGCGCAGGAAACCGGCACACTGCTGGAAGGCCTTCTCCCCCAGCCGGGGAACTTCCATCAACTGGCCGCGGGATGTATAGCCCCCAACCTTGGAACGGTAAGCAACGATGTTGTCCGCCAGGGTAGGACCGATGCCGGACACATACTGCAGAAGATAAGGACTGGCCGTATTCAGGTTTACGCCCACGCTGTTCACGCAGCTTTCCACCGTATTGTCCAGCTGCTCGTGCAGGAGCGTCTGGTCCACGTCATGCTGGTACTGGCCGATACCCAGGGATTTCGGATCGATCTTCACCAGTTCGGCAAGCGGATCCATCAGCCGGCGGCCGATGGAGACCGCCCCGCGGACCGTCACGTCATATTCCGGGAACTCCTCCCGGGCCACGTCGGAGGCCGAATAGACCGATGCCCCGTCCTCGCTGACGGAAAAGATGCGGACACTGTCGTCCAGGCCTACCTTTCGGATGAAATCCTCCGTCTCCCGACCGGCCGTTCCGTTGCCGATGGCAATGACCTCGATCCGGTATTTCTCCACAAGGTCAGCCACTTCCGTGATGGCCTGGACCTTCTTCGCAGCGGGCGGATGCGGGAAAATGACCGTATGGTGCAGCAGATTGCCATGTTCATCCAGGCAGACCACCTTGCAGCCGGTCCGGAAGCCCGGATCGATGGCCATCGTCCGCTTCTGCCCCACCGGGGCGGCGAGCAGCAGCTGACGCAGGTTCTCCCCGAACACGCGGATGGATTCGACATCGGCCTTCTGCTTGGCCTCCTTCAGGACTTCGTTCGAAATCGAAGGCTCCAGCAGACGCTTGTAGGCATCGTCCACCGCCGCGCGGATCTCCAGGCCGCATTCACGGGAAGGATAACCCTTCTCCTGGCAATAGTCATAGTACATCTTGTTGCCGCACTTCTCTGGATCGGCATCCAGGGAGAGTTTCAGGAAACCCTCCTTCTCCGCGCGGAGCAAGGCCAGCAGATTGTGGGAAGGAATTTTGGCAATGGGTTGCGAGAAGTTGAAATAACTCCGGTACTTGCCGGCAGCCGGGTCGGTCTGCGCCGCCCTGGTCGCCTTGGACTGGATGCGCCGTGTCCGGAAGATACCCCGCAGATTCTCGCGCACGACCGCCGTCTCCGACAGGCGTTCCGCGATGATGTCTCTCGCACCGGCGAGAGCTTCGTCCACGGAAGCGACCTCTCCCTTGACGAACTTCCCGGCATCAGCCTCGGGATTGCGGGACTTTCCGCTCCAAAGCAGGTCGGCCAGGGGTTCCAATCCCTTGGCCACCGCCACCGTTGCCCGCGTCTTCCGCTTGGGCCGATAAGGCAGATAAAGGTCTTCGAGCGTACTGGCATTCACGCAATCCTCAATTTCACGCCTGAGTTCCGGTGTCAGCTTTCCCAGTTCCTCGATGGTCCCCAGGATGGAGACCTTTCGCTTCTCCATCTCCGTGAACACCTCGTTCCAATGCTTGATTTCGGCCACCTCGACATCAGTGAGGCCCCCGGTCCGTTCCTTCCGATACCGGCTGATGAAGGGGATGGTACACCCCTCCCCGAACAACTCGATACAATTCTCTATTTGCCAGGACTTTACGCCCAGTTCGGAAGCAATGTGCTTGACGTAGATTTCTTTCATCCCCTACCGGATCTCGAACAACTGGAGGAAGCCGGTCATCATGAAGACCTGGCGGATTTCCGTGGAAAGGCCCTCGACGACAACCTTGCCGCCCTTGGCGACGGCGGCCTTGCGGATCGTCAGGAAGATGCGGAGGCCGGAACTGCTGATGTAGGTCATCTCCGAGCAGTCCAGAACGATGGTTTTGTCGGCGTTGTCCAACAAGGGCTGCACTTTCTGGGATACCTCGGCAGCAGCCGGCGTATCCAACCGTCCTGTCAACTTCGCGGTCATCGTGCTCCCGTTTTCAGTAATGAAGATTTCCATGCTCTATAGTCTTTTAATCATTGATAATACATTCTTGCCGTCCACCCGCTCATAGGTGACGGAATCCATGATGCTTCTCACAAGATAAATGCCAAGACCGCCGACAGGACGATCGGTGGCGTCCAGCGTGATGTCAGGCATGTTCGCAGCCGTGGGATCGAAGGGAATACCGCTGTCCGTCAGGGTGAAATCCAGACGGTCTCCATGAATCACCACATTAAGGTCCACCTGTCCTCCGCTTCCTTCCGGATAGGCATACAGGATGATATTGGTGACGGCTTCCTCCAGCGCCAGGTTAAGGCTCATGGCATGGGCCTGGTCCATCTTGGTCTCTTTCGCGATACCGCTGATGAAGTCGGCCAGGAGCCGGATCTGGGAAATGTCGTTGCGCATGGTCAGATGGCGCTCCGACCGGGAGAACGGATCCGGATTCGTAAACCGGATGTTCAGCATGGTCAGGTCATCGCTGGAATCGCGGCCATGGATATGGGACTTAACCTCGTCCGTCATCGATTTGATCAGGTTCCTGGCCTTCTCTCCGCCGAAATGGAGGACCGTCTTCAGCATCCGGTCCTCGCCAAAGAGGACGTGGTCCACGTTCTCCGCTTCCGTCAGTCCGTCCGTGTAAAGGAAGATGCCGTCGTTGGTAGCCAGGTCAGCCTCCTGCTCCTTGTAGGAGAATCCCGTCATTACGCCCAGGGGGAGGTTCGGGATGACATCCAGCGGCTCCGCCCGGCCGGCACCCGTCAGGACAGGTGCATTGTGTCCGGCATTGCAGTAGCGCATGTGGCCGGACTTGAGATCCAGGATACCCAGGAAGAAAGTGACGAACATGTTGTTCTCGTTCGTCTCGGACATGGAATCGTTCATCGACCGGACGATCCGTCGCGGGCTGCTCTCATGGGCCGACACCGACCGGAAAAGGCTGCGGGTGACCGCCATCACGAGCGAAGCGGGAATACCCTTTCCGCTTACGTCACCGATGCAGAAATAGAGCCTGTCATCGCGGATGAAGAAGTCGTACAGGTCGCCGCCCACCTCTTTGGCGGGGACGATCGCCCCGGCCATATCGATATCCTTCGATTCCGGATAGGTCGGAAAGGTCTTCGGGAGCATGGCCATCTGGATGCTCCGGGCAATGTGCAGCTCGCTTTCGATCCGGCTCTTCTTCTCCGTCACATCCCGCAGGCGGAGATGATTCCTGGCTGCGGCATACAGGATATACAGGAGGAGCAGGATGCCCAGGATCTGAAGGGCGCTGATCAGGATCCTCACCAGACGGAAATCCCCGTAAATCTCGTCCGACGGGATGATGATCGCCATCGACCATCCGGTCCTTTCCACCGGTGCATAGAAAGCATACAGTTTTTCACCGTGGTAGGTGACTTTCTGGTTTCCCCTTTCCCCGGACATCATGGCACGGGCGATATGGTGGATGGCGTCCACGTCTTCGGAGATATTGGCCACAGCCTCCTGCACCGTATTCTGCATGACCAGCGAAGGAACAGGGCAGACCATGAACTGTCCTTTCCGGCTGATCAGGATACTGAACGCGCCCGGATAGACATCGATTCCTCCCACCAGACCGGTCAACCAGTCCAGCGACACATCGGCCGTCAGCACGGCGGCGACCTGCCCCCGGTTGTCGGTGACGGGAACGGAATAGGTGGTCATGAACACCTTGCCGCCGCCACTGTCAAAGTAGGGCTCCGACCAATAGCCCTCGCCGAGCTCCAGCGGCTTGACGAACCATTCCTTTTCCAGGTAGTTATAAGACTCCGTCCCCAGCTGGGAAGCGATCACCTCGTCATTCTCCCGGTAAGAATACGGCGCGAACATCCGCCCCTTCCCGGGATAATGGTTCTCGACAAAAGCGACGGCCGACCCTGAGATGAAATCGTTGGTTTCCACGATCCGGCCTGTCAGGAAAGCCAGGGTATCGGGATAGTCCAGGACCTTCCGGACCGCCCAGACACTGTTGCTGACCACCGTCTCCACCTGATTCATCACATCGGTGATCCGGAGGCTGGTCGATTCCAGGTGGGCCTCCGCCTGCCGCGTCGCCTCCTCCCGGATGGTCCGTCGAAGGAGATAATGCTGAACCAGGGATGTCGCCTCCAGCAGGACGATGGCAACGATCACAAGGGCCAGCGCCTGCGCTACCGACTTCCAGTTCTCATTTCTCAGTTTTCTCATATGGTCAGGATTGGAGGATGGATTTCAGGGCTTCCCGGAATGCGGGCATCGGACATCCCGTGTCCCGTTCGATGATGAGGGTCTTCAGACCGGCGAAAGGCCGCACCTCCGCCTCGATGTCCCGGAGCGGACAGTCCGTCCCGAAGTAGACGGACGCAAAGGCCTGCCAGAAGCGGACGGCCGTCTCCGGCTCCATATGGAAGGCTTCGCGGACGAAAGCGGGATCGCTCAGATAGGCCGTGGAATACACCATTCCGACATCAAAGAGCGGATACCCGTAACAAAAGTCGCCCAGATCGATGAAATACCGCCGGTCGCCGGAGAAGATGACATTGCCGAACTGGAGATCACCGTGTATCGCGGTATCCGTATCCGGCGCATCGGAGATGAAACGGGCCAGCAGGTCCTTCTCCACGGAAGAAAAGAAAGGATTATTCCCGAGCTGGCGGAGGTACCGGGCTTTCACACTCTCGAATACGGTCGTGTCCACATGGGTCGCATGCAGTTTCCGGCACATTTCGGCAAACTCCCCGGCATAGCGGTCCACAAGCTCAGGATGGTCACCGACGGCCCGGGCATAGGAGACCTTGTCCCGGATCCGTCGGAAACGGATGCCGAACCGCTCCCCGTCGGTGACATAATCGCCCGGCTCCGGTGTAGGGATGCCCGCCTCAAATACACTACGGGCGATGCGCATCTCGTCCAGCGGCTGCTGCACCTTGCCCGGGTGGTAGAGCTTAAGCATCACATCCGGGTCGGACCGGTGGTTGTAGCTCTCCCCGTTGGCCCCTTCGCCGGCCCGGACATAGTCGGCCAGGTCGATCCGTATCGCTTTTTCCGTGTTCATGGCTTTGCCTCCGGGAAGATGGAATTAACCAGGTAACGGAATTCCTGGAACGCATACGTATCCGACAGCGACGACAACGCCTCAACCAGCGCGTGATAGCGCCAGGAATGGACCGCTTTCTCCTTGACATGGAACATCTCCCAGAAAGAGTCGTCCCCCTTTGTCGTATAGTCCCGGGCGATAGCCCGCATATTGGACAGTTTGTCGCCCAGGGCGACGATCTTTTCCTCCCGGGAGGCGAAGGACAGCCGATTCAGGGATTCCTCCTTGCGGGCCCTCCAATCCGTGAATTCCATCTTCCGGTCGCTTTCCGAATCCACCAGCTGGGCGACCCGGTCACCGAACCGTTTCTGGATTTCGTCGATGGTGATGTCCGTATCCTCCACCACATCGTGAAGGACGGCGGCGGCGAGGATCTCCTGGTCAGAGGTCATCGTAGAGACGATGACCATCGCCTCCAGGGGATGGATGATGTACGGGAATCCTTTCCCCCGCCTTTCGGTACCGGCGTGGGCATGGACGGCAAACTCGATGGCACGGTCCAGAAACTGGGTGTCTAAAGGTCTATTTCCCACTTTTCTCGATATAAGCCATAATGATTTCGACTGCGTCCTCCTCGGTCAGGGTGTCCATGTTGAGCACCAGGTCGTAGTTCCGGACATCGTACCGGCTCGCCCCCGTATAATGCTTCACATAGTTTTCCCGCATCTCATCCACTTTCCGGATCGTCTCGGCAGCCTCCGCCTCGGTCAGGCCCTGCCGGTCCATCACCCGATGGACGCGGTGCTCCGCCGAAGCCCGGAGGCATAGCCGGAGCATGTTCGGATGGCTCCGCAGCACGTAAAAGCCGGCACGCCCGGCAACGACGCAGGATTCCTCGGCAGCGATATCCCCGAGAATCCGCGTCTCGGCCATATACAGGGCATCCGGCGTGGCCTCAACCTCCGCCGAATCCAGGCCGTAGCGGTACGGATCCGAACCGGCGGTCCGGGTCAGTTTGTTGCAGAACTCGGACCACCAGCCCTGCTTCGTCCCTTTCAGTTTCTCGATCGCCTTCTCGTCCAGATCGAACTCTTTCACGAGACGCTGGAGGAGGTATTTGTCATAAAACTTCACACCGAGACGGTCGGCAAGCAACTGGCCCACCGTACGTCCGCCGGAACCCAGTTCGCGGCTGATGGTGACAAGGAATCGCTCGTTCGTTTTCATATATCAGTCTATTTTTCAGTCAATTTCATGCATGAAGGGAAGGTCCTGGGCCTGGTCCACGATGATCTCCGCCATCAGGTCATTGCTGTCGGAAGGCCCATTGAGCGTATCCAGCATCAGGCGGATGCCGGCGCGTCCGCTCCCCTTCTTCAGCAGGTACGCGATGCACAGGTTCTGCGGCCCCACGGACGAAGCCAGGATGTCCAGGTCGGTCATGCTGATCTGATGGCAGGCAATCTGGTAGGCGGCTTCGGCATTCTCACGGATCAGATGGGAGAGATCGCCCAAGGTCTTGACCCCCAGCGCCTTGAACACCTGCAGGAAAGGCATCAAAGTCACTTCCTGGATCTCGGCCTGGTTCACCGCGGCAATTCTCTTGTTCAAGCCATCGAAAGGTCCCACGTTGAGGAAACTGCGGAAACTGTCCGCATCCAGGGAGACCTCTTCCAGACGGCCGGAGGCGACCAGCGACTGGACCTGGCGGCGGTAATCGTTGATATCCCGGCGAATGGAGCTGAACTGCTCGTCCACCAGTTCCAGCATGCCGGCCAGACGGTTCATGTTGCGCAGGTACTCCTTCGGGACCTCCACGCCGGTCTTGTAGCCAATGTCGTGGTTCATGTTGGCCCATGCGTGCTGGAGGATGGTCCGCATCTGGACCTCGAAGGCGTACGGAATGTCCGGAACGTGGCAGATATAATGGAGGGAGAGATAGCCGAAACTGTCAATCTCGTGGAGTTTCCGCTTGTCCACGGAATTCTCCCAGTCTACCTCGAACAGGCGGTCCACCACCGAGGCGACCTTGTCCACGTCGTCGGTATAGAAGGTGATGATCCGGATGCCGAAGATATCGGTGATATCGGAAAGCGACTGGTATTTCGCCCCCTTGAGCTCCAGTTTGCCGGCCAGGGAGCGCTCTTCCTTGATCCGGCTTTCGATGGATGCGACGACGATGCCCGTCTCCTCGAAGACGGCGCGGATCTGTGCAGGAATCGTCTCCTGCATTTTTCGGAATACGGGAAGCTGCTCCCGGTATTCTTCAAGGATGGCCTCCGAATGGGGGTCCAGCATATACTTGTTTTCCATACTCATTCTTCCATTTCCCGGGCAAGGGCGGTTTTCACGAAAACCCAGTCGAAATGCTGGTCTGCAGGGGTCAGGTCCCCGTACGGGCACAGGTCATTCCTCCGCATCAGGAGTTCGTCCGGATTCCCGGGCTCATAGCCGGAAGCCCGCAGCGAAGCGCACTGGCGCAAGTGCTCCTGGACGGCCAGGTACTCCAGACGGGTTGCGTCAGCCCCCTCTTCCGGATAATGTCTGCCCTCATACACTGACGGAATCCGGGCAGCGGCTTCTTCCAGCCCCTCTCCGGCCAGCCGATGCAGCGTTGGAAGATAGGCCGACCTGGAAAGGTCCTGACCTTGCTCGCGCATCAGGGACAGCCGGTTGCGCAGCTGGTCACCCGAATTCGAAGAAAGCCGCAGATGACGGGATTCCCAGGTATCTTTCCCGCCCACAGCATGCTGATAGGCCGAATAGAACCGCGAAGCGCTTTCCTTGAGCATGTTCCCGGAGATAGACGCCAGGTCCCAGATATCCTGGTCCACACCGAACGGGCAGATGACCGGGGCACCGTCGGGATGATAGGTCGCATTGAAAAAGTCCAGGATACCACGGGTCCGGTCATCCAGCGTAGCCACCCGGGCCAGGATGACGAAACGGGACAGGTCCTTGTCCGCCCGGGCCGCCGTCCGCAGGAGACGGATGGAAAGCTCGACATTCCGGTCGGGATTTCCCGTCGCCACCACGATATAGTTCAGCGTCCCGAGCAGGCGGTCATAGCATTCCCAGAAACGGTCCGATCCGATGGACCCCTCGTTCCAATGCAGGGAAGGATCCCCCTTCAAACCGGGGAAACGGTTGAGGAAATCCCCCCGGTAACGGTCCAGGTCGTCATCAAAGATATCGAAGGATGTCGGGACCTGTTTCTGGTCCTTGCCCACGAAGGCACCGAATTCATACAGGAACCGCAGATACTCCTGGCCTGTTTCCTGGAAACCCACGTGCAGGACGTGGAAGCCCGAGGAGACATAGCCGAGCGAGGTCCCGTCCCGGTCCTTCGCCACATCCACGTAATGGACGGGATGCAGTCCGGGCTGCTGGAACTTGACCCACTGGACGGAAAGGAGATGGGTGTCGATCATCCGGACCCGGCTGAGGGAAGCCATGTAAAGCGACTGGGGCCCGTTGACACCGTTCACCAGGCAGAAAACCTTTGCGCGAACCCCGGAATCGGCCCGGAGGCGCTCCAGAAGGGCCAGGTTCTCCTCCTCCTTTCCCAGGATATAAACGCTGTTGCGCCCATTGCGGAACCAGGCGCGCAAGCTCCTGAGTCCCAGCACATCGGACAGATCGCCCCCATGATGCACGTCGGGATACCGGCCCTTCAGGAGGACAAACCGGTCACTGTCCAGTTCCTCGTCCAGGCTCGCTTCCTTCCGACGACTGACGATGCTGGTGAAAATGTCCCCAAGGGAAAGCTCCGCGCGCATCCCTTCCGCTTCGGGAATGTCGATGAATACCAGATAACCCTGATCCTTTCTCCGGCATTTCCCCTGCTCTTTCAGGATGGACTTGGCCAGGAGCTTCGCGCTGGGGGTGACGCCGATGAAAAGATGGTTCTTCCGGTCGGCCATCGCACTCCGGACGTGGTTCCGAAGCCATAGCCGGTCGCGGAGGCGACGCGGCAGGATCTGGAACACCATCACGAAGCTGAACGTCAGGATCAGGACGAAGATGGTCAGGTATGCCAGGAGCAGTCCCGGTTCATGGAATACGACAGCCGCGATGATGTCGTCGAAGATGACCGTATGGCCGATGAACATCTCCAGTCCGGCCACCAGGGAGACCAGCACGAGCTGGACCCAGTTCCCGTCCGTGACGGTGTGGGTGGACTGGGAAAGGACCATGACGTGAATGGCAGCCCCGGCGAGGAGCAGAAGGGCGAATGACAGCAGCAGGAGCTCCCTCCTGTTCTTGCGGAGCAGATAATTGAGAAGCCGCACGAAAAAGAACGCCGCGACGGCCAGGCAGATCGCCCAGACAATCATCAGCGGGGTGGAAACCGGAAAGTCGCTCGTGTGCATTGGCCGTGGTCTTTGATTCTACAAAGATAAGAAAAAAAACGGCTTGGGCAACCCTGCCGGAACGCACCGGGATCAATCCTGGGAAAATACCCGGAGTTCCTCCCGGTAAGCGTTGAATATCTTTGACTTGGAGACGAATCCGAGATAGCGCCGCTCGTGGTCCACGACCGGCAGGTTCCACGCTCCCGTCCGCTCGAATTTACGCATCACGCTGTCCATCGGCTCGTCGGGATACACATACTCGGGTGCAGAGCGCATATAGTTGTACACCTTGGCAGTCTTGTACAGATCCGTCTGGAACATGTCCCGGCGGATGTCGGTCAGGTCAACATACCCCTGCAGCCGGTTCCTGGAATCCAGGACCGGGAAAATATTCCGGCTGGACACGGACACGGCGTCCACCAGCGTCCCCAGGTCGTCATCGATCCGGACAGGGGTGAAATCCTTCTCGACGAGGGCGTCCGTCCGCAGCAAAGTCAACACGGCCTGGTCGGAATCGTGGGTGAGAAGTTCCCCTGTCTGCGCGATCCGCTTGGTGTAAATGGAGTACTTCTCAAACAGCCGTGTGATTCCATAGGCAACGGCCGAAGTCAGGATGAGCGGCACCAGAAGCTGGTAACCGCCTGATATCTCGGCAATCAGGAAGATGGCCGTCATCGGGGCCTGCATCACGCCGGCCATCAGACCGGCCATTCCCACGAGCACGAAGTTGGAGACCGGCACCTGGCCGGGCCAGATCAGGTTCAAGACCGAGGCTACCACATATCCCGCGATGGCCCCGACGAACAGGGTGGGACCGAAGGTACCGCCCACGCCTCCGCCGGCATTGGTAAAAGTCATTGCGAACACCTTCAGGAGCAGGATCAGCAGGAAGAACCACACCGGGCCGGAGCTCTGGCCGTTCAGGAGCAGTCCCACGTCCTCATACCCCTCACCATACAGCGGAGGGAACAGGAAGATGAGAAGGCCCAGTCCCATCGCACACAACGCCCAGCGGAGGTAAGGGTTCCGCATCTTGCCCAGCAAATCCTCCATGAAAAGCGTCGTCCGCAGGAAATACAGGGAGCAGAAACCGCAAAACACGCCCAGGACCGCATAGAAAGGGATATTCCGCATGGCGAACTCCACGACGGTACAGGCGAACTGCGTCTCCCGCCCCAGCAACAGATAGGACACCATCGTCGCCGACACCGTTGAGAGGAGCAGCGGCAGGATGGAACTCATCGACAGGTTGAAAAGGAGGATTTCCAGCGTGAACAGGACACCGGCGAGCGGCGCATTGAAAATACCTGCCACGGCGCCTGCGGCACCGCATCCCAGCAGCAGCGTCATTCCCCGGTAGGAAAGGCCCATGTAGCGGCCCAGGTTGGATCCGATGGCCGCCCCCGTGTAGACGATGGGCGCTTCGGCACCCACGGATCCGCCGAACCCGATGGTGAGCGCACTGGTAATGAAGGATGAAAAGGTATTGTGCCGCTTGATCTTGGATTCGTTCTTGGATACGGCGATCAGGACCTTCGTGACGCCGTGGCTGATGTTATCCTTGACGAGATACTTGACGATCAGGAGGCTGAGGAGCATCCCGACGCCAGGAAGCAGGAGGAACAGCCACGTGGAACCGCCCACGAACTGGTGCAGGCCATGGCTGATGGTCCGGATCGTCCATTTCAGGAGAACGGCTGCCAGGCCGCACAGGATACCCGTAACCACGGACAGGACCAGCAGCCGGCTCCGTTCCGGCCACTTACGCAAAAGGGCCCGCATCGGGCCCCATACATATTTCACGCCTTGGTTCGTGGCCATCGTTGCCTTATTCGTCGTCCGAACCGCCTGCGTACTGGGCGATGTTGTCGTCGGGAAGCGTCTCGCCCGCCGCATCGGAGGCGTCGGCGCTGCCGCCGGCCACGGCCTCGTTCTCGGCATCTTCCTCGCCTTCGAGCCAACGCTCGACATCCTCGAGGTCGTCGGTTTTCACGTTGATTTTCACCAGGTAGATGGCATCGGGGATTTCCACGGTAACAGCATAGAACGTAGTGCCGTCCGGCTTCGGGTACTTCACGAGGTCGGTCAGGTAGTCACTGAACCCGCGGGGGTATTTTTCGGCAAAGGCCGCCGCCAGTTCCGGATTCAGGGCCATCTTCTCATAGCTTACCACGTGTCTTTTCTTGTTATCTGCCATCTTGATTCGGGTTTATCGGTTTCGCGCTGCAATATTAGCGTCTTTTTTTGGATTTGGAAATACCCTGTATGCTTTTTTTCGAGGAATTCTTGAAGAAAAACGATTTCTGCTCCTGTTTGCGCTGCGGATCATGCTCGCAGAACACCGGCTTGAGGTCCCGGGGATCGTAGCCGGACCAGAACATCACGGACGACGTGGTCATCGGCGTAGGCGTAAAATCCTGCACCTGGTCCATCCAGATGCCCTTCAGGGCCGGATGGTTCGCCAGCCGCTCCATGTCCCGCATCGTGCATCCGGGATGCGACGAGATGAAATACGGGACCAGCCCCACATGCGTCCCCGCCTCCCGGTTCACCTTGTCGAATTCCTTTCGAAGCCTTTCGAAATACCGGAACGAAGGCTTCCCCATCTTCTGGAGCACATGATCCTCCGTATGCTCCGGCGCCACCTTCAGCCGCCCGGACGTATGGTTCAGGATCAATTCCCTGAGGTAAGGCTTCGAACTTTCGTCCACGAACCCCTCCTCCGTAAGGAACAAGTCATACCGGATGCCGCTGCCGATATAGGAGTGGCGTATTCCCTTGGTAGAATCGATCCTGTGATAGAGATCCAACAGCCGCGTATGGTCGCAGTCCAGATTCGGACAGCGGGCCGGGAACAGGCACGAACGGCGCTTGCACTTGGCACAGATTTCCTGGTTCTTCCCGTGCATCCCGTACATGTTCGCCGTCGGCGCCCCCACGTCCGATATATTTCCGGCGAAGTCCGGCAGATTGTTCAGCGCACGCACCTCCTTGAGGATAGACTCCTCGCTCCGGGACGAAATGAACTTCCCCTGGTGCGCCGCAATCGTGCAGAAATTGCAGCCCCCGAAGCATCCCCGGTGCGTATTCACCGAGAACTTGATCATATCGTATGCCGGAATCCGTTTTCCCTTGTACCGCGGATGCGGCAGCTTCGTGAACGGCAGGTCCCAGAACGAATCCATCTCCTCCGTCGTCGCCGTCGGATACGGCGGATTGATCTGCACATACCCCTCGCCCACCGGCTCGAAAATCGTATCCGGATGTATCATGTTCGCGTGCTGCTCGATCCAATGGAAATTCTCCGCAAACTTGAACTTATCCTTCAGGCATTCTTCGAAACTATGCAGCACAAGGCTTCCGGAGGGGGCACTCCCCTTCACAAAGAATGCAATCTGGGGAATCTGCTGCATCTGATGCCGCGACCAATTGTTCTCGATCCCCCTCGTGAGTGCAAGCATCGGCCTTTCGCCCATGCCGTAGCACAGGTAGTCGGCCCCGGAAGTAACCAGGACAGAGGGCATCAGGCAGTCCTTCCAGTAGTCGTAATGCGTGAGGCGACGGAGGGAAGCCTCGATGCCGCCGATGATGACAGGGACATCGGGATACAGTTCCTTCAGGATCTTCGTATAGACCGTAACGGCATAGTCCGGCCGGGCACCCGCCTTGCCGTCAGGCGTGTAGGCGTCGTCGTGGCGGAGCCGCTTGGAGGCCGTGTAGTGGTTCACCATCGAGTCCATCGCCCCCGAATTCAGTCCGAAATACAGCCTGGGCGCCCCCAGCTTGCGGAAATCGCGCAGGTCGTCCCGCCAGTTGGGCTGCGGGACGACCGCCACCCGGTATCCCCATTTCTGGAGCCATCGCGCAATCACCGCCGTCCCGAACGACGGATGGTCCACGAACGCATCCCCCGAGAAGAGGATGATGTCGATGTAATCCCATCCCAGCGCCTGGACCTCCTTCACGGAAGTCGGAAACATGTAGTTCTCGCTCATCCTTGCAAACTATGAAACAATTCGTCCTTGAAATTCACCAGATAGACCTTCTCCACCGCCCGCGTCAGGGCCGTATACAGCCACTTCAGGTCATCCGGTGTGAGGAAATCCTGCCAGAAAGGATTGTCGATGAAGACGCACTTCCACTGGCCGCCCTGCGACTTGTGGCAGGTGATGGCATCGGCATACTTGAGCTGCAGGGCGTTGAAGAAGGGATCCTCCCGCACGGCTTCGTAACGCTTCTTCTTGGTAGTCAGATGGGAATAGTCCGCGCTCACCCCCTGGTACAGGGCATTGGACTGCTCATAGGTCAGCGAGGCGGATTCTGATTCCAGCGTGTCCAGCAGCACCTTCGCCACGATTTCCTGGCCACCATAGTCCGGAAAAGCCAGCCGCGCCTGGGCGAAATGCAGCCCGTACCGTTCCTCGTAACCGCCGATGCGCACCAGTTTGCAGATGTCGCCGTTGGCGATGTAGTCCGTTCCTTCCAGCTCATCGGCGAAATGGTAACAGTTCTTTACGATCATGAGCTTATCCTCCCGGACCAGCCGCTCCTCCCGGTACAGGACCTGGGCGCGGATGCCTGCGTTGTAGCGGTTGGCGCGTTTGTTGGACCTGCACAGGACGATGGTCTCGTCCTCCCCGTACCGGCCATACGCATCCGACAGCGTCTCAATCAACTCTCCCCCGGAGATGCGCTCTACGTCATCAAACCCCCGGACCGTCAGGCCCAGTTCGTCCATCGGGATCTCGCAATCCTCCTCCAGCAACTCCCGCAGGTGCGTCGCATTCACAAGGATACCCGAGCCTTCCTGCTGGCGGACGACCGTCCGGAGTTCGGAAAAACGCACACCGCCAGCCCCTGACATATACTCCGGAGACAGGGCCGGAGACCGGTCCAGCCCCACGGGAGGCAGCTGCGCGGCATCGCCGACCAGGATCATCCGGCAGTCCACCCCGCTGCGCATATACAGGATCAAGTCCTCCAGAAGGTTTCCGGAGCCGAATACGGTCGAGGACTGCCGCTCCCCCGCTTCGATGCCGATCAGCGACACCTCGTCCACGATGAAGAGCGTATTCTTTGCTTTGTTCGGTGCCAGGGAGAACTGGCCGAAACCGTCGTCTCCGTGGCTTTTCTGACGGTAAATCTGCTTGTGGACAGTCGATGCCGGCCGCCCGGTATAGTTCGACAGCACTTTCGCCGCCCGGCCCGTCGGAGCCATCAGCACGCAAGGGGTCTTGAACTCGGAAAAAGTGGAAACCACGGCCGCCAGGGCCGTCGTCTTGCCCGTGCCGGCGTAGCCGTTGACCACCAGGATGTCGGCATCGTCCCCGGTCGCGAACGATGCGATGTCCTGCATCAGGCGGTCCTGGCAGGGCGTCGGCTCATAGGAAAACCGCCGCAGGAATTCGGTGTACAGGAATCCCGTCCGGTCCATCGGCTACCTCCGATGGATGAAGGCCGCGAAGACGGCGAAAACCGGATAGATCTCGACACGGCCCAGGAACATGTCGAACGTGAAAATCAGCTTGATGGCGTTCGGCTCGGCATTGAAGTTCCCGAGTGAGCCGATGGTGCCCAGGGAAGGCCCCACATTGGTCAGCGACGCGATCGTCCCCAGCAGGGCATGCTGGTTCGGATCCCCGATGATGACGCACAAGACGGCGGAAACGCCGATCATCAGGAAGAACAGCGCGATGTACAGGATCTGCGGATACACTTCCTCGTCTCGCAGGATCCGCTTTCCGAACTTGACCTCAAACACGGAAGAAGGATACAATGTCTTGACCACCTGCATCCGGATCGCCCGGAACAGGACGATCACGCGGTCCGACTTGAGGCCGCCCGTAGTGGAACCCGCACAGCCGCACACCAGACTGCCCACGATCAGGATGAAGCACGGCAGCATGGGCCAGGCGGAGTTGTCACTGATGGCAAGGCCGGTCGTGGAGGTATAGCTCACCACATGGAAGGTCGCATCCAGGAAAGCGCGCGCCCAAGTGCCGTCCACTCCCTGCATCTTCAGGGAGATGGCCGTCAGGATGGATCCGCCGACAAGACTCAGCGTATAGAACCGCAGGACCGGATTCTTCAGGGGGCGTAGCGACCGGGAGGCGAGCGTCATGAAAATCAGCCCGAAATGGATTGACGCCAGGTACATGAAGACAATCGTCAGAGAGGAGATCAGCTCCGACCGGAAGAAGCCGATGGACAGGTTCCGGGTGGAGAAACCGCCCGTCGCGCAGACGGTAAAGGCATGGTTGATGGCATCGAAGGGGGACATCCCCGCCAGCAGATAGCTGACGAAAGCCAGCGCGCAGATGCCCAGGTACACCCACGCGAAGATGAATACGGTCTTGTTGGCCTGGGAACGGTAATCCTCCCGCGACAGGGAAGACAGTTCCATATTGGTCAGCCGCAGACGCACCGGTGAGGAGTTCGGGATGATCAGGAGCAGGAAGACGACAACACCCAAACCGCCGATAAAGTGCGTCGAAGAGCGCCAGAACAGCAGGCTCCGGGGCAGGGCTTCCACGTCTTCCAGAATGGTCGACCCTGTCGTCGTAAAACCGGAAACGCTTTCGAACCAGGCATTTACAAGGGAGAACGGTCCACCCCAGAGGGCATATGGAAGCATGCCGAACACAAAGGAAAGCAACCAGGACAGGAAGATGATCATGTACCCGTCACGAAGGGTGATCTGTTCCGTCTTTCGGACAAAGATGAAAGGGAACACACCCACGGTGAAGGTAAGCGAGAAGCTGATCAACAGTGGTGCCAGGGCGCTGTCCCCGCCGTCCAGCAGGGACACGAATACCGACAGGAGCATGAACAGCGAGCTCACCAGGAGTGCCGTTCCCACATTCCGCGATATGACCTTCAGGTTCATTCCTTGGGCTGGGTTTCACGCATCAGCTTGATCCGCCGGCGCAACTGGCGGTTTTCTTCCGTCAGCTCGACAATGCCCTCGTTCAGCTCGCTGAGCTGGTCGTCCCCGTCGAAGGTGTAATTGTATTTCCGGCCCATCGACTGGTAGTCCTTGAGACTGACCAGCATCTTGTTCAGCGGGTTCACATAGTACGCGATGATGAAGAACATCAGCAGGAGCACCAGGATCACCCCCACGGACACCGCCACGAAACCGGGAATGATGCTCCGGTAGAAACCGCGGTCGAAATTCTCGGAATTCCGCTGGAGGTCGTCGTACATCGCCTGGCTCAGACGGCCCAGATAGTCGTCCAGCCGGTGGAAAGGAGGCTGCAACCGGTCGAAATACCAGGTCCGGGAGTCGATGAAGTCCGACTTGAGCACCTCCTCCAGTTCCAGGGAAGTGAGCATATAGGCCGAGTAAGCGTACAAGACCGAATCCGTGAGTGGAATCATCTGCTTTTCCGCAAAGGACGAACGGAGCGAGTCGCAATAGAAAACGAATTTCTGCTGGTCGAAATCGGGAAGGGAGTTGACGGACTCGTCCCCGATGACCGTCAGGATCTGGAGATTGTAGTTGTCGGTGACGTTCGACAGCTTCTGGGCGATATTGATGCCATTGATGTTTTCGGCGATCATTTCCGACACATAGCTGGACATCCGCCGGTATTCCAGGATGGAGATGATGCTGGAAAGCACGAGAACAACGACGATGGCACTCAGGGCGAGTACCATCTTCATCCTCAGCGAAAGCCGGAAATTATTCCGCCACGTCTTGAGCTTAGCGAACATAGCCAAACATTTTCTTCAACTGACAAAGATAGCCTTTTTCTCCATACTTTTCAAGGTCGGCCCGAAGATTCAAATTATTTTAAAGAATTTTTATAAAAATCGAGAGAAAATTAAAAAATATTAGGTATATTTGTCCCGTATTAACGAAAAACGGTCATGAGAAACACATTCCTGGACAAGAAAGACAACAAGAATTCGCTCTTAAAAAAAACCATACTCCACCTTTGCATCCAGAATGGAGAATACAGCATCGCTTCCCTGAGTGAACAGATCAATTCCAGCGTTCCCACCGTCACCAAACTGATCGGGGAACTGATGGACGAAGGCTTCATGATCGAGTTGGGCAAGTCCGGCACCTCGGGCGGAAGGCGCCCCAGCATTTACGGACTCAACCCGGATGCGGGCATGTTCGTCGGCCTGGACATCCGGCACTCCCACGTCAGCATCGCCGTCACCGACTTCAAGGGCGGACTCATTTCCTTCCAGGACAACATTCCCTTCACCTTCGAACCGGACGAGAACTGCATCCACCGCGTCGCCCACAGCCTCCGCACCTTCTTCTCCGAGAAAGACCTGGACTGGAACAAGGTCCTGGGAATGGGCATCAGCGTGGCCGGCCGCGTGAATCCCAAGACCGGCTACAGCAACCTGTACTCCTTCGATCCGGAAAGGCCCATCAACAAGATCCTATCCGAGGACCTGGACATCCCGGTGGTCATCGAGAACGACTCCCGTGCCATGACCTACGGCGAATACCTCGCCGGGGCCGTCAAGAAAGAGAAGAATGTCCTGTTCATCAATGTGAGCTGGGGTCTGGGAATGGGCATGATCCTGGACGGTCACCTGTACTACGGCACTTCCGGCTTTTCCGGCGAATTCGGCCACTTCCCCCTGCTGGACAACGACCAGATCTGCCGCTGCGGCAAGATCGGCTGCCTGGAAACCGGTGCCTCCGGTTCCGCCCTCGTCCGGCTGATTACGGAACAGCTCCGCGCCGGACGCGCCTCTTCCCTCTCCCAGACCTTCAAGAAGGAAGGGAAGGTGAACCTCAACGATATTTTCAAGGCGATCCAGGAGGAGGACATCCTCACCATCGAGAGCATCGAGAAAATCGGCAGCAACCTCGGACGCGGCCTGGCAGGCCTGATCAACGTGTTCAACCCGCAACTCGTCGTCATCGGCGGAAAGCTCTCCTTGGCAGGCGATTACCTTATCCTCCCCATCCGCAGTGCCGTCAAGCGCCACGCCCAGACCATCGCGAACCAGGACACCGCCATCCGCTTCACGAAACTGCGCAACGAAGCAGCACCCATCGGCGCCTGCATGCTGTCCCGCAGCCATCTGCTCGGAATCGTATAAAGTCAGGGGAAGCGAGAGCTCCTACCGGTCATCATCCAGGATCGAGTACCTGGAATTCAAGCTCTTGAATTCGGGTACCAGGTCCTTCATCTGTCCCACCGTCCGCATCGCATCGAACTGGTAGCTGTCCTGGATGAGGGCTTCAATCTCCACATCCACGTCTTCGTAGTCGTATTCCCGTACGGAGGCGATCATGATCTTGTCGTGGGAAGTGGGCTTGGTGTTCTCCTTGGTCGCCAGGAGTTCCTCGTACAGTTTTTCTCCATGGCGGAGGCCGGTGAACTCGATCTTCACGTCGGTACGGCCGGACAGCTGGATCATCCGTTTTGCAAGGTCCACGATCTTCACGGGCTTGCCCATGTCGAAGATGTAGATTTCTCCGCTCTTGCCCATGCTGCCGGCCTCCAGCACCAGCTGGCAGGCCTCCGGGATGGTCATGAAATACCGGATGATCTCCGGATGGGTGACCGTGACCGGACCGCCGGCGGCAATCTGCTTCCGGAACAACGGAATCACGGATCCATTGGAACCCAGCACGTTACCGAAACGGGTCGTAATGAACTGCGTCGGAGCCGACTTGTCCTTCTGGATCTTGCGGGCCAGCGCCTGGACATAGATCTCGCAGATACGCTTGGAGCATCCCATCACGTTGGAGGGATTCACGGCCTTGTCCGTGGAGACCATCACGAAACGGTTCACACGGAACTCGACGGCCAGGTCGGCCAGGACCTTGGTCCCCAGGACGTTGTTCTGGATAGCCTCCGACACGTTGTCCTCCATCATCGGGACGTGCTTGTACGCTGCCGCATGGAAAACGTATTCGGGCCGGTATTCGTCGAAGATCGCCCGCATCCGGGCCTTGTTGGTGACATTGGCGACAATCGTGGGCGCATCGATCTCCTGCCATCTCTTCTTCAATTCCAGCCGGATGTCGTGCAGGGGCGTTTCCGCGTTGTCGATGAGGATCATCTGGTAAGGGTTGAACATCGCCACCTGGCGCATGATCTCGCTACCGATGGAACCGGCGGCGCCAGTGATAAGTACCCGCTTCCCCTCCAGGTGGGAGGCGATTTCCCGCATGTTCAGCTTGATCGGATCCCGGCCGAGCAGGTCCTCGATCTGAACCTCCTTGACGGTCGTCCGCCGGCCGCTCTTCTGCCAGTCATCCGACACCTCGGGTGCCAGGAAAATCTGGACGTTCTCCTGAAGCAGAAGGTCCGCGAAACGCGTGTCTTTCAGGCTCTCCGCCTTCGCCGGGGAAACGATGAACGCCTCCACCCGGTCGCGCCGGATCCGATCGATCAGCGATTCGTCGTTGGGGTACACGTTCACGCCCATCAGCACCTTTCCGAACATGTCGGGATTGTCGGCCACGAAACCCACGATCCGGAAGCGGTTATCCGCCTCGGCGCGCAGCGACTTCGCGATGTCCACTCCCACCTGCGTTCCATATATATACGTGTTCAGCAGTTCCTTCCCGCTCTGGTTGAAATGGTCGTTGAGCATCTTGATGATCATCCGAGAGGTCGCCAGGACCATGAAGCAGATGACATAGGAGATCATCAGCACGGACAGCGATGCGAAGGAAGTGGTGAACAGGAACGGCCACAGGAGCGAAATCGCCCCCGCACAGAAGTAAGCCAGGGTCAACGCAACGAAGATGTGCATCACATCGACGAAGGAAGACAGGCGAAGGATATTCGAATAAGTATGGAAGATCTTGAAAAACAGGATATTCAGCGTAATGACGACCAGGAAGGTCCAGCGCATCTCCGAGCCCATCGTCGCGGCGGATGCCAGTCCGAACCGGATGATGTAGGCCAGGACAACGGAAATGACGACGATAATCAGGTCGAACAACAAAATCGTCCAGGAAGGGAGGATCCTGGACGAGAATAACTTGCGAAAGAAACCGTATTCCTTCATATCTGGTGCAGCATCTATCAATCGGGACTGCAAAGATAGGACATTTTCACGAATAATCAAAGACACAGCCGGCCTAGCAGTTCGTCCCCCAAGGCCTCCTTCACCCGGATATGCTCTAAAACTGCCTGAACGAATGAGTTCGACTCGAAATCGCCCCGGACCTGCTCGAAGTCCAGCTGTTTCACTTCCCGGGAGCCATCGGCTCCGAAGCCGGTCATCGAAGCCAGGCTGAACTCCTTTTTCGCATCCTCGTACAGCATCCGGTCCAGGCCGATGACCGCCTCCTTCCATCTCTCCACGATTTCCCGCACCTCGGAAGCCGTGATCCGCTCCAGGGGATACCCGAAGAATTCGGCATACTTGTCATAAGCCCAGGTCCATTCAAGCCGGTAGTAATCCGCATGCATCTGCCGGAAATCCGCATCCACCGTCTCCAGATCCTTCGCCTCCCCCGACTCGATGCGGTCCAGGAGCGCATCCACCAGGCCTTTCGGTGCAATGAGTCCACCCAGGTCGGTCCATTTTCCCTTTCCGCCTTCCCTTTCCGGCCGGAGCATCACCCGGATTTCCTCATCCGACGCTCCCGCGGGCAGGTTTTCCAGTTTCTTGATGATGGAATTCCCCAAAAACTTGGTAATGGCCGTCCGATACAACTCGATTCCCTTCCGGAGCGAACTGTTCCTGATCTTCGCGCTATGGAAAGCGTAAACATCCGAAAGTTCACCGGAGGAATACTGCAGGTTCTGGAGCAGTTTGATGCCTTTGAACATCTTCTGGATGGTATACGGGCTCAGCAGGTTGAAATTGATGCAGTCCAGGCGGTCCGGATCCTTGCGGGCGTCGCGCTTGGGCCACTTCTGGGCGTCGCGGATCGTGCCCACACTGCGGAGATTCACCCCTGGAACCAAATAGGTAGTATTCTGCTGCTCAATAAGATAGGAGAACGGAAGGGCGGTCGTGTCGGAATGGTTCACATGCCGGCCCATGACCAATGAGAAGGCGCCCACGCGGGAGGGCCAAAGGATGTAGGAATCGGAGGCCGTCTTGGACCCCCGCTCCAGGATGCCCTGGTGGATGGGGCCCAGTTTGTACATGTGGTTAGACTGGTTGGACCCGCTGCCTGCGTTCATGAAGGAAAAGAGGCCGGCGATCAGGAGCGTAGACTTGTGATGGGTCACGGTGAAAGGCCCCGCAAAGATGGCGCAAGCCTCCCCGTTCTCTCCCTGGCAGTTGGAGAAAAAAAGGGAATCCGATGCGCTGTAGCCATGGCCGAAATGACATGCCTGACCGATAAAACAGCGCGTAAGTGTCGTATTGTCCGTAATATGCGAGCCGCTCGAAATGATGAAATCGTCAGCGATCACCCCATGGCTGATGGTCACAGGGGCGGCCTCGTTACTGTTCACGCTGCCGTTGCGGAGCCGGTTCACGCCGCTGAGGACCGCATAGTCTCCCACCCGTACCCCACTGAGGAAACGGGTATTCCGTATGGTGACATGGCTGCCGATGGAACCGACGGAAGACTCCTGCTTCGAGGCATAGTCGTCCACCATCGCATCCAGGGCTTTCACCAGTTCCGGCCGGTGGCGGTACATCGCCATCACATAGGCTATCTGGGCGCTCAGCCTGTCGTAGATCTTCACCTCCCGGCCGCCCGTCTCGTTCATCACGGACACCACCACCCCGTTGCCGAACCGGCACGGACCGTCGGTCAGCACCAGGTCCACATTCTCCAGGACGGTATCGTGGCCGATGGAGTAATTGGCGATATAATTGGACACATTCTCAATCAAGCAGTCATCCCCTACCGTCACATTGTGGAGCGTCGCGTCGCGAATCCCGGCGTGCTTCCTGAGCCCGCCGGGAAACTCGAATACCCGGTCAAACCGGCCGAAACGCACCGTCCCGGAAAACCGCACCCGGCAGATGTGGTCCACCTCCGGCGCGTCCGTAAACACCGTTCCCCAATCGTCCGCCTCGCAGCCAGCAGCCACGAGCCGCTCAATCTCCTTCTGCGTAAGATTTCTGTAAGCCATTCTATGTTATCTGATTACCGGTATACAATTCATAATACTTGCCCTTCTGCTCCAGGAGTTCGAAGTGCTTGCCGCGCTCGATGATGCGACCGTGGTCCATGACGGCGATGTAATCGGCATTCTGGACCGTGGAAAGCCGATGGGCAATCACGAAGGTCGTGCGCCCCTTCATCAGGGAATCCATCCCCTGCTGGATGAGCCGCTCCGTACGCGTATCGATGGAGGACGTCGCCTCATCCAGGATGAGTACCGGCGGGTCGGCCACGGCAGCGCGGGCAATGGCGAGGAGTTGCCGCTCACCCTGCGAGAGGTTGCCGCCGTCGGCATCCAGCACCGTGTCGTACCCGTTGGGAAGGCGGCGGATAAACGCGTCGGCATGCACCAATCGTGCGGAGTCGCGGCACTCCTCGTCCGTGGCGTCCAGGCGGCCATACCGGATGTTGTCCAGCACCGAGCCGCTGAAGAGTTTCGTTTCCTGCAGGACAATGCCGAGGGAACGGCGCAAATCTGCCTTTTTGATACCCGCCACACTGAATCCGTCGTATGTGATGGTCCCGTCCTGGATCTCGTAGAACCGGTTGATCAGGTTCGTGATGGTCGTCTTTCCCGCTCCGGTTCCGCCGACGAAGGCGATCTTCTGACCCGGATAAGCCGTTAAGGTTATGTCGTAAAGCACCTGTTTTTCAGGCACATAACTGAAGTCGACCTCCTTCAGTTCCACCAGACCTTCCAGCTTCCGCTGCGCCCCGCTCTCCTCCTTCCAGGCCCAACTGTCCTTCCCTTCTTTCTTCAGCGTCACCGTTCCCTCATCCACCTCGGACGTCTCGTCCAGGACGGCATACACGCGGTCGCTGCCTGCGGTCGCCATCACGATGGAATTGATTTCGTTGGAGATCTGCGTGACCGGACGCGTGAAATTGCGCTGGAGGGTCAGGAAGGACACCAGCGTACCCAGCGTAAGCGTTGCGAAAGGAACATGTCCGAGGGCGATCAAAGAGCCGACGATGGCCAGCAGTACGTACATGAAGTTGCCGATATTGGAGTTGATCGGCATGATGATGTTGCCGATCTTGTTGGCATTGTACACGCTGGCGCGGAGCTTCTCATTCAGTTCCCCGAACTGCTCCAGGGCCTTCTCCTCGTGGCAGTACACCTTCACGACCTTCTGGCCGGAAACCATTTCCTCGATGAATCCGTTGACTTTGCCCAGGTTCTGCTGCCTTTCCACGAAATACTTTTTCGACAGCTTTCCCAGAGCGGTCGTGACCTTGTACATCAGGAAGGCCATCAAAACGGAGACGACCGTGAGCGGAACACTCAGCACGAGCATGCTCACAAAGGTCGCCAGGATGGTCACCACCGACCGGAACAGGCTGGGGATGCTGTTTCCGATCACCTGCCGCAGCGTGTCCACATCATTGGTATACACCGACATGATGTCGCCGTGCGAATGGTTGTCGAAGTACTTGAGCGGCAGCGTCTCCATATGGGAGAACAGGTCCTTGCGGATGCTCAGCATCGTCCCCTGCCCCACATGGATCATGATGAGCGACTGCACATAGCCGGCGATGATGCCCACGAGGATGATGGCGCCCAGTTTCACGAGCGCCACGGCCAGGGGCGCGTAGTCCGGCGCCGCAGCGGCCGTCATCGGCGTAATGTAGTCGTCGATGAGGCTGCGCGTGAACAGCGACGACGCGAGAGAGGTCAGCGAAGACACCACGATGCACAGGAGCACCACGATGAAATTGACCTTGTAGTTCCTGAAGATATAACGGAACAGCCGGAAGACTGTCGAGTCCTTCTTGATATCCCTGAGGGAGGCGCCCATCCGCGGTCCGCGGTCCCCGCCTCCGCCGCGCATGTTTCCAAATCCAGGTGGCATAGGCTATTGCGTAGGTTGGTCGAAATCGCCCGAGCCGCCGCTCGTCTGCATTTCGTAGATTTCCTGATAGATCTTGTTGGTCCTGAGGAGGTTCTCGTGGGTATCGAACCCGTCGACCCGGCCGTTTTCCATCACGACGATGCGGTCGGCCTCCTGGATGGAGAGAATGCGCTGGGAGATAATCAGCTTCGTCGTACCCGGGATGCGGGCGTTGAATGTGGAGCGGATGGCGGCGTCCGTCGCCGTATCCACCGCGCTCGTGGAATCGTCCAGCACAAGCACCTTCGGATGCTTCAGCAGCGCACGTGCGATGCACAGGCGCTGCCGCTGGCCGCCGGAAACGTTGGTACCGCCCTGGTCGATGACCGTATCGTACTTGTCCGGGAAGCCCTCTATGAACTCATCGGCACAAGCCTGCCGGCAGGCCTCCTGGCACTCCTCCAGCGTCGCGTCCTCCTTGCCCCAGCGGAGATTGTCGAGGATGGTCCCGGAGAAGAGCGTACTCTTCTGGAGCACCATCGCAACCTCATTCCGGAGCGTCTTCATGTCGTATTTCCGCACGTCGATGCCACCTACTTCCACGGACCCCTCGCTGACATCGTACAGGCGCGCCACCAGGTTCGCCAAAGAGGACTTGCCGCTGCCGGTACCGCCGATGATGCCGATGGTTTCTCCTGCGTTGATATGGAGATCGATGTCCTCGAGCGCATAGTCTCCGCCCCGCTTGTAAGAGAAGAAAACGTGGTTGAAATCGATGCGCCCGTCAGGAACCGTCGTGATGGGTTCCTCCGGATTGTCCATGTCCGGCTCTTCGTCAATCACCTCGGCGATACGCGCCGCACTGGCCGCACTCTGCGTAAGCTGGACGAAAATCATCGACAGCATCATCAGCGAAGTCAGTACCGTCATGATATAGCTGAAGAGCGAAGTGAGCTGACCGGTTGTAAGACTCCCTTCCACAATGAAATGCGCACCCCACCAGCTCAAGGCGATGATGCACGCGTTCACGATCAGGTTCATCACCGGTCCGTTCAGCGCCATCAGCGTTTCCGCCTTGACGTTCAGGGTGAACAGACCCACCGCCGCCCGGTCGAACTTCCCCATCTCATGGTCCTCCCGCACGAAAGCCTTCACCACCCGGATGGCATCCACATTCTCCTGCACGACACCGTTCAGGGCATCCACCTGCAGCAGAATCTTTTTGAACAGCTTCGCCGCCCGCGTAATCAGGACAGCCAGGAACGCACTGAGGATGACCATCGCCACCAGGAAGATGATACTCAGCTTCTTATGGATCAGGAAACACATCGCCAGCGCCGACACCATATTCAGCGGAGCACGGAACGAGGTGCGCAGCAGCATCTGGAACGCATTCTGGATGCTGGAAACATCCGTCGTCATCCGCGTCACCAACCCTGCCGTCGAAAACTTGTCGATGTCGGAGAACGAAAAACGCTGAATGTTGGTATACATCGCCTCACGCAGGTTCGCCGCCAGCCCGGTGCTGCTATACGCCGCGAACCGCCCGGCGAGGATACCGAACAGAAGGCTCAGGCACGCAATCCCCACCATCATCGCCCCATACCTGTATACCGCCGGCAAACTCCCCGCCGAAATTCCCTTGTCGATGATGGACGCCGTCACATACGGAATCAGCACCCCCATGATCACCTCCAAGGTCGTCCACACCGGCGTCA
This sequence comes from uncultured Bacteroidia bacterium, assembly GCA_902778105.1. GTDB lineage: Bacteria > Bacteroidota > Bacteroidia > Bacteroidales > UBA932 > Cryptobacteroides. The sequence continues at coordinate 37,628 of CACYWN010000005.1, forward strand.
GCAGCGCCGCTGTCTTATACTGCCTGACTTGCTTGAGTATCGTCTTGAACATGAGTGCAAAGATAGCAAAAAAATGCTACCGCTCAGCACGCATGGGGTTGTTCAGGAAGTCGGTGTAAGCGAGGCGGATACCGTCCTCGAGTTCGGTGTGGTAAGTCCAGCCGAGGGAGGTGGCTTTGGAGACGTCGAGGAGTTTGCGCGGGGTGCCGTTGGGGCGGGTAGTGTCCCATTCGATGCGGCCTTCATAGCCGACCACCCGGGCGACAAGCTCTGTCAATTCCTTGATACTCAACTCCTTTCCAGTCCCGGCATTCACCGTTTCATTCCCACTGTAGTTATTCATCAGGAACACGCACAGGTTCGCGAGGTCGTCGACATAGAGGAACTCGCGCAAGGGAGAACCGTCCCCCCAGCAGGTGACGGACTCCAGCCCGGCCACTTTCGCTTCGTGGAAGCGGCGGATCAAGGCAGGCAGCACATGGGAATGCTCCGGATGGTAATTGTCATTGGGCCCGTACAGGTTCGTAGGCATCACGGAAATGTAATCCGTACCATACTGCCTATTCAAAAACTCGCAGTACTTCAGCCCCGAAATCTTCGCCAATGCATACGCCTCGTTCGTCTTCTCCAGCGCACCCGTCAGGAGGCAGTCCTCCTTCATCGGCTGGGGAGCCAGACGCGGGTAAATACAGGACGATCCCAGGAACTCGAGCTTCCGGCAGCCATTCTTCCAAGCCGCATGTATCACGTTCATTTCCAAGATCATATTCTCGTACATGAAGTCCGCGAGGGCGCTCTGGTTGGCGACGATGCCGCCCACCTTGGCCGCTGCAAGGAACACGTACTCCGGCTTCTCGGCGGCGAAAAACGCCTCCACATCGACCTGTCGGGTCAAATCCAATTCCTTGTGCGTGCGCAGGACCAGGTTCGTGTACCCCTGGCGCTGCAGTTCACGCACGATGGCCGAGCCCACCATCCCCCGGTGGCCCGCCACATAAATCTTAGCGTTCAAATCCATCATAATGCTCCTCTCCTTCTGATATGCAGTTCAATAGCCCCTTCCGGGAAATGCGCCCGGTCGGCGCAGACAAGGGCGAGATAGCCCCCGCCCCCGGCGCCCGGCATCTTCCACGCCAGGACACCGTCCATCGAACCATACTTGTCAATATACTCAGGCACCCCCGGCTGGATCATCGCCGGGAACATGGCGACCTGGGCCTCGAACGAGGCCTTGTACGCCGCCGCAAACCCGGCCAGATCACGGGCCAGAATCGCATTCCAGCACGCCTCGGCCGCAGCCGCCAACGCCTCGACCTTCGGCTTCGTGATATCCTTCCCCTCCACCACTGAGCAGCCCGGCCGGCGCGGGAACATCGGAATCATGCACAGGTGATCCTCCAGCCAGCACAATACCGCCTCGTCGTGGCAGGACTCAATCTTTTCCGGCCAAAAACGTCCTCTGTACCAATGCCTTACAAGCCCAGGCATGCAAATGCCGATGGAATCCTGCGCCCCGGAAATGATCCCGTCGGACCGCTCCGGATCATTCTCGAAGCAGAAAACCAGCTTCGCCAGTGTCTCCGGATCCATGTTCGGCAGCTGGAAAGGCCAGATCTTCCGGATCATGTTCCGGGTCGATGTGGACAGCCCGCACCGCTCCCGCACCTCGAAAGTCGGCTCCAGGGAAATGGTCAAGGCCCATCCCGGCGCAAAGCAAGACACATACGGCTGGTCAATCCAGGTGCCCGCGAGATCCAACCGCGTCGGAATCTGGCAGGGCGTCTGCTTCAGCGCCGTGCTGGAGCGGGCTTCCAGCCCCTCCTGCGGCGTGCGCTGCAGCACAACATACCTGATTCCTCGCTCCTCGCACAGCCGACGCTTCTCCTCGCTGCACCCATCCTCGTTCACGACGAAGATATCCGGCTTCACGATATCCAGCGTCGGCACAAAGTCCATCACACCGTCCCCCGCATTGATGAACGCATCCTTCACATACCGGATCGCCTTCACCATGAACAACCGCTCGTTCTCGCTGTAAATGGTCTTGTGATGCTTATAATGCAGGATCGTCTCGTCCGAGCCAATCCCGACATACAAGTCCCCGAACTGCGCCGCCTGCCGGAAAAACTCCACGTGCCCGCTGTGCAGCAGGTCGTAACAACCTGATACGAAAACTTTCATAATCAATGATTTACTTCACGATACCCTTCTCCAGGTACTCTGCCAGATTCATCCGGACCTTCTCCGCAGCGCCCTCGCCGGCGACCTTCGCCATGTCGTGCTCGACCATCAGCTTCACGAGCTGCTCGAAGGAGGTCTTCTGCGGATTCCAGCCCAGCTTCGCCCGGGCCTTGGTCGGGTCGCCCCACAGGTTCACGACATCGGTAGGCCGATAGAAGTCGGGACTCACCTCCACGAGGGTCTTGCCGACCAGGTCGGCAGGACCGGCGATGCAGACGCCCTTCTCATCGGCACCCTCCCCTACGAACTCCAGTTCGATGCCCACATGATGGAAAGCCAGCTGGCAGAACTCGCGCACGCTGTGCTGCACGCCCGTCGCGATCACGAAGTCCTCCGCCTTCTTCTGCTGAAGGATCAGCCACATACATTCCACGTAGTCCTTCGCGTACCCCCAGTCGCGGAGGCTGGAAAGATTGCCAAGGTACAGTTTTTCCTGCTTACCCTGGGCGATACACGCGGCCGCCAAAGTGATCTTCCGCGTCACGAAAGTCTCGCCCCGGCGCTCGGACTCATGATTGAACAGGATACCCGAGCAGCAGTACATCCCGTAGGCCTCGCGATACTCCTTCACGATCCAGAAACCATAGAGCTTCGCCACCGCATAAGGACTGTACGGATGGAAGGGAGTGTTCTCATTCTGAGGCACTTCCTCCACCTTTCCATAGAGCTCAGAGGTCGATGCCTGATACACCCGGCACGTCGCGCCAAGCCCGCACTGCCGCACGGCCTCCAGCACGCGGAGGACGCCGGTCGCATCGACATTCGCCGTATATTCCGGCGAGTCGAAGCTCACCTGCACATGGCTCTGCGCCGCCAGATTGTAGATCTCGTCCGGCCGGACCTTCGCCACCACCTGCACGAGGCTCATGGAGTCGTTCATATCGGCATAATGCAGATGGAAATGCGGCCGCCCCTCCAGATGGGCGATGCGCTCGCGAAAGTCCACCGAACTCCGGCGGATGATCCCGTGCACGTCATACCCCTTCTCCAGCAGGAACTCCGACAGGTACGAACCGTCCTGGCCCGTCACGCCCGTAATCAATGCAGTCTTCATAGGATGATGTCTATCTTTTGTCAAGTTGATTTCCAAGGCCGATTCAATCTGCCGCAGACTCCGCGCGCCGATGCCGACCTTTCCCGCGAGCCACCGGCTCACCACCGTCTCGTCCTTCCCGAGCCTTTCGGCTAATTCCCGCTGAGAAACGCCCTTTCCAGCCAATGCAGCCTTGATTTTGCCGATAATTTCATAATCTACCATAGGCACAAAGTTACGCCATTCGCCCGACTTGACAAAATTTTCCGCCATAAAAATAATGCTTGACAAAACAATAGTCAAGCATTCCGTTCATTGTTGGACATCGGACAGGGGGATGGACCTCCGAAAAAAGTCGGCCCATCCCCCTGTCCGATGTCCTTCCCCGAAGGGAAATGTTTACAGGATCGACAGCGCTTCCTCGGCGGCGGCGAGGTCAGAGTTGCGGATCACGAAGGAGATCGTGAGTTCGTCACCGCCCTGGGCGGCGGAGATGATGTTCACGCCGTAGGCGCCGAGGGCCGAGTAGATGCGGCCGGAGGTGCCGGGAACTTCCCGCATGCCGTTGCCGCAGACCGACAGGAGGCAGACGTCCTCCACGATGTCAGTCGCATCGTCCAGCGAGACCTGGCCGTCCTTGTACAGGCCGGAAAGGGCCTCACGGGCGACCGGCAGGTCCGCCGCAGTAACCGCTAGCGTGATGCAGAACTCGGAAGAAGGCTGGGAGATGAAGCGGATGTTCACGCCGGCGCGGGCCAGGGCGCCGAAGATGGACGAAGAAACGCCCACCTTGCCCACCAGCCCGGTACCACGGACATTGATGAGGGCGAAACCCTCCTCCACGACATAGCCTGTGACCGCATGTTCAGAGACAGGTTTCCGGTCGGAGACGATGGTCATCCGGGACGGGTTCGCCAGGTCCTTGAACAGGATGGGCAGGCCCGCCTTCATCATGGGCAGGATCGCGGCCGGAGCCATCGAACCATCCTCGACCGAACAGAACACCGCAGCCTCCTCATAGGTCAAGGCCGGCATCTCCAGGATCTTGTCTTTCAGGACATAGACCTCGGCAGGCTCATGTCCCTGCGCAGCGACGGTCATGGCCATCAGGTCTTCGCCCCGACGGCCCAGGCGGATGCTGTAGCCGAAGGCATTGTGCCCGTAGCCGCTGGACAGGACATACAGTCCCGGGGCAGCCGTACGCGCACGGAGGCGTTCCATCGACGTCTCCCAATCCACGCGGAGCGCACCCTGGTCCTCCTCACACACCATGATCTCGGCGCCGTCGACAAAGGTGCCGCCCACGACTGCATGGACCGTCTCCGCACACAGGCGCGCACACTTGCCCAGCACATAATCGCGGATGGTCGAGAAAGCAGGCCGATAGACCAGCCCCTCGTCCACATAGTGGCGGAGCGCCTCCAGTTCGGCATCGATCTTCCCGCCGAAGGCCGGATCCGGCACCATCCCTTTGAAATAAGCGCCGATGGCGTCGAAGGCCGGCTTCGTGTCCGCACGCTCGTACAAGGCCTGTTCCAGCACGTCGATGAACATCTGACGCACCTTGTGTTCGGATTTCACAACCAGGATGGCATCCCCCTTCGGGAGATTGCCCAGATACTTTGCCGACGCCTCGGTCAGCTTGAAAATGCGCGTGATCATAGCTTCCAGGTTTAATTATGCAGCATAAAGTTAACAATTATTTTTGATTCGGGACCTCGAGTTGGAAAATCCTTTCCATCAGCCTCCACTTGTCGGTGCTGGGGGCCGAAGGGTCACAACCTTGGAACTGAGCCACATACGCTTCCCATTCGGCCTGACGCGGCAGTGTGGCGAGGCGGGCATTGTCGGCCACGAAATCGAAGTCGTCCACCGTATCCATGATCATGAACAGCCGCGTCCCCAGGCGGTAGATCTGCATGTCCAGGATTCCGACCTCCCGGATACCGGCCTGGATTTCCGGCCACACGTGGGCATGGGCCTCGCAGTACTTCCCGATCATCTCCGGATCGTCCCGGAGTTCGAGGGTCTGGCAATAGCGTTTCATCTGAAATTAAATGTGGATCAGAAAACTACCCGTAATACTCCTTATACCACCGCGCAAACTTCCGCAGTCCCTCGCGCAGGGTAATCTTCGGCGTGAACCCGAAATCGCGCTCGAGGGCCGATGAGTCCGCATACGTCGTGGGGACATCACCCGGTTGCATGGGGACGAGTTCCTTGTGGGCGTCGAAATCGTAGTCGGCCGGAAGAACGCCCGCGGAGACCAGTTCCTCCTGGAGGATGTTCACGAAGTCCAGCAGATTCTCCGGCTGGCCTCCGCCGATATTGTAGACGGCATAGGGTGGAATCGGGAGACCGTCCTCCCCTTTCCGGCGCTCCGGCGCCTTGGCCATCACGCGGACGATGCCCTCGACGATATCGTCGACATAGGTGAAATCCCGGCGGCAGTTGCCGTAGTTGAAAATCTGGATGGTCTTGCCGGCAAGAAGCTTGTCGGTAAAGCCGAAGTAGGCCATGTCCGGCCGTCCGGCGGGGCCATACACCGTGAAAAAGCGCAGGCCCGTGGACGGAATGTCGTAAAGCTTTGCGTAGCAATGTGCCATCAACTCGTTGCTCTTCTTCGTCGCCGCATACAGCGACACCGGATTGTCCACCCGGTCGTCCGTGCTGAACGGCACTTTCCTGTTGCCGCCGTAGACGCTCGAAGACGAAGCATAGACCAGATGCTCCACCGGATGGTGCCGGCACGCCTCCAGGATGTTGTAGAAACCGATGATGTTGCTTTCGATGTACACATCCGGGTTCTCGATCGAATACCGCACCCCCGCCTGCGCGGCCAGGTTCACGACGACATCGAACTTATACTCTTCAAAGAGCCTGTCAATCAGTCCCTTGTCGGCGATGTTCCCCTTCACGAAGCGATAATCGATTCCGGCGGGGCGGGCCTTCTCCAGCTCCTGCAGCCGGTATTCCTTCAGCGACGGATCATAATAATCATTGAGGTTGTCAACGCCCACGACAACGCCCTCCTCCAGATCCCGGAAGAGGCGCTTCACCAGATTGGCTCCGATAAATCCGGCACTGCCGGTAACGAGTATGCTCTTCATGCGATTTTCTTCAGTTGCTTAATCCGTTCCGCCATTGTACTTTTCCAGCGCCTTCGAAAGAATAAAGAGCGAGCGCTGGATGTCGTGCTTATTGAGGACGTAGGCCAGGCGGACCTGGTTGCGGCCCATGCCCGGGGTCGAGTAGAAACCGGCGGCGGGGGCCATCATGATGGTCTCGCCGGCGCAGTCAGCCGGGGTCTTCTCGTCCTTCCACGAGAAGTCGGTGAGGCACCACGCACAGAAATCCTCGGCATCCTCGACGGGAAGCTGGGCGACCGTGTAGAACGCACCCATCGGAACGGGCGTGTAGCATCCGGGAATGCGGTTGACGCCGTCGATCAGGCTCTTGCGCCGCTCGACATACTCGTCATAGACCTCACGGGAGTATTGCTCCGTTCCTTCGATGGAGGCTTCGGCGATCATCTGACCGATGAGCGGCGGAGACAGCCGCGCCTGGCAGAACTTCATCACCGTCTTCCGGACCTCGGCATTCTTGGTGATGAGCGCTCCGATGCGGATGCCGCACTCGGAATAGCGCTTGGACACCGAATCGATGAGGACCACGTTCTGCTCGATCCCCTCCAGGTGCATCGCCGAGATATACGGCGAACCCGTGTAGATGAACTCGCGGTACACCTCATCCGAGAAAAGGTACAGGTTGTACTTCTTCACCAGGTCCCGGATCCGGTTCATCTCCTTCTGCGTATAGAGATAGCCGGTCGGATTATTCGGATTGCAGATCAGGATGGCCTTCGTGCGCTCGTTGATCAGTTCCTCGAACTTCTCCACCTTCGGCAGGCAGAAGCCCTCCTCGATGGTTGTCGTCACAGTCCGGATCACGGCGCCGGCCGAGACCGCGAAGGACATGTAATTGGCGTAGGCCGGTTCCGGGACAATGATCTCGTCCCCCGGATTCAGGCAGCTGAGGAATGCGAACAGGACGGCCTCGCTGCCGCCGCTGGTAATGATGATCTCGTCGGCCCGGAGCTTGATCTGGTACCGGTCGTAGTAGTTCACCAGCGCCTGCCGCAACGAACGATATCCCTGCGACGGGCTGTATTCCAAGGTCTTACGGTCAATGTGCTTCAGTACGTCCAACGCCTTCTGCGGCGTCGGCAAATCCGGCTGGCCGATATTCAGCCGATAGATCTTCACGCCCCGGTCCTGGGCCGCATAAGCGAGGGGAGCCAGCTTCCGGATCGGGGATTCGGGCATTTCCATGCCGCGAAGGGATATGCTAAGTCCGTTATTCATGTCAATCGTTTTAATCTCTCTTGAAAATATCCCGGGTGTACACCTTGTCCAGTACGTCATCCAGTGCCGGGTCGTACCGGTTGGCGATGATGGCGTCGGCCTGGGACTTGAAGGCAGCGAGGTCGTTCACCACCCGGCTGCCGAAGAAGGTGATACCGTCGGCGAGGGTAGGCTCGTACACAATGACCTTGGCCCCCTTCGCCTTGATACGCTTCATGATGCCCTGGATGGCGCTCTGGCGGAAGTTGTCGGAGTTCGACTTCATCGTCAGGCGGAACACGCCCACAATGACCTCGCGCTCCTTTGCCGGATCGAACGCGCTGTTGGCGCTGTAGAAGCCGGCCTTCTCCAGTACACGGTCCGCGATATAATCCTTCCGCGTCCGGTTACTGTCCACGATGGCCTTGATCAGGTTTTCGGGCACATCGTTGAAATTCGCCAGCAGCTGTTTCGTATCCTTAGGCAGGCAGTACCCGCCATACCCGAAACTCGGATTGTTATAGTGCGCCCCGATCCGGGGATCCAGGCACACGCCTTCGATAATCGCCTGCGTATCAAGCCCTTTCATCTCGGCATACGTATCCAGCTCGTTAAAATAACTGACCCGCAGCGCCAGATACGTGTTCGCAAACAACTTCACCGCTTCCGCCTCCGTCGTCCCCATGAACAGCACCGGCACGTCCTCCTTGAGGGCACCAGCCTTGATGAGTTCCGCAAAAGCCTCTGCGGCTTGCTTCATGGACGGCATGGCTTCGGATTCCGGGGCATGGACACTCTTTTCAGCCCCTGGATTCGGATCCACCCCGTCCTCATCAAACCCGACGATAATTCTCGAAGGATAGAGGTTATCATACAGTGCTTTGGATTCTCTCAGGAACTCCGGGGCAAAAAGGATCCTGGGGGTGACAACCTTCATTTTGCCGTCAGCCTGCCGTTCCCGGTAAGAGAACTTCTCCCTTGCCGCCCTTGTATAGCCTACGGGAACGGTGGATTTGATCACCATCACGGCATCGGGATTGACCTCCAGGACCAGTTCGATGACCTCCTCCACGTGGGAGGTGTCGAAGAAGTTCTTCTTGGGGTCGTAATTGGTGGGGGCGGCGATGACCACGAAGTCAGCGTCGCGGTAGGCAGCGCGACCGTCCAGCGTAGCCATGAGTTGCAAGGGCTTGCCGGCCAAGTATTTCTCGATGTATTCGTCCTGGATGGGGCTCTGGCGGCGGTTGATCTTCTCCACCTTCTCGGGGATGACGTCCACGGCCACCACCTCGTTCCGCTGCGCAAGCAGCGTAGCGATGCTCAGTCCAACATAGCCGGTTCCGGCAACTGCGATTTTCATACGTCGTTCAATTAGGAATAACTATCCTCGTCCCTCACCGCCTTTAAGTTCCAACGAGGAACCCACCGGAACGGGCCTGTTCCATTCCAGGGAAAAACCCGCACGGGACAGCCTTTCAGAAGGATTTTAAAGTCCGCAAATATACGGAATAAAAACCGGAATAGCTAATAAATGGCCTGAGAACCCGTCTGACTGAAATCTATTTGCCATACTTTCGTTTCGCCTCTTCATACGATTCCAGGGACCCGATGTCAAATCGCGCGCCAGGCATTTCGAAAGCATGGACCGGAGTCCGGGTGGCCAGCCAGGCGATAAAGCTGCCGGGGGCGTCCACGCCGCAGCCGCTGTCGATTCCGACTTTTACGAGCGGCACGTCGCTGCGGCGATAAAAGTAGAACGGCGGGCAGCACCAGTGGCTCTTAGGCTCGGCGGGTTTCTCTTCCATCTGCAGGATCAGATCGTTTTCGTCGACCGTGGCGACGCCCGTTTTATGCAGTCTTTCCACGGATGGTTCATAATACCGCATGACGCAGGAAGTGCCTTTGGAACGGGCATAATTGATAAAACTCACCAAACTGAAATCCAGCAGGTTATCCCCCGCCATCACAAGCAAGTCATCATCCAGTTCCAGTTGCTCGATGGCAAACTGGATATCACGCACGGCCCCCAGGCGGGTCTCGTTCGACGAGGTTCCGTCGTCCAGGACAGTGATCTTCCGGGCCCCTGAACCGGCCGAAGGGCCCGCCAATGCCGAAGCCTTCGCCCACTCTTCAAAAATCCCCGCGAACCGGTGGTTCGAGATGACCACATACTCATCGACCAGCCCGGCGGCGTCAATGTCGTCGATCAACCAGTCCAGGATGGTTTTTCCCCCGACTTCCAGGAGGGGTTTGGGGAAATTCTTCGTCAACGGATAGAGCCGCGTCGCATAGCCCGCGGCAAGGATCAGGCATTTCATAGGGAGAGTCCGTCAGCGCTGTCACAAATATACACGCCGTACTTGTCGGCCAGGCGCGGGAAATCTTTCAGGTAGGCGCGGGTCACCTCGTCGGCGATCTGATCGGCATAGGCGGGGTCGATCAGGGCCATGCAGCACCCCTTGAAGCCGGCACCGGAGAAGCGGCCGCCATAGATGCCTTCGGTCTGGGTCATGATGTCGTACAGGCGGATCTGCTCCGGGGCGCCGGATTCCCAGTTGTGGATGCTGCTCCAGCCGGATTCGAAGGAAAGCCGGCCGTACGTGTCGATATCACCCCGCCGCCAGGCTTCGGCACCTTCCTGCACGCGCTCGAATTCCGTATACCAATGCTCGCAGCGCTTGCGCCACGGCACCGGCAGACGGTCCTTGTAAGTCTCATACACTTCGCGCGGTACGTTCCTCGCCGCCGCCTGGTTGAATTTGCCATAGTCCATTCCCGCGAAGGCCTGCAGGGCATAGATCCCGGCACGGAGCTCGTCCACGCGCATGTTGTACTTGGACCCGGCCAGGCTGTGCTCGAGCCCCGAGAAGAAGATGGCGATCTTGTACGGCTTCATGTCCGGATGCTGCGGAATGAGTTCATACGAACCATTCAAGGTGTCCAGGTACAGGAGATGGTTGGCCTTGCTGAGCACCTCGCAGCTCTGGTCCAGCTTGCCCACCGACACCCCCACATAGTTCAACTCCGCATCATACGCCAGGTCAATCAGTTCCTGCTGCTCCAGCCGGATGCCGTTGACCCGGGCCAACGCCGTCAGAAACACAATGGTCACCGCGGCCGATGAAGACAGCCCGCCGATGGGCAGCGTACCCTCCAGCACACCGCAGATTCCCACCCTCAGCCGATGCTCGCGCTCAAGGGCGAGGGTGGCGCCGCGGAGGTAATCGGCCCAGTCCCCCTCCTTCCGGGGCGGCACATTCTCGATATGCCACTGCGCCCGTTTCGGGAACTGCAACGACGAAACCTCCACCACCCCGTTCTGCTTGGCCGCATAAGCGAAATGGATTCCCTTGTCGATGGCCAGCCCCGTGATCTTCCCGAAGTTATGGTCCGAATGGGCCCCGATCGGGCATATGCGGTAAGGACAGAACGCGAGGCCGTCATAATCCCTTCCATAAGTCTCGTAAAACCTATCTTCGCAGCGCATAGTTACTGTATTTCCAAAAATGTATAAACAACCTTACCAGCCGATAAACACGGGACGCTCAACGGTCAGGGAACTGACGTAGGATAGCAGACCCGTAGCGGCGTCGCGGGAATAGATCTCGATGGAATCGTTGTCGCGGCAGGCGACGAGAACGTATTTGCCGTTCGGGGTGATATTGAAATTGCGCGGGTGCGGGCCGGTGGCCTGGTATCCGGCGTAGGCCAGCGTACCGTCAGAGGCAACGGAGAACACCACCAGGCCGTCGCCCTTGAGACGGAGGCTTGCGTACAGGAACCGGCCGTCCGGGGAGAGGTGGATGTCGGCAGCGCCGCGGGCGTCCAGCCGGTCGGCCTGGATGACCTGGCGTTCGGTCAGGGAACCGCCGGCATAATCGAACACAGTGATATCGCCGGAGAGTTCGCCGATCACATACAGGTGCTTCCCGGAAGCGTCGAACAGCAGGTGCCGAGGGCCGTAGTCCGGGTGCAGGGTGGCCGCGCGGCAATAGTTCCGGACACGGCCGGCGACGACGTCCAGCCGGCCAATCTCGTCGGCGCTGAACTCACTGAACAACAAGTGCTTGCCATCAGGTGTAAAGACAGCGCAATGCGCGTGGGGCGTCCGTTGCCGACCCAGGTCGGGGCCGCCGACGCCGGTGATCAGCAGCGAGTCCAGCGGGGCGATGCTTCCGTCATCGTGGAGACGGAAAGCCGCGACGGTGCCGCCGGAGTAATTGGCAACCGCCAGGACCGTTCCGTCGGTAGACACGTAGCACGGATCCTCACCGTGCGCCGGAGTCCCCGTCGCCTCCTTGTTCAAGAACTCAAATCCATTACCGAGCCACTTCCAGGCCCATACTGAGGCAGTGGAATCGGGCATTTCGGAGACAGCGTAGACACGGTTTTCACAGACGGCCAGATAGGACGGATTGGGCATTTCCGCCTTCGCTACCGGCCCGTCGCCGACAAATGAACCTGCATTCTGGTCGAACTCGTAAGCATAGAAACCGTCCGAATAGGTGCCGACGAACAGCGTCATCACGTCGGGACGGCTGCAGGAAGCGAGGATAAGCGCGAGGAGGAAGAAAAAACGTTTCATAATAATCCAAGCAGGTATTGTCCGTACTGGTTCTTCCGCATCGGGAAAGCGACTTCCCGGAGCTTTTCCGGGGTGATCCAGCCGCTGCGCCAGGCAATCTCCTCCAGGCAGGCAATCTTGAGACCCTGCCGCTTCTCGATGACCTCGATATAGGTCGAAGCCTCCGCGAGGGATTCATGGGTGCCGGTGTCCAGCCAGGCGAAACCGCGGCCGAGGGTCTGGACGAGCAGTTCCCCGTCGGAGAGGAAGGCCTGGTTCACGGAGGTGATCTCCAGCTCGCCGCGGGCGGAAGGCTTCACCGCCGCCGCCACGTCCACGACCTTGTTGGGATAGAAATACAGGCCCGTCACGGCATAGTTGGACTTGGGTTCAGCCGGTTTCTCCTCGATGGAGACGCACTTGCCGTCGGCATCGAATTCCGCCACGCCGTAGCGCTGCGGATCGGATACCCAGTAACCGAACACTGTGGCAAGGCCACGCTCCGCATCGGTCACCGCCTGCCTGAGCTGGCCTTCGAAGCCGGATCCATGGAAGATATTGTCACCCAGCACCATACAGACCGTGTCATCCCCGATGAACTCCCGGCCGATGATGAAGGCCTGGGCGAGGCCGTCCGGAGACGGCTGCTCGGCATAGGAGAAGTGCACGCCGTAGTCGGAGCCGTCTCCGAGAAGCCGCTTGAAACCCGGCAGGTCGTACGGGGTGGAGATGATGAGGATGTCCCGGATGCCCGCCATCATCAGGACGGAAACCGGATAATAGATCATGGGCTTGTCATAGATGGGCAGGAGCTGCTTGGATACTCCCTTGGTGATGGGATACAGGCGTGTGCCGCTGCCGCCGGCGAGAACGATTCCTTTCATAATTGATGCATAAAACAAACAAATATATGAAAAATTAGTAACTTTGCCTTGCGCTGAACCCGTTTTTATGCTGAGCATCATCAAGACCGCCACCAAGGAGTCCCTTTTCTACAAGTTTCCGACGCTTGTAGGCGAGATTGCCATCCAGTGCGGCGTCCTGTCCTACCTCCTGTACGGGACGGAGATGGTGCGCGAGAAAAACCTGGCCATCTATGAGAAAACGGGGGCATGGTTCCTCCTCGTGGTCAGTTGCCTCCTCACCGCCTGGATCCTGGGCATCAAGGTGAGCGAACGCGGCCGGTCCGCCGTGAACATCGCGAACCGCGCCATCCTGAGCGCCGCCCTGACCTTCATCCTGTACAACGGCTTGATGGCCATTATATACGAGCTCGTCCTTCAGGGCAAGCTCCTGGGCCTGCAAGCGCTCCTGACGGGCTTCCTGTACGTGGTCTGGGTGCTTTTCGTCCGTGCACTCATCGGCCGCTTCCGCCGGAAGGGTGCCAACAACTACACGGTGGTTATGGTAGGTTCAGAGCCCAACATGCTGCAGGTCTGCCAGTTCCTGACCGGTTCCTATACGGACAAGGGCTACAAGGTCCTGGGCATGTTCACCGACAAACCTTGGGAGATTCCCGCCGGTGTCTTTTGCCTGGGCGCTCCGGAAGACGCCCTCTCTTACATCGACATGCACCGCGACTTCGTGAAGGAGGTCTTCTGCAGCCTCAACCCCGCCACCCAGACGGAATTCGTCAACCGCCTGGTTGCCACCTGTGAAAGCCACATGGTCCGGTTCACATACGTCCCGGGCATGGAAGGCTACCCCAAACGGAAGATGAACATCTCCCAGTTGGGTTCCGTCAATGTCATCAGCCTCCATGAGGAACCGCTGAACACACCGCTGGCGAAGCTCATCAAGCGGTCGGCGGACATCTTCTTTTCCGGTCTGTTCCTCATCACCCTTTTCCCGCTGGTCTGGCTCGTCTGCGCCATCGGCATCAAACTGTCCTCCCCCGGCCCGGTATTCTTCAAGCAGAAGCGTACGGGGTACGAGGGCAAGGAATTCTGGTGCTACAAGTTCCGGTCGATGCACCCGAGCGCCGACGCCGATACCAAACAGGCCGTCAAGGGCGACAGCCGGGTGTTCCCGTTCGGGGAATTCCTCCGGAAGAGTTCCATCGACGAACTTCCGCAGTTCATCAACGTCTTCCGCGGGGACATGTCCATCATCGGCCCCCGCCCCCACATGGTCCACCATACCGACATCTACTCCGAACTCATCGGCGACTACATGATCCGCCACCTGGCCAAGCCTGGCATCACGGGATGGGCGCAGGTGAACGGTTGCCGCGGGGAAACCCGCGAACTGTCGGAGATGAAGGACCGCGTGGAAAAGGACATCTGGTACATCGAGCACTGGTCTGTGGAACTGGACGTTTCCATCTTCTTCATGACCATCTGGCAGCTCCTCCGCCACACTGACCAGAAAGCCTATTAGCCCCATGAGAATCAGAGATTTGAACCTGGTCCGATCCCGCGCGGAGATGGCCTCCTGGCCGGAAGGAAAATTCCTCATCGACACCATCAACGCGCACTCCTTCGTCCTTGCCCGGAACGACGAGGCCTTCGAAAGCGCCCTCCTGGATGCCGACGCCCTCCTGCCTGACGGGATCAGCATCGTGAAGGCCTGCCGGTGGCTCCAATGCGAAAACGCGCCGGACGAAAAGATCGCCGGCGCGGACTTGTTCGCGTATGAGATGGAAAAGTTGAACGGGAAGGGTGGAACCTGCTTCTTCCTGGGCAGCACCCCGGAAACCTTGGCCCTCATCGAGAAGAAGGCGGCGAAAGTCTATCCGAACATCACGGTCAAGTCCTACTCCCCTCCCTTCTCGGCCAGTTTCAGCCGCAGTGAGAGCCAGGCGATGGTCGATGCCGTGAATGCGGTGGACCCGGACCTCCTCTGGGTGGGCATGACGGCCCCCAAGCAGGAAAAATGGCTCTATGACCATTGGCACGAACTGGACATCCACTGTCACACCGGTGCCATCGGGGCCGTCTTCGATTTCTTCGCCGGTACGGTCTCCCGCGCCCCCCAGGGCTGGATCAGGCTCGGTCTCGAGTGGCTGTACCGCCTTATCAAAGAACCGCGCCGCACATGGCGGCGCTATCTGGTGAACAATCCGGTCTTCCTCTGGCTCGTCCTGAAGGAAAAGCTCTCCTAACCTTTTTTACTTTGTGGCGCCTAAATGCTTCACTGTCAGTGATTTGAATAGGTATGCCCTGTGCATCTAAACACAGGGCATACCACCTTTTTCGTCTGATTACCAATCACTTAAGCGCCACAAGAAAACACTCGCTGCAGGTTTTCGCTCCACTTCGTTCCGCGTTTTGCCCGGAAGAACTACGCAAACAGTTCCTGCTCCACGATGTAGCAGAGGATGTGCCCGATGAGCGTCTGGCACTCCTGGATGCGGGGCGTTACCGTGGATGGAACGTGGATGACGTAGTCGTAATCGTCCATCGGACAAGGATTTGCGCCGACGATGGCAACGGAAGTGATGCCCTTGGCGCGGCAGGCGGCCAGGGCGTTCACGAGGTTCGGTGACTTGCCGGACGTGGATATCCCGATAAACACATCGCCCGGGCATCCCTGGGCTTCCACCTGGCGGGCGAAGAGCCGGTCGAAACCGTAGTCGTTGCCCACGGCCGTGATGATGGAGGTGTCGGTGGAGAGGGACAGGGCTGCAAGGCCGGGCCGGTCGAAAGTGAACTTGTTCACCAGTTCCCCGGCCATGTGCTGCGCATCGGCCGCACTGCCGCCGTTGCCGGCCCAGAGCGTCTTGTGGCCGGCCTTGTAGGCCTCCACCACAACTCCGGCGATCCGGGCGATCCGGCTCATCAGGGCTTCATCGGAGAGGAGCATCTGCTTGGTGCGGACGGATTCCTCGATGTGTAAACGGATATCACGCAAAAACTTATCCATGGTTCTTCATTTGATGGTTGTCACTTCATAGGGGTGGAGGCAGGCCTGATGCGCCGCCTCGCGGCAAATCTTCGCCACTTCCTCCGGGACCGAGGCAGGACGATAGGGATTCTCCCGGACATCCTGGCCGGAAAAGGTCTCGAACCAGACACAGGCAGCCAGGAATCGGCCATATGTCAATTCCAGATGCAGTCCGTCGCGGTTGAGTTTGTCGCCCAGACGGGTCCGGGCGTTCTGGACGGCCGTGCCGGCAGGGATGACGATCCGGATGCCGCACGCCTCTACCGCCCGTTTCACGGCATCCATAATGGCCTCATACATAGCCTGTTGGTCATTGCCATAATTGGCAAAGGCCTCGTGGGTGGAGTTCGCCGGATAGGCCCAGGTCTGATGGAAGACGATCTCCGCGTCGGACCGCTCTCCAATCCAGGTCATCAGGTCGGGAAGATACGGGAAATAGGTATCATACAGGCCTGACAGGTCGCTCGCTTGCTGAAGGGAAATAAAGTCCCAAGGCTCATCCTGAACGCCCTGCAGCAGCGTCTGGGTCTCCAAGGTGGCACTCCCTTTATCCGTGCGTTTGAAATAGCGGTATTCCGGACTTCCGGCCACGGCCCGCTTCCAATGATGGACGAGGTAACTTCCCGGTGCAGAGACATTTCCGATGACGGCGGGAATGCCGGCTTCGTGGAAAAGTTCCCACAGATTCTGCTCCACGGCATCGGAGGAGAAACTGTTGCCGATGGCCAGGATCCGGAGGGTGTCCGGAGGTGTCGGGGCGGGCGGATCCGGAGTAGGATTGTCCGGAATAACCGGGTCATCCTGGACAGGAACGTCCGGCCTCGAACAACTGCAGAGGATGGGCAGTAACAGCAGGATGGACAGGAGTTTTCTCATCGTAATCCCTTCAAAAGAGTCGAGAAACAGGTGGCGAACCGGTCCGGATGCAGGTTATCCCGCAGGGTCAGGGACCGCCCGTCAGGGAATCCGTCCAGCAGGGAGGAAAGGTATTCGGTCATCATGGGAACATCCATAGGATCAACGTCATAGCCGTTGAAACTGACGCGGACGAGGGCGGATGAGCCGGCCTTCCGGGACACGATGACCTTGGCTCCGGCCATCAACGCCTCCCCCGTCACGGCACCGTAAGCTTCCTGCGTGCTGGGGAGCACGAGGATGTCGATCAGGTTGTACCAGGCGAGTAGCTCATCGCCGGACAGCATTCCGGTGAAAAGGGCCTCTGGGGCCATGGCCTCCAGGGACGCCCGGTCCGGTCCATCGCCGATGATTACGAGCGTCGCCCGATCCTTCAAAGGTTCGAAGGCGCGGATCAGGGTCGGGACATTCTTCAGCCCCACCAGCCGGCCAACGAAGGCGACAACAGGCTTTTCCGAAGGTCTCATCCGCTCTGACAAGGGCAAGACACGCTCGAGTTCCGGACGGATGCGTCGCTCGTCGGCCAGGATGGGCATCACCAGGCCTTTCCCGTAATGCTTCCGGTACCATTCTGCCACCTCCGGGCTGTGTAGGATGATGTTGTCCAGCCATTTGGGAACGATCCGGCGGGCCAGGTGGTGCTTCCACCCGAAGTCGTGGCCCTGGATCATGTCCATGCTGCAGTCACAGAAGGATACCACTTTGAATCCCAAACTTTTACGAAGCCATAACGCCAGGATGGCCGCCGCGGAAAACTCCGGGACGAAGACAATCCTGGGCCGCGCCTGACGGAAGAGTGCCGGCAAGGTCCGCAGGGACCAGGGACGCACGTCCAGCCCGGGGACTCCTTCCCGGACTTCCTCGAAGCAGATGACACAGTCCAGCTCCTGCGCCAGGGAGCGGTACAGGTCCATCCGGTAAGGGGCCGGCATATTCGACAGGTACAGGTTAGGCATCGAGTTCTTGCTGTAGGATGCCGACCAGGCGGGATTCGAAGACATCGGCCGTAAACGCTTCCAGGAAGCGTCGATGGCCACACGCTCCCATCTCTTTTCTCAGACTACTGTCCATCAATAGCTTGCGGATGGCATCCGCCACGGATTGCGGGTCATGGACCGGGCAGATGAAACCATTTTCCCCATCCCGGACGATATCGGGGATGGCCCCTTCATCCGTCGTGACGACAGGCAGTCCGGCCGCCATCGCTTCCAGCAACACCAGCGGGAAGCAGTCCAACCAGGAAGGGAACACGAAGACGTCGGCGCCGGACAGGGCGGACCACTTGTCCGCGCCGTATTTCGGGCCGGCATAACGGACCCGGCCATCCAGGCCTTTTTCGTGTATCTCCGCATCCAACGAGGCCGCCGAATAATCTTCCGTCTCCTTCCCGACCAGTTCGCAGTCAAAGTCAAGTCCTTCATCCTGAAGGATTTTGAAGGCATCCAGCAGGACCGGAACGCCCTTGGAGCGGATCAGGTTAGACAGGAAAAGCAGGCGGGGACGCACAGGCTCATCGCTCTGGGGAATCACCGGCACAGCGATGCCGTTCGCGCAGTAAGACACCCGCTCTGCGGGGACATACTTCTGCATATCGGGATACAACCGAGGTGAGAGCAAAATGACACGCGCTCGACGGAACAGACGATGGTACAGGAAGTTATCCAGTAACCGCCCCTGCCGCTCCGCCACGCCTTTGTTGTGGAAATGCAGCACGACCTTCGCTCTCTCCACGCAGCGTTTTACCAGCACATCTTTCAGCAGGCCAGGCATCGTCGACGAAGGCGTAAGGTACACCAGGTCCGGCTTCCATTCGCGGACTTCCTTCCGCACCTGACAAAGCAGGCGGAAGAGGACCGTCAGTTTCTTCCAGGCAAAACGGCCGACCTCCTCGATGGACTGCGAGGCGGAAAGGTTGACATACCGCGTCTCGAAGGCCTCGTTCACCCGGGCGCTTTTCCGGATCAGACGGCCCATCTCCGCCGCCCCGTGACAGGGAGGCGGGAGGTGCAGGACAAACAGGACCTTCGGCTTACTCATCGCGGTTCCAGAAGCGGATGTCGCCATCTACTGTATTGTTTTCCAATGTATTACCCACATTGACCTTCCGGATGGCCGAGGCGGGGTCGTTCTCGATGGAGAGCATCTTCCGCAGGTCGATGCAATAATAGTTCCGGATCCGGAGCACCCGGTTCCCGACGATATGGACATTCACGGTCCCGTCGTCGCAGAAGATGCCCCGGTTCTGGCCGTAGCCGCCGATGTCGTGGATATAATTGTCCCGGATGGTGACATCGCGGTTGATGGTCCAGGTGTACACGGCGCCGGAATCCATCAGGTAGCGGTTGAACGACGGCGTGCAGAACAACTCGTTCTTCTCCATCACGCCGGATGCAGAAGCCGGCATCGGGTCCTTCCAATGGGTGCCGATGCCCACCGCCCCGTAGGTGAAATCCTTGAACACGTTTCCATGGACCAGGAAATGCCCACCCCGGAGCTGGAGGCAGAACGAATTCTCCATCAGTAACCCGGTGTCTGTGAACCGGTTATCTGCGAATTCCGCACCCGAAGAGAAAGAATCCACGGTGATGCCTTGCCGCCAGCTATGCTCCACATCGTTCTCCCGGAACAGGAAGTTGTTCGTCCGCTGGACATGGATGATGTCGCTGTGGATATGCTCGAACCGGCAGCCGGAAACTTCGATGGAAGTGGCGTCATTCGCATAGAACTGCATCAGGCAATCCTCTCCCCCATTGCCGAGGAAACGGGCTCCGTGGAGGCGGAAGGAACCGATGTAGCAGTTGAACATCGTCAGGAACTTGCAGGCCGTACCGCGGTGCAGGTTCGCGGGAGCCTTGCGGGAATCCAGCAGGGAGTAGCGGGGCAAAACCTTCTCGAACTTGAAGTCCGCATCAATGTCATGATTGGGATCGCCATCAGAAGTGACCCCTTGCGCAGTGAAATAGATATACCCGCCCTGTATCTTCTGAACCGGATACCGGCCACTCCGATACCACTGAGTCAGAATCACATACAATCCATTTGCATCTTTCTCCGTCAGATCCTTTCCGCCGGTCATGACCCGGCAGAGACCCGATTTCCGGTTGACGATTTCAGGACGTTTCTTCACCTGGATGGGAGCGCTCAGACGGTCCTTGCAGGAAAGGTCCTTCAGCGAAAGGAGTACGTCCCCGTACGAATGGGACCCCAGATCGGCAGGAATGAACACGGCACCCTCGCACTCCAGTGAAAGTCTCAGGGTCGATGCCGACAAGTTCTTGAATTCCAGCTGGTTCTCCTTGAACTGATACGTCCCTTTCGCGAAACGCACCGTGATCTCTTTCGCGCCTGATTTCGCCAGGGTCGTAATCCGGGCGGACAGGACATCGAAATCGGCCTGGGAGGACACGGTCACCGTCTCCGCGGCAAGGACGGCAGGGAGCAGGAGAAGCAGGAGGGAAAGGAGTCGCTTAACCATAGATCAGATACATCAGGCGGGACCAGGCCCGGCGGACCGGGGAATGATAGCGGAGGGCGGAACGACGGAGGGAAGGGACGGTTTCCACCGCGGACGGGAATCGGAAAGACTCCTTTTCCGCCGCGGCCATGTCGAACTTGAAGCGGCTGTATTTGTGGCAGTTGGTTCCGTCCCCTTCGAAGCCGGCGGACGGATCCACGAGGCTCCGGACCGGGAACAGGGAGGCCTTTCCTTGGATGAACTGACTGTAACAGAAGCGGATAGCCCACGACTGGTTGCGTCCTTCCATCCAGTCCCGGAGCATTTTCGCGCAGTCGGAGCCGCCCCAGCGGTTGAAGGCCCGGGCGTTCTTCTGCAGGGAGGCCGGCGTCGGATTCCAGTCCACGGACTGCCAACGGTCCCGCCAGGTGCCCCAGCCCCAGGAGGAGCTGCGGGGGCCGAAATAGGCATCGAAACCATATCCTTCGGGAACGGTAACCCGGTTCGTATAGCCGCAGACCGAGAAAACTTCCGGCTCCGAAGCGTAACGCGCCAGCGCCTGGTTCATATAGGCCAGGAAAGCCGGATGGACAAGGAGGTCGTCCTCCACGACAATCACGGTATCACTGACTTCCAGTACGCGCTCGACACCGGCGATGACCGAGGCGGCGAGGCCGCGGTTTTCCGGGGCACAGGTGACCTCCACGGAGCGAAAACCTTTTGCCTCCCGGGCAACAGCCCGGACGGCATCCGCCTTCTCCGCATCCGCCGGCCCCTTGGGCCCGTCGATCCGGACATAAAGGTCGGTATCGGCAGCCATATCATTGGCAGCCAAGGCTTCCAGGGCCTTTCTCAAGGCCTCCGGACGGTTATAGGCGACGAGGACGACTGGGGTCATGCTTGCATCAGTTTACGGAGGCGTTCCACGCCCGCCTCAAAGGAGAAGATCCGGTCATACAGCTCCCGGCACCGGACAGGGTCGCTGTCACAGGAAAGGAGTCCGGAAAGCGCCTTCCGGAAGCTGGCCGGGTCGTCATACACGAACAGCGAAAGGCCCTCAAAGGCTTCATATCCGCGGGCGGACACGCGATGCACGAGGGCCGGCAAGCCCTCGCGGAGACCGTCCATCACGCGGAGTTTCACCCCGCCTCCGCAGTCCACGGGACACAGATAATACCGGGCTCGCGCAAGGACGGCGGACATATCGGCCGGGGTGTCGACAAATTCAGCACCCACCTCGGAAAGTCGTTGCTGCAGGGCCGTGGAAGCCTCTTTTCCAGCGACGAGAAGCCGGGCATCAGGGACCATTTCCTTCAGGATGGGATAGTAATCGGACAGCCAGGGAAGCAGGGATGAAACGGTCTGCCGGGCACCCAGGTTGCCCGTGATGGCGAACACAGGTTCGCACACGGCCACAGATGCCCGCGGCTGGGAAGGGCCGTATTCGAAAGTGCCCCACAGGGAGATGTTCCCCCCGTACTTCGACTCAAACAGGCGGGCATCGTCCGGGGTCAGGACCAGATTGAGGTCCGCAGTACGGACGGCCTCCCGCTCGGTCCGGACCGTCGCCGGAAGCAGGATCGGACGCAGCAGGACCGGCGTATTGTCCCGGGTGTACTCCTGCTCAAAATTGTCGTGGACCACGACGATCCGGGCTCCCGATGCGCGGGCGTCCCGGATGATGCGGGAGGAGCACTTGCTGTTCTGGAACACGATGAGGTCGAAGTGCTCCCGGGCCAAAAGTTCCCGGAACGGCTTCTCAAAACGGTGCAGGATCCCCTTAAAGAAAATGCGGGCCAGTTTCGCGGGACGCGGAGCCGGATCGGTGACGCCGATTTTCCGGATTTCTTCCCGCAGTCCGTCGGGCCCAGTCTCCCCTTTCCGGACAGGATACAACAAGGTAACATCTTCATACAGAGCCGAGAAGGCGTTAATATAAGCCCGGGCTCCGAAGGCGCCGCCCCCGTATCCGGTCAGGTAATTGTATGTGACGATCAGGACTTTCATCGGTTCCTGCTTTTCCATTCGCGGACCACCGTTTCCCGGTCATATCCCTCGGAAAGATGGATGTTTTCTCCCTTGAAACTCGTCGGATCATCCTTGCGGACATAGAACCGGCCCGGTCCGTCCAGGATGTTCCCGTCCATACGGTTGCCCACATTGACCCGCCGAATCATGCAGTTCCGTTTCCGTTCCACCCGGAAAGCGCGCCGCAGGTCGATATCCCTTCCACCGGGGATGTTCAGGAGCAGATTCCCGGACACCTCCACATTCACGGCCCCGTCGTCAGCAAAGATGCCGCGGTTGCCGTGCGGCCCGTCGATATCGTGGATATAATTGTTGCGGATGGCCACATCCTTGTTCTGCGTCCACACGTAAATGGCCCCTCCATCAATCAGTTCCCGGGGAACCCCGCTCCGGAAAGCTTCGGACATGCAGATTTCGTTGTCCTCCACCACCCCGGAGGTGATGCAGCCGGTACTGTCCGAAAAATGCAGTCCCACGCCCACGGCGGAATAGGAGAAATCTTCGAAATAGTTTTCCCGGACTACGAAGCCTTGTCCCTTGCAGTCCACGATGGGGGTATTGGTCATCTGGAGACCGTTGTCGATGAAGCGGTTCCCTTCCACGAGGGCGTCATCCACGCCGGCCGAAAGCCGGACCGCACCCAGGTAACAATCCTGGAACAAGCTGTTCCTCAATCGGATATGGTCGGTACTGTCCGCCTGGAACACTTGGGATCTCATTCCTTCGAACCGGCAACTGTCCACCCGGACCGAATCCGCATGGACATCGCGGAAATCCAGCAGCGGCTTCCCGGCGCCATTGCCCAGGAAATGAAGTCCGGCCAAACGGACCTCCCCCAGGCGTGCGTTTTCCACAGTAAGGAAATTCGAGGCGGCACAGGGATAGGCCGATGCGGCCTTCCGCGGGGAGAACAGCATATAGCGGGGCAGGCAGCGGCCGAACCGCAACTCGGACCAGATGCGGGTCCGGTACGGGACACGGCGGAACCAGACCCATCCCCGGGAGATCTTGACTACATCGTAAACGGCCCCCACAAACCACTGGGACAAAATGAGTTTCATCCCAGCCGCATCGGCCTCGGAAACGTCGGATTCGCCCTTGCAACGAAGGACATAGAGCCCTTTCCGGAACGGAATGCGAACCGGCCAGAAACCGGCCTTTCTCACGGGAGGCAAGGCGTCGACGGCCTTCCGCTTCTCCAAGTCCACGAATCCGTTCTCGAACTTCGGTTCCGTCCCGTCCCGGGCTCCCACCAGGACGGCACCGTTTCCTTGAAGGCGCAGGACCATTTCCGGTGCCTGGACCCCCGAAAAGCACAGGTGGCCTTCCCGGAAGAAATAGGTTCCAGGCGCAAAACGGACATCCATCTCCCGCTCCCCCGCTACCAAGGCGGAGTCGATCCGCTCCCCCAGCCGGTCGAAATCCTGCTGGCCGGTCACGGAAAAGACGACGGAAAGAAGAAGGGCTAGGAGCATCTTATCGTTTTACGCTGAGTATCAGGCGATAAATCCATCCGGCCAGCGTGGTCTGCCAGACCGGATAGCCTTTGTACCGACGATAGAAATAGGCGTCGCTCTGGAATCGGAGCCAGGCCGCCTTCGTCCGGTCGATATGGGAGCGGATCGTCGCCCCGTGTTCGTGGACAACGGTGACGGACGGCAGGAAATAAACCTTTTTCCCGATGGCGTTCATCCGCTCGCTGAGGATGGATTCCTCGGCATACAGGAAGGTGTGCGGGTCCATCCCGCCGGCCCTCTCCCAGTCCTCCCTCCGGCAAAGGAAGAAGGAACCCATCACGCGATAATGACACCCTTCCTGGGCCTCCTCGGAGGCATCCAGCAGGAACTTCCGCCGCTTGGCCTCTTTGGAAAGGAAAGGCGTGCTCAGGTACATCCACACGTAGCGGTTCCAAAGGCCCATATAGGGCTCCGGTGACTGCCTGCGTCCGTCCAGGCCCACGACCTCCGGACCGATGACACCGATCTCCGGATCCGCTTCCAGCTTCGTTACCAAGGCTTCTACAACGTTGTCGGAAGCGAGGTGCAGGTCGGAATTCGTAAACAGAAGATACTCAGCATCTTTCAATGCCTCCGCCCCGGCATTGCAGCCAGCGGCGAACCCGTCGTTGGGCCGCACCAGGACTTCCGCCCCGGTCCGCTCCCTCAGCGTCCGGGCCTGCGCTTCATCGCCCCCGTTATCCACGACCACCAGCCGGTACGGCATCCGGATACGGGAGACTTCCTCCCGTATGAACCGTTCCGTTCGGTCATACTCACGATAATTGACGATAATGATACCGAGCATTGAACTTGTTCTGTTGATAGCGAACCCATTTCCAGCTCTCGTTCTGGATCATGCGGAGGAACATGCCCAGCACCAGCAGCGTGGGCGGCAGGCTCTTCAGCTCGCCGGTCATGTGGGCGAAGGTCATGTACATCACGAGCAGGCACAGCGCGGCGGCCGCCTCCTCCCGGTTGGACTTCCGGTGCCGCCAGATGTAGGAGAAGAGCAGCAAATAGAAGATGAGGTACATCGCATAGCCGATGATACCCCGTTCCAGAAGGTATTTCAGGTGTACGCCTTCCAGTCCGAGCAGGTCGGGATCCAGGGAATACTGCTGTCCTTCGGAGAACTGGAGGTCAATCCAGAAGAAGTCGTATCCCCGGCCCATCCAGAGATCGTCCTTGATGTAGTAGAAGACACGGAGCAGCTGGACGGTACGGCTTTCGATGTCGCTGCCGCCGATCTCATTGTCCCGGTCGGTAAAGACACTGAGCGCAAATTCCACCTTGGACCGGAAGAAGGAGGAATAGGTGTACAGCAGGGTGATGCCGATGATGGCGACGCCGATGTAGATCGGCACCCGGTTCCCTTTCAGGTACAGGAAGGCATAGGCCAGGGTGCTCAGGACGAAGCAGTAGATGACGGTCCGGCAGCCGCAGGTCAGGACGCCGAACAGGCTCATCAGGGCGACGGCGGTCAGCCGCTTCCTCCCGACCAGGCCCCGCGTATACCCATACACCGTTACCAGCAGGATGATCAGGCACATATATCCGTAATCGAACGGCTGGATGAACAGAGACTGGGTCCGGAAACGTGTTTCTGCAGTGAACAGGCCGCCTACGGAGGTTTCGCGCTTGGTAGCGCCGCCCGTGATCAGGTCCAGCATCGTGGACTCCTTCGTGATGTAGTTGATGATTCCGAAGACCGTAAGGATGACCAGGGAGATGAACGCAACCTGGAGGAAGGGTTTGAACGTCTTCACGCTCTTCAGCGAGAAGAAGCCCACCACCAGGATGAAATACGTAGTGATGCACTCCCGGAACAGGAGGGTGACGAACTGCGGCACGCTTCCCCAGTAATGCGGACTGTTCGCGTAATTGTACAGGAAGGAGATGAGGAAGACGATGAGTGCCAGCACCAACTCCTTGATCCTGAAGCTCTTGATCATTTCCTTGAAGCGGAGTCCTTCCGTGAAGATGTAGAAGATGGGCAGGAAGAACACCGTGTTGCCCATGGGCAGCGGAAGGGACACTTCCGACAGCACCGCGTAGCCGAAGATGAACACAGCCGGCTTGTACTCCCGCTTGAGCACGAGCATGCACAGGCAGCAGAGGATCAGGATGGCTTTGAACAGGGCGGCTACCATCGGCGGCGAAGGAGCGACAGGACGGTTTCGTCCTTCTTGACGAAAAGGACGTAGACGGCGGTATAGATCCCCATCACGGCGGTGACGGCACCGAACCGGATCCAGGGATCAGGAATCAGGTAATACAGCAGGGCGCACAGGATGGCGGCCGGAAGATAGGCCAGCAGGCCGGTTCCGAGTTTCCGCCACGGGAAGGCGATCCCGTCTCCCGTGCGGGAGAAATGGGAGGCCAGCACAAGCACGGTCGTCTCGCAGGAAAGCCACACGATGGCCGATCCGACGGCTTGCAACCGGCTTACCAGCAGGAGGTTGAGCAGGATGCCCATCGCCGCTCCCGCACAGGAGTTGAGGAAGATGGACCGGTCCCGCTTGTTGGGCATCAGGATCTGGATGACGAATACCTGCTCCAGGCCCACGACCAGGATGAGGGGCATCATGATCCGGGCGGGCACGTAGGCACCCTCGTAGCCGGAACCGGCGAAGATCCGGACAATCTCCGGGGCGCACAGGCAAGCGTAGATCACCAGCGGGATGGCGAAGGTCATCAGGATGTCGAAGGTTTTGTCGATCATCCGCCGGAACTCCCCGATCCGGTTCTCCGACACCAGGGAACTCATCCGCGGCAGCATCACCCCCGTGAAGGCCGAGAAGAAAGCGATGACGATGCTGTACAGCTTGGATGCGGTGGAATAGTACCCTACCTGCTCATCACCGGCCACAAAGCCCAGGTAGGTCACATTCAAGGTGACATACAACGAGGTCAGGACCATGTACATGCCCAGCATCAGGAAAGGCTTCAGGTAATGGGACGGCGTAAGCCCCTGGAGGGTCAAAGAGACCGAGCGGCGGGCATAGAACAGGTTGATCAGGGCGTTCCCGACCAGCATCAGAACGGTCAGGAGGTAGTACACCGGATAGTCTTCCGCTTTCCGGATGAACAGGAACACCGCCGCCACGTACAGGATCTTCACGAAGATGGTCCGTCCGGTGATGTACCGGAAATCCTCGGTCCCCCGGAAGTACCAGTCAATGCAGAAATAGTTGGCGAACAGCTTCAATACGCCGATATACAGGAGCTTCCGGTAGACGAACAGCTTGGGCACCGTAAAGATGGCGACCAGGAGTCCCGCCGCGGCCAGCACGGTGGTCGCGAGGTTGAGCAGCATCAGTTCCGAGAAGGAGCGGTTGCGCCTTTCCCGGTCGTCCCCGATCGCCGCCATCTCCCGGTTTCCCAGAATGGTCATCCCCATCATCGAGACCAGGATGAACCAGTGGACGATGCTGTCCACGAAATTGCAGATGCCGATGTTGGACACGCCGAGCACCCTCGACACGTAGGGGTATACGATCAAGGGGAAAATGTAGTTGGACAGCGTCAGGACGCTGTTATACAAAAAGTTGCGTTTAACGCCCGGCTTCCCGTCTTTCAATAGATCCGCTTGCTTTTTCCGTTAAACTCATAGCGCAGGTCGCGCGGACGCTCCCCCACCTTCTTCGCCGGCACGCCGGCCACCACGGCGTAGGGTTCCACGTCCTTCGTCACCACGCATCCGCCGCAGCATACGGCGCCCTCTCCGATGACAACACCGGGAAGGACCATCACGTTGCTGCCCAGCCAGGCCCGGTCTCCGATCTCCACAGAACGCTTGCCTTGCTTGCTGCGGAAATAGGGGTCGCGATGGTCGTGCTGACCGGTATAGATGACCACGTTGGAGGACAGGTTCACGTTCTTGCCCATCGTCAGCCCGTTATGGGCATCCAGCAGGGCGTTGTCCCCGATGACCGTCCCCTCTCCCAACTTGAGGAGGAACGGGTCCCGGATCTCCGTCCGGAAATGGAAAACCACCTTCTTGCCGCATTCGCAGCCCAGGCCCCGGTACAACGCCTTCCGCAGGTGGTTGGAAGGGATCGTCGACATCTGGTACAGGCTGAAACGCTGCCATCCTCCCCGCCAGATCTTCTCCCACAGGGCAAACGGGGCTCCCAGGACCTTCCAGACCGTTTTTTTCGTCTTCCGGTACTGGTAATGGAAGGCCTGCCACGGATACACCAGGGCGATGAGGATCCATTTCAGGTACAGGATTCCCACCAGGACGGACAGGATGAGGAGGGCGGTTTTCATCGGCCTTTGTACATTTCGTCGTAATACTTCTGGTAGTCTCCGCTGGTGACGTTGTCCAGCCATTCCTGGTTGTCCAGGTACCACTGGATGGTCTTCTCGATGCCTTCCTCGAACTGGAGCGACGGCTCCCAGCCCAGTTCCCGCTGGAGTTTGGTGCTGTCGATGGCATAGCGGAGGTCGTGCCCAGCACGGTCGGTCACGTAGGTGATGAGGTCGTCATCGGCACCTTCCGGACGGCCGAGCAGCCGGTCAGTCACGCGGATGAGGGTCTTCACGATGTCAATGTTCTTCCACTCGTTGAACCCGCCGATGTTGTACGTCTCGGCAACCTTCCCTTCGTGGAAGATCAGGTCGATCGCACGGGCGTGGTCCTCCACATACAGCCAGTCACGCACGTTCTCTCCCTTCCCGTACACCGGAAGCGGCTTGCGGTGCCGGATGTTATTGACAAACAGCGGGATAAGCTTCTCCGGGAACTGGTACGGACCGTAGTTGTTCGAGCAGTTCGTGACGATGGTAGGCATCCCGTATGTATCATGGAAGGCGCGCACGAAGTGGTCGCTGGAAGCCTTCGCCGCGCTGTAGGGGCTGTGCGGCTGGTACTTCAGGTCCTCCGTGAAGAACTTCTCGCCATATGCCAGGTGATGCTCCCCGCTGGACGCCTTTGTCGTGAAAGGCGGTTCGATTCCCTCGGGATGCGTCATCTCCAGCGCCCCGTACACCTCGTCGGTGGAGATGTGGTAGAAGCGCTTTCCGGCGTACTTCTCCGGAAGGCTCTCCCAGTAAGCCTTGGCGGCCTGGAGCATGGACAGGGTACCCATGACATTGGTCCGGGCGAAGGTGAAGGGGTCCTTGATGGAACGGTCCACGTGGGACTCGGCCGCAAGGTGGATGACACCGTCCACCTGCTCCTCCTGCATCAGGGCAAGCACACCCTCGAAATCGCAGATATCCATCTTGACGAACCGGTAGTTGGGCCGGTCCTCGATATCCTTGAGGTTCGCCAGGTTCCCGGCGTACGTCAGCTTGTCCAGGTTGATGATCCGGTAGTCCGGATATTTGTTCACGAACAGCCGCACGACGTGGCTGCCGATGAAACCGGCTCCGCCGGTAATGAGAATGGTTTTATTGCTCATATAGGAACGGATGATGTTTGTCTTTTTCGGAAAGGATGACGTCCGCTGCGGGGATACGCCAGTCGATGGCCAGCACGGGATCGTTCCAGGCTACGGCTCCTTCAGCCGCCGGACAATAGAGGTTGTCGCACTTGTACTGGAACACAACCTCTTCCGACAGCACGCTGAACCCGTGGGCGAACCCCCTCGGAATGAACATCATCCGATGGTTCTCCCCCGTCAGTTCTTCCGCATGCCATTTTCCGTAAGTCGGCGATCCCTCGCGCAGATCCACCGCTACATCCAGCACGGCTCCGCTCACCACGCGGACCAGCTTCGCCTGCGCGAACTCACCCTTCTGGAAATGCAGTCCCCGTACGACCCCGTACCGGGACTTGCTCTCATTGTCCTGAACGAACCGCACAGGACCCACCTTCCCGGTAAACTCCCTTTCATTGAAACTCTCGAAAAAATACCCCCGATCGTCCCCGAACACCTTCGGTTCGATGACGACGACGCCTTCGATTTCAGTCTTGATAACTTCCATAGGTTGATTTCTTTATAGTCTCTCCATACACTTTTTCAGTGATACATACCAGTGCGGGACCTCGATGCCGAAGGTCTCCTTGACCTTGGTCTTGTCGAGCACGGAGAAGTGCGGGCGACGGACCTTGGAAGGAAATTCATCGCTATGGCAAGGAATTATGTCACAGGTGTTTCCAGAGAGGTCGCGGATAGCGCAGGCAAAATCATACCAGGAGCAGACACCTTCGTCGGAGAAGTGGAAAATGCCCTGCCGGTCCAGCCGGCGTTCCGTGATGACCTTGCAGATCAGCGCCGCCAGGTCCGCGGCATAGGTGGGCGTTCCCACCTGGTCAAAGACCACCTTCAGCGCCGGACGTTCGGAAGTGAGCTGACGCATCGTCTTCACGAAATTCTTGCCGTACGGGGAATAGAGCCAGGCCGTTCGGAAGATCTGCCAGCTGCAGCCCGATTCCTGGACCGCCTGCTCGCCCTGCAGCTTGGTCGCGCCGTACACGCCGTTCGGCTGGACCGGCCAGTTTTCCCGGCAAGGCAGGGCGATGTCGCCCTGGAAGACATAGTCCGTGGAGATGTGGATCAGGTGCGCCCCCTGCCCGGCCGCGACGGCGGCGAGGATACCGGGAGCCTGGTGGTTGAGGAGGTCGGCCATCGCGAGGTCATCCTCAGCCTTGTCCACGTTGGTGTAAGCCGCGCAGTTCACGATGACGTCCACCTTCTCGGACTGACAGATAAGCCGGACCGCATCCCGGTTGGTGATGTCCAGATAGACCGTATCCACTCCGGGCAGGGAGGTGACGTCGGTGAAGATATAACGGTCGGACGAGCCTGCGGAGACATTCCGCATCTCAGTTCCCAACTGACCGTTGGCGCCGGTGACCAGTATGTTCATAATAGTATATGTTTATATTCCTCCGCCTATTTTACATAAGCGGAGCAGAAAAGCCGGAGGCCGTTTCCTGTCCAGGAAACGGGATCTCCGGACTATATTTCGCCCAGGTGACCGCCCATCAGGGGGGCGAGTTTCCGGAGCGTATCCTTCTTGAGCTCCTTCGCCGCGTACTGGGCCTGGATGGCCCGGAAGCGGTGGCAGTCGGAGCCCACCATCCTGTACCAACCCTTGTCCAGCAGGTCCAAGGCCCGCTCGCGGGCGGATTCACCATAGAATCCGACAATGGAAGGGAGGTTCATCTGCAGGAGGCAACCCATTTCGTAAAGACGCTTGTAATCAGCCTTCTCCATATAGCGGTAGCGTTCGGGATGGGCGATGAGAGGGCGGTAACCCGCCTTGCGCATCGACTCCAGGACTTCCCATAAATTGATGGGAGGGGCGACCGCAGAGGTTTCCACCAGGACCGTATCATCTCCATGGGTCAGGAGGTCACGGTTGGCGAGGCGTTCCTCGAAAAGGGTATCGATCATGTATTCGGCAGCCAGATGGAAACTGAGACCACCCTGGTAGACGGCCTTCAGTTCCGCAAACCGGGCCCGGATGCCTTCCGTCGTATTGGGAACATCCTCCATCACATGGGGGGTGAACCAGACTTCGGAAACACCCTGTTCCTCCAGGAAACGGAGGATGGCCAGGGAGTCCTCCTGCGTCTTGACACCATCATCCAGACCATACAGGATGTGACTGTGGTTATCCACCGCTCCTTTCAGGAGTCCGCTTTCCAGGATGGATTTACGCCGGTTGAACAGTCCGAACATCAGGCCTTCTTGTCGTCTTCGTTTCCGTAGCCATAGCCATAGCCGTAACCATAGCCGTAGCCATAACCGTAACCATGGCGGCCGGAGTAGGATTCGACACCGTTGAGGATGATGGCCATCCGGTTGTACTTGCCGTCGTTGTACATCTGCTCCACGGCCGGGAGGGCGCGCTTGTCAAACAGGCCGGCACGGACGACGAATATGGTGATGTCGGCGTGCGGGGCAATGATGCTCGTATCCGCGACCAGGTCGATAGGCGGGCAGTCCATGAACACGTAGTCGTAGTGCTGCTTCATCGCTTCCACCAGCATGGCGAGCCGCTCGGAAACCAGGAGTTCAGCCGGGTTCGGCGGGATGGAGCCCACCGGCAGGAGGTCGAGGTTCCCCTGGATGTTGATCACGTGCTCGAGCGGATCCTCGTACTTGGCGTTCAGGTAAGAGGCGACGCCGGTGGCATTCTTGCCCAGGGCCTTGGACAGGGTAGCCTTGCGCAGGTCCAGATCCAGGATGATCACCCGTTTGTTGCCCTTGAGGGCCATTGAAGCCGCCAGGTTCATCAGCGTGAACGTCTTACCGGCGTTCGGGTTGAAGGAGGTGATCATAATGGCCTGCGTTTCCGTCTCCTTATGGATCATCAGGTCCAGGTTCGTACGGAGGACGCGGAAAGCCTCGTTCATGGAGTCGCGCTTACCGTGCTCCACGAGGATGCGGGTATTCTTGTTGTCAAAACGATTCAGGCGCAGGCGTTCCCAGTAGTTGGCGGTAACGCCCATCTGCGGCAGTTCAGCCAGGAACGGAACGGAGAGCTTGCCCAGGTCGTTCCGGCTCTTGACGGTCGTATCGAGCACCTTCATCACGTAGAAGATGGCGAACGGGATGCCGAATCCCAGGATGAGGGCGACCAGCAGGATCATCATCCTGTTCGGGGCGACCGGGGCGCTGGCGCCGGTGGCACGCTGGATGAGACGGGTGTTCCCCACGGTCAGAAGGCCCTGGAGTTCGTTCTCCTCGCGCTTCTGAAGAAGGAAGATATACAGCTGTTCCTTCACCTTCTGCTGACGTTCGATGGAAAGGAGTTCCAGTTCCTGTCCAGAAGTGGAGGACAGACGGCCGAGGATGGCGTTTTCCTGTGCCTCGATCTTGTTCACCTGCAGCTGCAGGGTGGAGATCAGGTTGTCGATGGAACGGTTCACAGCCAGCTTGTACATCTCCAGGCTCTTGTTGAGGTCCTGGACGTACGGGTTGTTCTCACTGGAAAGGTTGAGAGAACGGTCGCGCTCGAGGAGGGCGTTGTTGTACTCGCGGATCTGCGACTCGATGTTGGCGCTGGACAAGCCGGAGTTCGCAGGCATCAGGTCGTTCACATGGGCGGGATCGTTGATGAACTGCTTGATCATCTTGGCGATCGCGAGCTGGTTGGACGCCTCGAAGCCCTGGGCAGAATAGGCCGTGGACTGCTGCATGTAGGCGTTGCCCACCTGCTGTACGTTCGTGATGTTGTGACTCTGCTTGTAGTCCTTGAGGTCCTGCTCGATGCCGCCCAGTTCCCGTTCAATGACATTCAGACGGTCATTGATGAACAGGGACGTGTTCCGCACGGACTGGTTCTTGTTTTCCACCCATTCCTCGTTGTAGATGTCCAGGAGGGTTCCCAGGACGGCTTCGGCGCGGGCCGGGAACACGTCCTTCAGGGAGAGGACCACGACGGAGGACTGCTTGCTGGAGAGTCCGGCGGACAGGCGGGAGCAATAGGACTTCGCCCGGCGGGCGGCATTGACCCAGGAGACCGTGATGTCATTGTGCCACTTGTCGAAGCTGAGGGACGGGTAGATGATGATGTTGCCGACAGGGGTCTCGAGGGTGTCCTTCAGATGGCCGGTGGCCTTGAAACCCTTGAACTCTTCGGCCCCCACGAAGAAGTCGCGGACGACGAAGGTGCTGTCCTTCCCCTTGGAGATATTGAAGGAAAAACTGGAGGCGGCGATTTCCCCGGGCAACTGCAGTTCGATGGGACTGTTCTTGTACATCTCCCGCACCCGGAGGAACTGGTTGTCCACGTAGGAAGTCTCGAGACCCAGGCGGGTGACAACCTTCTGCATCAGGTCCGGAGCGCTGAACGCCTCGATTTCGTTGTCCACGTTCGTACCGGAACTGTACCGGCGCGCCGTCCCGGCGAAGGAGGTGAGGTCACGCATCATCGAAGCCTGGGAATCCTCGTCCACGATCACCTTTTCGGTTCGGCTGTAGGTCTTCGGAGTCTTGTACAGATAGAATCCGGCGATGACCAGGGCCGTGAGGATACAGAAAACGTACCACCACTTGTTGTCCCAGATGAGGGCCCAGAGGTCGGTCAGCTGGAGGGTCTGCTCCTCCTCGGAGTTTCCCTGTCCGTTGAAGACGGGATAGTTATTCTGATTGCTTTCTGCCATAATGCTATTTGTTGCTCTTGGCCCGGTTGGTAAGGGCGATGATGAAATTGACCGTTGTCATGGAAATGGAGGCGAGGGAAATCCAGAAGCTGCCGGACTTGAAATAGTTCTCGTTGATCTCGCCCTGTCCTGCACGTACCTTGGAGGGCGTCACGTACACGACGTCGTTCTGCTGGAGATAATAGGCCTGCGACTTGAAAATGTCGGAATTCGTCAGGTCCAGCGTATAGATGTGCCGGCGGCCGTTCTGCTCACGGATGACCTGGACGTTCTCACGCTGGCCGTAGATGGTGAGGTCGCGGGCCAGTGCCAGGGCCTGGAAGATGGTGATCTTGTCGCCGGTGACGCTGTAGGTGCCCGGCGCAGTGACTTCCCCGAGGACGGAGACCTTGAAATTCAGGAATTCGACCGTGACGACGGCATCGCGCAGAAGGCCCTCGTCCGCCAGTTTGTCCTTGATCAGGTCCTGCAGTTCCCACCGGTTGAGGCCGGCCACATGGACGGAGCCCAGGGAAGGGAACGTAATGTCTCCCTCATTGTTCACCACATACCCAGTGATGCGCTGGCTGGCGCCGCCGCTGGATGACAGCTCGGAGCCGGTGTAGAACGTGGACACGGAAAGGTTGAACGGAACGGCCATTTTGGGATCGCGGCTGGTCACGATGATGGACAGCTGGTCCTGGGGCTGGATGATGATGCCGTTGTTCACTTTCATCGTCATCGTCGTATCCTGTCGGACGTCCTGCAGGTAGTTGATTTTCTTGTAGGTTTCCGGGTTGCAGGAAACCAGGGCCGTGACGGCGGCGGCCACAGCCGCTATGAGCAGTATTTTCTTCATATTCTCAGGTACGTATAAAGCGTACAAAATTACGGTTTTTCCTTTAGGAAAGCAAATTATTGACCGGAAAGTACTATCTTTGCATACATGGAACCGAAAAGACCCCCCATATTCCTGTACACCGACGGCGCCGCCAGCGGAAATCCCGGTCCCGGCGGATACGGTGTCGTCCTGCGCTGTGCGGGACGGGAAAAGGAAATGTCGGAAGGGTTCCGCCTCACCACCAACAACCGGATGGAGCTCCTCGCCGTGATCAAGGGCCTGGAAGCCATCAAGTGGGACAATGCGGAAGTCCACGTGTGGAGCGACTCCTCATACGTGGTCAAGGCCATCAACGAAGGCTGGCTGGAAAGATGGAAACGGTCAGGGTTCGCGAAAAAGAAGAACGTGGACCTGTGGCTCCGTTTCGACGCCGTCTACCATCGCCACCGCGTTTCCTTCAACTGGCTCAAGGGCCACGCCGGCCACCCCGAGAACGAGCGCTGCGACCAGTTGGCCGTAGCGGCCTACAATGGGGACAATCTCCAGGAAGATACCGGTTATATCGCTGAAAATCAAGGAACAATCATATGAGCAAGCCCAAACTCGTCGTCGGCATCACCCAGGGTGACAGCAACGGCATCGGATATGAAGTCATCATCAAGTCCCTCGCGGACTCCCGCATTCTGGAATCCTTCACCCCCGTGGTTTACGGATCCTCGAAGATCTTCGGGTTTTACCGGAAGCAGGTCCACGACCTCGACCAGATGGAAACCTACGTCATCCACTCCGCGAAGGACGTCCACCAGAAACGGATCAACATCGTCAACTGCCTGCCGGACCACTTTTACGCCGAGCCCGGCCAGTCCACCGCGGATTCCGCGAAAGCCGCGATGCTCTCGCTGGAGGCAGCTGTGAAGGACTTGAAAGACGGCTATATCGACGTCCTGGTGACCGCCCCCATCAACAAGCGGGCGATGACCTCCGAAGGCTTCGGCTATACCGGGCACACGGAATACCTGCAGGACGCCTTCCAGGCCAGGGACATCACGATGCTGATGGTTTCCCCCCAGCTCAAGGTCGGCGTGGTTACCGGCCACATTCCCCTCAAGGACGTTCCCGGCTCCCTGACCAGGGAGGGCATCCTTTCCAAACTCCGGCTGATGGACGCCTCGCTGAAGCGGGATTTCGGCATCCTGAACCCGAAAATCGCCGTCCTGGGTCTCAACCCGCACTGCGGCGACGGCGGCCTGCTGGGTGACGAGGAGAAGGAAATCATCCTTCCGGCCGTCCAGGAGGCACAGGCGGAGGGCATCCTCGCCTTCGGCCCCTACTCCGCCGACGGATTCTTCGGCATGGGCAATTACGGGCGGTTCGACGCCACGCTGGCCATGTACCACGACCAGGGCCTGGCTCCGTTCAAGGCGCTCGCGTTCTCGGAGGGAGTGAACTTCACCGCCGGACTTCCGGTCGTACGCACGTCACCGGACCACGGAACGGCCTACGACATGGCCGGCCGCGACCAGGCGGACCCGCATTCCATGCTGCACGCCATCTACATGGCCATCGACATTTTCAACCACAGACTGGAATACGACCAGTTGCACGGTTAGGACAGCCGGTCGATCCGGCAGGTCCGGTCGCAATAGCCCGCAATCTTCTCGCGGTGGGTAATGAAGATCATCGTCTTACCTGCCGCTTTTTTCGTGAGGTTTTCCATCAGTTTCGCCTCAGTCTCGGGATCGAGCGAGGAACTGAACTCGTCCAGCAGCAGGATGCTGCCGGGACGCAGCAGGCCGCGGGCGATGGCGATGCGCTGGGCCTGGCCTTCGCTCAGCCCGGCGCCTCCTTCCCCGCAGAGGGTGTCCAGGCCGTCGTGGAGTTCAAAGACGAAACCCGCCACGGCCGTCTGGAGAGCCTCAT
This sequence comes from uncultured Bacteroidia bacterium, assembly GCA_902778105.1. GTDB lineage: Bacteria > Bacteroidota > Bacteroidia > Bacteroidales > UBA932 > Cryptobacteroides. Next base: position 74,396 of record CACYWN010000005.1, read on the forward strand.
ACATCTGCTCTTCCGTCGCTTCGGGATCGCCCATCAGGAGGTTTTCGCGGATGGTTCCGCTGAACAGGGTATTTCCCTGCGGGACGTAGACCAGGTTGCATCGGGTGGCGGCGGATGCCGGCACTTCCTGCCGGCCATCATACAGGGTCACGCTTCCTTCCACGGGTTTGAGTAGGGAAAGCATCAAGCGGATGAGGGTACTTTTTCCCGCTCCGGTCTCGCCTACGATGGCCGTCCGGGACGTGGGCGGGAAGTCGAAGGTCAAATCCTTCAGGATCATCCGCTTACCATCCGGATACCGATAGCCTAGCCCCGTCACCCGGATGCCGGTCGGACCGGCGAGTTTAATGGATTCCACCGAATTGTCCTTGGGGGCGTCCTCCAGTTCCATGAGACGGTCGATGGAGGTGGTGGAATACACGAGGGAAGGGATCTGCCGGGTCAGGCTCACCAGCGGACGCTGGACCTGCCCCACGAGCTGCAGGAAAGCGGTCATGACGCCGAAGGTCAGGGAGCCCTTGGAAATGCCGTACACGCCCCATAGGAAAGCGGCTATATAGCCGAAGGAGAAAGCGGCGCTCACCATCGTCCGGGCAAAGATGTTGAAGCGGGTACGCTCCTTGATCTGGCCGAATTCCCGGTCCTGGAGGTCGTCCAGGCGGTCTTCCATCCGGCCTTCGTTCTCCATGGACTGGATCACCATCCGGTGCTGGAGGCTCTCCTGCAGGTGGCTCTGGACCTGGCTTTCCGTTTCCCGGATACCGCGGGTCATTTCCCTGAGGCGCCGGACAAAGACCTTGCTGAACAAAATGAAAAGCGGCGTGACGAGCACCAGCAGCGCGGCCAGGCGCCACTCCATCGTGCACAGGAAGACGATGGCGGCGACCATCTGGACCGATGTGGTGAAAATCTGCGGGACGTCCGAAACGATGACGTTCGTGACATTGCTCACGTCGGATTCGAGGCGGTTCACGGTGTCACCCGTATGGCGCTTCTCCTTCCCGAGCCATTCGGCATAGAGGAGGTTGGAATAGAGGCCCTTCCGAATGATGAAATTCATCTTGGAGTTGGTGAGGTTCTCTACGCGGACGTTGACGGCGGAGATGACGAGCCGGAGAACGACGACGACAAGGACGACGGCCGTGTACCAGCCCAGGCTTCCAGGGACGACTCCTGTAGCGATGTCCACCAGGCGCTTGCACAGGAAGATGAAAACCAGGTTGAGGCCGACGTTCAGGGAGCCGAGCAGGATGTTCACGAGAACCGCCGCCCGCGCTCCGACGGAGTGCGACCAAAGCCAGCGCAAATATTTAAGTATATCTTTCATTCGCCATTTGCAAGTCTTTGAAGTCCATAGCCAAAGGCTCCCATGAAAAAGCGGAAGGATTCCTTGGGAAACACCCGGAAATGACGCAATCGGTCGGCCACCGTCAGTCGCCAGAATGAATGGATTTTCCGGATGAGATAAGGTTTATCGCTCCGGGTCCGGTCTTTGTTCTTGCCGAAATTGCCGGAGCGGCGGATATAGTTCCAGATACGGGCGTTCTTCGCCGGGTCCGGACGGGCGGCCAGCGGCAGTTTCTCCGCCGGGCAGCCGAGGTACTCCTGGACGAAACCTGTAAACACCTGCCAGAGATGCTTGAGGCCCAACTTGTCCAGGGTCTGTTCCAACAGCACGGGATGGATGTCCCGCTTGTGGACGGAAATGAACGTCATCCAGTCCACGAGCTGCCGGAGCCCCACGCCGCCGGACCAGTAGTGATGCAGGAAATGGACGAAGATATATACCGCGTTGAAACCGGCCTCCGGGACTGGAATCTCCGCTCCGTCAATGGAAACCGCAGGCAGTGCACGACCGTCGAACTGTTCCTCGAGCAGGACGGCGAGCTGTCGGTCCAACTTCCTGGACATCAGCGTGGAGATGCTCCCGTGAACCTCGACCTCGATGCTGTGGAAATGCATCCCCTGATGGAAGGTTTCCCGGTCTTCCCCAGCCACTTTCGTCGCCTTGGGCAGCAGGATGGCCTTCGCCGCTTCATAGGAAGCGGGCAGGAGCAGGAGGTCGATGTCACCGGGCATCCGATGACCGGGATCGGAATAGTCACAGGCCAGGGACTGGCCCTTGACCAGGACGACGGGAATCTCCCGCAAGGCCTTGAATACCTTGGGAATGAAGGCGTTCAGTTTGGCATTCCGCTGGGAAGTGGCCATCAGGTCCCCCAGGAAGGGGTCCAGCCGCTCGGGTTCGGAGGGCAGGAACTCCGGCGGAAGATGGTTGATACCATCGGTCACGTGACCGACGACGGTCTGTTCGAAGGACAGGCGGTACAGGGCTTCCCAGTCGATCCCCCCGTCCATCAGCGCCCGGTCCGGGACTTCGTTCCAAAGTCCGGACCGCAGGAGCGCGAAGAACTGCGTCTCTAAGCGATGAGTCCGATCTCCTTCCATTGGTCGCAGAGGGCTGCGGCATCCTTGATGGCGGTCTCCCGGTCTACGTCATACTCGTTGAGGAGCAGGTCGGCGAGGGTTTCCGCAGTAAAATCGATTCCCTGCGCAGCCTCGAAGAGGTAGGCCGCGGTGTCGTTGAGGCTCACCAGCTTGGAGAAGTTCACGTTGCCGGTTCCCTCTCCCGAGACGACGTGCTGTCCGCAGATCGTCCTGAGTACAAATCCTTCCTTGATTTTCATATCGTTACATTTTCTTTAATCCAACTTCTGTTCCATGGCAGGTGCCGGTATACGAACAGGATGTACCGCCGCAGCGGCCGGATCCCCTGCCAAAAATGGACCAGGCGGAGCTGCCCCGGGCTGTAAGGGTCCACGGAGCGCTTGCCGCCCCGGAGGATTTCCACGGCCTTGGCAAGGATCTGGTGCCGGCGGACGTGCTCGTGATTCTCCGGAACGCCGTCGCCCATGATATCTACGGCATCGCCGTCAATGGAGAGGATGCGGTGCATCACGTACCGTCCTCCATCGTCGGGACCGACATGGAAAAGGACGATATCATCAGCTTTCAGGACATCCCCGGCCTTTTCCAGCACGACGAGGTCCTTGCCCCCGCGAATGAAGGGAAGCATACTGAACCCCTTCACGGGAATCGTCACCCGGCTGCCCTGTCCCAGGACCCGGAGCACGTCGGCAAAGAACGTGTCGTTATCGACTACCATCTTTTCCATAGGATGCAAAGTTACGAAAGATTTATTATTTTTGTGCTATGAAGACGGCGATGGATACGGATATCCAGTACCTTCCGGGGGTAGGCCCGCGGAGGGCGGCGCTTCTCAGGAACGAACTGGGTGTGAACACGGTCGGAGACCTCGTGCGTCTGTATCCTTTCCGGTACATCGACCGCAGCACCGTCCAGAAAATCGCAGACATCCATCCCGACCAGGCTTACATCCAGGTGATCGGCACGGTCCTGAAAGCCCGGCTGTTCGCCAAGAACGGGGCGGAAATCACCGCCGAACAGGTCAAGTACAATCTTGCACACCGGCTCTCGGTCATCATCGGCGACGACAGCGGGGAGATGGAGGTCGTCTTCTTCAAGGGCATCAAGTGGATGCAACCCCGGCTGGTCCCGGGATCGACCTTCCTGTTCTTCGGCAAGCCGCAGACCTTCAACGGACGGATCAACATGGTCCATCCGGAATTCGACGCCCCGGATGCGGCGCGCTCCGGCGTACTGACCGGCGTCTATACTTCCACGGAGAAGCTCAAGACGGGCGGCATCACGGGAAAGCTGATGCTCAAACTGGTATCGTCGGCCCTCGAACTGGTCCTTCCCACGCTGGAGGAGAGTCTGCCGGATTACATCCTGCAGGAAAAGGGGCTGGTTCCGCTGAGTTTCGCGCTGCGCCAGATCCACTTTCCGACGGACCAGAATGCCCTGGCCAAGGCTACGTACCGGCTCAAGTTCGAGGAACTGTTCTATCTGCAGCTGTCGCTCCTGAAGCAGAAATACATCCGCAGCCGCAATGCCGTCGGCTTTGCAATGCCCCGCGTGGGCGAGGCATTCAACCGCTGCTACCAGGCACTCCCCTACGAGCTCACCGGCGCCCAGAAACGGGTCATCAAGGAAATCCGCGAGGACCTCAAGGGCGGACACCAGATGAACCGGCTCCTGCAGGGAGACGTGGGCAGCGGAAAAACGATGGTGGCCGTCCTGTCTGCCCTCATCGCGATCGGGAATGGTTACCAGGCCTGTTTGATGGCTCCTACAGAGGTACTTGCAAATCAGCATTTCAACAATATCTCCAAGTATCTGGCGCCTACGGGCGTGAAGGCGGCCCTTCTCACCGGATCCACCGGCGCGGCTGCCCGGCGGGAGATCCACGCCGGCCTCCAGGACGGCAGCATCGGCCTCATCGTGGGCACCCATGCCCTCATCGAAGACACGGTCGTATTCAAGGCCCTGGGGCTGGCCATTGTGGATGAGCAGCACCGTTTCGGCGTGGAACAGCGGGCACGGCTGTGGTCGAAAGGCGCCGGCGGCATCGCCCCGCACGTCCTTGTGATGACGGCAACCCCGATCCCCCGCACCCTGGCGATGACCCTGTATGGCGACCTGGACGTCTCCGTCATTGACGAAATGCCCCCCGGACGCAAACCGGTCCAGACCCTGTGCGTGGGCGAGAACAAGCGTATCGCCATGTACAATTTCATCCGTGACGAAATTGCCAAGGGGCGCCAGGCCTTCATCGTGTATCCCCTGATCTTCGAAAGTGAAAAACTGGACTACAAGAACCTGGAACTGGGATATGAGGAAGTGATCAAGCAGTTCCCGCAACCCAGATACCAGGTGGCCATCGTCCATGGGCAGCAGTCTGCCGAGGACAAGGCTTTCCACATGGCGGCGTTCGTCGCCGGGCGGGCCAACATCCTCGTTTCCACCACGGTCATCGAAGTGGGTGTGGATGTCCCCAATGCCTCGGTGATGGTCATAGAAAGCGCGGAACGGTTCGGGCTCAGCCAGTTACACCAGCTTCGCGGTCGCGTAGGCCGGGGTGCGGAACGGTCTTTCTGCATCCTCATGAAGGGGTACAAGGTCTCCAAGGAATCGCAGAAGCGGCTGGACCTCATGTGCGCCACGGAAAACGGATTCGAGATAGCCGAGGAAGACATGAAGATGCGCGGTCCCGGGGATCTGGAGGGCACCCAGCAGTCCGGCCTCCCCATCACCCTGAACATCGCCTCCCTCGCCCGTGACGGCATCATCCTCTCCGACGCCCGGGGGTACGCCTCCCATATCCTTGATCTCGACCCGACATTGGAAAAGCCCGGCAACGCGGTTCTCGCGGCCGAGCTTCGGAAAGACAAATACGTCCGGAAGGACTATTCCAAGATTTCCTGATCACTCATTCCCGGTCGGTGAACTTGCCGGACCGAGCCATCGGGCCAGCCAGTCGAAGTAACTGCGATGCCAGTAGAGGGCATTCTGCGGCTGGAGGATCCAGTGGTTCTCACCCGGGAAGACGATGAGTTTGGAGGGAACGCCCATCATCTGGGCGGCGTTGAAGGCGGCCATGCCCTCGTCATACGGGACGCGGAAGTCCATTCCGCCGTGGATGCACAGGATCGGAGTATGCCAGTTCTTGACGAGTTTGTGCGGAGAGTTGGCATAGTGGCGTACGGCCTTCGGGGCGTTGGACCACGGGGAGCCGGCCTGCTGGAGGCCGCCGAAGGTGATGCCGTCGCCGGCAGCGCCCATCTGGCCTTCTTCGTAGGCGAACTCGTGCGGAATGCCACCGTTGTCCCAGTTCGGGAACCACATCTCCTCGGTGGTCATATACATGTGCTCCTCGTTGAAAATGCCCGCATGGGAGATGAAGCAGTCATACAGGTCGCCGTGTATACCAGCCAGATAATAAACGCTGTAGCCACCATAGGAAGCACCGCATGCAGCGAGCTTACCGACGAAGGGCTCATCCTTGATCATCTTGCCGGCAGCCAGATAATCCTGCATGTTCAGACCGATGTAGTCACCGGAGATCTGCTCACACCAGGGCTGGCCGAAAGCGGTCGTGCCGTGGCGGTTCGGAAGGACGACGACGTACCCCTGATGGGCCATCAGGCAGTAGTTCCAGCGGTAGGACCAGCCTTGGGAAAGGGTGCCCTGGGGACCGCCGAGGCAGATTTCGATGGCGGGATATTCCTTGGTCCGGTCGAACTTCGGAGGATACAGAACCCAGGTGAGCATCTCGCCGCCGTCGGCGGTCGGGACCATCCGGGCCTCAGTCTCATGCTTGTCCAGCTGGTCCAGGATATGGGCGTTTTCGAAAGTGAGCTGATGGATGGAATTGTCATTGACCGAGACCAGTTCGGTCGGGAAGTCCATCGAGCAATAGGTGGTAAGGAGGGTTCCGTCCTGAAGGACGGCGAACGGAGAGCCGAAATCGAACCAGAGGGTCGGGGCGGTGAGGCGGAAGAAAGCCGTCTCGGGATCGGCGATCACATTGAAGATGCCCTGGACACCCTCCACGAGGGAATTGAAATACAGTGACTTGCTGTCGGCCGCCCAGACGGGGCCGTCGGCATTGTAGGCGAAGTCGGCGGTCAGGTCTGTGATATTTTCGATGGCGGGATTGGCGGTCTGGCCCTCCCCTTCCGGCCCGTAGACGACGTCGGCGACCATCAGGCGCACCTTGTCGGCCTCATAGCCGTTACGTGCCATCGACAGCCAGGCAAGTTTGCTGCCGTCGGGGCTCCAGACAGGGACGGTATCGTAGCCGCCGCCCATCGGGATGACGGTGGTTTCCCCGGTCAGGATGCAGTAAACGTAGATTTCGGTATCGGTGGAGAAAGCATATTCCTTTCCTTCCTTTTTCTTGCAGGAATAGGCGATGTAACGGCCGTCGGGGCTCCAGCAGAGGTTTTCGATACCGCCGAAGGGGCCGTTCGGAAGCTGATACCGTACGTCCGGTCCGCCCAGGATATCCAGGCCTTCCGTGATGATTCCATTGGACAGGGGCGCCACATAGGTATGGTTGATGTCCTCCACCCAGTGGTCCCAGTGGCGGTACATCAAGTCTTCGGTCGCATAGGCATCGGCCTTGTCCAGCATCGGGTCGGTGTCGACGGGACGCTCGACGGCGCTGTGGACGGAGCTGACAAACATCAGTTGGGAGCCGTCCGGGGAGAGGGAGAATTCTTCGACACCTTTGGGAACGTTGGTGACCTGGACACGGGCGCCGAGCTTGCCGGCCGTGTAAGGCGCCTTCCAGACCTGGCCTCCCTGGAGGAAATAGATGGACTCACCGTCCGGGGACCAGCGGGCGTTATTGATGCTCTTGCCGTCCATCGTAAGCTGGGTCTTTTCCCCTCCATCCAAAGGAATCGTGAAGAGGTTGCGGACGCTGCGGTTGTCCTGGATGGAAGTGTAGCTTACGCCGTAAAGGATGGTCTTTCCATCGGGTGAAAGCTGGGGATCCGACAGCCGGCCGAGGGACAGCAGGACCTCGGGAGACATCCGGCCGTCCGGGACCTGGATGTCGGAGGGTCCGATGTAGCCTTGCTCTGGTTTCATGGCAGTTTGGGTGCACGCGAGGAGGCCAAAAGCCGCCGCCGCGATGGTTAACATTTTTGTTTTCATATTAAACATATTTGTTTCATTCATACATTTTCAATGCGTTATTTAGCTCATCGATTACTTGCTGCCGTAAAGCCTCCGGAGACACAACTTCCAGCCTGGACCCCCGTTTGCACAGCTCCATCACGAGGTCCGGATTCGGAATCACGCGGAAAACGAAGAGGCTCCGGCCGTCACTGTCCTCCCCCAGATACACCTGGCTGGGGTGGATCGGGAGGTCCTTGAGATAGGCGGCCTCGCGGGGTGTCGTCCGGACCGTCACCAGCACGGGCGGCTCGTCTTCGGGCGGGTAGATACCATAGCTTGCCTCGAACATTTCGTCCACTTTGAACTCCCGCGGCATCCGGAATCTCTCCCCCGTCGGCGTGAGCGAAAGGATACGGTCCATCGCATAGACGCGAAGGGCGCCGGCCTCCTCGCTGAAGGCGACGATGTACCAACGCTTGGCGTATTCCTTGACGGCGTACGGACGGATGTGCCGGACTTCCTCGCCCTCGCTCATATACTTATGGTACCGTAGTTCCATGACGGCGTCGTCCAGCATCGCCTGCATCACGGGAACAAGGAATTTCTGCCCGGAAGGGATGTCCTCCACGGCCACCCGGCCGGACAGGCGCTCCTTTCCCAGGGACAGGAGACTGTTCACCGTAAAGGTATTGATCAGCCAGTCCACGGACTGACGCTTGTCCACGGCACTCTCCCCCGCATCGATATAATAGCAGTTCGTACTGCGGTTACACGCGATTTCGATACCGAATACCTCGGCAATGGCGGCCCGGTGGTTGTTGAATGAGCGGCGCGGGTAATCGCTCCCACCGTACCGGTCGGTCCAACGACGGGACAGTTCCTGCAACGAAAGGCCCTGCGGACCTGCGTCGACGAAGGTCTGCACCAGCCAGATATACTTGTCAATGAGTTCGGAGACCATTTGATTGTGCTTCTCTTTGGCAAATGTACGGAAAAAACGGAAGAATCACAATTTCAAATTGAAAGGTCACTCCCGGCTCGTGAAAGAACGAATTAATAATAATATAATTAGCTGATAATCAGTAATATATATTATCTGTTCATATTTTTTTAGATTATTTTCGGTGCAAAATGTGCCGACTATTAAAAAAATTTATTATGTTTGTAAACGGTTAATCTTAGCAGTGTATATAAAATGGACAAATTCACCCAAAACTACATCGACGGGTTTATGGCGGGCGTGCTCGCGCGGAACCCGGGAGAGCCTGAGTTTCATCAGGCCGTGCGCGAAGTGGTGGAGAGCGTCGCTCCCTACATCATGGCGTACCCCCACCTTTTGGACCTGAAGATCATGGAGCGGATGGTAGAGCCTGAACGGGTCATCATGTTCCGTGTCCCCTGGATGGACGACCGGGGCGAGATCCACATCAACCGCGGCTATCGTGTGCAGATGAACAGCGCCATCGGCCCCTACAAGGGTGGCATCCGTTTCCACGAGAGCGTGAACCTTTCCATCATGAAGTTCCTTGCCTTCGAACAGACCTTCAAGAACAGCCTCACCACCCTCCCCATGGGCGGGGCCAAGGGAGGGTCCAACTTCAATCCGAAAGGACGCTCCGATGCGGAGGTGATGCGCTTCTGCCAGAGTTTCATGACCGAGCTTCAGCGCCATATCGGCCAGGACACGGACGTGCCGGCCGGCGACATCGGCGTGGGCGGCCGGGAAATCGGCTACCTGTTCGGCCAGTACAAGCGGCTCCGGGACGAATTCACCGGTACGCTCACCGGCAAGGGCCAGGGCTGGGGCGGTTCCCGCCTGCGTCCGGAAGCTACCGGCTACGGCCTGTGCTACTTCACCGAGCAGATGCTTGCCACCCGGGGTGAAACGTTCGAAGGAAAGACCGTCGACATCTCCGGCTCCGGCAACGTAGCCCAGTACGCCGCCCAGAAAGCGATGCGCCTGGGGGCGAAGGTCGTCACCCTGTCCGACTCCAACGGCTTCATCCACGATCCTGAAGGACTGAATGAGGAGAAGATGTCTTACGTATTCGAACTCAAAAACTTCCGCCGTGGAAGAATCAAGGAGTACGTCACCCGTTACCCGCAGGCGACCTACTATCCGGACGAGCGCCCCTGGCGCATTCCCTGCGACATTGCCCTCCCCTGCGCCACGCAGAATGAAATCGGGAAGGAAGATGCCCAGCGGCTTGTCGCCGGCGGCTGCTTCTGCGTAGCGGAAGGCGCCAACATGCCTTCCACCCCGGAAGCTATCCGCATCTTCCAGTCGAACGGACTCCTCTATGCGCCCGGCAAGGCATCCAACGCCGGCGGCGTCGCCACCTCCGGCCTGGAGATGACGCAGAACTCCATCCGCCAGAAATGGACCGCCGAGGAAGTGGACACCTATCTGCACCGCATCATGTCCGACATCCACGCCTCCTGCCTCAAGTACGGGACCGGCGACGACGGCTACGTGAACTACGTCAAAGGCGCCAATATCGCCGGCTTCATCAAAGTCGCCGACGCCATGGTGGACCAGGGACTGGTGTAGGCGCTTCTGTGGCGCTTAACTCGCTAAGAATCAGCAACAAGAATAGGTATGCCCTGTGATTCGAATCACAGGGCATACCTATTTAAAACGCTGCCAATCAGGAATATAGCCGCCACAAGTTACCAGCCGAGGACGGCCTCGCGCGAGGAGAAGGGCGCGGCTTCCGAATCGGTTAGGACCTTACCGGAGGCGTTATGGCCTGTGATGGCCTTCCCCGACGGGTCCACGGAGCCGTACTCACGCCAGCCGGAAGCTGCGGTGGGCGTGGACGGGTTGGGAACCGGAGAGGTGTGCCAGCCGGCCGGAGCGATGACGGAACCCATTGTGCATCCAACGAATACGACATTGTCGTAGTAGTCCGCAGAGCCCCCGGAACGCGCCAGGTACATCTTTCCGTCGGCCACGCCATCTTCGGCCGTCAAACGGCAGTTCAGGAACACGAATCCTTTGTCGGTGACCTTGTTGATGCGGGCCTGGACAATGTAGCCGCCCGCACGGGAGCGGATTTCACAGTCCTCGAACAGACAAGCTTCGGGATAGCCCCAGATATAGTCCACGTGCCCGGCTATCAAGGAGTTGTGTACCCATACCTTTCCCTTGCACAGGAAGGTGTCCTGCCAGGAAATCAGGGAGCAATCCTCCACTGTGAGCCGATACTGGGAGTTGAAGTAGATGGTCTCCGCCTGGCCTTTGTGTGAAGGGATGGAATACGTATTCTCGATGGTCAGGTTCTCCAGGACCAGGTTGTCGCAGCCTTCCACGAGGAAAACGCTGCGTCCGCCGGATTTGCCGATGGACTTGCCCAAGGCGGGACGGGCCGATACGGACGCTCCGGAACCGGTCTCGTAAGAGTCATTGTTGGGGTAGGCGATGACGGTCTTCTCCCGGGACGCACCCTGGATGGTCACGTTGTTCTTATTGCGGAGGAACAGCAGTTCCCGATAGGTTCCCTCGCCAATCTCGATGGTAACGGCGTCATCCTTCCCTACCGCACGGCTGATGTGGCTCAACGCCCCCTGCACGGTGCAAAAATCGCCGGACCCGTCGGCCGCAACCTTGAACACCTTCCCGGAGGGGGCTGCCTTCACGGTGAAGGGCATGTCGTCCTTCCCTACAGCCTTGCCCGCAACAGACTCATCCACCGTCACATAATAGCTCTCACCGAAAGCAAGGGCTTCATTGTGCAACTTGATCTCCAGCGTCTTACCAACAACCCGGAAAGGGGTATAATGGACAATGCGGTACTGGTTGCTGTGGAGGGCATCCATGAAGGTGTGGAAAGAAGAGTCATTGTTGATGGCGATCATGCCGGCGTCCGCATCGGCCCCTTTGGGGATCATCGTGCCGTCGGAGAGCATCTCCACCTTGGAGATATCGGCCAGGTCAATCCTGTCCACCAGGGTTCCGTCGCTCTTGAACACCTGCACGAGGCCGGATGTACCGAGAACAGGCGCCTTGTCGAACGGGATGACCAGCGGGGCGTCCACGCACAGGACCGTAGCGGACGGATCCGGCGGCAAAGGCTGAGTTCCCTCCGTTTTCGCCTGGATGGGCGTACTGTAGGCCGATGAGCCAGAAGCGTTAGTGGCGCAGACAGAGAAGGTGTATACGGTTCCTTTCTCCAGCGAGTTCACCGTACAGTTCCGGGTCTTTTCAGTATTCTCGGCTACCGTGGTCCCGTCCTTCGCTAGTTTCCAGCCATAGGACACAGCGCCAACAACCGGGTCCCACTGGAAGGTCAGGCTCGTCTCGCCCGCCTTGTTCAGTTTCACGTTCTGCGGAACGGAAGGAACCGGCTGCTCCGGGTTCGGAGTGACCGGTTCCTCTCCTTTTCCGCAGGCGCTGACGGCGACTATCGCCATCAGGGCTGCGAATACGTTTCTCATTACACCTCGATCGGCTTGTACTTCGGCACCAGCGCCTTCATGATGGACCAGGCGATCAGGTAGGCCACACCACAGAAGCAGAACATGATGAAGTAGCCCGCCGGCTTGCCTTCGAATCCGAGGAAGTGGAAGGCGGCTCCGGCGTTCTCGGCATAGGTGAACAGGTTGCCTGCCACCTTCTGGATGATCATGGAGCCCACGCCGCCCGCCATGGCACCGATGCCGGTGATGGTGGCGATGGTGCTCTTCGGGAACATGTCGCCGATGGTGGAGAACAGGTTCGCGCTCCAGGCCTGATGGCCCGCACCGGCGAGGCCGATGAGGATGGCCGGCCACCACGGGGAATTCAGGTTTACGCCGAGGGGCTGCGCAAACAGCGCGGCAATCGGGAAGAAGGCGAAGATAAGCATCGCAAGCATACGGCCCGCATACGGGTTCATCCCCTTCTTTTCCACGAAGATCTTGGGCAGGTAGCCGCCGAAGATGGAGATCACGGTCACGATGGCGTAGAGCGTGAAGATCAGGCCCTGGCCCAGGCCGGAAGTCGCGGGAGCGTTGAACTGGTTGCTGAAATAGGAAGGCGCCCAGAACAGGAAGAACCACCACACGCCGTCGGTGAAGAACTTGCCGGCGATGAAGGACCAGGTCTGCCTGTACTTGAAGCACTGGAGCATCGGGATGGACTTCTCCTCGGCGAGGGCAGCCTTTTCGGCCGCCTCGGCGGCATCGTCCTGATGGATATACTCGAGCTCGGCTTCGTTCACGTGCTTGCTCGTCTCGGGCTTGTCGTACATGAAGGCCCAGAAGAACATCCAGATGAAGCCCAGGCCGCCGATGATGATGAAGGCCCACTCCCAGCCGAACTTGACGGCCAGCGGCGGGATCAGCAGCGGAGCGGCCAGCGCGCCCACGGAGGCGCCGGCATTGAAGATGGAGGTCGCGAAGGCGCGGTCCTTCTTCGGGAAATACTCGGCCGTCACCTTGATGGCCGCCGGGAAGTTGCCGGATTCACCGAGGGCGAGGATGCCCCGGCACAGGAGGAACAGGTACACGGAAGTCGTTGACACGGCCAGGGCGGCTTTGCTGCCGACCTCCACGGCACGCATCGCGGCCACGCTGTCCAGGCCGGTCAGATGGGCGGTCGCCCAGCCGCAGGCGGCATGGAGGCACGCGCCGGCGGACCATACGCCGATGGAGATCAGGTAACCCTTCTTGGTACCCATCCAGTCCACAAATTTGCCGGCGAACAGGCAGCAGATGGCGTAGAAGATGGAGAAGAACGAAGTGATGGTACCGTAATTGGCATCGGTCCAATGGAATTCCGGCTTGATAAACTCCTCGTACGTGAGGGACAGGACCTGGCGGTCCAGGTAGTTGACCGTCGTTGCCACGAAGAGCAGCGAACACAGCCACCAGCGCCAGTTGGTCATCAGTTTTTTCTGTGTTTCACCCATATCTTGTCAGATTTTAGATTTCTCCACTTCGCTACGCTTCGGTCGAAATGACAGAACGGACGGCAGCGCGCATTCCCTCGGCCTGGATCAGGGCCAGGTCGGCGCACAGAAGGTCAGTGAGACCCGGGATGGCATTGAGGTCCTCGCCCCAGATGAACTCGTCGGCCAGGACGCCCTCGGCCACCTTGCGTACATCTCCGGTCGCCCAGAGGTCCTTCAGGAGCTGCATGATCTTCGGGTCGTCGTTCGGGACGATCTCGTCCTCTCCCCGCTTGCCGCCCTTGTAGTAGGTGCAGATGGCGGCGAGGCCCAGGACGATGCCCTTGGGGAGTTCGCCCTTGCGCTCGAGATAGGTCTTGAGACCAGGCAGGTCGCGCGTCTTGAACTTCGGGAAGGAATTGAGCATGATGCTCGTCACGAAATGCTTCACGAACGGGTTGCGGAAGCGTTCCATCACGTCGCAGCCGAACTTCTCGAGTTCTTCTTTCGGGAGATTGCAGGTCGGGAGGAGTTCCTCGAACATGACCTTCTTCACGAACGGGCCCACTTCGGGATCCTCGCAGCACTCTTTCACGGTGTTCAGGCCGCTCAGATAGCCCACGGGCGACAGAACGGTGTGGGGACCGTTCAGCAGCGTCACCTTCCGCTCGTGATAAGGGGCCTCGGACGGCACGAATAGCACGTGCAGGGCAGCCTTGTCGGCCGGGAACTCGGCGGCAACTTCCTGCGGCGCCTCAATCACCCACAGGTGGAAGATCTCGGCCTTGTCCAGCAGATGGTCGTCATAACCCACGCGCTCGCAAAGCTGGGCGGCGGTGTCGCGCGGATAACCCGGAACAATGCGGTCCACGAGCGTCGAATACACACCGCAAGCCGTCTCGAACCAATTCCGGAAACCTTCTCCCAGATTCCACAGGTCGATATACTGGCGGATGCACTCCTTCAGGTGCTTGCCGTTTTCGAAGATAAGCTCGCACGGGAAAATGATGAATCCCTTGTCCATCGCACCGTTGAAGTACTGATACCGATGGTACAGCAGCTGCGTGAGTTTGCCGGGGTAGGACGCGGCGGGAGCATCGTCCAGCTTGCAGGCCGGATCGAAGGCGATGCCCGCCTCCGTCGTGTTGGAGATGACAAAGCGCATCTGAGGCTGTTCGGCCAGTTTCAGGTAGGCCTGGAAGTCCTCATAAGGGTTGATACCCCGGCTGATAACGTCGATGAGGTCCACGCTGTCCACGGGCTGGCCGTCCTGCAGGCCCTGGAGGTTCAGATGATACAGGCCGTCCTGCTCGTTGAGCCAGCCGACCATGCCCTTCTCGATGGGCTGGACCACCACTACGGAGCCGTTGAAGTCCGTCTTCTGGTTGGTCTTCCAGATGATCCACTCGATGAACGCCCGGAGGAAGTTTCCTTCGCCGAATTGGATGACCTTTTCGGTGTACTGCTTCGCCTGCGGGGCGGAAGTTCTGTTCAGTCTTTCCATATTGTATTGATTAATAGTTTATTCGCTTTCTGTAACGACGACCAGGATGACCGCCTGTTCCTTGTTCTTTTGCTTGATGGTGTATTCCACTCCCTTCTCCAATGCAATCACTCCGGAGTCGGCATAAGCATCGAAAGGCGTGTCGAAAACCGTCGCTGTACCGCCGGCGGGAATCAGCTGCATCTGAGCCGCCGTATCCGCTTCCTTCCTGCGGGCGGAATAGAACTGGATGGTCGAGTTCAGCGTGCCGGAAGTGGTAAAGGTGATATAACCGCTGCTGTCCATCTTGAAACCGCGCTGATAGGTGGTTCCGTCAATGATGAACGGTCCGTTGTATTTGTCCGAGGCGGGATTGCGGAAATCCGCGGCCGAAGTGGAATATGTGAAATACGTGCTGCCGGACTTCCCGTCCACCGTGGAAACCACCGAGGCGGAATCGTTCATACAGATGACATACGTATGGGCCCCGGAGGGATCGTCCGGGTCCTCGGGATCGTCCGGATCCGGATCTACGGGATCGTCCGAACCGTTGAAGTCCGTAATGCCGCCGTTGTTCACGGCGACGGGGGCTTCCGTCCAGCCGAGCTTGCCGTAACCGGCACCGCCACGGACCACCTCGGGCACATCTTCGGCCGGGGTGACGACATAGCTGTACGCCGGCTTGAAATCGGCATAGGTGAGCGGCGTGATGGTCTCTCCGCCGTAGGACTTGTACTTGACATTCGTCAGCGGATACGGGTCCTTCGCCTTGGCCGGACGGTTCACGAAGACATCCTGCGTCGCATACAGATACCCGGCCACGGAGCCCTGGAGGTTGGACTCGTTGCTCTCCTTGGCGGGATAGGTGCAGATGTCGGTCGGGAGCTGGACGCTGTCGAAGTAGTTGTACTCCACCAGGACCTTTGCGCCATAGGCCGAGCCTACGCCGTAAGTCGTACAACCGTCGAAGAGGTTGTTGTATACGTGAGCCTTGCCATAACGCACGCGCGGATGGCGCGAACTGGACTGGTCGAACCAGTTGTGATGGAAGGTCGCGGTGATGGCGACATCGGCCAACGCGCTGTTGGAATGGCCCACCAGGCAGGACTTCTGGGTCTTGATGAACCGGCACCAGCTCACGGTCACGTTCTTGGACTCGTGGGTGATGTCGCAGGAACCGTCTTCGTAGTCCTTGGTCTGGTTGAGGGAGGTGAAGGTGCAATGGTCCACCCACACGCCGTCGCAATCCTGCATGGACACGGCATCGGCCCCATTGTTGGCCTTCGGTTGCTGGAAGTTGATGTTCCGGATGATGATGTTGCTGGCCCGAACACAGAAGATGCCGATCCGGTCCATGACGAAACCGTCGGTCCCGTAGAAGCTCAGGTTGGAGACCTCCTTGACGTCGAACCAGGGATGTGCTTCGGAGAAATCGCGGCCGTCATCCGGCTTGAAAGTTCCGCTGAGCCAGATGGTTACAGGCGTATGGTCACCATTCTTCTCGGCCTTGGTCCTGGTCAGGAGCCAAGTCTGCAGGGCCTTGCCGCTGTTAAAATGGAGGACATTGGCCGACGTGGCCGCATCGCCGCCGGTCACGCCCGTGGCATAGCCGTACAGTTTGTCCAGCGGCACGTCCCCAGTTTCCGGAAGTGTCTCCGAAACGGGCTCTGCAGGCTTCTCTGCCGCTTCCTGTTCCACGGTTACCGACTCGGAACCGGCCTCGTTGGTGAAGGTAATCGTCCCGGCCCTGGGTTCATCGGCCTCATTGGCTGTGACCGTGAACTGGAACGTCGATTCTTCCAGGCCACGGGTAGAGACGGCCTGGATCCAATCCACAGACGAAGCAGCCGTCACACCAGAATTAGCCTTCACTACGATGGAGAGGGTCTCCCCTTCCGCCGGAACGGTATAAGCCAGGGTGGAAAGGATCAGGGCTCCCTTCTGCTTTTGGGTAACGGCGATGGTAGCCGAAACAGACTCACTCTTGACCGTCAGCGTAGCCGAACGTCCGTCATACCCTTCATTTGACGCAGCGGAAACTTGGATTTCCACCTTTCCGGCCGCACCGGAAGCCGGGCTCACCGTGACCCAGTCCGCATCGGACGAAACGGTCCACGCAAGTGCTGACGTAAAGGAAACGGTCTGCGTCCCACCCGCCTCGGAATAGGTCAGCGAAGACGGGGAAAGGGAACTGATGGACGCAGGCTGTTCCTTGCCCTGGCACGCAAGGGCCAGGACAGAGGTCAGCAGCATGATGAATGACCGGATTCTCATCTCACTACAAGGTTACGCCACTCTTGAAGATCGCGATCTCGCGCCAGCCGTTCTTTTCGTTGTTCACCGGGGAGCCGGAGGCAGCGGCGAGAACGAAGTCGATGAAGCGGGCGGAAACGTCCGCCATCGGTTCACCCTCCGCGAGAACGCCGGCGTTGAAGTCGATCCAGTTGCCCTTCTTCTCGAACAGGGGCGTGTTGGTGGAAATCTTCATCGTGGGGACAAAACTCCCGAACGGCGTGCCGCGGCCGGTGGTGAACAGGACGATCTGGCAGCCGGAGGCGGCCAGGGCCGTGGAGGCCACGAGGTCGTTGCCCGGGGCGCTGAGGAGGTTGAGTCCCTTGACACTCAGGCGCTCGCCGTATTTCAGGACGCCGCGGACGATGCTCTTTCCGCACTTCTGGGTGCAGCCGAGGGATTTTTCCTCCAGGGTGGAGATGCCACCGGCCTTGTTGCCCGGCGAGGGGTTCTCGTAAACCGGCATCCCCTGTTTCATGAAGTACTCCTTGAAGTCGTTGATCAAATGGACTGTCTTATCGAAAGTTGCCACATCCTGGCAACGGTTCATCAGAATCGTCTCCGCGCCGAACATCTCGGGAACCTCGGTCAGGACGGTTGTGCCGCCCTGGGCAACGATCCAATCGGAGAAGACACCGAGAAGCGGGTTCGCCGTGATGCCGCTGAGGCCGTCGGAACCGCCGCACTTGAGGCCGACGCGGAGTTCCGACACCGGAACGTCCTCGCGCTCGTCCTTCGAGCAGACGGCAAAGATCTCACGGAGCTGCTGCAAGCCGTATTCGATTTCGTCGTCCACCTTCTGGGTGACGAACATCCGCACGCGGCTTTCATCGACCGGGCCCACCAGTTCACGGAAGGCATCCAGCTGGTTGTTCTCGCATCCGAGCGAAACCACCAGCACGCCGCCTGCGTTGGGGTGGTGCACCATGTCGGCAAGGACGGTACGGGTATTCTCATGGTCCGCGCCCAGCTGGGAGCAGCCGTAGTTATGCGGGAAAGCGACGACGGCGTCGACACTCCCCTCCTTCCCGGCAATCTCCGCCTTGAAGCGTTCCACAATGGTCTGGCAGATGCCGTTCACGCAGCCCACGTTGGGGATGACCCAGATCTGGTTGCGCACGCCCACCTGTCCGTCGGTCCGGCGGAATCCTTTAAACGTAACTGTCTTTTGACCTCCGCGGACTAAAACTTTTTCCGGCTGAAGAATGCCGGAAAAAGTTTTGTCCGACTCCGGTCTGGTAAAAGACGGTTCGTACTTGTACTCCAGCAGACCTTCCAGGTTGGTCTTGACACAGGTATGGTCCACCATCGTGCCGGCAGCCGCATCGCGTGTCACGTGCCCGATCGGGAAGCCGTACTTAATGACGTTCTCCCCTGCCTTGAGGTCCTTCAGGACAATTTTATGTCCTCGTGGAATGTCCATCGACAGGGTCATGCCTTCCACGACCTCGCCCTTCACGAGATCCTGCAACGCGACCGCCACATTGTCCGACGGATTGATCTTGATGTACTTCATTAAAAATTAAAGTAGTTCTTCGCGTTGTTGTAGGAGATATCCTCGACCATCTTGCCGATGAAATCGAGTTCGGAGGCCGGGAGCTTGCCCTGCTCGACGTCCTTTCCGATCACGTCGCAGAGGATGCGGCGGAAATACTCGTGGCGCGGGTAGCTGATGAAGCTGCGGCTGTCCGTAAGCATGCCCACGAAGCGGCTCAGAAGGCCCAGGTTACTCAGGGAGTCCAGCTGGCGGCGCATGCCCACTTCCTGGTCCAGGAACCACCAGCCCGAGCCGAACTGCATCTTGCCTGGAACGGTTCCGTCGTTGAAGGTATAGGCCATCGTCATCATGACGGCGTTATCCTTGGGATTCAGGCAGTAGAGAATGGTCTTCGCAAGCTTTCCTTCCAGCGTGAGCCGGTCGAAGAAGCGGTGGCCGGCAGCCGCGATTTCCGGATCGTGGATGGCGTCGTAGCCCGTATCCGGGCCCACGGCGTTGAACATCCGGGTGTTGTTGTTCCGGATGGCACCGATGTGGAACTGCTGGGCCCAGCCGGCTTCGGCATCCATCACAGCCTGGTCGTGCAGGAAGGCGCTGCGGAACTTCTCCAGTTCCTTCGGATTCGGGGCGATGCCCATCAGGACCTTCTTGAAGATCAGTTCGATCTCAAGCTCCTTGTAGTCGGCGCTGTAAAAGTTCTCCAGACCGTGGTCGGAAAGCTTGCAGCCCATGGAGGCGAAGAAGTCATGCCGCTTCTGCAAAGCCTCGCAAAGGTCGCGGTAGGAGTCGATTTCCATCCCGGCGGCCTCGCCAAGCTGCTTCAGATAAGCCTTGTACGCGACAGGGTTCTCGATGGCCATCGCCTTGTCCGGACGCCAGGCGGGAATCACCTTCGTGCCGAAGGGCTTTTCCGCGATCATCTTGTGCCAACGGAGGTCGTCGGCCGGATCGTCGGTGGTGCACACCACCTCCACATTAAACCGGCGGATGAGGGCCTGGCCCCGGAACTCGGGTGTCGCCAGCTTCGCATTGCACTCCTCGAAGATCTCACGGGCCGTCGCCGGGCAAAGAAGCTTGTCGATGCCGAACACGCGGCTCAGTTCCAGGTGGGTCCAATGATACAGCGGGTTACGCATCGTATAAGGAACCGTCTCCGCCCATTTCTCGAAGGTTTCCCAGGCGGTATGCTTGCCTCCGGTGAGATAATCCTCGGAAACACCGTTCCCGCGCATCGCGCGCCACTTGTAATGGTCTCCGTAATGCCCATCCACGAGCCACAGCTGGGTGATGTCGCGGAACTGGATGTTCTCGGCGATCTGCTGCGGAACGAGGTGGCAGTGATAGTCGATGATGGGCATCTTTTCCGCGTGCTCATGGTACAGTTTCTTGGCGGTCTCCGTCTGGAGCATGAAGTCAGGGTTGATGAAAGTCATATCTGCTTGTGTTTTAGAATCTTGGAAGAGAGTCGGGGTATCACCCCCGGCTCCCTTTGAAAAAAGCTACTTGGCCTTGAAGACGATTTCGTAGATCCAAGGCGACGTGGAGCCGCCGACTTTCACGATCTGGATCTCCTGCACGTTCCCCGTGGTGTTCTCGATGTTCCATTCGTACACCTTGGCGTCCAGGAGAGGCTTCTCGAGGTCGTACGGTTCCAGAGCCACGTCGTCATCCGACTGAGACGTTCCATTGACCTTGATTCCGAGTTTGCAGTCCTTGCCGTCGGCAGCAACCTTGCCCTGGGTAGCCGTGATGACCAGCTTTCCGGACTTGGAAGTC